>JAZNNQ010000013.1:0-40089 GCA_045580305.1 Eubacteriales bacterium
ACCGCTTGGCCTCCGACTTGGGGCTATCCCGCCCCCGTGTGTTACACGCCCCCTCGTATCGTGTGCGCTTTTTCGCGCACGGGGTGTTCAACCCATAGCCATCGCCTAAATGTAGATGTGCGATGCCCTCATCGACCCGGAACAAAGCCCCCCTTGCCTAAAGGGAGGCTTAGGGGTGACGGATAGGACAAATCCCTTCCCTACAATGGGGTCAATACCAACAAAAATGAGGTGAAATATGGAAATTGAAATAACAAAACGGCAGGCGGATTTTATAAACGCAAATGCCGATGAGGTGCTGTTCGGCGGCGCGGCGGGCGGCGGCAAAAGCTATGCTCAGATGATAGACGCGCTGATATTCGCAATCAAATATCCCGGCTCACGCCAGCTTATTCTGCGCCGCACATATCCCGAGCTTGAAAAGAGCCTTATCCGCGTGGCGCAGAGCGTGTATCCCAGAAGCATCTTCAAATACAACGCGTCCAAATACTTCGGCGACTTTGCAAACGGCTCCCGCATTGAGTTCGGCCACTGCCACGGTGAGGACGATGTGTACAAGTACCAATCGGCGGAATACGATGTGATCCGCTTCGACGAGCTGACTCATTTTACCGAGCATATGTACCGCTACCTTTTAAGCCGTATCCGCGGCACCAACGGTTACCCCAAAATGGCGAAATCCACCACCAACCCGGGCGGTATCGGTCACGGCTGGGTCAAAGCGCGATTTATCGACATCGGCGAGGCGGACAAACCCCACCAAATCGGCGAGGGTAGTCGCGTGTACCTGCCCGCAAAGATCACCGACAACTCGTTTCTTATGAAGAGCGATCCCAACTACATTAACCGCTTAAAGGGCCTATCACCACGGGATCGGCGCGCGCTCCTAAAAGGCGACTGGGACATCTTCGAGGGGCAATATTTCACCGAGTGGGACAGAGAGTGCCATGTGGTGCGCCCATTTCCCATCCCCGACACCTGGGAGCGGTATTTCACCATGGACTACGGCCTGGATATGCTGGCGGGCTACTGGATAGCTCTTGACGGCGCGGGCAATGCCTATGTGTACCGCGAGGTGTACAAGTCGGGCCTTATTATATCCAAGGCCGCCGACGAGATACTAAAATGCGGCGATGTGCCGGCGGTGTGCTTTGCTCCCCCGGACCTGTGGAACCGACGACAGGACACCGGCAAAAGCGCTGCCCAGATATTCACCGAGTGCGGTCTTCCCCTCGTGCAGACACAGAACAACCGCGTGCAGGGCTGGCTGGAGCTCAGGGAATGGCTGACCCCGAAGCCCGATGAATTCGGCGAGAAAACGCCGCGGCTGCGGATTTTTGAAAACTGCACCAACCTGATACGGTGCCTGCCCGCCCTGACCGTTGACAAATTAAACCCCGGCGATGTGGCGCGTGACCCCCACGAGCTGACCCACGGGCCGGATGCCCTGCGCTACTTCATCGCGGGCCGCCCCGGCGGCAGGGCGGGGAGCGCGGATATCTTTGACACCGAGGTGGAGGATTTCTTAAACTACGGTCTGTAGGCGTAGTGGACATAAAAATAATTATGTAAACTACAGGGATGGGGGACGAGGAGGGGGGAGTTGTTGTGTGAGGGGAGTGATGCGAGCGCTGCCGGTGGCAGATGAAGCGAGTTGAGCGAATGGCAGCGGTCGAAAAAATCAAGGATTAGCGTATGCCCGAAGATTTTTTCGCTAACCGCAACAGAAGTTCCTATATTTTATCAGCGAGACTGAGGGAGAGATACTCCACACTACAACCCCTCCGAGTTTGCTCCGCAAACCCACCTCCCCTTGCACAGGGGAGGCTTTATCGCGGAACATCCTGGTGCTGTTCCCTACGGTGGCTCGCTCTGATTGAGGTGAGCGATGCGAGCGCTGCCCTCATCCACCGCAAGCGGTCCCCCTTCTCCGACATCAGGGAGAAGGCTTTGTGTACGCGTATCCCCTAAGCCCCCCTTTAGGCAAGGGGGACTCTATTCCGGGTCGATTGACGGGCATCGACCCCTACGGTGCCGCACACAACATACCCTTCATCCCTAATCCCAATAGTTTACATAATACAGTTTATGTATACTCGCCGTTTTCAGCACCTCCACAAAACACCCGCCACACTCTCCAATTCCCATAGTTTACATAATATTTTTTATGTTCACTTATCCCCGTTACTGTTATTATTATCGCAACTTTTGGATTAAAAAAATTTGCTCATCTGTGGCTCTATTCCGGGTCGCTTGTCAAGCATCGACCCCTACGACGGCGGGAGTAAACTCCTGCCCTACATAGCGTTTGCGGCTATTTGGTGTGCAACATTCGCATCACTCAACCACGGTGATCCGAATTTCCGCGGGGGCATCCTTTTCCTGCTCTGCCATTAGCTCACGAAGAAGCTTTATAGCGTTTATGTCACCGCAGCTTGCCTTTTCCGCGATGCTTTTTGCTATCGCCTGCTCTACGGTGTTGCCCGATTCATCCTCGGTGAGCAGTACCTGACGGAAAGCGTCATTCAGACTTTCCCTCCGCTTCAAGTCGGGCCTTGTTTCGCTCATACGCCTCGAGTGTCGAGGCAAGTACATCCTTCTCCCTGTCCTCTGTCGCAAGCTTTTCACTCTCCTTTCTTTTTGAAAAAGATGGTTTGGTTTGGTTTAGTTTGGTTTGGTTTGGTTTATATAGTGGCTCGATTTTTTCAACGAACGGTACCAAATTGTATCTGGTTGGACTCCTTCCGCCGGACTCTTTTATGGTCAGAAGCCCCGCGGCTTTAAGCTCATTTCTGGCGCGCAAAATCGTGGTTTTTCCCAACCCCGTACGGGCGATAATGCTTGTCATTGCAGGGGTGAAGGGCATCGACCAAAAGCTTATGTTCCACATATAAAAAAGCCCGTGCCAAAGTGCAATGGCTGCTGCCGATAAATCGTTCTGTTCAAGCCACTCATAAAACGCCTTAATCTGAAAAAGATAGTTTATCTCCTTCCTCCTCTTTGCCATTTGCTCCTCTCCTTTCTTGTTATCACTCTCGCAACTTAGTAAGTAAAAAATATATGGCTTCGCAGTCATTTGTTGTTGAGTGTAATAACATTATATACCAATGTTTCGCATTTGTCAACCCCTTTTTTGAAAAAATTTTTTAATCTTTACAAAATGGTGAAATGAGGCTATAATTATAGGTTGAAGGGAGGTTGTATTAATGGATATATATGCACCGCGTAATCCGGGCAAGATTTTTCTTGGGATTTTTCTTGCGATTATTGGCGCGACCATCGGAGTTGTTGGCTTTACCGTTGATATGACCCAGAGTATGTTCAGCGCGTCCGTGGTTTCGGGACTTTTGCTTTTGGGCACAGCCGCTTGGGCGTTTATTTCCTACTTCAGCCTCGAGGTTGTTTTGCACGCGGATGAGGCGGGCGTGTTTACCATGTACCAGTTCTACCTGCCCTGGAAGCATATTGATAAGTTTTATATCAGGGAGACCGAGGAGGGCAATGTATTCCTCGAGATCAAGGTGAAGGATGATAAGAAGTACCTTGAGGAGATGGATCACGACCTTTACAGCATTTATTATGACGAGATGGAGCTTGCCGCTCTTCACGGGCACGAGTTGTTCTACTTCCCTGTGAGTTATATGGATTTAGACGGCGACGAGGTGCTGAAATTCTTTGAGGACGCTAAAAAGAAATACGAAAAATAGAAAAAGCATATGCATTGCATATGCTTTTTTTGTTGTTTTTTTGCACAGCTTATCCGTGGGAGGCTTTGTTACGGGTCGATGAGGGCATCGACCCCTACGGTGGCTCCCTCTGATTGAGGTGAGCGATGCGAGCGCTGCCGGTGGCAGATGAAGCGAGTTGAGCGAGTGGCAGCGGTCGAAAAAATCGAAGGTTAAGCGCAAGCCCGAAGATTTTTTCGCTAACCGCAACAGAAGTTCCTATATTCTATCAGCGAGACTGAGGGAGAGATACGCAACACTACAACCCCTCCGAGTTGCTTCGCAACCCACCTCCCCTTACACAGGGGAGGCTTTTTTTTGGGGGGCTCGCTTCATCTGCCACCGGCAGCGCTCGTATTGCTCCCCTCATCCACCGCAAGCGGTCCCCCTTCTCCGACATCAGGGAGAAGGCTATGGGTGCGCGTATCCCCTAAGCCTCCCTTGTGTAAAGGGAGGTGGCAGCCGCAGGCTGTCGGAGGGATTGTCACAGACCTCTTGATGTACGCCTGCGCTCTACAGTGCCTATTCACTACATATCCCCCCTGCCCTTCGGGCATCCCCCCTTTAGGCAAGGGGGGCTCTATTCCGGGTCGATGAGGGCATCGACCCCTACAGTGCCGCACACAACACGCTTTGTAGTTTACATAATATAGTTTATGTAAACTCGCCGTTTTCAGCACCTCCACAAAACACCCACTATGCTCTCTAATTCCCTTGGTTTACATAATATTTTTTATGTTTACCTATTTGCTCATAAGCGCCTTTAGTTCATCGGGGAGCGGGCACTCAAGAGAGAGCACCTCATTTGTAAAGGGCAGTGTGCATTTTAAATACGCCGAGTGCAGGGCGAAGCGGTTAAGACCTTCTATCTCCTCGCCGTAGAGAAAATCCCCCACTAAAGGGCAGCCGATACTCTTCATATGCACCCGTATCTGATGTGTCCGCCCTGTTTCAAGCTTTAGCCTTATCAGCGAGCGGTTATTTGCGCTCTCCAGCACCTTGTAATGGGTGACCGATGGCTTACCGTCATCCCTTATCTCCCGAAGGAGCACCGAGCCATCCACCCTTCCGATTGGCGCATCAATTGTGCCCGAGGGGTTTGCGGGTATTCCCTCGCAAACTGCCAGGTATTCTCGCTCAACGCCTCTGCTTTGCAGGAAGGTGTGGGAATATGAATTTTTCGCCACCGCCATAAGGCCCGATGTGCCGCGGTCTAAACGACTTACCGGGCGGAAGATGAAATTCTCCCCCATCATACCCACCAGAATATTGGCAAGGCTGTCGTCAAAATGGCCCGAGGTGGGATGCACGGTAATGTCCGCGGGCTTATTTATTATAATCACATCCTGATTTTCAAAAACAATATCAAGCTTGCCGTCTCGTGGCACCACCTTGGTATTGGTGCACTCCTCCTCGATAATAAGCTCCAGCCTATCACCCGCGCACACGGGAACCGATACAAATGACGGGTGCCCGTTTTTGAGAATTGCCTCGGGATTACCCTTCATACGCCGCAGGAGGGTGGCTGAAATACAAAGCTCACGGCGCAGAATATCTCTTAACAGAACACCGTCCCTGCTTTCGGGGACGGTGTAATTTATTACCCTTTTCATTTAACCTCACGCCTTAAAAATGAGTTTTTGGGGCACGCTGCCGGCAGCTTTAGTTTAACCCGCATCTCAGGATGGGGTGCAACCTCAATAGCCTCGCCCTTTTCGTTCTCAAAATAGTCCAAAGTGAAGGGAATTGGCGCAACTTTCGGTGATAAAAGTTCAACATTATCGCCCTTGAAGAAGCGGTTTTTCTGCAACAGTACCGCGTTTCCATCCTCGTCACATTCCTCAATTATGCCGATAATGTCCCAGTCGCGGATATAGGTCGAGTCGCCGTAATGCTGACCCATATCCTCCTTAAAGTAAAAGCCGGTCCAGTACTCTCTGTGACTAACCTTGTTTACTTCCTCAGCCCAGATGCCGTCGCGCTTGTAGGTGCCATTAAAATAAGCATCAAGCGCTAAGCGGTAGGCATTGGTAACCGTTGCCACATAATACTCGGTCTTTACCCTGCCCTCGATCTTGAAGCTACTTATACCCGCATTCACAAGCTCCGGAATATGGGAGATCATATTCATATCCTTGGAATTTAAGATAAAGGTCTCCCCGTCTTCAATTACCGGAAAATACTCACCCGGGCGCTTTTCCTCAACCAAGGCATACTTCCAGCGGCAGGCCTGAGCGCAGTTTCCGCGGTTAGCGTCCCTGCCGGTCATAAAGTTTGATAGCAGGCATCTGCCCGAATAGGAAATGCACATAGCGCCGTGTACAAACGCCTCAAGCTCAAGGCTTTTATCGGTTTTCTGGCGAATTTCAATTATTTCATCGAGTGATAATTCACGAGCCAAAACGATGCGATTTGCGCCAAGCTCGTGCCAAGCACGGGCGGACTCGTAATTTACAATGCTGGTCTGGGTGCTGATGTGGACGGGAAGCTTTGTCTCCCGCTTGACTATGGTGAGCACACCTAAGTCCGCCACAATTACAGCGTCAACGCCTACCGCCTCTAAGTATCTGAGATACTCGGGCAGCAGTGCAAGTTCAGGACTTCTCGGCATTGAATTTACCGTGATGTAGACCTTGACGCCATTTTTATGGGCGTAGTCCACCGCGGTTTTCAGTTCATCGTTTGAGAAATTTTTACTTGCTGTTCGCATCCCGAACATATTACCCGCCATATACACCGCGTCCGCGCCGTATTGAATAGCGAATTTAAGTCGTGAAAAGTCACCTGCAGGCGATAAAATCTCGGGTTTACTTTGGATTAATGTTTGCATTTTTAATGTGCTCCTCATAAGTCTTTGAAAATGCGTGCTTGCCGGTTTCATCCACCGCGAAGAACAGATACTCGGTGTCAGCCGGATAGAGTGCCGCCTCGATGGAGGCAAGGCCCGGACTTGCAATGGGTCCCGGCGGTAAGCCGCGGTTCTCATAGGTGTTGTAAGGACTGTCGATCTCGGTGTCCGCGATGGTAAGACGCGCCTTGCGCTCACCCAAAATGTACTGCACGGTAGCGCAGGACTCGAGGTACGGGTAGGTCTTGCTATCTAAACGATTATGGAATACCGAGGACACAAGCTTTCTGTCCTCACCCGTTGCCTCGCGCTCGATAATGGACGCAAGAGTGATGACCTCGTGGGTGCTAAGCCCTAAATCCTTTGCGCGGGCAGCATAAGCGTCGGTAAATTTATTGTTGAAGTTTGCGAGCAGCTTATTAATTGCACTCTTGGGGTCGCCGTTTACATAGAACTCGTAGGTATCCGGGTATAAATAGCCCTCAAGACGATTCACATCGCCCTTTTTAAGCTTCTTCACAAAGGCGTAGTCGAAGTCCGCGTTCTTTAAGACCTCTTCGATATGTTCCTTGTCACCAACGCCCTTTTTGACTAAAAGGTCAACTATCTGGCGGGTCTCATAGCCCTCGGGAATGGTGACCTTCACGGTCTCCTTAGCTCCTCCCCTGCGCGTGATAAGCTTTGTGGTGGTGCGGTAGTCGTAGTAGGTGTTTGCAGTGTACTCGCCCGGCTTAACATCGCCCGTTGCGGTAATTGCGAAGAAGGCGCGGAATAAAAGCTTATTTGAGATAAGATCCGCATCCTCTAAAATATCGCACACCTCGCCCATACTTGCGCCCTCGGGAATGGTGAAGCTCACCTTCTGATCGGAGTAGCTTAAGGAGAAAATCTCATTAGCCGAGGTGATGACGCAGGCGGAAAGCAAAAATGACATCGCCAGCACAAAAACCCAGTAGGTCATTCGCGGAGTCAGCGCGCGTTTCTTTTTCCTGCGGCGATTGACGGTTATTTTTCTTGTTTTATCCATTTGTGACATAGTTTCCCTTCCTCTCATATAATAGCTCGAGGTGATTTAAATGTGTAACAACTTATGTAACAGCTCCTGTAACGACTGGCTCTGGATAGTTATCGCAATACTGGTAATTCTCTTTATCCTGTAATTAAGATATCCATAACCGCGTCGTGTGGCTCAACCGGTATGTCCTCAACTATCTGCTCACGGTAGCAGATGCCAAGCTTCAAAAAGTGCCCATCCGCAAGATAGCGGTCGTAATACCCGCCGCCACGGCCCAAGCGGTGCCCCTTTTCGGTAAAGGCGACGCCGGGAGTAATGACCGCGTGAATTTCATCCTTTGGTATCTCCTTGGCACCACTCGGTGCTGAGGGGATGCCGAATTTATCGGGCACTAAGCTTTCGGTGTCCGTTATCTCCACCGCCACCATATTACCCCGTGACACTATTTTCGGGATGCACACCCGAATCCCACAGGCGAGCATTTTATGTATAAGGCGGTAGGTGTCCACCTCATTTCCAACACTTATATATGCAAAAACCGTGGTGCATTTTTCTTTTTTAAGGGTTTCAATAACCTTTTCGCAAATTTCTATGTCCTGCACTTCGTCCCTTTTTACACGGTTAAATACCGCTTTGCGAATATCCGACTTACACACGGGGAAGCTCCTTGTAGCAGATGTCGCGGGCTACCTTGGTTGCGACCTCAGCGCCACGGTGTGTACCCAGCAAGGTAAAGCCGAATTTAAAGGCAGCACCTGCAGCGCGAGCGGTAATGTAACCGCCGTCAACCACAACATCCTCGTTTTTAACCCTAGCACCGCATAGGCCCGCTTCACAGCCGGGATAGCAGGTAGCGCCTCTGTCCTTAAGAAGGCCAAGCTTACCCAAAATCATAGGTGCGGCGCAAATCGCGCCAATGGGCATCTTACCCGCACAGTCGCGGACAAGATTGAGCACCTTATCGTTTGCCATAAGGTTATCCACCCCGGGCTGACCGCCGGGTAGAATCAGCATATGCATATCGGAAAAATCCGCCTCATCAAAGGCAACATCGCAGGTAAGCTTAATTCCGCGGGTGCTTGCGGGCGTCATGGTGCTCACACCAACTAATTTAACCTCCACACCGCCACGGCGCAGAATATCGACCGGCACAATAAGCTCGGTCTCTTCAAATCCATTTTCAACCAGTACATATACCATAAAACTTTCTCCTTTTGCCGTTTATCTATAGTCTTCTTCTTCGTCGGGTCAAAGTTCGCTTATCTCCGTTTCCGCCTGCAGCGAAAACTACAGTAATTTCACAAAGCCCCACTTGCTCTTGGAATACATCTTTGCACAATCAGCACCACAGGCAACCAGCTCGTCATAGCACGGTGCTATGCGGAGCTTGCCATCAGGGGTAACTATGCCCCATTTACCATGCTCCTTGACAAAGCCGAGCCCGCTTTCATGATGCTCTACCTGGTCAAATCTCGGCAGCTCTATGATCTCTCCATCTCTGGAGATTGTGCCCCATTTGTCATCAAAGCATATAAAAGCCGCATCGTTGCTTAAGGGTTTCGCATTGTCGAGTCCCGTGGGACAGATAAAGCTGCCATCGGTGTCCAGAATACCGATCTTGTCCTCACCTTCCACCAGTATCATACCGTTTTCAAGCACATCCGAATTGTCAAATTGCGGCGGGCAAAGAACCTGACCGCTGTGGTTTATAATACCCCATTTGTAGCCTTTCCGCACCTCGCACACATCGGCAATATACCCATCAGACAGCAGCATATCATACTGCGGCTCTAAGATAATTTCGCCCTTTGTGTCCATAATGCCCCATTTGCCGTTGTAGCAAAAGGTGATGGTATTATAGTTCCTGCAAATCACGATTTCGTCGTACATAATATCTGCAACCATCGCGCCCGTAGCGGAAATAACACCGTAACAATCGTCCACCTTAACTACGGCAAGCTCATCAATCATATCCTCTACACGGTCAAAAACCGGGTTGAAAATAATCTTTCCCTCGGCATCGGCAATGCCGCATTTAGTGCCTTGCTGTATCATATACATTCGGTCGCTTATTGGTTTTATCCTATCGTATTTAAGTGGCAGCACGAACTGCATCTTATTGTTCAGCATACCCCATTTTCCATTCATCATAACACGGGCGACACCGTTACAGAAGGTATGAGCCGCTTCAAATCGTGGCGTGATGAGCATTTTACCGGTCTTGTCAATATAGCCCCACCTGCCATCAAGCTGAACAGATGCACGACCTTCCGCAAATTGGAGACAACTGTCGAATTGCGGCTCGATTACAATATCTCCGCTTTTGTTAACATATCCCCATTTATCACAGAGATCAATAGCCGCAAGCCCCTCACTGAAGACGCTCGCATTTTCAAACCAAGGGCGAATGACCTCCTCACCCTCACAGTTAATAAAGCCGAGTTTTCCGGCCTTTTCCACTATGATAAAGTCCTCAAAATAGCCTGCCACGGCGTCATAAATCGGTGGCACAATAAGGTTTCCCCGCTCGTCAAGCGCACCTTTTTTCCAACCCTTTCGCACGAAAGCGATACCGTCAATAAAGCAGTATACAGCGTCAAACAGGGGTGCTGGCACACAATTGCCCTCGTTATCTACAAAAAAGTGCTCACTATTAAGGGTGCACAACTTTACCTCGGCGCTGAAAGGTCTTACCTTATTGAATATCGGCTCAACGATAAGCAAGCCGTCCTTAATATATCCGTATTTTTCCAACTCAAACACCACTCTCGTTCTACTAATGCACGGTCATACCACACGCCATCATATACCGACGGGCAGACTGTTCTCATCTACAACAGCACATCGCCGGCTTTGTTAATATACTGTGTTTTAAAGTTCTTTTCCACTTTTGCAATGCCGATATCAAAATCTCCCGCGTAGTCGTATTGCGGGGGAATTACAAGCTCTCCCAATTGGTCTACATAGCCGTACTGCTCGTTTTTTACCACGCGGGCATAATAATTTTTATAGGGATATACCCTATCAAACTGCGGCTCCACCACATACTTGCCGTCTCTGTCGATGTACCCCCATTTGCCGTCGAGCATAACCGCGCCTTTGTCCTCACTGAAGTCGCGCACCTTATCGTACTTAATTTCGATTATCTTTCCGTTTGTGCCGTTTAAATAGCCGAATTTTGCATTCAGGCACAACTTTGCCATACCGTCTTTGATATCATCCGCCCAATTTAGCGTAGGAGGAATAACAAACTCGCCCTTTTTGTCAATAAAGCCGTAAGCGCCGTTTTTCTTGACTCTTGCCATACCGCCTATAAACTTGAATGCGCGGTCAAACTGCGGCTTGATTGCAATCTCACACATGGTATTTATGTATCCGTAAGCACCGTCTATCTTCACGGGCGCAAGACCTTCCGAAAAGTCGCCCGCATCCTCATAATATGTAGAACCTACATACATACCGCAAATGTCCATATATTTGAAGCCGTGCTCGCTCTCAACCGGAATAATCCCATTGTCGAAGTTACCGACACTTTTAAACGCGACCGGTATCACATAATTACCGTGCTCGTTAATGGCACCCCATTTGCCGTCACGCTCAACAATTGCAATTCCGCTTTTGAAGGGATATGCCATATCATAACGCGTGTCGATGATAGTCCCGGTGACCTGATTTACATATCCTCTCCGACCGTCCTTTACCACCAGTGTCATATACTGGTCGGTTTCGACGATCTCGTCAAACTGCGGCCCTATCACTACCTTGCCCGCATCATTGATAAAACCCCATTTATCACCCTTCAGCATTTTATACAGCATAATCATTTTCCCTCCTTTTCTTTGCCTTCTTCTTCGTCGGGTCAAAGTTCGCTTATCTCCGTTTCCGCCTGCAGCGAAAACTACAACCGCTTCCTTGCCCCTCCTCTTTCAAAACAAACTCACTTCGCTTAGCTTTGTTTTGAGCCCTTTTTCTCGCAGGTGGCGGATGAGGAAAGCGAGGGGAGCGCCGCCGGTGGCGGATGAAGCGACCTAAGCGCGTAGCCGCGGTCGAAATTTTGCGAGGCTTTACGCCGAACAGAAAATTTCGGGCACCGCAATAGAGGTACCTCTTATCCCGCCCCCGTGTATGACCAACCCCCTCGTATTGGGTACGCTTTTCCATACACAGAGTGCTCCACCCAAGCCTCCCTCTGATGAGGGAGGTGGCTCGCAGAGCCGGAGGGAGAGACAACCAAACCTCGCCTCTCTTGCCCTCCAACGGATGAGGTCACTTGCTCCTCAGCATATACTTTTTCGCAAGGTACGCCGGGTTATAGGAACTTTTTGCCCGTCTGAGGCCCTCATCGCCCAGGTCCTCTTCACGGTTAATAAATTTATAATCTTTACAAAAATGCGCCGCAAAGTCGCGATTTATCACCTGATAGATACCGGTAAAATCCGTATCCGCCTTCTCGACACAAATCAGGAAGAAGTCATCATTTATCGGCACGCCATAGGAATAGGCGCGCACCTTTCCGTCAATCTTGATTGCACCGCACTTGAGTCCCAGTGCCTCAAAATTGGAAAACGCCCGAGAAATCGCCGCATCCTCACCCATTAGCGACTCGCGGTTTTCGTCATTTATGTTCTTAGAGAGCCAAAAATGCTGGAATTTCTTAATTTCATCTAAATTATCGGAACTTATCTCCACAAATTCGTACTCGTAATTTTTGATAAAATTATTCACATTAGTGCGCTTTTTGTGGAGCTTCTTGCCCTTAAGCTCGATCAGATCCACGGCGTTATAGATGTAGTCAAAACTGTCCCGCATTTCACTGACCTCAAATCGGTCCGGGGCGGCATCCATCATCCTTTGGAGATTATCCTCGTGGACGCAGATAAAGTCAGCATCCGCCGGCAGCATTGCAAGTGCGACCTTTAAGTCCCCGTCGCCATAGGGGGTTAAATACTTATCCCCCGACTTTATAAAGAGAAAGCCGTCTTTGATGCAGAAGCGGGTGTTGTAGTGCTCACTCCACAGAAAAAGATCCGTAAAGGTGCTCTCGGTAGTGCCGAGATTTAGCCCCGCCATATACTCCATCATTCTATCGCGATCTTCGATTGTTATGGGTTTAAATTCAAGCATTTCATGAGCCTTCCGTAAATTTCAGAATGTATTTCCTCGCGTGACTTAATTTCTCCCGCTTCCACGCAGCTTATACGCTCCCAGCTAAAGAGCTCCGCCACCATCTTGGCGGTCTTATAGCACTCGTTGCGGTAAACCGCGTCCTTTTCGTGGATGTCGATCTCCTTACCCGTGCGCGCTTTAAGAAGCTTCGCCGAGTATTCCGGCGGCATATCAAGGAAGAACACCATATCCGGCGCAGGAAGCCCCATCAGGTGGTACTCAAAATCAAAAAGCCAGTGGCAGAAATCCTCGCGAGAGGTAGGCGCAAGCTTTGCCGACTGATGAATTGCATTTGATGTAGTGTAGCGGTCGAAAATAAGAATACCGCCATTCTCGTAAAACTCGCCCCACTCGGTCTTATATGACGCCATACGGTCAACCGCGAAGAATGCAGATGCCGCATAGGCATTCACAGCATCGGGACTATCGCCCATCGCACCGTCGAGATAGAGGCGTACAAGAGCGGATGACTCCTTCTCGTATCTGGGGAATGACAGGGTGCGGAACGGCTTACCCTCAGCCTCAAGTCGCTTGCAGAGAAGGTCTAACTGAGTGGACTTTCCCGACGCGTCCGTTCCCTCAATAATAATTATCTTGCCCTTCACCTACATCTCCTCCTTATACTTTTTCCGCATATCAACAGCCTTGCCGCAGGTCATCTTACCCTCGGAGCACGGGCCCTTGACACAAGCAGGCCCCGCGTTGGAAAAGAGTTTGGGCGACACGCCCTTGCAGAGCTTTAGCATCTCGTCTGCCAGCGCGCGGATCTCCCATTGGGCACGAGAGCAGCAACGGAGCTTAAAGAAGTTCCAGAGTGATCTGACATTCATCGTCACCATCATTTTGGTCTCGCAGGCGTTTGGCAGAACGAAGCGCGCGTCCTCGATGGCGAGCTTTTCCGCCTTGCGCACCGCCGCCTTTTCCTCTAAGCCCTCGGCCATAAGGCGCTCCTTGTGCTCGGCCATTAAAATGTCAACCAAAGCGTTGTAATTTGCAACATCCTCGCCCATAGCCTTCATATAGACCTCTTTAGCCTCGGGGTTATTTGCAATGGCGGGCGGGGTGATAAATTCGAAGTTATTCTCGCACACATATCGCTGTGACTTAACCGAGAAGGAAGCGATACGGTGGCGGGTAATCTGCGCCAAAAGTGAGCGGGACACGCCCTCAATGGCAAAGGTAAAGGAAGCGTGCTCAAAGGGCGACTCGTGTCCTAAATTAAGAAGCATATCGATAAATTTATCGCACTTATCCCCCTCAAGACCTTCCATAATCTTGTCCGCACCGTCAGCCGAGTAGCACATCTTGGCAGCAACCGCGATGGTCTTGTCCGGATCGGGAGTGTGAGCAACTAAAGCAACTTTAAGCATAATTTTACCTACTTTCTCTTCTTTTCAATATTGCCTCCCTCTGACGAGGGAGGTGGGTTTGCGAAGCAAACTCGGAGGGAGAGATAATATCATCTCACTTCCTCTTAAAAATAACGGTAAGCAAAAACTTGGGCAGCGCCATCATTCTGCCAATTCTCCAAGGCTCCTTACACAGGCGGTAGAACCACTCAAGGCCAAGCTTAATAAATATCTTCGGCGCCCGGAGCACATTGCCCGCGAAAACATCAAGACTGCCGCCGAGTCCCAGAAGCAGCGCGTTAATTTCGTCGCCGTTTGCGCTCATCCACATCTCCTGCTTGGGCGCGCCAAGACACACGAAGCAAACATCGGCACCGCTTGCATTAATTTTTTCGATAATCGGGCCATCCTCTTTAAAGTAGCCGTCATTTACACCGGCAATGATAAGGCCCGGGTACTTTTCACAAAGCTTCTTTGCCGCCGCATCAGCCACACCCGGCTTTGCACCCAGAAGGAAAAGACTCTTCCCGTTCTCCGCCATTTTCTTAATTAGCGCCTCGCCAAGCTCAATGCCCGCAACCTTGCCCTTAAGGGGGCGGCGCAGGATTTTGGAGGCGTACACAACGCCGATACCGTCGGGCACGACCAGATCGGATTTATTCAGCACTTCACGGAGTCCGTGATCACTCCTTGCGGCGTAAACTATCTCGGAATTGGGGGTAACTATGCGATGCCCCTTCCCGTCAATAAGGGAGTATGCAACCTCCACCGCCTCGCTTAGCGTAAGGTTATCAAACCCCACGCCCATTATATCAGTTCTATTCATCAAACCAGCTCCTTCTTGCCAATCACAGGTCAGTCCTCAATATAGAAAAGCACACCGTTTTTATCAACATATCCCATCTTCTCATCTAAAATAACACCTGCCGCGCCGTTTTCAAAGAAACTTACGCCATCAAACTGCGGCTTGATTACAATATTACCGTTTTTATCAACAAATCCCCACTTGCCGCCAATTTGAACAGCCGCAAAACCCTCAGAATATATCCACGCGTTGTCAAACTGCGGCTCTACAGCATAGCTTCCGTCCTTTTTAATAAAGCCCCACTTGTCGTCATACTTTACCATAGCCAGTCCGTCTTTGAAATTGTGTGTACCGCTGAACTTAGCATCTATCACAAGATTACCCTCGGTGTCGACAAAGCCCCACTTGCCGTTGAAATTAACCGGCGCAAGGCCTTCGGTAAAGCTCAGCGCATCATTAAAGCGCGTGCCTATCGCAATATTTCCGTCCTTATCGATAAAGCCCCACTTGCCGTCAATTTTGAAGGGCGCGAGACCGGAGCCAAAGCTTTTCACATCCTCAAATATCGGTTTAATTACAACATCGCCGTTTTTGTTGATGTAACCGCACTTGCCGTCACTTAAAAACCACGCCAGTCCCTCGGAAAAGCTCCACACAGTAGTAAACTCAGGCTCTATTACAATGTTGCCTTCTTTATCCACAAAGCCACATTTGCCGTCAACACAAAACTTGGCAAGGCCGTCGGAAAAGCTTTCTACGCTGTCAAAGTCGACTCCTATTACAGGATTACCCTCGGTGTCGATAAAGCCCCATTTTTCATCAACCTGAACAGCCGCAAGACCTTCGGAAAAGGCATAGACGCTGTCAAACTGCGGCTCTATGACAAACTTACCGTTTTTATCGATAAAGCCCCGCTTGCCGTCATCACCGGCAGCGAAAAGATCTTCCTGCTTTTGTGTGCAAGCAGCAAGGGTAAATACAACAGCAAATGCCAGAATAAATGATATCGTTCTTTTCATAGTGTACCTACTTAATCTTCTCGAAGCACTCGACCCATTTGTTCTTAATAAACTCGTGTCCCGCATATGTGGGATGCACGCCGTCGAATAACCAGTAGGAAGGCTCTGCCTTCTCGCAAAGCGCGTCAAAGCCTGACTGGAGCTCGATGCACGGAAGGCTATATTTCTCGGCAATCTTCTTTGCCATCTCGGCTCTTTTGGGCACCTCAGCGGTAAAGTAGTCGAGATTTGCCTCGGTTGCCTCGCCCGAGAGCACGAAGGGCAGGAAAATCATAATCTTGATATTGGGAAGCGCTTCCTTAATCTCGGAAATAAACATATCGTAAATGCGGTAGAACTTGTCCGCATCAACACCGTTATGCACCTCGTCAACCTCGTGCCACACATCGTTAACGCCGATTAAAATGCTCATATAATCGGGAGCGTGGTTAATAACATCCGCCTTGATACGCGCATAGAGATCAACAATGCGATGACCGTTGATGCCGCGGTTTACAAACTCATACTCACCCGGGTATTTATATCCTAAATGCGCGCTTACCAGACGGGCATAGCCGCAGCCTAAACCCTGACCGCAGCCGGTGGTGGTACGCTCCGCATCGGTAATGGAATCGCCCATAAATAAAATCTTTTTCATACCAACAACTCCTACATATATTTATACACACTATATTGTACCACAGCGAAACCCGCATTTCAACAAAAAACCCAATGGATTTATCATTTAATCCATTGGGTTTTGAGTTATGTCTTATTTTCCGTAGTAGTTACCTTCTTTGTCGATGTAGCCGTGTTTCCCGCCTTTTATAACAGACGCGAGACCTCCTTCAAATGCATTGGCGCACTCGAACTGCGGCTCGATTTTAAATGCACCGGTGGTATCGATATAGCCATACTTATTGTCTCTTTCGACCACAGCAAGGCCTTCGGAAAAGTCTTCGATATATTCAAACTGCGGTTTTATTATCCACTCGCCCTTTTTGTCGACAAATCCCCTCTTGCCACCTTCGAAAACAACGAAGATATCAGCTTCATCGTCAATATTTTCAATAAATTCAAACTGCGGCCCTATTACAAACTCACCGCTTTCATCGATTACGCCCCAGTCATCGCCCACCTGTACGCGGGAATAACCTCTGTAGAATTCAAAGGCATGATCAAACTCAGGCCCTATTACGAACTCGCCGTTTTTGTTGATGTAACCGTATTTACCGTCAGATTTAACTAACGCCATACCATTTTCGAAATACTCCGCCTCGTCAAACTGCGGCTCAATTGCGATTTTTCCCGTCTCGTCAATGTAGCCGTACTTGCCATTGATTTTAATATCAGCAAGACCTTCGCAAAAATCGTACCGGACATCCTCATCAAGCTCCATAATACACTTATCGCTCTTGTCTATAATGCTGTATTTTTCGTTGTCGTCGGCAACCAGGAGGTCGTCGTTCAAAAAATAGATACGATCATATTTCGGCTCGATTACGAACTCGCCGGTCAAGTCAATTAAGCCTATTTTTTCATTAAGCATCGCGCCGGTAAGCTCTCCTTCGATGGGCCATACATATTCAAATTTCGGCTCTATTACAAACTTACCCGTTTTATCGATAAAGCCCCACTTGCCGTCTTTTTCGACCCTGCACAGTCCGTTGGAGAAGGTCCTTGCATCATCGAACACAGTGTCGATTACAAGGTTTAAATTTTCGTCAATAAAGCCCCACTTATCGCCGATTTTTACCGCAGCATATCCTTCTCTCATAGGAGCGCAGTCATAAAAAATCGGCGGAACGGATATCTTGCCCGTTTCCACTTCAATACAGCCGCAACCGCTATGAGTTTTTATCTTCAGCTCGATTTCGCCTTCCATCCAATCAGTTTCCGTAACCTGCGGAGGAAGTATAACCTCACCACGACGGTTTACAAAGCCGGCAAGATCATTTTTTCGTACAAAGGCGATCTCGTGACCGTCCCTGAAATCCCAGGCTAAATCGAAGGTCGGCGCAACAACAAACACGCCGTTTTCGTCGATGTAACCCCATTTTCCGTCTTTGGCTTTCGGACTGATTTTCATACAAAATCGCTCCTTACTGTTTAATTACCATTTCCTTGCCTTCATCCTCAAGGTATGCGCTGATATGCTCAGCCTCCATTGCGGTAATGGCGGTGTAATCCTCAATGCTTAAATCGAAAATTCTCGTTCTGTACTCCTCGGGGAAAAGCTCCATAACCGAGTCGAAATATCCTTCACCGTCAACCGGCTCGATAACACTCTCAACAGAGAGGTCCTTTTCATCCATCACTACCACCATAGGTATGCAGGAATGGCCGTCAACCTTGCACATAGCGCCGTCTTTCTCCTCGTACACGCCGTACATATTGATGGTGTAGGCGTAAATCTTGCCCTCTTTGACCTCTCTGCCCATAACAACGAAGCCAACGCCGTCAGCATCGCCCTCCTCGTAGGACTCCCTATGGTAGTCAAAAAGTGCTTCTTCAATGCTTTTCTCAAGGGTCTTCGCGCCCTCTTCGGTGTTAATATCCACCGGTTCGCCGCAGGAAACAAGCAGCATCAGCGCAAGTAAAATCGGAATTAATTTTTTCATAATAACCACTCCCGGATATATTTGTTTACTTTATATTTTAAAATTAGTGTGCATTTTGGATGCCAAATATTTTGGTGATATACTCGCTCACGATCGTGCGATATATTTGTTTCTCAAATGCGATATGATATAAATTCCTTATCTCGTCCCAAGGGACATATCGCACCGCAAGGTATATCGCAAATTCCGCAAGGAATTTATATCGCTGATTTCATCTTCGATGAAATCATTATACCACAGCCTTCCCCATATTTCAACAATGAAAGCCGCCCGTCCTACCCCTTATCGGGTTTTATTTATTTCTTTGAAAGGGGGTAAAAATTACCTTCTCTGTCCACAAAGCCGCAGGAGTTATTCAGCGTCACCCACGCCAGACCGTTTTCAAATGACCCGGCAGAGTCAAATTGGATATCTATTACCGTTTTCCCGTCCTTGTCAATGTATCCGTCCTTATCGTCCACGGTTACCCATGCAAGACCCTCGGAAAAATGCTCGCAAAATTCGAACATAGGCTCAACTATATAGTTGCCCACCTTGTCAATAAGGCCGTATTTCCCGTCAACAAAAACAAAGCGTGTTCGGGTCTCCTCATCAACACTCCACACAGAGTGGAACTTAGGAGGCATTACAAATGCGCCCTCCTCGTTGATTATGCCCCATTCATCCCCGCGCCTGACCGGTGCATATCCGTCGACGAAAGGCATACATCCGTCAAATTCCGGCGGGACTGCCATAACGCCTGTTTTGTTCACATAGCCCCACTTGCCGCCTTTGCGGACGGGAGCATAGCCATTGCAAAATATCTCTGCATCATCGTATATCGGTTCTATCACAATTTTGCCATCCGAGTCAACAAATCCCCACTTGCCGTTTTTTCTTATCAGCGCCAGGTCATCGTAAAAGTTGCCCATATTGTCCAGTTCAAGAGGAATCACCCACTCACCCTGTCCGTTGACAAGGCCGGCTTTTCCGTTGAGCTCAACAGAGAACATTCCCTTATAAAGAGCCCATATCAGACTGTATTTCGGTTCTAAAAGGAAATCACCCTGTCTGTTGATAAGGCCGTATTTACCGCCCATAATTACCACTGCGACACCGTTTTTGAATTGGCCTGCGGTTTCAAACTGCGGCTTTATAACAAACTTACCGTTCTTATCAATGTATCCGTAAAGGCCCTTCTGACTCGCCCTTGCCAGACCTTCGCTGAAGTTAGAGCCGCAAATATCCCATTCGAATTGCGGTGGTATAACCACCTGCTGCTCCTCGTCGACAAAGCCCATATTGTCGCCAATACGCACAGCGGCAAGCCCCTCGCAGAAGAATTCGCAATCGGGGAAAATCGGCTCCAGTGCAAAGCCGATCTTCTTATCGCTGACAATGCCCCAATTGTTGTTCACACAGACCTTGTAGCATCCCGTGTCCGAGGCTTCAACCCTCTTAGCACAAGGCGGTATCACAATTTCGCCACGGCGATTTACAAAGCCGTACTCGCCGTCCTTTTGGAATAAAGCAATGTCAAAATCGTCAAAATCCCAGGCTAAATCGAAGGTCGGTTCAACAACAAATACGCCGTTTTCGTCGATGTAACCCCATTTTCCGTCTTTGGCTTTCGGACTGATTTTCATATAAAATCGCTCCTTACTGTTTAATTACCATTTCCGTGTCCTCAAGGTATGCGCTGATATGCTCAAACTCCATCGGCTCTTTTTAAGCTGAAAATCCGCCGCTCAATATGTCTCCACATATAACCGTGCGGCTATGACATCCTCGATGGCAAGCAACATGGCCTTCTTCTCTTTCTCATCCATTGACGGGTAAAAATTCTCTGCGCACTGCCTTAAATAAGCGCAATTCAGCAAAGATCCAAGTGTTTTTTCGAATAAATCCAGTTCTTTTGCGGTAAATCGCTCAACCGCATATGTGTCAAATTCATCATCGGCATCAATATTGAGAATCATTTTTGCAGTGTCGTAGGATGTGACAATATTCGTGGGCCAATCGTAGATGTGTAGTTCATCCCCTGCCATACGATAGCGGAATTCCGCCCGTCGGTCGCGGGCCGCGGCGCTGCCGACCTTATACTGACTTTTTATCTCTTTGATTTTTTCGGCGGTGCCGTCATTATACACCTCGGGCAGCATTATGTGCATATGTACCTTGTCCGCCGCAACATTTATATGCTCACCCTCAAGATCAAAGCCCTTTTTTATGCTCTCAAGGGTCCTGAAAATAAAGTTACTTATATATCCGCAAGCCAGCGAGGCTGCAGCACCAATTACCACGGGCGTGACCATACGGTGCGTTTCGTGTATGTATTCGTCAATTTGGGCGATAATATCCGCCCCTATTTCTTGCCCGCTTGCCATTTTGCAGGCGATACGCTTCACCGCGGTGTTGCCTCCTATACCGGTCAGGTCATCCGGCAAGTGCACATCGGGGTCTGCCAACAGTATGACCTTTGAAAGGCCCAATGCCATAGAGCACAGTCCAATCTCGAAAAGCACATTGTCCCGCATGGAATTAACCTGTAAATACTCACCGTTTCTCAGCATACGAGTCTCATCGTGCCCATCGCAAAGAATAACCGCATAGTCAAAGGTGGGAATTTTTTTAATAAGCATTGGTAGCAGTGCAATGTTGTTTTCATCGTGGGCGTTGCCGAACAGATCCTTCCAAAAAAAGCATCTGTATCCCAGTCCGTAAAGTTCTTTCTCCACCCGGGCAAGCACACCGTTTTTCTCGGTTACGCCGGATGAAAACAGCACAATATTGATATTTTTCATACACCTATCAGTCCTTTAATTGTGTCCCCAAAGTCTTGTACCGCTTCGTTTTTTCTTTGTCCCCTCTTTAGTTTAAGTTCACCCTGACTATACCACAAATTTCGTCATTTTTCAACAGTAGCCAAAAAGTCGGGGGACAAACACTCGTCCTCCGACTTTTCAAAAACCTTGCCGCTACTCAATAGTCAGCGTCCGGATTTTCTATTTCTATTTCTTTTCCGTTTTTTAAGGCATCCTCTACCGCCTCAATAATTTTTTCCTCCGGCGCACCTAAAAACAAGAAATACGGAAATCCGCCAAATTTTTCGATATACCTTGTGATTGCTTCGTCAACCGTCATTGTGTATTCCCTCCTAATATTTTGTGAACAACCGCTACGCCCCTGGGGAAGAACTTCTTCATAAACTCGTAGCTTCCCTTGTTTGCAGCGGCACCATCCAGAACTTCTGCGAAAAACTCTTTACATGGAAGTCGCCCTCTCCAGTAGGAACTGCCGTGTCCTACTCCAAGGGGATATGAAATACCCGTCATACTTTCCACTATATCCGATACGCTTCCGATATCCTTTATTGACCATCCGCCTTTAGCCGCCTCTTTTTTCAGAGCGGCAACCAGTTCTTCATTGCTTTTCGTTCCCTTTAATGCGGCAAAATCGTCTTTTATCGCGTCCATAAGCTCTCCGTTATTCCAGGTTTCCGAAATCGCCCTGCCATTTCCCATAATATAGTCAATGTTATGGCCGAATTCGTGGAATGCGGTCTGATACGGCGTATGGATCATATCACCTTTACTGACAACCCCTTTGTTCATATACACACCGTCACCGGGTCTGTAAAACGCTCCACCCGAATAATTGGGGTCTTTAATTTCCAGTTGTGAACCGTATTTTTCATATATCCTTTTCACATCTGAATGGGGGCTTTTGTTTAATGTATTTTGCATGCCGGTAACAAAATCTTTACCCAATTTATCCGTATGCTTGGCAAAGGCTCCGCCTCCGCCTGCAGCACCTCCGGCAGCCGCAACTCCGCCGGCTACACCGCCGGCAGCTCCTATTTTATCATCGTCGATAACATCCTGATATTTGTCTGCAACACCATTGAGTTTAGCAGCTACATTGCTTACCGTCTCACTTGCCTGCTGAATATTTTCCGCAATTGTGTCGAGTGCTTTATCCAGTGACGCTTTGTGAGGGCCAAGGGTTTCCTGATATTCATCGGCGTCAGATTGCACGGTGTCTGTTTTCGCCTTAATCGTTTCTATTGCATCGGTAATCGCTGTAGCCGCAGCGCGCAACGCCTGCACACCTTCCTCGCTGACCGCGTATTTTGCCATATCTTATCACCTGTCAAACTCTTTGTATTTTAAATCAATTCTCGTTCGGAGGCTTAAGCGGGCCGGTCTTTCCCTTGATAATCTCTTCAAGTATATTGGCAAACTCATTAAGCTTGCAATGTATCTCACCTGCCGGTCTGCTTGCCTCGCCAATCTTTTCGTCAATCATATCAAGGGTTAAACTCAAATAGTCCTCATGAGTCTCCAATATGTCCCGATATTTACCAAGACTATTGCGAAGTTCCGCCGTTTTGGTTTTCATATTCTCCACATTATCGGTAATATCCTTCGCCAACGCGCGGAGTGTTTCTGCGCTTTTTTCGGTTATAGTAAGGTTTTCCATACCATTATCGCCTGCGCTTTCATTTGTATTTGATACACAAAAAAGTTTTTTGCAATTAATTTCTGTTTTATTGATGCTGAATTTCTATCCTTCCTACTCCCACTTCGGTGGCAGAGGCGCAACATTGTTGTATCGCAACTCATTCATCTCGTTATTCAAGTGGTATACTGCTCCTTTTATAGCACAAATCGCCTCGCGAATGCATCTCGCATGGTCACACAGTTCCTCGAAATATGGCTCGCTTTTCGAGTGCTCTATGTATTCTGCATATGTTTTACCAACAGTTGGAAACTTTTCACAGCTTTCCTCTATATCGCAGATATACTCTTCCAAAAGTTGAATTAATTTCACATACTTTTCTTCCATAAGGACTATCTCCTCTTTTTTTGCAGGAGTGCCGCTAAAGCAGCACTCCTGCTTTTGTCCTCTTTATTTTCCGCCCGTCGCAGCTGCTATTCTGTCATCGTCGATAACATCCTGATACCCGTCGGCAACACCGTTAAGTTTTGCGGCTACATTGCTTGCCGGCTCACTTGCCTGCTGAATATTTTCCGCAATTGCGTCAAGCGCTCTATCCAAAGACGCTTTGTGAGGTCCAAGGGTTTCCTGATATTCGTCGGCGGTAGATTGCACGGCATCAGTTTTTGTCTTAATCTCTTCTATTGCTTCTGTAATAGCCGATGCCATTGTGCGCAGCGACTGTACGCCCTCATCATTAACTGCATACTTTGACATATCTTATCCCTCCCAATTAATCAGCATTATTGGCTTCTGCCGCGGCTTTTCTGATTCTATCAATTTCTTCCTGCAATCCATTGATAACCGTCTGGACTTTTTCCAGCGCCTCACGGATATTGCCAACGCGCTCCTTGAGTTTACCATCCAGCGTTACAGCCGCCGGATCATTGTCGGTATTGTCAACACAGTCGGTACCTGCTGCTTCCATATCAGAACAGCGTTCCTCCACACTGGCAGAAAATTCCTGTAATGCTTCAACCATTTCTTCATAGCTTTGTTCATCTGCAAATGCCATAGTAAATTCCTCCCTTAATTTTAAATTCCGTCAAACGGTGCCAATACTTCACCGTTATCATCAATAAACCAGCCTGCCCAGGTAAGGCCTTTGTGCAAATAGGGTCTGAAGGAGTAGCCGTCGAGCGTATCGTCAAACTGACAGATATGCTCAGGAAGCGTTGAGGCTACCTTGCTTGAGAAAATATCCCTTGACTCTTCTACAGATACCTGGAACGCCATTCTGTACTTGAACAGGTCTTTTTTCAGGTTCATCTGCTTTAAATCCGAATAGGACGCAAGATTAACCATAAAATGATATCCCAGACGGCTTCCCTGCTTGATTATGTACAGGAAATCTTCCTTCGCATTGTACGCACCCGCTTTGTGGCCCTCCGGCTTCTTTTCTTCCGCAGTGGTGACAGGTTGTTCTTGTGTTGCAGCAGGCACTGCAGCAGCTGTATTCCCCATCATTTCCGCCCTTAACTTAAGTCGGGCTTCCCTTGCTATCTGATTTACTTCCTCCTCAGACTTGCCCTCTGCTCTGGCGGCGGCAATTATATTCTCCTTCATCTCGCCCCACTTCATGGCAAACTTTCTAAGTGCTTCTTGTTCGTCGGTGGAAACGATAGCGCCGTTTGTCTGCCAATCTTTGCGCTGCTGGGTAATGGTGGATCTCTGCGGTGCGCCCTTTGCTACCGAACCGTCAACGAAGTCGAAATCCATACAAATTCGCTCCATACCGATCATAACAATCAGCTTCCGGTCGGCTTCCTTGTTGAGAATGGACTGTTTCATACTGTAAATAGTGTCGCACACATCGTCCATTCCCTCGATGATCTCAACTCCGCACTGTTCAAAAACATCCTTGTATGCCTTGAAAAGTCGGTTCTTTCCGTATGCCCAGATCTGCACCTTACAATTCTGCATAGCGCAGGACTTCATAACGGAAAGCAATACAGCGGTACTGCACGCCTGCTCAGCCACACGGCCCACAAGCAAGATATTCTCGCGTGTTTCCGATGACAAGCAGGAAATTTTGTAGTTGCTCATTCTTCTGGGATTACCTACGGTAAACAGTATGTCCTCATCGGTTACATCCTCGGCATTGTTTTGCCTGAAGTCTGCAAACAGCTGTGACATCTGCGCCTCATCAAAGGCGCTATAGCTGTTGCCGTCAACCACAACCGGGTCCTTGTACACATAGGTGTTCACGGTTTCGGGGTCGTACTCGCCGATGCTTACCGGCTTCATATTATCATTGAGATACTTTATAATTTTCCGCTGCGGCGCAAAGACCTCTTCGCCCTTACCTGGGAAATACATTACATGCAATCTCTTTATTTCCAGCTCATCGCCCGCTCTGTACTTGTACAAAGCGTAGTGCGGCGGCAGTGCATCTATCCAGTTTTTCACCTGGTCGGTCTTTAAATTTGATGACAGCTCCAGAGTTTCGTTTATTTCCTCCTTGGAGTTTTTCATCGCAATTCTGGACTGTATCTGTGCCTTGGCGGTAGCGCTGAGACCCCTTATACCGTTTAAGAATGTCTGGCTTGAGAAGAGGAACTTAATTCCCATAGCTCTGCCCTTCGCCAACAGATTCTGAAGCTTCAGCTTATATTGTGGCGAATCGGCAATCGCTTGTGACATAATGGAAAACTCATCCAGCGCCACAAAAATCACAGGCATATAGGTGCTTACCTCAACCGCCTCTACCTTTTTCTTTTCCCTGTGCTTCATAAAGAAGCGCTGACGCTCCATCATCTTTTCGGTGAGCTTGTCAATCAGGTCAAATACCAGCTCCTGGGACTCATCCAGCAGGATATACTTGATATGAGGCGGCATTGGGTCCATATACTGTGCAAATTCCGACATCTTAAAGTCCGCCAGCCACAACTCCACATCATCCGGGTGATATTTTTGGATAATACCCGTTATCAGCGTGTGCAACAGTGTAGACTTACCGGAGCCGGAAGCACCCATAAGATAAGATGCGAAGTTTTCGTCCTTGAATGAAATGCTGTGCACCTCATCCTTGGAATCCACACCGTAAGGAAGTGTAATATCCTTTTTACCGCGGGTATATTCCGGCATAGTCTCAAGGTCAACACGCTTGGGGTATTCGTTGCCCAAAGTGCCGGCCTTGGCCTTGTGCTTTTTCACCTCGTCAATGAAGGCTTTCGACAATTCCTGACGCAGCTCGTACCATTTGAAATGATACTCGCTTCCCTCGTTTAAGCGGATGGTCTCCCGCTGCTGGATCATACGGATACGGAACAGATTTTCCGCAATTTCGATGGGAACATCGTTCTGATTTTCGTTTTTCTTGGGCACATACTGGGTATTCACAAGAATGGGTGTAATACCATAGTGCTCGTAGTTTAAGAGAATTCTCTTTATGTACTCCTTCGCATCATTGGGGAATGCGGAAGGATAGCCGACCAGCACCAGAACCGTTCTGCCGATACGCTTTTCCGGTTCTGCAGTGCGGTTGAATTCGATAACCGAGTCAACCATACCCAGCGCCTCGTCAATATCCGAGAAGGAGGATACAATCTGTTCAAGAGTATTCACGATCTGGACCGGATCCTTGGGTATAGGTTCAATTGCAATGGTGTTTTCCAGAGGCTTGAGAGCACCCAACACGGTGGTGTTGTAGTGGAGCGCATCCATAACATAAATCTTTCTTGACCCGATCTCGGTCTTGCTTACAAGGTTTAACAGATAGTTCTGCAAGCCGCAATAAAGATGCTTTTCTTTGGAAGCGGTACAGTCGATGGCAAACACCATCTCCTTGTCCGTGGAATGCTCTGCAGGGAGCAGAATGCGGTTATTCTTGGTATCGTAGTAATCGCCCAGCTTTTCCTTGGCGATATACTGGACCTCGTTTAAGATTTCCATAGGCTGGGCGTAAATACCAAAGCTTATGAAATCCCCTTCCTTGCCCGCATCGGTTATTACTCTCTGGATGTTTTTTGCATCCCTGTTGTGGGAATGACATTCCACAACAGCCGCGGCAAAACGCGAAAATTCCTCGCTTTGCAGAACCTCTCTGCACTGCTGCACGAGAATTCTCTTAGTTGCGTCAATGGATGCCTTAAGCTTCTCATCCATCTTGTTGCCGCCGTTTTCCAGCTCTTCAAGCGTGCTCTTAAACTGCTGTTCCTTTAAGTCCAGGTACAGCTCGTTGCACTTAGCTTGCACATACATACGCTGTGCATATGGGTCGTCGGTCTCATCGGAGTCGACCATCATTGCCCAGTTACGCAGTCTGTTGAAATTAAGTTCGCGGGGAGTTATGGTTAAAATATTTTTGCTTTCGATGTGCTTTTCTGCCATTATCTTAAAGTATTCAACCTTTTTGCGATAATCATCGATTTTGGCCAATTGACTCCTTAAGTTTTCTATGCGCTTTTGACGCAAGACCTCATCCTGCTGCTGAGAGACAACCATCTGACTCTCGGCAGCAAGATATTTTGCCTTGATCTCTTTAAGCTTTTCATAGACAGAAGAATATAGTTCGTTTATGCTTAGCATTGACAATTCTCCTCTGTGCACAAAGTTTTTACAACCGCCTTAACCGCATCAGGGTCAAGCGGCGGGAACATATTAAACGGCGCTATCTGCGGGTTGATACCGCTTCTCTCCATTCCGTAACGCTCGCGATAGAGGGCAAAGCCCAGACCATAAGCGTCGGTTCTGCTCATTGCCAGTGCCTCCTGCTTCTGTGCGAAGAAGGTCTCGCCTATGGCGTAAAGCATCTGTATCGCTGCCCATACTGCCATACCCTCATAAACAAGATCACTGACAATAGCCGAGCACCTGGGGCTACCCATACTGTAGGTTTTCTTGAACTGGTCGTCGTCCCAGTTGATGTACTGCCAGATATGTGTAAGCTCGTGTGTTATGGTATCAATCGCGCAGAGACGCGGACTTCCGTTTTCCAGGAACAGGCTGTACTTACCACGCTTACGCTGCGCAAAGCCCAGCACGCGTGCGGCAACATCGGTCGAGGGAACGAATATTTTTCCCGACTGTTTTGCAATCGTTTTCGCATCGGTGGTTTTCACGGCGATCGGCACATGTATGCCTATATTGAATGCAATTTCCATCATGGTTTCCGTTCTGTTGAAAAGCTCCTTCAACTCGGCAACGCTGTTTATCGCACTCATGGAGCAGTCGTTACATCTTGTTCTTCCGTCAACTAATTTTTCATAGCTGACACCGCTCAGAGGCACGCCGCAGAAGTCGCAATGATTTTCAACATTGGTATCCAGCTGGGTATCCTCAAACTCAACGCGCTTTCTCGCTTTTTTGAGGTCATTGTTACCCCAGCCTCTGGCGATTAAGTAGCTGTTTACATCCTCAATTGCCAGGCGCGAGTCGATCTCGTCAAAGCCGAATTTAAGGAAGCACTCTCTTTGATATCTGGACTCCTTGATCGGCATCAGCAGGTCAAGATCATCGGGCACACCGTCGACGGAGAACAGATCCTCACCTTCCGTGTGCAATACGATCTGCTCTTCAAGAGGGATGCCCACATCTTCCTTCGAGCCTTCGTCCACATTGATAATTTCGTCCGCATCATTGGTTTTTTCCTCTTCGGCGGAAATATCTATATCCTCGCTGTCATCGGTAACCGCAGCATCGGCATTTTCAACAAGCTCGCCCTGAGGCTTATTCTCCGGCTCCTCACCTTCGGGATCGTCGAGCATAACGATTTCCGCAGAGTCGCCGTTCTCTGTGGGAGGTTTGTTGTTGTCGGTCTCAGGTTTCTCCCCTTCGGGTATCTTGCCATCCTGTACCGGCTCTACTTCCGCGGGAGGCTCTTCCTTGTCCTTCTTCTTGATTGTGAAAAGGTCCATTATTCTCCTTGCCATCCTTGAGAAAATATTTTTTCTCTTTTCCGCAAGGTCAATGGTATACTTTTTGGGTGTATCCTCAACCTTTTCGGGCACCGGATCCTTCTTTGCAGACACGCGCATCTGCTCGAAATGCCAGCTGATATAGTCGCTCATAATTTCAAAGAAGCTCATAAGGTTGTTCTCAACCGCTTCAAGCAGACCCAGATCCATATCGCTGTCCTCAACGATGTAGATTTTATTATCGTTGAAGTCGCCGTCAATGGCGTAATTCATCTTATTGAGCATAGCCTCCTCGCCGTTGTCGGGCTTTTCGGTAAGTACCGCAATATACGGCCAAGCATCGGGGAAGATCGAGCGGAACATTTCGCCCAAGAGCATACTTATCGTAAAACGCTGTCTGACATCGGTATCGGGCAGAGTGATAGCAAGCACGGTCTTGTTTTTGTAGCTTCTGCTGAAGGCACCGACCTTGGGGTCCTCGGACAGATCGATATGCTTTGCCTTACGCAGATCCTTGTTGTCGGTCATTTCCAGATAGCCTGAGGTGGTAACACCAAAGTTTCTGCGCTCGGTGGTTATCTCAATATCCATTACCTTTCTGGTGTTTATCAGTTCACTGCTCTCAGAGAAATGATATGTGCGAAGCTGACGGTAATACAATCTCTGGTTGTACGAGTCAGCCGCCCTTCTCAGAATACATCCGGACTCGGGTGAAAGGTGCTTTGCAAGGTAATATTTACCGTCATAAACGATATACTGACCGGGCAGAACGACTTGTGTTATGTGGTTGAACAGCTTGCACTCCACACAGCCCTGCTCGCTCTTCTCATCCTCGATTATGAAGGACGCATTTTTCAGCGACTCTGCAAAATACTCCTCAAAAGCCGCGTCGGAAATACTGTAACAGCAGGTTGTTATTGTAGTCAGCTCGTCGATTTCGGTTTTGACACTCTTTACCGTGAGCACCGAATCGTCAGCGAAGGTGTACTTTGCCAGCATCTTTGAAAGCAATTCAAAGGCATCCTCGGACTCAATTCCCACAAGCTTGAACTCATTTAATATCTCTTCCTCGGAGATCGAGCGATATGTCATCATCAAAATCAGCTTGATAAGCGTATTGCGCTCGGTCTTCGCATAATCCGGCACCATTGATGGAATAGCCTCCGGATTGGTCATAAGCATCTGCCGGTTGTATCGCATATAATCACGAAGCAGGTAATTTTCCGACAGAACATTTACAAATGTCTGATCCACGCCGCGAGATAAATACGCTTGCATAGTGGCGAACATATTGCAGAATTCGTCCTCAACTATGACGAATTTTTCCTTTTCTATTGCGGCAGACCACAAATTGGATACAAAATCCACCTTCTCGTAGAGGTTTTTCTGCTGTGTCGGGAGATTCATATAACGGCACAGTGTTGAATAATACTGCCCCGCCATCCATTTGAGATCCTTAAGGGGCGCCTTTTTCTCGCCGTACCAGGAAACATTGGGGACCTGATTTTTTATGGCAATTGCGGCAAGCTCAATACCGTTACCGAGATATTTCGACTGCTTGTCAAACAGTTTCTGTCTCAAGTAGTCGCCGTCCGCGTCCCAACTCATTCCGGAATAAATACATCTGGGCACCGGGGGTGCGATAACATCGGTAATTTCGCAGTGGAGCAGATGCGATAAGGTGTCAACCAGACCGCTTACCTTTCTGTCGCAGATGCAATATACCGGCATCTCATCGTTATTATGCATTTCCTGGGCGATGATGTTAAGTGCTATCTGTCCGGTATTGACCACCAGTGACGGCTCACTGAGCAGTACAAAATCGGTCTCGTTAAAAAACTCACGATTAGCGGCAAGTACCTTTTTATCGTAGAGCTGGGGGAAGCTTAAAATACCCACCTCACATTGCGGCTCCTTGTCGCTGAGCATCTCAACACGCCAGAGGGATTCCATCCTGCTGTAGTTTTTAAGAAGATTTGTAAGCCACAGCTTGACATCTTCACAGATTGACGCTCTTCCAACCACCACTATACATTTTTTACCGGATAAAAGTGCCGCGGTCATGGGCAGTGTTATATACACGCCCAGATCCTTGTAAAAGGGGTTGAAGAACAGCACATTTTTTCTGTGCATCATCTTCCATGTGGCCTGCACGCAGTCCACCCTTGTGTTCTTGTATCTTCCGTCTATTGTAAAATACTCCGCGGTAATGCGGTCGATTTTATCCTCGGACTCCTCCAATTCCTCTAGGAAATCCAGAGGCGACTGGGCATTGGCAAATTCACAGCCGGTATGAGCCGTCAAAATTGGCGCGGGGAGCAGTTTTTCATAGATTTCTCTCAACTTGAAAAATTTACTTACACGCCAAGCTCTGGCATTCTCACCGTAGAAGCTGTATTCATACTCCTCCTTGGTGATACCGTTGATAAATCCGTAAATTTCATTGAGAACCGCGACCGCAGCGCAAGGAATGGCAATGATCCACCACTCTGACTCGCCGCCCATTATCCAGGTCAGCGCCAGAAAACTTCCGCTTGCAATAACCGCACTTATCACAATAGCCAGCATAAATGCGCGGTAATTAACCCATTTATGCTGTAAAAACCACTGCTCGTACTCGTCATCGTATTTGTAAAAAGCCGCGGATGTAGCCTCAACAAACTCGCGTTTTTTCCAGCAGGCGGTTATAATCGGCCTGATGATAATCTTGACTAAGATAAGGCCGAGCACAACCGCTACATTGGCAAAAAATATGCTGGAATTCACGAAAAAGTCTGCGGCCTGTACAGAGTCGCTTGCAGGGGCAAACCACTTTACGGTGTACACTATTGCGAAGACGCAATAGATTGCGGCAATAATGGGCATAAACGCCTGCCGCGCCCTGAGGTTCTTACTTGCATTCAATGCGTTCTGAATAAGGCAGAGCAATGCAACGACGATAATGCAGATCAATATTTTAGCTATGTTTATCATCGTACAACTCCTCCCTTACAATTTCCAGCTTTTCGATAAATGAAAACGGCGCGTCGATGAACATACCGGAATTGTTGACCTCGACCGGATAAGAAGACCCGAATTCAAAGGTATACATCTTACTCTCGGTAGGTGTCACCGAAACATCAACACTTATATTCTCATCGACAAAGACGGGTTCAAAATCGATCTTCAGATAGTACGCCTTACTCCATGCGCGTATTCTGTCAAGGAATAGGTTTATCGCCCTGATATGCCTGTATCTGAGCACATCCACACCGCTGTTATAGTGCTTTTTCCGCGCCGATAAGTTCATATAAGAGTGGCCTCTCGAATGTGAAACTATATCACTCATATACCGTGAATACTCAGCAGCATTGTTGGTTATTCTGTTAAACGCGGCCTTCATATGCCGGTTATACCTACGGATAAGCTTGTTAAGCTGTCTTTTCTGGAAGGTCAGAACAGCGAAGGCGATGAAGAATATAAACAATACTTCACACGCCACAGCCGTGGTAAGCGCAGCAATATCCACGGTCTTTTCCGGCAGTATGACAAAAAGTGCGGGAAGTGCGGTCAGAACCGTTGTAACAAGGGCGATAAGCAGCGCAATCCAGGCTGCGCGGCCCACAACACGGCCACGCAGATATCGGCGCACCTCTTCAGCCGCCTCGTTCATCTCCTCGTCATCTGACACATTGCTCTTTGGCAATCTGCTCTGCACCTTTATAAGATCGCTGTATATATCGTCGGTCTCGCGCTTTAAGTCCTCGATCTGATACTTGTTAAGTCCCGAAACCTCCGCCTCGTCGTAGGTAGAAAATTCTCTCATACGATCTGCGGTCTGATCCAGCGTTCTGGCTGTGGTACGCAGGGCATCCTCCAGCATTTTTTCCGAATTTTGCTTCTGGTGAGACCAGTTGGCAATATCTCCTGCCACACCGCTGCTTAGTATGCCGAATGCATTTTTATGCACCGCAATCTCCGAGTCCTTGGGCACCGGAATAGAAACCGGGATTTGCATACGATACTTTGGCAACTTGCTCTCCGTAGAAAGTCGCTCTCTTGCTTCTTGCCTGATGCTCTCCTCGATCACATAGCGACTTGATGTGAGCTTATTAACCAGATGCTGGAATGCTTCGGTCATCATTTCCTTATTGACCTTGGTGTTCAGGTTGTAAAGTCTGTATGCCTGAAGTGTACCCGCGTCCGGCTCATTCATCGCCAGAAGCAGTACCGACATCCAGAAATTAAACTCGTCTCCGTCGCGCTTCACCGGTCCTCCGTCAGTAAAATCGCAGACCAGGAAGCGGCAGATACTCGGGTAACGGTTTACCTTCCAGAACTCCGAGCTTTCGGACTCCTTATGTGTAAGCCACGCCTTACCGATATCCTCCTCGCCCGCAAAGTTTTCCCTGACCGTAACGATCAGTATGGACGCGGGCATTTTTCCGTCGAACTTGTACTTGCTTTTAAGACGCTCATAAGCCGCGTTTTGCTCTTCATCGACAACCGGCTCGTATACGGTTCGGGGAGCTTTGTTTGCCTCTATCACCTGTCGGGGTTCAAACTTCATCTCAGGTGCCGGTATACCGCCCAGCATATGAGTAAGTCTAACCAGCGGAACGGGATTTTCAACTATCTCCGTGTCAAGCTCTCTGTTGACGAAAAAATCATATGGGTTCTGCCTGCCGGAACAGAAACCGGCCTTTGCACTTTCATCTTCGAACCTTACAATAACAGCGCGCCACTCCTCCTTGTCGTTGGTTAACCCGGCAAGCTCCGGAAGGGCGGTATCAATTGTGGTACCGGACTCAATCCATTTACATATACCAATTCTGTCATTATTTATAGTCTCCATAAACAGAGACTGATATTTCGCAAACTCATCCATTGTTTTTTGGTTTTGAATAATCACAGAATACATCGCATTCACCACCTTTGACATTAATTATTTGCCGTTATTTTTTCAGTTCAGCAACCTTCTTGTAAATCTCACGAGCTTCGTTCTTCAGTCCGATGTTCTCGAAGGTTTCGATAATGATCGAACAGGTTCTGTTAAACAGCGATTCTCGATAAATAGCGGGATTTACCTGGCTTTCAAGAGCCACATCCTCAAAGTACTTCTCAAGCTGTTCTCTTAAAAGCTTGCCCACAACATCCGGTAACTCCTTTTCGTTGCAGAACTTAGAGAAGTATCTCTTAACCTCTTCTATTTCAGCGCGAAGCAGGTTGATAACATCCTCCTCGTAGTAAGCCTCGGGTGTTGATGACTTCTTCATTAACATGGGAAGATCGAAAATGCTGTTTGCGCCGGCATCATCGGGACCGATGCCCGGCTCACGAATAAGCAGTGAGTCGATGAAGGTATATAAGGTTCCGTCCTCGATTTTTCTGCCCTCGTTAAGATCGTCCTCAGCCATTACATTTACCTTATCTAAAATCTTACGCACAAGTTCGGGATAAATTGCAATTGAATCCAGAACCTCGTACAACTTGTCGCAATCGGTGCCGTTGGAGACCGTAAGTCTGTCGTCCTCCATATTGAGTCTGTCGCGGTCGAGCTTGTAAACGAGCTTGCCGGTACCCTCTTCATAGAGATCGATATAGTTGCCAAGGATACCCCAGAAGAACGCCGCATAGATATCGTGTTCCTGATTAGCCTGGTTTTCCTCATCCAGATCCGGCATCTTGGTAACGATATGCCACCAACGGTCAGCATGGGGGCTGATTTCCTTGCTGAGATGTGTTTCGGGATGAATGCCCTCCACCAGCTCGTAATAAGCCTTAAAGTATTCACCGCTGCTCTGGTTGTGTGTCATGGACTTCTTGGGCGGAGCGAACTTGCTGAGATCGTTTGCTCTCAGACCGTAGTATGACTTATAGAACATAATCATATTCTTGGGGATGTCCTCATCCGGTGCACCGCCGTAGTTTAACAGCTCGCTTGCAATAAGCAATGCTTTCGGTGACTCATCATTGGGCTTGAGCTTGTCGTTGAAGGTACAAGCATTTAAGGGATCTCTTGTCTCGCCCAGAGGAGTTTCGATAAAGGGACAGGATAACTCGCGGGTGTTGCTTATTACCTTCTTGACATACTGCTCGATAAGCTCGTTTGCATTTTCCTCTTTATCGTATTCATGCTCAAACATACTTTCATTCTCGATAGCGGTGATGATGTCGATATCGATCTCATCGCCGTAATCGCGCATAACCGTCTTTTCGAAATAACCGAGGATGCCCTTGTCGAACAGCTCGCTGAAGTATCTGTTGTTACTGGGCTTGTCCTTCATAATTGCATAGCCCAGCACCTTGAAGTAAATCTCACGGGCGAGCTCGGAATCGATGGTGATAGAGCCTCCGGTGTAGGGCTTCTTTGCGTACATCTTATCAAGGCATACCTTGGAAGCACATACATATCTTGCGGTTGTGCCCTTCTTGCCTTCGTATTTCTTATAAATGGCGTCTATACGCTTGTCCAGAGTTTCAACCTTACCCTCAAAGGTCTTATAGAAGTTCTCAAAGGCGCTGATGATGGATCTGATATACTCTATACCTTCGCGGAGAACATATGCGAGAGTGTGGCTGGTTCTGTACTCGTCAACCTTTGTCATAAAGAGTCTTAACTTGCTTCTGATCTCCTCCTGATCGCCGGTGGGAGTGTTTCTCCACTTAGCGAAGGCAGATACCTTTCTGTCAGCGAGGCTGTCGGGTGTCTCCACCTCGTCGGTATCGGGATCGTCAAAGGTTGTCTTGACAAAATTGTCGAAGAACTTAGCCAGCTTTTTATTTGCCTCATCGGTGTTTGCCAGCTCTTTGTCCATTAAGTCTACGGTCTTGTTAAGAAGGTATCTGATGGCATTGGGATGTAAGAAATCGCCGTTTACGCTGATTAAGTAGTTCTCAAGCTGATAGGGCTGCTTTTCGCTGATAGCACCGTCCTTGGGCGCCTTGAACATTGCATATGCAATCGTCTGGGACGCTTCTTCCACATAAGCGGCAACCATAGCGCGGTATTTCTCCGCCTCCACATATGCATCTGCATACTCTTCCCAATCGCTGCTCAGATCACCCAATTTACTGTTTACATTTGTGCGCTGTACATCGAGCTCGGTCTGGCCGGACTTGGTGTCCTCAGTGACCTTCTTTTTAAGCTCGGCTACATACTCAACCCAACGGTCGGCATTCTTGGTAACGCCGTCCGCTGAATAGCGGCCGCAGGATTTGATGATGGCTTTTGCGAAGGGATCAGCCTGCTTTTCCTGGGTCTCTATGGTCTTTGCATAGAATTCGCCCGCCTTCGGGTTCTGCACGGCAAAGCCCTTTTCACGCTTCTCGTTGTTTTCGATACAGATATCCTTATACATCTGGTCATATACCAGCCACTGCTTGGAAACACATTCCTTGGCCCATTTCAGCGCAATGAAGGACCTGATATCCTCAAAGGGATAAATAAGCATGGATGCACCTGCACCCGCATATCTGTTTCGTCCGCGCTCCTTTGCAAGCTTGCGGATAACATTGTCCTCAGAGGAGTTGCTTCTCTTGTTCATAGGTCCGATGGACTGTGCATAGATACAGTTAGCCGCGTGGTCAAGGTACTGGTCAAAGGAATTGAGCTTACCGCCGTTTGCATTCTGTGCATCGAATAAGAAGCAGAAGTCATAGGGACGAACGCTGTACTCCTCATAGCCGCTTGATGCAACGCGCGGGAACTCCATCTTAACGGTTTTCTCGTATTTGGGATGCAGTGTTGCATCACCCTTCATAAGGAACGCGTCAAGCTCACGAAGAGCTGCATAAGCGTTTGACTTAAGTGAGTTTCTCTCCACCTGTCCGGGGATAACCTCATAGAACACCTCGGGGAGAATGAAGAAGCCTCTGGTAATGTTCGCACTCTGACGGAAATGAGTGGTGAGATAATTTTTAACATAAAGTGCGATAGGCAGTAAAAGACCGGAGCCGGTACCGCCTGCAAGAGAGCTTACGATGACAATTCTCAGCGCCTGCTCTGCCTTCTCCTCCTCAACCTTGTAAAGACTCTGTATAGCCTCGTGCAGCGGCTCCATTTTGCCGGCACGGATAACGGTTTCCAGCGCCAACCTTGAGATAGAGCGAACCTGACCTGCGCCCTCGGTCAATGTTTTTCCATTTAAGATGGCATTTACCGGGAACCATGTGTCGCGGGCGTGGGTATCTCTGTTGAGATACTCACCCACGGTCTGCTTTGTTGAAGTCTGGACCGTTCTGATAAAGGGACTTCTCTTTTCAATATCTCTAAGCTCGTTGATATCGGTATCAAAAGCCACAAATGCAATATTGTTTCTCTGATCGGGCGTTACCAGGTTTGATACTCGCTCGATAATCTTACCGCCTGCGCCGCCAAGACCAATTAATAAAGTAGGTGCATTCATATTTCATTACCTCCAACAAATTTATTTTTCTACATATTCGGCGTACATGCATATGTACAGCCGTTCTTTTCAACGCTAATCATTATTCCGGCGGAAGTATCCATACTCCGCCTGCCCTTCTCAATGCTTTCGCCGTTAAATGTAATGTAATCCTTACCTGCATAATCATTCAGGTTTGTGATCTTCATTCGCTTGTTCTTTATAGCCTTGACCTTAAGTCTGGGAACACCGGTCACGCCTGAGGGTACGAACTTGATTTCGCCCCTTTGTGCAACATATGGCAGGATGGTGGATATCAGATCCGTGTCATATCTTCCCTTTGCCGGGCCGAGCACGACTCCCGGTGTGCTTGAAGACTGGTCTATATTGGGTTTTTTCTTAAGCTTCTTGGGTAAGTAGTGTTTGATAAAGGGCATATATCCCAGCAGGATAATCAACAGAAGGAGAAGAATACCGTATCTGATGATCTTGCCCTTATTCTGCTCAAACCAGGAGCGGTTGTCCTGCATCTTCATAGTAAGCTCGGTTTCGCCCTTCCATGCCTCGTTTCCGTGCTTTTGGTCGTAGGACAGCGTATATCCGCAATCAGTGTAGTTGCCGTTTGAGCTTGGTCCGTCCTCACCGAGTAGCGGAGTGATGTTCAAAACACCCACCTGGTCGCTTTTTTCAACGATAAAGCCGTCTATCTCAAAATCCTGTCCCCCGGATGTATCCGCCTCGGGAAGAACCAGTGTGTTCCACTGCTCCGGAGTAAGGGGAGCGCCGTTTGCCAGAACCCTGACCTTCATCGGCGCATTTTCGGTAAGTCCCTCGGTCTCAACGGTGTAAGTGGGACCTTCCACAAGCTCGAAGGATATGTCCTTATCCTTGAATATGGTGTACTCCATACAGGTTGTCACCGAGTTATAGTCCAGATAATGACCGCTCACATCGATGGAAAGGGAACCTTCGTCTATCAGTATCTCACTGCCCGATGCATAGGTCTGCTGGTGCTTGACGCCGTTGTTGGTAACCGTCGCCTGGTATGTAACATTGCCCAGCAATTTGGAACTGCCGATCTTTTCATCGGTTCCGCCCTTTACAAAGCCGAAGTCTATTGTGTACTTGCCCGCAGCCAGATCGGATAAATCGGTAACCTCATTACCCTCAGCATCTTTCAGGTATGCGGCAATCTCAATGTTCGGCTTGTAGTAAATTTCAATGGTTTCCGCGTTTGCGATGTCAATCGAATAGTTACCCGCCACAAAATCGTCCTTGAAGGTAGCAATACAGCCCTGCAGGCTCTTGTCGACCTTGAACTCGGTGTGGGCAGGGTTTGTGGTGGGCACCTCGCTGTATTTGACCGATACCGGCGTGGTAGAAGGTGTAAACACCTTGCCCTCGGCGTTTTTAATACCGCTTATCGCCACATTGTTTCCCTGCGCAAACACGATCAGCTCGCCCATTGGGATGTCAAATGAAAAGGTCTTCGCGGTCACATTGACATCAAGCTTGTCCCTGTTGAAAATTCTCGTACTGATGTCGGTAATCTTCGTGAGGATTTCAGCGTTGTTGTTTGCTTTAACATAGTAAATGGACTTGGCCTCATTTGCGGTTATGCCGTCCGCATCGGGACCCATTCCCAAAAACATAACCTTGACATTGTCCGCCTTTTGTGCAAAAAAGGTGTCAATATTGCCCGCATTCTGGAACTCACCGTCGGTGAGCACCACCAGCCATTTTTCATCAGCGGTTGCCGCGGCAATGTCTTTGTATGCCTTTCGGACAGAGTTGAAAGGAGTGTTTCCCGCATAAGTGACCATACCGTGGATTTTCCCCACATTGGCAGCCACGCCGTCACTACCCTGAATTTTCAGCCTTGGTCCTTTGGTGGTTCCATATTCGAAATCGCTCATGACATAAATGTTCATGGTGTCCTTTGCACCAAGCATTGCCGCGAACACTTCCATCGCGTATTTTGCCTGGCACCAGGTGTCCACCAGTTGACCCCGTGTCTGTATCATACTGCCCGAGTCGTCATATACCACATTTATTATCCTTGTAGGTGCCGAGGTGCTTACCGCAGCGAGAACGGATAAAAACGCTGACGAAATACACACGGTCACCATAGATAGGGCGATCAGCACAGAAACCAATCTTTTCATATAAATCTCCCCCTCGTTTTATAATTCATTGTCTTAATTGCGCGTTTGATTTTCGTGCAAATAAACGCAAACAATGGTCTTTTAAAAAAACATATAAATATACATAGTGAATTGTACCATTTTTGTCGTTTTTTAGCAATAGTTTTGAGAAAATAATTTAAACTGTTCCAAGCGTTTTTTTAAAGCTTTACACGAAAAATACCCCCTTTTATTATATAACGCCGGATATGACTGTTTTTCGCAATAAAAAAGCCCGGTAACACGATGTGTGCTACCGAGGCTCTCCTCAGGCATTCCAGGCGGCGTAAAGTCGCTCTTTCTCCTCGCCGTCGGGCAGGCGCGAAATAAGCATATCAATAAGGTCGTTAAAATGCTCCTCCGCCGTGGCACCCTCTATCTTCTCCAGTAATGTCCACAAAAAAATCGTCCTCGTCATCTTCTCTAATTTCTCCATTAGTACCACGCTCCTTTCGTCGTCGCAAAGTCCGCTTATCTCCGTTTCTGCCTGCGGCACAAACTACAACCGCTCCCTTGCTCCTCCTCTTTCAAAACAAACCCGCTTCTCTGGGCTTTGTTTTGATGCTGCTTTTTTGTCGCAAAGTCCGCTTATCTCCGTTTCTGCCTGCGGCACAAACTACAACCGCTCCCTTGCTCCTCCTCTTTCAAAACAAACCCGCTTCGCTGGGCTTTGTTT
>JAZNNQ010000014.1:0-4306 GCA_045580305.1 Eubacteriales bacterium
TTATCGGCAACCTTGAGTACGGTTTCCTGCTGTACCACAGTGCACTACCTCCTTATTGTGCTTTCTCGATTATCTCAACCAAGCGCCATCTCTTGTCCTTGGACAGAGGGCGAGTTTCCATAACCTTAACCTTATCGCCGATGTTGCACTCGTTGTTCTCATCGTGTGCCTTCAGCTTAGTTGTTGTTTTCATAATTTTCTTGTAAAGCGGATGCTGTATTCTGTCCTCGATAGCTACGACGATTGTCTTATCCATCTTGTTGGATACAACTTTTCCGACTCTTGTTTTACGGAAAGCTCTTTCGCTCATGAATGGCCAACCTCCTTAAACTCGCCATATTATATGGCAATTTTAGCCCATTGTCTTTTTATCTTATCGTGGCAATTAAGCCTGCTTTTCACGAATGATAGTCTTGACTCGGGCAATATCCTTCTTAACGTCAGCAATCTTTGTGGGATTGTCTAACTGGTTGGTAGCATGCTGAAGTCTTAAGTTGAATAAATCCTTCTTAAGTTCGCCGAGCTTTACCACGAGCTCCTCAGAGCTCATATCACGAATTTCCTGTGCCTTCATCAATTATCACCACCCGTCTCGCATTCTTCTTTCTTGATAAACTTACACTTTAACGGGAGTTTGTGTGCAGCAAGACGAAGTGCCTCACGAGCAACTTCCTCAGATACGCCTGCGATCTCGAACATTACGCGACCCGGCTTAACTACTGCTACCCAATACTCCGGTGAACCCTTACCGGAACCCATTCGGGTTTCAGCAGGCTTCTCAGTAACCGGCTTATCCGGGAAAATCTTGAACCATACCTGCCCGCCACGCTTGGTGTAACGAGTCATCGCGATACGAGCAGCCTCGATCTGATTACTCTTAACCCATGCCGGCTCAAGTGCTACAAGACCAAATTCACCGTTTGATACCGTATTACCACGCATCGCACGGCCCTTAAGGCGACCACGATGCACTCTGCGATATTTAACTCTCTTTGGCAGAAGCATTATTTGCTGCCTCCTTCCTTCTGAGGTGCGTTTCCTCTGTAACCACCACGCGGATTGCGGGGACGGTCACCGTTCGGACGGCGGTCGCCATTGCGGCGCTCGCGACGCTCCTCGCGGGGCTTCGGACCCTCGATTGTACGGGGACCACGCTCACCAGCGCGAAGAATTTCGCCCTTATAGATCCAAACCTTTACGCCGATACGACCATAAGTGGTATGTGCCTCAGCAAAACCGTAGTCGATGTCAGCACGAAGTGTCTGGAGCGGAATTGTACCTTCATGATAGTGCTCACTACGAGCGATTTCAGCACCGCCTAAACGGCCGGAAACCGCGGTCTTAATACCCTTCGCGCCCATACGCATTGCACGACCCATGCACTGCTTCATTGCACGACGGAAGGAAATACGCTTCTCAAGCTGTGCTGCGATGTTCTCAGCAACAAGCTGTGCGTTCATATCCGGGTTCTTAACCTCAACGATGTTAAGAGCAACCGGCTTGCCGATCATTTTCTCAAGGCTTAAGCGGATCTTCTCGATCTCAGTGCCGCCCTTACCGATAACCATACCCGGGCTCTTGCAGTGTAACATTACACGTACGCGAGCATCGGTACGCTCGATCTCGATGCGCGGAATACCTGCTGCATAGAGAAGTTCCTTGAGATATTTACGGATGTTGTAGTCCTCAACGATGAGATCGCCCACTTTTTCGTCACGAGCGTACCAACGAGAGTCCCAATCTTTAATTACGCCCACGCGTAAGCCGTGGGGATTTACTTTCTGACCCATAATGTACCTCCTTGCCCTATGCCTTCTCTGCCACAGCGATGGTGATGTGAGAAGTTCTCTTGTTTATTCTGAAGGCTCTGCCCTGTGCGCGCGGCATAATTCTCTTAAGAATCGGGCCGGGACAAGCGAATACCTGAGAAACATAGAGTTTGTTCACATCCATGTTGTGGTTTGCTTCCGCATTAGCTACTGCGCTCTTTAAGAGCTTCAGTACAAGCTCGGAAGCGGCGTTGGGAGTGTTTACCAGAATAGCGGTAGCAGCTGCAACATCCTTACCGCGGATGAGGTCAACAACGATCTTGACCTTTCTCGGGGAGATGCGTGCATACCGTAAATGTGCTTTTGCTTCCATTACTGCATCCTCCTTACTTGCTGTTGGAGGTCTTGCTGCCAGTATGACCTCTGTAAGTTCTTGTCGGAGCAAACTCGCCGAGTTTGTGTCCAACCATGTCCTCAGTTACATATACCGGAACATGCTTTCTGCCGTCATGTACGGCAAATGTGTGACCAACGAATTCCGGGAAAATAGTAGATGCACGAGACCAGGTCTTGAGTACATTCTTCTCTCCCTTTTCGTTCATTTCGCGAACCCTCTTCAGCAGCACAGGTGCTACGAAGGGGCCCTTCTTTACACTTCTGCTCATAGAATATTAGCCTCCTTACTACCTTGTGCTTATTTGCCGTCGCGGCGGCGAACAATAAACTTATCTGATCTGTTTTTCTTCTTGCGGGTCTTGTAACCGAGAGTCGGCTTACCCCACGGGGTAACCGGACCCGGACGACCGATCGGGGACTTACCCTCACCACCACCGTGCGGGTGATCGCAGGGGTTCATTACAGAACCGCGAACTGTCGGGCGGATACCCATATGGCGGGTACGACCAGCCTTACCGATCTGTACATTCTCATGATCGAGGTTTGATACCTGACCGATGGTAGCCATACAGTTTAAACGGAACTTACGAAGCTCACCGGAGGGGAGACGAACAAGTGCCATGCCGTCTTCCTTAGCCATAAGCTGTGCTGCATTACCAGCACCGCGTACGAACTGTGCACCGCGACCCGGATTAAGCTCGATGTTGTGGATTACTGTACCAACAGGAATGTTGATAATGGGAAGCGCGTTACCCGGCTTGATGTCAGCAGTTGCGCTGGAGATAACGGTATCGCCGACCTTAAGGCCGTTAGGAGCGATGATGTATCTCTTCTCGCCGTCTGCGAACTGGGTAAGAGCGATGAATGCGCCACGGTTCGGATCGTACTCAATGGTAAGTACGGTTGCCGGAACATCCATCTTGTCACGCTTGAAGTCGATAATTCTGTATTTGCGCTTGTTGCCGCCGCCACGATGACGAACGGTGATGCGGCCATAGCTGTTACGGCCGGAATTCTTCTTTAAATTCTCAAGCAAGCTCTTCTCAGGCTTAACCTTACTGAGGACGGAGAAATCCGTTACAGTCATATTACGTCTGGAAGGCGTTGTCGGGCTATATGTTTTAATTGCCATTTTACATTATCCTCCTTTGACTGTTCTGGATTAAACCATACCCTCGAAGATCTCGATGGTCTTCGAAGAATCTGCTAAGCGAACGATCGCTTTCTTCCAATCAGCGCGGTAGCCGCTGTGAACACCCATTCTCTTCTGCTTGCCGAGAACATTTACAGTGTTTACCTTAGCAACTTTAACGCCGAAAATCTCTTCAATAGCACGGCCGATCTCAATCTTGTTAGCGTCCTTTGCAACTTCGAAAACATAAACCTTGTTCTCTACATTCTGCATGGACTTCTCGGTGATGATCGGGCGCTTAATGATATCGTAAGGTGATTTCATTATGCAAACACCTCCTCAATTTTTGCCACTGCGTTGCGATCTACGATGAACTTGCCTGCATTTAAAATGTCATATACATTTAAGATGGTAGCAGTTGTAGTCTTAACGCCGGGGATGTTGCGTGCGCTCTTAACGATGCTCTCGTTAACTTCCGGAGTAACAACGAGTGCCTTGCCGGAAACTTCGATTGCCTTTAAGAAAGCAGCAAAGTCCTTTGTCTTGATGCTGTCGAGCTTTAAATCCTCGATAACAATGATCTCGCCTGCCTGCGCCTTAGCGGAGAGTGCACTCTTGAGTGCAAGGCGACGATACTTCTTATTAAGACGGTAGCTGTAGCTTCTCGGCTTGGGACCAAGAGCGATACCGCCGTGTGTCCACTGGGGAGCACGGATGGAACCCTGACGAGCACGACCGGTTCCTTTCTGGCGCCACGGCTTGATACCGCCGCCACGGACTTCCGCACGAGTTAAAGTACTCTGGGTGCCCTGTCTGCAATTTGCGAGGTGGTTCTTAACCGCCTCATGCAACGCAACTTCGTTCGGCTCAATACCGAAGATAGCATCGAGAAGCTCGATCTCTCCGGTCTTCTTGCCGGTCATATCATAAACTGTTGCCTTAGGCATAGCTTTTTATCTCCTTTCGCTTTCTTTACGGGCTTATGCGTTCTTCACGGAATTGCGCAGAT
>JAZNNQ010000015.1:0-12736 GCA_045580305.1 Eubacteriales bacterium
ATAGGTGGTGCCGCTTCTCCAATAACCTCGCGAAAATGCGGAATGGTAGCTCGTGCGGCTTCCGCTGTACTGGAAGGCATTCCAAAAACTGTCGTATTCAGCCTTTTTGCCCGCTTCATACACCTTGGGTACATTCTCCGCTACCGTGGTGAGTTTCTCAGCTATACTCATGCCGCATCACCCCCGATCAAAGATGCCTGAATGGCAAGGATGCTATCAAGTGCGGTTTCAATATCGCCGACAATTTCGGTTACACCGATATTGTTTCGCACTGTGAGTTTCGTCATATCGTCAAGCACTATACCTGCCGCGGTCAGGTCAACTAAGTTGCCCTCGTGATATACCATTTTCCCGTTAAAATTGAGGTCCGCGCCGATTTTAAGAGTGCTTTCCGGCGCGATATTTACCATAGGACGATAAATTACGACCTCGTCACCGGTGTTGTAAATTTTCGCACCGTCTAAATTGATGGTGCCGATAATATTGGGGTTTTCTTCGCTGAGTTTGCGGATAAGTGCGTCCCTTACCGCTTTTGAAATCGGCTTATCCTCATCTGCTGTGTTATCAACATTGGAAAGCCCGATGTTTTTCCTTACCACGCGCATCTCATCATTTGTGAGCTCGGCCTCGGTCAAATCAAGTTTGGGATGAGTAAGAGTCGTGTATACCTCTCCCTCAGCCTCCTTTTCTTCAATATATTCACTACCATAGCTGACGGTGAGTTTTCCGTCAAAATCCATGGCAAGGGAAGCACAGATACCGGTAGCGTCGGAAATTTTGATCTCAGCCTTATCTCCGTATTCGGCGGGCAAAATCTTTACCATTCCCTCACCATTATCTGTGGATACCTCAAGGCTTCCTATCACCTCGGCGTTTTCCTTGTCCGCCTTAAGGTCAAGTTCGCGCTGGACATTTCCCTCGGCACTTCCGATCTGTGCGGCACCGGTCTGGGCGATAAGCTCTGTGATAATTCCGTTTATTGCGGATTTTAGCTCCTTATCTCCCCTGCCGTCAAACATCGCCTTAAGCTCCTCCGGGCCAATACCGTCGTCCGACGGATAATCCGATAAGCTTTTGATGTTATCCCGGTAACTTGTTATTTTCTTCTCTTCAAGTGACATTGACATTCCTCCTTTTTGTTATTAAATACGCAACTTAAAGAATAAAAAATATGTAATCCACAGTCAGGCGAAGGCGCGTGCCTGACTGTGATTACATACTTATTGTACCATATTGATTTTTAAAATGCAATACCTTTTTCAAAAAAAGTTTCGAAAAAGATAATTTTTATTCCAGATCGATTATCTTAACAAAATCCTTGCCCTGAAGATTGAATATGGCAGTTCCGTCGGTTGCTACCGCGAATATCTCCGTGGTGTCACCGTTTTTCATCTCATAGGCGAAGCATTCCTTGCCCTCAAGCTCCTCATTGGCCGTGAAGGTAAAGGTTGCGCCCTTTACCGGATATGCACCCGCAAGCTGTTCACGAAGGAGCATAATAAGGGTGTTGTCCAGCATCTGTTGCTCAGGTGTGCGCTCAGGCGCTTCAACTTTGGGCGGTTCAACCTCGGGAGTCTTATCGGGTGTTTTATCGGGTGTTGCCGGTGTTTCTGTGGTGGGATTTTCCGGCGCATTCACCTTGGGCGGAATGTCGGTCTGCTCTGCCCCGCAGGACACCAGGAGCAGAAGGCACAGAAGGAGAAGTATCTTCTTCATCTTACTTTGCCCAGTCACGAAGGATCGGTAAGCACTCGGTAGATGCGGGGATAGCGCCGTCAGAGAAATCAGCGCCACCCGGAAGCGCGAGCTGCTCCTCAGAAAGTTCCTTCTTCATACGGTAGTGTGTTTCGAGTACCATATAACCGTCGTAATTGTCAGCCTTAAGACGAGCAATAAAGCCCCTATAGTCAACAAGGCCGGTACCGATCTTTACAGCGTCGATCTTGCCGTCAACGAAGTCTGCGTCCTTGATATGAACATGGACCATAACATCCTTAATAGCCTCATAGCCATCGGGATACGGCTTCTCGGCACCCTCTACCCAAAGGATGTTGCCCGGGTCAAAGAGGCCCTTGACCTGCGGATGATCTACAGCCTTTACAACCTTTGCAACCTTGGTAGCATCACAAGCGAAGAGAGTGGGGTCCATCTCGATAACGAGAGTTATACCGGTACCCTCGATGTGCTTTGCAGCAGCCTTAAGACGCTCGATAATCTGGGGGAAATATGTATCAAAATCTCTGCCGTGGCTCCAGAAAGTAAAGCCGCGAACAAACTTAGCACCGGTAGCCTGAGCAAGCTTTACACAGCGGTCTAAGATATTGTACTGCTCTTTGATTTCGTCCTCGTTGTCGATCTCGCACTTGAAGAAAGGTGCGGAGATACCGCAGACCTCAAGGCCGTAGTTCTTTGCGATTTCAGCAATCTTTGAAACCTCTGCATCGTCTAAAAGGTGAGGACCCTTGCCCCATACGGAGCGAAGTTCGATACCGTTTAAATCATATTCCTTTGCAATCTGGCAAGCAATCTCTAAATCCTGAGAAAGCTCGTCTGTGATAATAGCGGTTTTAAGCATATTATTTACCTCCAATATTAGTTGTTTTTATTTCCACGCCGATACTGCATTGGTGAGATACCGGCATAGTTCTTAAAAGTACGGTTAAAATGATTTACATTTTTAAAGCCACATTCAAAGCAGATGTCCACTACCCTTTTCGGCGTTTCGCTCAAAAGGCGCATAGCCTCACGAAGCCTGAGCTCATTTAAATACTCAACAAAGGTGCGGTTTGTCATACTTTTGAACAGGTAGCTGAAGTAAGACTGGGAAAGCATCGCGATACGGGACACCTTCTCAATCGTTATATCCTCGCGGAAGTTTTCATCAATATACGAAATAGCACCGGCAATTGCCGTTCTGTGGCGCTCGTAAAGATGCTGTGAGTCGTCCTGAGCGATGTTCTTTGAAAAGGCGCGGCTGACATAAACAAGTAACTGCAGAACCGTTGCCTTCATCGCAAGCAGGAAGCTTTCCTGCCGCTCCGAATACTCCTCAAAAAGGGAGTTTAACATATCCTCTACCCTTACCTGTGCCTTGCCTGATAGGTTAAGGCGGGGCTTTACCTCGCATTCACTGACCAGAAACGGTTCGATATACGCGAAGTCGAAAACGCCCTCGATCTTCTCCATTGTGCGGTGGCGACCAAAGATAAACTCGGGCAAAAACTCAAGCTCGATTATCTCGCAGTCGCAGTTGTCCTTGTCTGCCAGGCCGTGTGGCACGAAGGGCGGAATGATGAATATATCGCCCTTTACCAGATCATATGTGGTTTTATTTATCGTGTGGCGCAAGGAGCCGCGAAGGACATAGTTGATCTGTATGGAGTCGTGCATATGCATAACAGGTGCACCCTCCCGCAGATCGTACTTGCGGATGTATACAGGCAGATCGTTTTTATTGTCCGCCATTCGGTATATCTTTATCTCGTCCATAATTATAAACTAAGAAGAGTCTTCGCGTCGGCAAAGAATTCTTCATCCGTATAGCCGCTTACAAATTCGATTAAAACACAATGGTCGCCCGGGTGGGTCGCAATAGCCTTTACATAGTCAGCCCAGAGTTCACCGTTTAACGGCAGTTTTTCAAGTCCGCCCTCGGCATTTCTGCGGTACTGGAAGGCGTGAGCATTTTTAAGTCGGCCGTAATTTACAACCTTTTTAAGCTCGGGGAGCTGTTCGTCATCAGTGAGTTCTAACGGCTGCTGCCAGTATGTATAGAAATTATCGTGGTCTACCATATTTAAAAATGCGATATCCGCATCTGCAGAGTCGGTCATAGAGTCGTTGTGATACTCAACCGAGATGGTGATACCCTCTTTCGCCGCCATATCACATACACGGCGGGCGTCCGCAACAATATTTGCGCGATCCTCATCACTTATTACCGCAGAGGCGATCTTACCCGCCCACACGCGGATGTTGGGCGCACCGAGCGCCTTTGCAGACTCGATAAATGGCGCAAAGTCACCGTTGGAGCCTAAGTGATAATAAGAGCCGTAGGAGGGAATTTCAAGTCCTGCGGCCAAGGTTTTCTCACGAACCTCGTTTGCAAGCTCCACCTCACCCTGGGGCACATGGACATCACTTCCCCACTCAATAACGGAAAGACCCGCTTTTTTTACGATGTCAATTACCTCTTCCACGCTCTTTTTGCGGAAGCTGACAGACACGATACCCATTTTAATCATAATACTTCACCTTCGATGCAGTGTTTTCTTTATATTAGCACATTTTACTTTATTGGTCAATGACCTCACGACAAAATCCGTGTTGACGAAAGATGCTTTTTTTGGTAATATAGACTTGCGCGTGCGCCCGTAGCTCAGTTGGATAGAGCGTCAGACTCCGACTCTGAAGGCCGTGCGTTCGAATCGCGTCGGGCGCGCCAAAAATCGCGGTATGCAGACAAACAGTTTGTGTACCGCGATTTTTTTACACCTCATCCGTCAGCTGCGCGGTCCCCCTGTCTCGCTGCGGCTCGGGCACGCTTTGGCTCTGGCGGGGCGATATGGGCATCGCCCCCTACGGAGGCCCCCTTGCCTAAAGGGGGCTGTCGGTGAAACCGACTGGGGGATTTATGCGGACCGTCGAGGACGCCGGTCCCTACATAGGCTCCCTATGACGAGGGAAGCTAAATAAAAAAAGTGGCAGGTTTATCCTACCACTTTAATTTATTTCAACATCATCTACTGAATTTTCCAAAATTATGTTTATAAGTTCATTTCTAGAACGATTACTCTTCTCTGACAGTCCGTCAATTTTAGCAAGTGTCCCCTCTTTAATGCGAACGGATATTACCTTATATCCATCCTCACCCTTTTTCTGAATGCGAATTACATTCTTTGGCATTTTTCTCACCTCTCAATATCAGTATATCCACGCTCGCTTCTCAATAATATATTATAAATATATTCATAATATATTATTTTTGTATTGACTTTCAGTTTTCCCCGTGATAGAATGATAAAAAATCAAAAAGGAGAAGTAATATGCCAACTAAAACAATTTTATGTAAAAATTGCGGGAAATAAATTGCAAAAAACGCTGTGATCTGTCCACATTGCGGTACAAAAAATAAAAAACCCATCTTTAAAAGATGGTGGTTTTGGGTAATTATCGTCATATTCGTTACAGCAGTTGCAGGCGGAAGCGGTAACCCAAACAGCTCCACTCCCCCCTCAAACAACGACAATACAACAAGCACACCTACTGTGCAAACCGAATTTTCCGGCGATTGCGGCATTTCTGCCCATGCTGAGATGGGACAAGATATAATAGGACAGCCCACTATTACAGTATCAATAACCAATAAAACAAACAAAAACATCAGTGCCATCCAGTTTTATGCTGTTCCGATTGATGTTTATGGTGAAGAAATCACAGGGGTATTCGCGCAAAACAAGTTGTCCACTGACGACACCATTGCCGCAGGCAAAAGTGTTTCGAGAAATTGGCAATTCCTTGAAAAAAGCGTGAAGACCGTCAAACTCTATGTTTATAGTGTATTCTTTAGTGACGGTACTGAGTGGGGCGACAAGGATGCAACCAAGCACACCATAATTAAAAATGCATTACCCATTACAGTAGAGGGCGTAAGTGGTAGCTAAATAAAAAAGTGGTAGGCAACGCCTACCACTTTTTTATTTAGCCTATTTTCTTTACTTTACTCAGCGCATAGGTAAAGACCGTTGCGATTACCGTACCGCCCAGAGAGCTTACGAAAAACGGGATTATGTAGCCGAAAAGAGTTGCCTCGGCATTGCCCATAAGGCCGTAAGCCACCGGATAGGCAAGGATGCCGCCAAGTACACTTGTGCCAAACAGTTCGCCAAGTGCCGCTACGGGTATCTTCTTTAACACCTTGTTATAAAGAACGCCCGCAAGCAGCGCACCTACCATACTGCCCGGGAATGCCATAAGGCTGCCCAGGCCGAAGATAACACGGATAACCGATGCCACAAATGCCATTCCCACACCCCACCACGGGCCGAGTAATACTGCAGATATTACATTGACCATGTGCTGAACGGGTGAGCATTTAGCGCCGAACACGGGAAATGACAGGGTTGATCCTACCACCGCGATGGCAACTAAAATTCCGGCAAGAGTCAGTTTTTTTGTCTTGTTCATAGGTTCACCTCCTTATCTCTCGGAGATAACCCTTTGCGAACATTTGCTACTCTGATAAAAAACGGAGTTGCCTGACGACAACTCCGTTAAAATAGTCTTATAGACTTCTTTTCCTACGGTGGCATTATCCACATCAGGTTATAAGGGTCGAGGTTTATAACCTCCTCTCAGCCTGTAACACAAGCTCCCCGAGAATATTAAGTTATATTAAAGTAATTACTTTAAAAGCTTAGCGCTATCCGGCTCGATGTAGAGGGTAGCGTTGTCGTGTGTACGAAGGATGGTTGCCGGGCACTTCTCGCTGATTTCCTTGTTGTTTAAGGTGTCATAAACAGCCTGTGCCTTAGTGGGAGCCGGAACGATACAGAATACATAACCCGGCTTAACAAGGCTCGGAACAGTGAGGGAAAGTGCATGGGTCGGAACCTCATCAAGAGTCTTGAAGCAGCCGTCGTTAACCTGCTGGTTACGGCAAACGAGCTCAAGCTCAACAACCTTAACGAGCTTGGGATCATTAAAGTCTGCAACTGGCGGATCGTTGAATGCGATGTGGCCGTTCTCGCCGATACCCATACATACGATGTCGGTGGGGTTGTCAGCAAGAAGCTTGGAATAACGAGCAGCTTCCTCATCAGCGTCAGCAGCGTTACCGTTTAAGTAGTTAACACTCTTGAACGGAACAACACCGAAAAGACGGTCGCGGAGGAAGTTACCGAAGCCCTGGGGTGCAGCAGCATCAAGGCCGATATACTCGTCCATATGGAAAGCGTTGATACGGGTGAAGTCGATGCTCTTGTCAGCAGCGAGAGCAGCGAGGAACTCGTTCTGGCTGGGAGCAGCAGCGAAGATCATATTGATCTCGTCCTTCTCAGCTAAAAGCTTCTTAATAACTGCAGCACATTCCTCAGCAGCGAGAGCACCCATAGATGCGCGATCGGATAAAATCTTGACATTAAGCTTGTCTACTTTCATTTCTTTTACGAGAGACATAATTTTCAACTCCTTGTAAAGTTACACATAATCGTGGGTGTTTCCACCAAATAATATTTTACCATCTTTGTGGATAATGTCAACCTTTTTTCAAATTATCGTGAAAAAGCCAAATATTTTTAATTAAAACAGACGGCTAATTGTTTATTTTAACATTGTGGCATTATTCACAATCTGGTCATTGTATATGAACAGAACCTCAGCGCCCTTAAAGTCCACAAACTCGCCGAGTGTTGCGCTCATTACATATCTTAAATCAACTAAAACAATCTCCTTGTACTCACCAATGAGAAGCGGTGCAAGACTGCTTCCGAATGAGTCGCGGAAGATGATGAGGCGCTTATCACTATTTGCATTTTCGTTCTTGATAGTGGTAAGGGGTGTGGGGCCGGAAAGGAACAGGTCGTACTGGCTTGTGGTCTTGAGTTTTGCGGTGTCATACACGCCGGCAAAGGACTTGTCCTGGTAGTTATCCACAACAGCGTTATTGGTAGCTTCATTAGTAAGATAAATTAAATCTTCCTTGGGGAAATCCGCCTTGCCGTAGCCCAGCTGACCCATAAAGTCTTTCGCTGTGTTCTTTTTGAATTTGTCAAGGTCCACGCTGAAATCGTAATATGAGCCGATACGGTCAACCACGCCCTGAAGAGCATCCTGCTTCCAGTGGAAGTCGGTAGCAAGATAGTCGTCGTAGCCGAGCACATCGTATAGGTTAATTTCCCATGCGCCGTTTATGTTTTGACGCAGAGTGTTAAACATTGCGTCATAGTCAAAGGGTGTGGGAAGAGACGCGTTTACATAGTAATTCTTGCTGGGGATGATCGCGTAGTACGCGGTGGTATCCTCGCTTAAATAGGTATCGGTAATGTAGTTTATCTTCTCTGCAAATTTAAGGGCGGATGCCTCATTATATGCACCTAAATCGTTGAAATACTGACCCTCGTGGTAGAAAAGCGTGTTCTTATCGGTACTGTTTTCCGATGCGGTGATTTCCACACTGCTTTCATATCCCTCGCCAAGGTCTAAGCTTAAGAAGCTTCGCTCAAGGGACTTGGGGGCATTTCTGTCCATAATGAGAAGTATCATATCACCGCGGACAATGGTGATTATCTCGCTTCTCTCGATACCAACACAGACCCATTTGCGGGGATCTACCTTCTCTTTTATCTGCTTTGCTATTTTCTCCGCATTCTTGGCATTCTTTACTCTTACAAGGCATACCGAGTGCGCCTGAGCGCTCATCATAGGCTCGCTTGCAACGCCCTCCTTGATATCGGTAAAGGGAATACCGAGGAAATACTCTGAGTTTTCTGCATTGATCTCAGACTGCATAAGCATTGGGAATTCCTTGCCGGAATAGTTGTAAACCGCGGATAAAATACCGGGCAGGGTCGTTAAATCAGCCTTAGGTGCAAAGTAGTCGAGCATTTTAACGGTTTCCGCACGAGTAAGCTTTGCCTTCGGGCGGATAGTGCCGTCGGGATAGCCTGTAATTGCGCCCTCGGAAGCGAGTGCCAAAACAACATCCTTTGCCCAAGCTGAAAGCTTATCGGTATCGGTAAATACCGCTTCCCCGCCGCCGCTGATACCGAAGGCGCGACCGATCATTGTCATCGCCTCTTCTCGGGTGATGTGGCGATTGGGATAGAAATTCTCAGCCTTGGAGATTACGTCAAAGAATGCAAGTCGGGAAACCTCGGTATAAAACCAATGTCCCTCGGATACATCCTTAAACTCCGCATACTCAAACTCGCCCTCAGGTTCATTTACCATAATGCGATTGAGCAGCACCGCAAACTCAGCGCGGGTTATGGGGTTATTGGGACGGAAGGTGCCGTCGGGATAGCCGCCGATATTGCCGACGGTAACCCACTCATTAATTATCTCCTCTGCCCAATGACCGCTGATGTCGGTCACCGCAAAAGCAGAGAACACAAAGGAAAGTGCAAGTAGTAAGGATACAATTTTCTTCATAGTATTTCTCCTTTTTATTTTTTGTAGGGACAGATGCCCATATCTGTCCATTTTCGGGTCGATGAAGGGCATCGACCCCTACATTTATATTTTTTATGACGAAACATACGCCATATAAGTTCCCCTATTTTTTGACAAAAGTATGGAATTTTACAAATTGACGACCTTTTTTGGAAAAATTGCCAAGCTCGGCTATCTTTGCCCTTCCCTTTCCACGGAAGGAAATCAAATCGCCCTCGTTCAAACTCTGTGACACATTTTCGCAAGGCAGCCAATTTACCGATACAAGTCCCGCCGCAATTGCGTCCGCGGCAATACTTCTGGATAGATTAAAGGCAGCAGCAACCAGCGAATCCAGCCGAAGGGATGCGACGCTTGCCTCCACCTCGTTATACGGCTCGCGCCTCTCGGGAACGGCACTTAGCGGAACTTCGCGGAGTTTCACGCCAAGGCGGCCGATTTTTTCAAGATTTTGCAAAATAAAGGGCGCTACCTTACGAGTTACATAGAAAAAGCTCTCCTCACCCACGATTATATCGCCCACACATTCGCGCTCCAGCCCAAGGCCTAAAACAGAGCCGAGAAAATCCCGATGAGTCGGCGCGCCGAAGGGCACTTGTGCGGATATGGCACAGATATAGTCATCAATCGGAAAGTTCTCCTCATCCAGATAATCGGGGAGCAAAAACAGAAATGTACGCTCGGCATCCTTACCGCCATAGAAAAAGTGGCGCGGCAGGTGCATTTTCTCAATTTCCGCGCGCTCGTGCGGTGTTAGAAAACCAAGCGCTTCGGGGATGTTTTTCGCCGCGACCCGCTTTATTTTATCTTCTACTCTGGCTTTTATCATCGTTTAAGGTTTTTAAGATATGCAATTTCCTTGTCGGTTAAGTGTCGCCACTCGCCCGCACGGAGTCCCGACATTTCAAGTTTGCCGATGGCCACCCTTTTAAGGCGTACAACCTCAAGGCCCGACATTTCACACATACGGCGAATCTGACGGTTTCTTCCCTCGTAGATGGTGATGGATATTGTGCCGCCTTCAGCGGTTTCGCGAAGCACCTGCGCCTGGGCGGGTACGGTTTCCCTGCCGTCAAGCACAAAGGGCAGTCTGAGCGCTGTCAGCGCCTCGTCAACATCGCCCTTTACGGTAACGATATACTGCTTACCTATCTCATGTGACGGATGTGTGAGTTGTTGGGTTAATTCTCCGTCATTTGTGAGAAGGAGCAGGCCCTCAGAATTATAATCAAGACGACCGATGGGATAAACACGGGTAGGCAGGTCGATTAAATCAAGCACTGTCCTTCTTCCCTTTTCGTCGCTTACCGATGTTATAAAGCCGCGTGGTTTATTGAGCATAATATAGGTCTTTTTCGGTGTGGCAATGAGCTTTCCGTCAACGGTTATGATGTCGCTGTCTATATCCGCGCTCTGGCCTAAATGCGCCACCTCGCCGTTTACCGTAACTCTGCCATCATCTATCATTTTTTCAGCCGCGCGGCGTGAGCAAATGCCGCAGGTTGAGAGTATCTTCTGTAATCTTTCCATTTTTTAACCTCGCTCTTTCCTGTTCCAGATCTCAAACTTGACTATTTTTTCGTTTTCCATCTGATAAATCATAATGCTTACATCTTCAAGAACCAGTTTCTCACGCTCTTTTACCGTTCTGCCAAGGCGGGTAAACTCGTTTATAACCACCTCATTGAGTGTTTTTCCCAATGTTTCGGGGATGTGCACCTTGCATTGCTTGCACACATCGGAAACGAGCGCATCCGCATCAAATAATGCGCCCTCATCAAGACGGGAGCTTTTTGTGAGTAAGTATTTTCTTATTACAAAGAGTAGTGCAATAGATGCCACACCCAGAAGCATCTCAAGGCTTGTATAGTCGCCTACTATAATGCTCTTTGCGATAACAAAGAGCACCACTTCGATAGCGCCGGTGGCCGAGTGGTTTGACAGCATTCGCACAAACTCTATACCGATAATAAGCTGAATGGCGCCGGCAAGAAGGGTTTTAAAATCCACACAGTATGTGCCGGTCTTTGCCCACTGTACCACATCAAAGAAAAGTTCTATCGCAAGCTGCACACCTGCAACCAGAATACCTGCTAAAATAATGCCTGCAAGAACCTTTTCAAATATTTCTGCACTTTTTATTAAAAACATAGATTTTCCGTTTTTCACAATGAACACCTCCGCTTTTTATATTTTACCAAAAATCACCGCTCTTTTCAAGTTTTCCTTTGACTTATTATATTCCTTGTGCTACACTAATCGCGAGGTGATATTTTATGTTGAAATTTGCTTATTTCCAGGACGGCGATATGCTCACCGCCCGTGACGGTGTTGTTGTTGGTGACAAGAAGCTTGCGGCTGAGATTACCGTAAAGGCTGAGCGTTGCGCCGATGTATATGTAAATGATGTCAAGGCTGTGTGGAACGGTGCAAATTTTGCCGCCACAATTCTTTTTGACAAATACGAGACCACTGTGGTTGCAGAAAACCGCACCAGCGGCGAAAAGGAAGAGATCGTTTTATATTGGCTTCCTGATTTTGCGGGCAAATACCGTGTTTCTCTTGATGATAATATCTGGTTTTTAAGAGAGATTTACGAGAATAATTACGACTCTATCTTCGATTGCGAATATATGGCATTCTGGAAAGAGCTTCACGATGAGTTTGGCACTAAAGTACATATAAATATTTACCTTGTTGACGAGGCGGATTTCTGCATCACTCAGTTCCCGGATAAATACAAGGCTGAATGGGCGTCCTGCGCTGACTGGCTCCGTCTTTCCTTCCATGCTAAGCAGGATCAGCCGGGCAGACCCTATTTAAATGCAGGCTATGATGAGATGTACAAGGATGTCACCGATGTAAGGCGCGAGATCGAGCGTTTTGCAGGGCGTGAGGTTATGGGACCGGTTACCACCCTTCATTTCGGTGATGCTACCCGTGAAGGCTGTCGCGCACTCAGAGATGCGGGATACCCCATCTTACTTGCCGACTTTAACGGCCCTTGTGCAAACCTTCCCGTCGCTTACTACTTAACAAGTGATGCCGAGCGTCAGCATATGTGTGACCGTTTCGTATGGCGTGACAGAAGCGAGGATATCACCTTTGTAAGATGCGCGATTATCGCCAACTGCTATGAGGAACAGGATATTCCCGTATTCCTTGACGCAGTTGCAAGAGATCCCCACAGAGGTGCATTTATCGACATTTTAATTCACGAGCAGTATTTCTTCCCCCATTTCCCCTACTATCAGGCAAATTACAAGGATAAGATGAGAACAGCGGTTAAATGGGCATTGGACAACGGCTATGAGTCGGCATTTTTAGAGGATATTGCAAACGAGTGGTAGACACCTCATCCACCGCAAGTGGTCCCCTTTCTCCTAAAATGAGAAGGCTATGTAAAAAAGAAAAAAGGTAGTGCAACGCCACAGCCAGATAAGGAAGCATTGGTTTTGATACCATATTTTCCGTAAATAGTGCATCAAAAATTCCGGTAATACGCCAGTATTACCGGAATTTTATTCTTTCTCTTTACAAAAAATCTTGCTTTCAAAACTGCCTT
>JAZNNQ010000016.1:0-22367 GCA_045580305.1 Eubacteriales bacterium
GGTTTGACAAAATGACAAAAGAGGACTTTCTTGAAAGGTACGGAGATATTGAGGAGGTTTCAGAGAATTTGTTAGAATTGGAAACATATGCTCTTGACAAATGATCATATACCGGAAAGTAGTACAGAGTTGGGTTGCAAAGAAGCTATTGTAAGACTTGATTAACCATCCAAAAGAGGCGGGAGTAGACCCGCCTCTTTTAAATTTGCCAAAAGTTTAGTAATGGGGTATACTGGGAGTGTGACGGTGCAAAGCACGCGCGGTTGGGTAAAAAAATAGTAGACGATATCGATAATATGTCCGATGCCGCAAAAGCTACCGATCGCGCAGACGATATTGCAGACGGCATAAATACTATTGGAAAAATTGATGATGTGTCAAAAAGTGTTGATAATGCAGTTGAAGTTGTAGATGCATTAAAGATTGTTGATGTCGAAAATCTCCCACAAAATTCTTCAGACCTTATTAAATTAGGCTGGAAAGAGGTTACTCCTGAAGGTATGAAAAATAACACCACATCTAAAATGTATGAAAAAGATGGAGTAAAAATAGTGTGCGATGAGGCCGTTCCGAATGCAGAAGGATTTCGTGGAAAAAAACATTATCATATTTTAAATCCCAATTCAACAAGCAGATATGATTATTATCTGGATAGGAATGGAAATCCTGTGCCTAAGAATTCCAAACAATCCCATATAATACCGTAAAGGAGAGTGAGTAATGAATCTTAATGAATTGTGCCGATATAATCTTCACGACAGTCTATTAGAAAATATTTACTGGGACGATAAAATGCATATTCTTTGTCTGGAAATTGATTTTTGCAATTGGCAACAACATAATTTTTGCCAAGGGGACGACGAAACTTATATGATAACATTGATTTTTAAAGGTGTTTCGTCTGTGGTTATTCCGAATTTTCCGTTAAATAGCGATCAGATTGTTGAATTTAAATTGCTAACCGACAAAGTTGTTGCGATAGAAACATACAATGACATTACCCAAGACTGCCACGAGATTATTATTGAAGCAAATAGCGTGGAAATTGAAAAATTATAGCCATTCCAACAAAAAAGAGGCGGGAGTAGACCCGCCTCTTTTAAATTTGCCAAAAGTTTAGTAATGGAGTATACGGTCATATTGGTGATTTAGTTGAAGCGGAAAAATACGATACAACTCAAGATCCGTATATGATTTACGGATAGGCATAAAATGGAGGATCGTGAAATGATTGATTACAAGTTCACATTAGCTGTATGCTTTTTTGCTGTTGTGGGTAGTATACTGGGCTTTTTTTGTATGGAAAAGCGCCTTTACCTGAATGAAGAGTTGTTTCTGTATACGCCCGAACACGATATAGAAAATGTGAAGAAAAAACATAGGAAAATATGGCTTTGCCTTTTTGCCCTTAGTTTTTTCCCAATTATTCTTTTCGTAATTGATATCTTATTTGCTATGCTGGCGCCTGAAAGTATGTATGAAACATACAACATTGCCAAACTGCTACCACTAATATGGATATTGGGCTCTGTATGGATTTTACCCGCGAATAAATACGGAAGAGTTATCAAAGGGTTAGAAGAGCCAGGCAAAACGGTGAGCAGATATATGGTATATCCCAAACCCAGGTTCCTTGCATCTCAATTGAGCACTTACCTGGTTACCATAGTTATAATTATCTGGTCGATAATGTTTTTGTTACTCGAAACAGAGATAGAAACACTAAGCGAAAATGAGTTCATTGTATTATTTATTGAAGCAATGACCATGCTATACTTGGCAAACTACTCTATAATCCGTTATTACTATTTCACGCCTCGCGAGCTTGTGCTAAATGAAACCACCGAGGAAAACTACGATGCGGTTGCAAAGCGCTATTACGGTATATGGCGAAATCGGTTGATTGTGGCAAACCTTGTAACGGGTGCACAGCTGATACTTGGCGGACTTGTGACGCTGACGAACGGTGCGGAGCACCTTATGGGAATCCGCATTTTAGGTCTTGTAGTACTTGCCATCGTGTTTAGCTACATACTTATCCAAAGCCGAAACTTTGACGACCCGGTTGTTGTAAATGGTATGGTATACCCGTCGGAGAAAAAGCGAGTAATGACAAAATGGGTTATTCTCGGCGCGATTATCGTATATATCCTCGGCGTAATTATTTTATTGTAAATGTAGGGGAGGATGCCTACATCCTCCCGCAAAAGTTAAGGAGGTAAAAATTGAAATATTATCCAATAGGAACAGTAGTAATTTTAAAAGGTGGGAACAGACCCATAATGATATACGGAAGACAGCAGCTGCAGGCAAATTCCAATTTAATTTGGGACTATGTGGCATGTCTGTATCCCGAGGGCAACTTAAGTGACGATTACAACATCTTCTTCCAGCATGAGGAAGTTGACAAAGTGCTCTATATAGGCTATGAATAAGCCTTAGACGACAAAATGCAAGAAATATTAAAGGAAAACGCATCATAAAAAAGAGGCGGGATATCCCGCCTCTTTTAAATTTGCGTAATAATACTTACTTCTCGTCCTTGCAGATTTCCTTGAAATACTTGTAGGTGTCAACCTTTAACTCGCCGCAAGCGTCCTCGTCACAAGCAACGATACCATTCTGGTGAAGTTGAAGTGCGCTGATGGTCCAAGCATGGTCAACGCCACCCTCAACACAGTGACGAAGCGCGCGAGCCTTGTTGTGGCCGCTTATGAGAAGGAGAACCTCTTTGGAGTCACATACGGTACCAACACCGACGGAAAGTGCGGTCTTGGGCACCTTGTTGGGGTCGTTGTCGAAGAAACGGGAGTTGACAATAAGAGTGTCCTGAGTAAGAGCGCGGACACCTGTGCGGGAAGTGAGAGAGGTAAAAGGCTCATTAAACGCAATGTGGCCGTCTACACCGCTACCACCGAGGAACAGGTCAATGCCGCCATAGGACGCGATCTTATCCTCATAGCGCTGGCACTCAGCCTCTAAATCCTCTGCCATACCGTTTAAGATATTGATGTTCTCAGCAGGGATGTCAATATGATTAAAGAAATTATCGTGCATAAAGTACCAGTAGCTCTGGTCGTGATCCTTGGGAAGACCAACATACTCGTCCATATTGAAGGTTACAACGTTCTTAAAAGAAACCTTGCCTGCCTTGTTCATCTCGATGAGGTTCTTGTACACACCAAGGGGAGAAGAACCGGTGGGAAGACCGAGGATGAAAGGACGATTCTCCTTGTGGTTGTTGATTGCAGTGGCGATATGGTTAGCTGCCCATGCACACATTTCATCGTAATCGTTTTTGATAATGAGTTTCATTTAAATCACACTCCAAAATAAGTATTACCTATATTTTACAATTATATTCCTGATTTGTCCAGTACTTAATAAAATTATTGCCGACATATAAAATACAAGCAATTACAGGTCTATGTTCTTAACTATATTATCCATAGATTTTACTATAGAATTTTCGGGTATTACACCTCTGAGTGATGTAAGTGGGTAAACTCGAGTTCTTTTGCCGACTATGGTACCCGGATTTATAACACATCCGCAACCCACATCGGCGTTATCTGCTAAAATGCCGCCGATTTTTCTTATGCCCGTTTCGATATCCTCATCACCGTGAATTACCACGGGATTTCCGTCGGACTTTAGATTCGAGCAAATACTGCCTGCTCCCATATGGGCGTAGTTTCCTAAAATGGAATCGCCTACATAATTATAGTGCGGTACCTGTACATTGTTTAGCAGGATGCAGTTTTTAAGCTCTGAAGAATTACCTATTACGCAATTTTCTCCGCAAATCACCGAACCTCTTAAAAATGCACCGGGACGAATTTCTGTACCCTTGCCTATTATGGCAGGTGGTTCGATAGTTGCTGTAGGATATATTTTAACATTTTCACCTACAAGTATATTTGGCGAGATTTCAGTATAACCATCCAACCCTTTTTCTATAAGAGACATTATATAATCTTTGATTTTTGGAAGCATATCCCACGGATACACAGAGTTTTCAAAGAGTTCTTTCAAATAAGGCGTTTCACAAGCAAATAAATCCTTGGTTTTTACCGACTTACTCAACACTATACCCCCGTTCTGAAATTGCATCTGCAATTTTTTGTGCATAAGCCTCGCAAAGGTCCATACTTGCCGCCTCCACCATTATTCTGATTACAGGCTCCGTTCCGCTTTCGCGAAGTAATACTCTTCCGTTACCGTTGATTTTCTTTTTAACATCTGCGACACACTTGTTGATTACGGTATCTGCCATAACTGCAGCCTTGTTCGTTACCCGTATGTTTCTCATATATTGAGGATAAAGCTTTACGGGCTCTGCCAGTTCGGCGAGAGATGTTTTTGTATCGCATATTTCCTCGGTCAGCATTATAGCGGTCAAAATACCATCGCCTGTTGTGGCATACTTTTTCAAAATAATATGTCCGGACTGCTCACCGCCAAGGCAAAAGTCATTTTCCTGCATACATTCATATACAAATCTGTCTCCCACGGAGGTTTGCACACATTTTATGCCAGCCGCTTTAAGACCGGAAACAAATCCGCTATTTGACATTACGGTAGCAACAACGGTGTCGTCATTAAGCATACCTCTTGATTTTAAACGCTTACCCAAAATGTACATCATAGCATCGCCGTCTACCACATTACCATTCCCGTCCACCGCAATACAACGATCAGCATCGCCGTCAAAAGCAAAGCCAACATCAAGGTGTTGCTCCTTGACCAAGCGACAAAGGTTTTCAATGTGTGTAGAACCACAGCCTCTATTTATATTTAAACCATCAGGATCTGCCCCGATTACATAGGTCTGAGCACCCAATGCACCAAATACCGATTTCGCTATCATCCACGACGCGCCGTTAGCGCAGTCAAGACCTATGCGGAGTTTTTTGTAAGAATTCGATGCCAAAGAAATAAGATAAGCCACATAGCGGTTTCTGCCGGAAACATAATCTACTATACAACCTATTTTTTCTCTGTGTGCAAGAGGTAAATCACCGCCGCTTATTCCCAAGGCTTTCATATTGCCATCTATATATGCTTCTATAAGAAGGGTGGTTTTATCATCCAGTTTTTCGCCGTATCGGTTAATAACCTTTATGCCGTTGTCGTAAAAAGGGTTGTGAGAGGCGGTTATCATTATACCACAGTCAAATTCGTCCTGACGAGTAACATATGATACGCTTGGAGTTGTGGTAACGTGAAGCATATAGGCATCTGCTCCGGATGCGGTAATACCTGCAACCAGAGAATACTCAAGCATATAGCTTGAACGTCTTGTATCTTTGCCGATAACAATCCTCGGGCGGTAACCGGTCTTACTGCAACCGGAAAGTTCGTTTGCATAGTACCAGCCCAAAAATCTACCTACTTTATATGCCTGCATTGAGGTGAGCCCAACATTTGCCTCACCACGAAATCCGTCTGTACCAAAATATTTACACTTTTCTTGTATCTGGGTGTCGTTTACATATACGGGAATAGTATCCTGCAAAAGCTCATCTGTGGAAATTTCAAATAATTGGCATAATTGCAGAACTTTATCTATCTGCGGAAGTGCCTGGTCCATCTCCCATTTAGACACGGATTGCCTCGATACTGCCATTTTTTCAGCAAGTTGCTCTTGCGACAGATTAAGCGCAAGGCGAAGCTTTGTAATTTTTTCTCCAATAGTCATATTGTCATCACCCTATAACCTTTCGAATACATTGTGTAGCACCATATAATGTTATCAAAACCGTCCAAACATATCCACCAACTTTTGCTTGATTTTTGCGCAACCTTAAGTTGCGCATACGCCGGCGAAATGCGCGGGTTGCAGGTGAACAAACTGTTATTAATACAATTTGCAAAGTAAGGTTTACGAATGGGCTGTTTTGATTTTACCTTTTTATCGCCATTTCGTCCAGTAATTCTTTTTTACAAAATAAAATAATAGTTGACATAGAGAAGATCATATGCTACAATCAATTTGTAAAGTCACTGGACTAATTGAATGAGGTTTGTAAAATGGATGCAAATAAATCATCACAACAGGTTATAAAAGAGGCTAATATACGGATGATTTTCCGCCTTATACATAAGAATGAGTCTATTTCCCGTGCAGATCTCAAGAAAATGACCGGCCTTAGCGCCACAACTGTATCAACTCTTGTGGAAGAGCTTGCTAATGCGGGACTTGTTGCCGAGGCGGGAATTAAGGAGACCAAAACCAGCGGCAGAAAAGCGGTTGCATTAAAGATCTGCTCCGACGGCGGCTATTTTGTCGGCCTTGATGTGCAGAAGAACAATGTGGTTGCGGATGTTTACGGCTTGGATTTTTCCCATAAGGAGCACATTGAGGTCAGTGTCTCAGCGGGGGAAAGCTTCGGTACTAAGATAATGAATACAATAAGCCGTGCGACCCGCGGGCGTAAAATTTTAGGAATAACCATCGGACTTCCCGGTGTTATTGACCCGGTGACAAACACCTTGATTTCATCCACTGTACTTCCTGCTGAGGATGCGAAGGACATATATGGAATACTTAAAGATGCACTGGGCGGTATCAATGTCTGCCTTAAAAACAATTCTGGCCTTATCGCCTTGGCAGAGCGGGAGTTCGGCGGATATATTGATACTAACAATCTGATCTCCATAGATATTAACGACGGTGTCGGTGCGGGCATACTCATCGACGGCGCTATTTACAGCGGAAGCGGTATGGCGGGTGAGTTTGGCCATTTAACTGTGGATTATAACGGCGAGCGTTGCAAGTGCGGAAACTTTGGCTGTCTTGAACTTTACGCAAGCATCCCCGCAATTCAGGAAAAGACAAAAACGAAATCCTTACCGGAGCTTGTAAAAAAGCTGTCGGCAGGGGATAAAGGCTGCTTGGAAACGGTTAAAAATGTATCGCGGGCACTTGCTTTCGGCATTAATAACATTGTAAACCTCTTAAATCCGGAGCTTATAATAATCGGCGGCGCAATAAAGAGCCTGGGCGAGTATTTTTTAGATCCGCTTAAAGAGGTTACAAATCAAATCGCACTTATTAAAGATACCAAAATCGAGTTTTCAAAAATCAACGGAAACCCCGTAACCTTAGGCGGTGCAAAGTATTCCTTCGACGAAGTATTCGGTAAATAAAAAACACCGCGAAATTAACGCGGCTGTTTTTTACAATAATTAGTCCAGCCACTGGACAAATATGAAAGGGTGTTCATAATGGCAGAGAAAGAAGTAGTAATGAACGGCGCAGGTATCGAGGAAATCGGTTTCCCCATGTGGCCCCAGTTTGCTGAAAAGTCCCAGGAAGATGTAGCTGAAATCTTAAAAAACGGTAAGGTTTGCTATTGGACCGGTCCCGTAGGTATGGAATTTGAAGAGAAGTTTGCAAAGTGGGAAGGCGCTAAGATGGCTATTTCCTGCACCAACGGTACCGCTGCACTTCACATCGCAATCTCCAGCCTCGGCATCGGACCGGGAGACGAGGTTATCGTTCCCTCTTATTCCTTTATTGCATCCTCATTTTCTATCGTTCAGGCAGGTGCAATTCCGGTATTTGCAGATGTAACCGATGATCACACAATTGATCCCAACTGCATCGAAGCGCTTATCACTGAGCGTACAAAGGCTATTGTTGTAGTACATCTCTACGGTGTTGTTTGTGATATGGGCCCGATTTTAGAGATTGCAAAGAAGCATAATTTAAAGATCATTGAAGACTGTGCACAGTGCTTCGGTGGTACATATAAGGGGATCAAGACCGGCGTTATCGGCGATGTCGGTTGTTTTTCCTTCTGCCAGTCAAAGCATTTCACCACCGGCGGTGAGGGCGGTATGGTCGTTACCAACAATGAGGATTTAGGCTGGGAATGCCGTTCCTTCCGTGACCACGGCTATGATGTTCGTACTCGTATGAATATGCTCGCACTTGAGGAAAAACTGCCGTATATCCACAACCGCGTAGGCTTTAACTACCGTATGACCGAGATGCAGTCTGCAATCGGTATCAACGAGCTTGAGCGTTTTGACAGCTGGAACTTAGCACGCAGACTTAAATATGCTAAGATGTACGACGATGCATTTATCGGTATGAAGGGTATCAAGAAGGTTCCCCATAACTCTGAGGAGCGTAAGTGCTCTTACTGGTGGTACCCGATGATTTTAGACCTTGATGTTCTCGACTGCAACGCAGATGTTATCGTCAAGGAGCTTGGTGCTGAGAAGATTCCTTGCTACGGTATCCAGTGGTCTGAGGCATATGAGGAAAAGGCATATCGTGAGCTTAACGGCTTCGGTACCGCACAGTTCCCGTTTAAGTCTTCCGAGTATACCAACTCTGCTTCTGTTGACTATACAAAGGTTGTTTGCCCCAAAGCAAAAGCGCTTCGCGACTGCACCTTAAGCCTATTTTTACATCCCACATGGGACGAGGTACACATCAACCGTTGTATCGAGGGCGTAAAGACAGTTATTGCCCGTCACTTAAAGTAAAAACAAAAGCTACTTATCATTTGATAAGTAGCTTTTTTATATAGCATATGGTATACTTAATCAAAAAAACAGTAGGTGACTTATGATATATAAAAACATAAAAGAGGGGAGTTTTGTATCCCGACCAAACCGTTTTATTGCTCATATTGAAATAGACGGCAAAGTCGAGGTATGCCATGTAAAAAATACCGGCAGATGCAGAGAATTACTTGTCCCGGGTGTACGGGTATATGTGCAGGAAAGCGAAAATATAGCCCGCAAAACGAAATATGATCTGATCGCTGTATACAAGGGTGATAAGTTATTTAATATAGACAGCAACGCACCCAACAAGGTGTTTTACGAATGGGTCGAAAACTCGAAATATTTCGGTAAGATCTGCCTTATAAAGCCCGAGTGTAAATACGGAAACTCTCGCTTTGATTTTTACATTGAGACAGAATATGAAAAAATATTTGTCGAGGTGAAGGGTGTTACTCTTGAAAAAGACGGGGTGCTGATGTTCCCGGATGCACCGACCGAGCGGGGAGTTAAGCATATAAAAGAACTGATGGCTTGCATTGAAGAAGGGTACAGGGCTGCAGTTGTTTTTATTGTTCAAACCGATTATGCAAAATATTTTACCCCCAATACAGAAACCCATAAGGAATTCGCAAATGTGCTCAATGAAGCAAAAAAGAAGGGCGTTGAAATCCTTTGTCTTTCCTGCAATGTATCGGCAAATGAGCTTACGGTTAAAGATAATGTAAGGGTGGAATTATTTTAACACGGTCTCACATAATAAAGGCAGGAGAGTGATAATTATGTGTACCGCAATATCCTGCACCGTGGGCGACAACTATTTTGGCAGAAATTTAGATTACGAGCACGATTTCGGCGAAAAAATTCTGATAACACCGCGAAATTACCCGTTTAGTTTTGCAAAAAGTGCGCATTTTGCCATAATCGGTATGGCGCTGGAGTGTGACAATTACCCTTTGTATTTTGACGCTACCAATGAAGCGGGGCTCAGTATGGCGGGACTTAACTTTCCTGACAACGCCTGCTATATGGAAGAAAAAGAGGAAAGGTGCAATATAGCATCTTTTGAGTTTATACCGTGGGTATTGTGCAAGTGCAGTAATGTTGCGGAAGCAAAGATGCTTCTTGAAGGTACAAACATAACAAATAAAGCCTTTAATGAAAAAATGCCGCCGTCGCCACTTCACTGGATAATTGCGGATAAGGAGCGGACAATTACGGTGGAGCAGACAAAAAACGGACTTTGCGTTCACAATAATCCCGTGGGAGTGTTGACAAATAATCCAACATTTGATATGCAGCTAATGAATTTGTCAAATTATATGACATTAACCAATGAAACACCGAAAAACACTTTTTCGGATAAAATCGATATTATACCCTACAGCAGAGGAATGGGAGGTCTGGGACTTCCGGGAGATTTATCTTCAATGTCGCGGTTTGTGCGGGCAAGTTTTGTCAAGCTGAACTCAACTTTTGGTGATACAGAAGGCGAGAGAGTACGGCAGTTTTTTCATATTCTCTACTCCGTGTACCAGCAAAAAGGTTGTGCAAAGGTAGGAGAGGATTACGAAATAACAAACTACTCCTCCTGTTGTAATACAGACAAGGGTATTTATTACTACACCACCTACAATAATGGCGCAATAAACGGAGTGGATATGTATAGAGAGAATTTAGACGGAACAGAACTAATCTCTTATGACCTCGTTTTTGAAGAAAAGATAAATGTACAAAATTAAAAGACGATGGCTTAAGCCATCGTCTTTTCTTCGATTTTTTCACGGTTTTTGATATCTTTTGCAAAAAGGAATTTGAATATTGTTCGTACCAGCGGCTGGATAAAGAACAACTGCGTAAAAAACGCAAAAGGGAAGTTGAAGCACATAAGCTTAAGCCATTCCGCAAGGATTGAAATAAGGTTAAAGCCTGCAGTGTAATCGTGATACAGAAATGCTGCAATAAAGCTCATTGCCGGGCACATAAGACCCACGGTCGCACAGATAATCGCGGTTTCAAAAAGTACCGGATGTGTGCTTCTCGGGTCGAAAACCTTGCAGGCGAGCTTGAAGGAGAGGGGGGAACCCATAAGATTCTCAAGAAGGTATGCAAGTGCAAACTCAAGCAAAATAACGCCCCAGATAGGGAAGGTCATACCCAACACCGGAATACCGCCCATTTTGCTGATTGCAGCAAGTACACCAGCCTCGCCGGTAATAGCCTTGAACATTTCACCATTTACCACATAAAGGCTGAAAAACACAAAAGCGTGCACGGTGATGATAACCGTAATAAGGGCAAAAATCATTCTTTGAAATTGGTTTCTTGGCATAGTTTAATCTCCTTGTTCTTTAAAGTCTTTCCATAATTTATCACATAGAATTTGAAAAAGTCAAGAAAAAGTTTTTTCAAAATATTGTCTTTTAATATTGTGTTCTGTTATAATAAAATGAGGATTTCGGGGAGATGATTTCTAATGACACCGTATGAAATAATCGCACAAGTAATCGGTATTGCGGCAATGGCGATGAATATAATTTCATTTCTGCAAAAGGAGCATAAAACAATCATTGTTTTCCAGTTTTTCGGCTCCAGCTTATTCTTTATAAACTTCCTTATGTTAGGTGCTTATACGGGAGCGATGATGAACGCTATTGCCCTTATTCGCGCGGTTATATTTACAAATAAGGAGAAATTCCGTGCAGATAACCCCGTATGGGTGGGCATTTTCTCGGTTTTCTACATTGCGGCGTATATTCTTACATTTACATTATTCGGCAAAGAAGCAAGCATTAAAAACTTTGCTGTTGAGCTGCTTCCCGTTATTGCAATGGTGATACAGACTATAAGTTTCGTTTTACCTAATGCAAAGGATATAAGAAATTTTGCCTATGTTGTTTCGCCACTATGGCTTATATACAATGCGATAAACGGCGCTATCGGCGGTATGTTGTGCGAGGCGTTTGCCCTTGTCAGCGTAACCGTGGGCAAGTTTAAATATGACAGAAAACAGGGTATAGAAAATGAAGATAACCGAAATTGACAAGAATTTCATAGTTGACACCAAGATTGGCAAGACAGATGTAGAATTTTTCAGCGCTGACAGCGCGCCCTTTGCAATATACGGCGTTTTCAAAGAAAACGGTATGTATCGTCGATTACCTCAAAAAGTGGCAAAGAGTGTCAGTGAAAGCGTTTATGGTCTGCATACCAACACCGCCGGCGGCAGGGTAAGGTTCAAAACCGACAGCCCGTATGTCGCAATAAGTGCCAAAATGAGTGGGATTTGCAGAATGTCACACTTTTCGCTGACCGGTACTGCAAGCTTTGATCTATACGACGGCAACGATTATGTGGGCACCTTTATTCCGCCGTATGATATAGAGGACGGATATGAGAGCGTAATTGATTTTTGTGATGTAAAAATGCGCGAAATTACAATAAACTTCCCTCTTTACAGCAATGCTTCGGAGCTCTATATCGGTGTTAAAAAGGGTAGCAAGATACTCTCGGCCGATACATATAAAAATGAAAAACCCGTTGTGTTCTATGGCTCATCAATTACCCAGGGCGGCTGCGCATCCCGGCCGGGATGCGCCTATCAGGCGATAATATCAAGGGAACATAATATAAATTATGTAAACCTCGGGTTTTCGGGCAGTGCCTGTGCTGAAGACGAAATAGCAGAGTATATTGCGGGGATTTCAATGTCCGTGTTTGTATATGATTATGATTATAACGCGCCCTCTATCGAGCATTTGGAGAAGACCCATAAAAGAATGTTTAACACCATAAGAGCAGCACAACCCGAGCTTCCGGTTATTATGGTCACTCGTCCGGGAATATCGCCCAATATCGATGAGGTGAAAAAGCGCCGTGAGATAGTGTACGCTACATATCAGGATGCTATCAAATCCGGTGATAAAAATGTGTATTTTATAAACGGCGAAGAGATTTTTAAATATAAAGACAGCAATATATTGTCCTGTGACGGAGTACACCCAAATGATTTTGGTTTCTGGTGTATGGCTCAGGTTATAGGCAAAAAAATAAAAGAGGTTATGGGGTAAGAAGATATGAATAAAAGAAATATGTGGCAGATGGTCAAGTTTACGCTTTTCTCAATATCTGCGGGAATTATTCAGGTTGTTGTATTCACTCTGTTGAATGAACTGTTGAAATTAGCATATTGGCCGGCATATCTGATCGCGCTTATTGCATCTATTGTATGGAATTTCACATTTAACAGAAGGTACACTTTCCGCTCGGATGCAAATGTGCCGGTTGCGATGGCAAAAGTTTTCGGCTTTTACCTTGTGTTTACACCGGTTTCCACATATTTAGGTCATATTGCCGAGGCGAGCGGAATAAACGAATATATTGTTCTTGCCGTTACGATGCTTTTTAATTTTATTCTTGAGTTTTTATTCTCTAAGTTTGTGGTTTATCGCAATAAAGAGAACACACTGAACAAAAAGTAAAATTGGCGGAGTGATATTATGTCTTTTGACACTATGACAATTATCGTACCATTGTCCGTTGTGGCAACAATTGTGCTGACAGTGCTTATTTATGCCAAAATTATGCCGGAAGGTCGTAAGGGTAAGTTGTCGCGCGCCGGGCAGGTGTTGCGGGATTTTTTGAATTTTAAAATATTGGTTATCGATAAAATCTTCAAGGGGATATACATATTGCTGACCGTGTTTTGCATTGTGTTGGGATTTCTAATCCTTTTAGGTTTTCGATATAACGGTCACGGCAGATATGCAACCCTTGAGTGGAACGGTGCCTATGGACTTGTTATTATGATAGCCGGCCCGATAATTATCAGACTGATTTACGAGCTGATTATAATAATTATCACCCCAATTAAAAACGCGATTGAAAATAAAAAAGATAAATAAATTATTCGATTGCACGGCATATTAAGTTGTGATATACTAAGCGTGAAAAGGAGTGCTTACAATGAAAATTGGAATTTTAGGCTACGGCAATTTAGGCCGCGGTGTAGAGTGCGCAATCAAGCAAAATGCTGATATGGAGCTTGTTGCGGTGTTTACACGCCGTGACCCTGCATCGGTTAAGATATTGACACCGAATGTGCCGGTGCTGAATATATCTGAAATTTTAGATTATAAAGATAAAATTGATGTTTTAATTCTCTGTGGCGGAAGTGCAACAGACCTTCCGGTGCAGACCCCGGAATACGCTAAACATTTTAATGTGGTTGACAGCTTTGACACCCACGCGAAAATTCCCGAGCATTTTGCAAATGTCGATGCTTCTGCTAAGGCGAGTGGCAAGGTGGCTGTTATTTCAGTAGGTTGGGATCCGGGAATGTTCTCGCTCAACCGTATGTATGCAAATGCACTGCTTCCCGACGGCAAGGATTATACCTTCTGGGGCAAGGGCGTCAGCCAAGGCCATTCCGATGCGATCCGTCGTATTGAGGGTGTTTTGGATGCCCGTCAGTATACCGTACCCGTGCCCGCGGCAATTAATGCTGTGCGCGCCGGTGAAAACCCCGAACTTACCACAAGGGATAAGCACACCCGCGAATGCTATGTAGTAGTTGAAGAGGGTGCTGACAAGGCAAGAATTGAGAACGAAATCAAGACTATGCCTAATTATTTTGCGGATTATAACACCTATGTGTATTTTGTCACAATGGAAGAACTGAGACGCGACCACGCGGGCATTCCCCACGGCGGTGTTGTTATAAGAAGCGGCAAAACCGGCTGGGACAGTGAAAACAGTCATATTATCGAGTACAGCTTAAAACTCGACTCCAATCCGGAATTTACCACATCCGTATTAGTTGCATATGCAAGAGCTGCTTATCGTTTAAGCTGTGAGGGCGCGAGCGGCTGTAAGACTGTATTTGACATTGCACCGGCGTATCTCACATCTATGACCGGTGAGGAACTTCGTAAAAAATTACTGTAAGAGGTAGTTTAAAATGGATAGAAATAAACTTATTGAAACACAGAAATGGATAAAAGACCAGCTTGATATTTCCGTTAATTTCTGGCTGAAAAACGGAATGGACACCGAAAACGGCGGCGTTTATACCTGCCTTGACCGTAAGGGCGAGATTTATTCAACAGATAAGAGCGTATGGATGCAGGGCAGGTGCGGCTGGACATTCTCCTACCTTTGCAATGTATACGGCAAAAAGGATGAGTGGCTTAAGGCTGCAAAGAGCTGTATAGACTTTTTAGAGAAACATTGTATTAATCGCGATGCGGAAAATCGTATGTACTTTACCGTTACCGCTGAGGGTAAACCCCTTCGTCAGAGAAGATATTGCTTCTCCGAAGGCTTTTATGCAATGGCCAATGCAGAGTATTATCTCGCAACGGGTGATACAGAATGTATCCGCCGCGCCAGAGAGGCGTATGAACTTATCTGGAAATTAAATAATGGCTTAATTATAGACCCCACAGGTCTTGGCGCAAAGACAATTCCCGAAACAAGAAGCGGCAGGGCGCTTGCTGATCCCATGATTTACCTTAATATTTCTGCTGTTATGCGTCGTTGTGATCCGCAGAATATCGACCTTTACAATGAAAGAAGCAAAATTTGTGCAGAAGAAATCTTTACATATTTCCGCAAAGAGGATATGAAATGCACATTGGAGAGTGTTGCCAAGGACGGCACCCCCGAGCTTTACTACACTGCCGGTCGCACTGTAAATCCGGGTCACGATATCGAATGTGCTTGGTTTGTAATGCAGGAAGCACTTTATCAGAAAAATGATGAGCTTTACAACAAGGCGGTTTCCATGTTTGATGACGCCTACAATATGGGTTGGGACAATACATACGGAGGTCTTTTGTATTTCACCGACTGCCTTGGCAAGCCGGTGGAGGCTTATGAGCACGATATGAAGCTCTGGTGGCCGCACAATGAGCTGCTTATTGCGGCAATGATGATCTACCGCGACACAAAGGATGAAAAATACCTCGATATTTTCTATAAAACTCTGGACTACTGCAAAAAGGTATTTGCAGATGCTGAATATGGTGAGTGGTACGGCTATCTCCGTCGTGACGGTATTCCTACCGAGCCTTCCACAAAAGGCTCTACCTTTAAGGGTCCGTTCCATTTGCCCCGCTGCTTAATTATGGTTGATAAGATGATCGATGACATCTTAAGAGGTGAGTAGTATGAAAAAAGTAAAAATTACAGTAATGAGAATGGCAAATTATCCCGACCTTATTGAAAAGTATGAGGCTCTTGAGGGTTATAATTGCGAATTGGAATTAGGCCAGGTGTTTATCAGCGAAAATGCTGAGCGCCCTGAAAATTTCTGCAAAAGCGCTTGGCAGAGCATTAAGGAGTATGTGACCGTTTTGGCATATGGTGGCACCGACTTCTTTGACGGTTGGATGAAGGATAAGAAATCCGCTATGCTTTCCTGTGCTGACGGGTTCCGCCCGGCTACTTTTTACATTGAAGCAATTGAAGATTAGAATTAAAAGAGGCTTGTACATAATACAGGCCTCTTTTACAAAATTGAGGTGAAAAATATGCCATTTCAGATAGTCAGAAATGATATAACAAAAATGACGGTTGACGCAATAGTAAATGCCGCTAACACCACTCTTTTAGGCGGTGGAGGTGTTGACGGTTGCATCCACCGCGCCGCAGGAAAAGAGCTGCTGGAAGAGTGCAAGAAACTCGGAGGCTGCAATACAGGTGATGCAAAAATCACCGGAGGATATAATTTACCTTGTAAATATGTGATTCACACGGTAGGGCCCATATATAAAGATGGCAAGCACAATGAAAAAGAAATGCTTGAGTCCTGCTATTTAAAATCACTACAGCTTGCGAAGGAGCATAACTGCAGTTCCGTTGCATTTCCGCTTATATCCTCAGGAGTATACGGATACCCTAAGGCAGAGGCACTGAATGTGGCGATCGATGTTATAAGCAGGTTTCTGTTTGAAAATGATATGCAGGTATATATCGTTATTTTCGATAAGAATGCTTATGAGATCAGCGGAAAATTATTTGCGGATATTGAAGAGTACATAGATGATAATTATGTGGATGAACACGCTTCGCGCTATCAGGAAAGCCGAAGAATAAGAAGCATTAAGGAAAACTGGGTTAGTTCTCCTTGCCCTGAAGTGGTATACGAAGCAATACTTGGTAATTCTTCTTTTAAAAAGAGCCTTGATGAAATGGTTGAAGGGCTTGACGAGAGTTTTTCCGAGATGTTATTGCGAAAAATAGACGAAAAGGGTATGAAGGACAGCGAATGCTATAAAAAAGCAAACATCGACCGCAAGTTATTTTCAAAAATCCGAAGCGATATACACTATAAACCCAGCAAGCCTACGGTAATTGCTTTTGCCATCGCACTTGAACTGTCTCTTGAAGAAACGCGGGATATGCTTATGAAAGCGGGCTTTGCGCTGTCCCACAGCAATAAGTTTGATATTATTATCGAGTATTTCATAAAAAACGGCAATTACGATATCTTTGAAATAAACAAGGCCCTTTTTGCCTTCGACCAGAATTTATTAGGCGCATAAAATTTGTCGCTTGCTATGCGACCAAACCTCTCTTTTACAGTAGTACAATTAGAGTACCAAATGAAAGAGAGGTTTTTATTATGAAAAATGACACCACCGAATTAGTATTCATCTTAGACGAAAGCGGATCAATGGCAGGACTTGAGTCCGACACCATCGGCGGCTTTAACGGCATGCTGCAGAAGCAGAAAAATCAGCAGGGGAAATGTTATGTGTCAACATTCCTTTTCAGTAGTGGCACCGAAATGCTCCACGATAGAGTAGCTGTTGAAAATGTGGCGCAAATGACCGATGCGGATTATCAGGTGGGCGGCTGCACCGCGCTAATGGATGCAATGGGCGAAGCAATAACACACATTGAAAAAATCCATAAATACATCCGTCCTGAGGATGTGCCCGCACATACGATATTTGTAATCACAACCGACGGTATGGAAAATGCCAGCAAAAAATATGACTCGGCTCAAATCAAGAAAATGGTTGAGGCTAAAAAGGAAAGCGGCTGGGAGTTTATTTTCCTTGCGGCAAACATCGATGCGGTTGATACCGCAAAGCACTTCGGCATTTCAGAAAACCGTGCTGTAAATTATGTGCCTGATGCTGTGGGAACCGGATGTCTGTATGATGCTATATCGGCAACGGTCAGCAATGTTCGCGCAGGCAAGGGAATCAATGATACCTGGAGCAAAAACTTAAACGAGGACTATAAGAAAAGAGGATAAGGAAAAGACCAACTGTTGTATGCAACAGTTGGTCTTTTTGTTATTAATATAAAAGCGGGAGAGGGTTTTCTGCGTGGGATTGCTCAATAACGCTTATAATTTTTGCGGCAAATTCAGGCTTAATTTCCATTTCATCGCCTTTGGTGAGTTTATTATATAGCATTTCGTAAAAAAGCTGAGTTCCCACATCAAAGGGCGTTCCGTTGTGCTCACCCTTTTCTTCATGGGTGATAAGCTCCTCGGAGCAGTACGCCGGCATACCATCGTCGCTTTTTAAAGGGTTTAAGTTAAGTGGCTGAGCGGGATTTTCTCCGTCGATAATATATTTCATCTCATACTCTTTAATGGTTGTTTTATATGTACCTTTAGAGCCTGAAATCTTAAGTAACGGTGCGGTATATGCATCGTTTGAACTGACCTCTATATCAACCACGGGTTTACCGGGGGCGGTGAGAACAAGCTTTGCATAATCGTCGGAATCACCGCTGTTGAGGACGCGACCGAGACGGGAGAATACAAGCTTCGCATCATCAGAAAAATCAAGAAAATCAAGACCGAAGCCGATGGGGTGCGGGCCTGTATTATAGATATTGCCACCCATTGTTACCTGTGCTGTTTGCCAGTCCCAACGGCGGGAAAATCCGCTGTAGGTAATATCAACTTGCTTTATCTCGCCAAGTTTGCCACTACTTACAACTTTTTTAGCGTGTGTGTAAAAGGGCGCGAAAAAGGACTGTTGAAATACATTAAGCATAACACCTTGCTCTTTTGCAAGGTTTATAAGTGTATCGCACTCATATCTGCTTCTGGCGAACGGTTTTTCAACAAGCACATTAAAGTTGTGCTCAATAAGATCCTTGGTAATGTCATAGTGATCCTTGGAAAAGCTTGCGTTTACAACCAGATCGATATCCTTTGTACCGTAAAGTGCGGTGTAATCTTCAAAAACTTCACAACCGGGGTAGTCCTTGGGAGCAAGCGCGCGTCTTGCGGGATCCAGTTCCACCACATATTTGACATTGAATTTATCATTCTTGTCGGACTTGTAATATCTACCGTGAATGTCTCTGCCGCTTCGCCCCTGACCGATGATTGCAATATTAAGCTTTTTCATAATATCACTCCTTTGAGACTATTTTATAATGAAAAATATGAAATGTGAATTTGAAAAAATCCGTAAATATATTGCAAAAAATGTACTATTGTGCTACGCTATTATTGGTGATTGATATGAGCAGGGATTTTATATCAAAATACGAAGACGGCAAGATTTTATATAACCACATAATAATGCAAGAGAAAAACATTGAATTTGATGTGCACGCCCACGATATTTGCGAAATGATATTTATAAAAAAGGGCAATGTGCTTGCTGTTATCGGCGCAAAAACATATAAACTCCGCAAGGGCAGTCTCATCATTTTCAGACCGCATATTCCACACAGAATTATTGTTGAAGGTGACGACTACGAAAGGTATGACATTATCTTTGACGAAAAACAGCTTGCCAATAAAATGTTTGACAAGATCCCTCAAAACACCGATGTCATAGACTGCAGTGGCAGCGGAATTATAGAAGATCTGCTTAAAAAAATTGATTATTATTATATGAATTTCGAGGGAAAGAATATTAAATTACTGGTCACCAATATTATAGAGGAGATTGTGCTTAATTTGACTCTCATCGCAAAAGAAGGCACCGATGATGGTCTTATATCGGTCAATCCTACGATAAATCGGGCGGTTGAGTATATTGATGAATTTTACACTGAAGACATAACCATAGAGGACATTTGCAAGAGACTTTATATAACAAAAAGCCATTTACACCATCTGTTTACCTCCCATCTGCAGATAAGCCCGAAGAAATATGTCAATTTTAAAAGACTTGCAAAGGCGCGAAATTTGATTCGAATGGGCACAAAGCCTACAGAAGTGTATTTAAGCTGCGGTTTTACCGATTATGTAACCTTCTTCAGAAACTATAAAAACCAGTTTGGACATTCACCGAAAGATGAGCTGAATACAGAGATACAGCGCAGGATAGAATCGTAAACGAGCGGTGCGCTCTTGATATTCATTGATACTGTGTGGTATAATAAACACGAAATGGGGGATCAAAATGAGCAGACGAACAAAAATTAAAATCTCGGAAATCGATCCTTATTTAGCACCTTTTGAAAAAGACCTTGATTTAAGAATGGAGCTTTATACTCGGAAAAGAAAAGAACTTTTAAACGGGCGCAAAAAGCTCAAAAGTTTTGCCAACGGTCACAATTATTTCGGATTTCATCGTACCCGCACAGGATGGGTCTACAGAGAGTGGGCGCCTGCTGCTGATGAGATGTACCTGACCGGTGATTTTAACAACTGGGATATTAGAAGTTGCCCTATGACACGGCTTGAAAACGGCGTCTTTGAGGTGCAGCTTAAAGGGAAAGATGCGCTTAAAGTTGGTGAAAAGGTTCAGGCAATCGTTATAAATTCAAATCGCGTACTGCGTCGTATCCCCACTTATGCAACACGCGTTGTGCAGGACCCGAATACCTATCTGTGGTGTGCGGAAATTGAAGATACTTTTGAGGAGTTTCATTGGACAGATAACAACTTCGTTCCTGAAAAAACACCGTTTATCTATGAATGTCATATCGGTATGGCGCAGGAAAAAGGCGATATTGGCACATATAATGAGTTCAGGGAAAACATTTTGCCGAGAATTAAGGCCCTAGGTTATAACACCATTCAAATAATGGCTATTATGGAACATCCGTATTACGGATCCTTTGGATACCAGGTGTCTAACTTTTTTGCCGCGTCCTCACGCTACGGTAGTAGCCGCGAGTTAAAGGAACTTATAAATACCGCGCACGAAATGGGAATTACGGTTTTATTGGATGTGGTACATTCCCATGCGGTAAAAAACACAAATGAGGGACTTAATGAGTTCGATGGCACCGTGTATCAGTTCTTCCACGATGGGGAAAAGGGAAATCACAGTGCTTGGGGAACAAAACTTTTTAATTATGCAAAAAATGAGGTCATTCATTTCTTGCTGTCTAACCTTAAGTATTGGATGGAAGTTTTCCACTTTGACGGCTTCCGCTTTGACGGCGTGACCTCTATGCTCTATCACGACCATGGCTTGGGAAGTGCATTTACCGATTACAGTATGTACTTCTCTTTAAATACAGATACCGATGCGGTTGTATATTTACAGCTGGCAAATGAGTTGGTTCACGAAATTAATCCCAACGCCATTACAGTTGCGGAGGATATGTCGGGTATGCCCGGCATGTGCATTCCTATAAAAGATGGAGGCATAGGATTTGACTACCGTCTGTCTATGGGCGTGCCTGATTTGTGGATAAAGACTATTAAAGAATGTGCTGACGATGAGTGGGATATGGGTAAATTGTGGTACGAGCTTACCTGCCGTCGTGTACAGGAGAAAAATATCGGTTATTGTGAATCCCACGATCAGGCCCTGGTCGGTGATAAAACAATAATGTTCCGCCTTTGCGATGCCGATATGTATACCGGTATGAATAAATTTGGCGGAAATGTTGTGATTGACAGAGGCATCGCTCTTCATAAAATGATACGACTTGTCACCGCGTCCTTGGCGGGTGAGGGCTACCTCAATTTTATGGGAAATGAATTCGGACATCCGGAGTGGATTGATTTCCCCCGTGAGGGCAATGGCTGGAGTTATCATTATTGCCGCAGACAGTGGAGTTTGGTTGACAATGCCGATCTTCGATACAGGGAACTAAACGATTTTGACAAGGCGATGATAAAATTACTCAAGGACGAAAATGTACTCACTTTGTCGGCGGAAAACAGATGGCTTCATCAAGATGACAAGGTGCTCATCTACACAAAGGGTGATATGGTATTTATTTTCAACTTTAATCCAACAAAATCCTTTGACGGATATTTCGTTCCAGTAGGCAAAGAGGGAACATACAAGGTCGTTCTATCAACAGATGACGGCGTATTTGGCGGTTTTTCCCGAGTTGATACATCCGCTGAATATAAAACGGTAAAAACTCCTGCGGAATGGATTGGATTTAAATGCTATCTGCCAAGCAGAAGCGCCTTTGTTTTAAAGAAAAAAACCGAACCAAAAAAGAAAATTTCTGCAAAAAAGTAAATAAAATAGCACCTTGAAAGGATTCCCTGCAAGGTGCTATTTTTGGCGGAGATGGGATTCTACCCGCGGACTAAAAAACTTGCCACCGGCAACTTTTTTACGCTCTGCGGAGCGCCGTCCTGTTCTCATCGCCACCTTGCTAACCGCAAACGAAAAACACACCAACTTTCAGCTGGTGTGCTTCTCGTTTGGCGGAGATGGTGGGATTCTACCCGCGGACTAAAAAACTTGCCACCGGCAACTTTTTTACGCCCTGCGGAGCGCCGTCCTGTTCTCATCGCCACCTTGCTAACCGCAAACAAAAAACACACCAACTTTCAGTTGGTGTGCTTCTCGTTTGGCGGAGATGGTGGGATTCGAACCCACGTGCCGGAGTTACCGACAAACTGATTTCGAGCAAAAGGCAGTATCTACCGCACCGCC
>JAZNNQ010000017.1:0-7770 GCA_045580305.1 Eubacteriales bacterium
CTCTTACCGTTAACATCACCTGCAGCATAAACGCCGGGGATGTTGGTACGCATCTTGTCATCGGTCTTAACAGCGCCGCGCTCAACCTCAACGCCGAGCTTCTCGATGCCCTTGGGAGCGGTAGCACGACGGCCGATGGAAGCGAGAACACAGTCAGCCTTAACCTCGATGGTCTCGCCATTTAACTCATAGCTTACGGAATCCTTACCGACAGCAACAACCTTAGCGCCGAGCTTGAAATCGATGCCCTTCTTCTCGTAGGATTTCTTTAAAATCTCGGAGATTTCATTGTCATTGTTACCTGCAATCTTGGGAAGCATCTCGATAACGGTAACGCTTGAACCTGCGGAGTTAAAGTAGGATGCCATCTCAAGACCGATAACGCCGCCGCCGATAACAACAAGCTTCTCGGGAACGGTGGTCATATCGAGGATCTCGCGGTTTGTCATTACGAAGCCTGCCTCAAAGCCTTCGCGGAGGCCGGGGATCGGCGGGATAACCGGCTCAGAACCGGTTGCGATGATGAGGTTCTTACCCTCGATCTGCTCACCACCGGCAGAAACGATAAAGCCTTCGCCCTTGCCTGCGATTTCGCCTTCAGCCTCGAAAATTTTAACCTTGCCTGCGCGGAGCGCGCCCTTGATACCGGCAACGAGCTTATCTCTTACCTGGTTCTTTCTTGCGATAACAGCCGCATGGTCAAGGCTGGAGGATGCAACGGTAACGCCGTAAGCATCGCCGTGCTTGGTGTAGTCATAAATCTTAGCGGAGTTTAAAAGGGTCTTGGTGGGGATACAACCCTCGTTTAAGCAAACACCACCGAGGAAGCGCTTTTCAACAAGAGCAACCGAAAGGCCCTCTTCTGCTGCGCGCTCTGCAGCAAGGTAGCCACCCGGGCCACCGCCTAAAACTATAAGATCAAACATTTATTTTTCCTCCTTACTTGCCGAGTAACATAGTGAAGTTCTCAAGTGCTGTGCAAAGTTCCTTTAAGAAACGAGCAGCAGGTGCACCGTCAACCGCACGATGGTCAAATGTAAGGGAGAGACCCATTGCCGGATAGGTGGTAATGTTTCCATTTACCTCGCGAACCTTGGTGGTAACAGTGTCAACACCGAGGATAGCAGTCTGCGGCGGGTTGATAACCGGGGTAAAGGACTCAATGCCAAGGCTACCGAGGTTGGTAACAGTAAAGGTACCATCCTTAAGTAAATCCGGTGAGCAGGAGCCGGTACGGCAAAGGCCGCAAACACTCTTGGTCTGATCAGAAATTTCCTTAAGAGTTAACTTGTTTGCATTGAATACAGTGGGAACCATAAGGCCGCGCTCGGTATCGGTAGCAACGCCGAGATGTACATTGTTGAAGATGCGCATCTTGTCATCTAAGAAGTGAGCGTTTAAATCCTTGTGGTTTAAGATAACGCGGGAAACCGCGAATAAGATCATATCGTTAAGGGTAACCTTCTCCATTCCCATTGCTTCGCCGTTATTCTTAAGGATCTTACGGTAAGCCATAATTGCGGTAGCGTCAAAGCTGGTGTTAAGAGTGAGCTGAGCCATACCGGAGAGGGATGCATGCATAGACTTTGCAATAACCTTACGGATATTGGTAAGCTTAACATCCTCGTAATCCATCTCGGGAGCAGCAGCTGCCGCGGGAGCAGAAGCAGGACTTGCTGCGTCAGCGGTGGTGGTTCTGCCGCCGATGCCGGTACCGTTACCTGCGGTAGCGCCGGAAGCAGCATATGTAGTGGTCTTGCCCTCAGCGATGAGTTTTTCAACATCGCGCTCAATAATTCTGCCGTGGGGGCCGGTGGGAGCAGCCTGGCTTAAATCAGCACAAGCGCGCTCTGCTAAATTCTTAGCGCGCGGGGAAATTGCAACCTTGCCGTCCTCGCTCTCGCTCTTTGTTACTGCAGCAGTAACTACGGGAGCCGCGGTCTCAGCGGGTGCTGCAGCCTTCTCCTCTTCAGCGGGAGCAGCATCTGCACCGTTGGGGTTAAACTCAGAGCAATCCTCGCCCGGAGTACCGATTACACAAACATTAAGTAAGCAGGGTACATCGTCACCCTCTTCGAAAAAGATTTCAAGCATAGTGCCGCCGACTTTCGCGGTCTCCTCAAAGCTTGCCTTATCTGTTTCGTATGAGAAAAGAACATCACCGATTTCAACGGTGTCGCCTTTTTTCTTCTTCCATTCAGCAATGATACAGCTTTCAACGGACTGACCCTGACGGGGCATAATTACCGGTGTTGCCATTTATACATTCCTCCTATGTTTAATAATATTTTAAAATCCTTCATAAGTCGCCGATAGGGTGCAAAAGCTTTTGCACCCAATCCGGCATATAGAAAAAGAGAGAAAGAAAAAGCTTATTTATTGGAAAGCAAGAACTTCTCTGCCTCTGCACACCAGAGACCGTTGTTGCGAGCAACGATATCTGCAAGCTCCTTGAAGAAGGGATCGGTCTCGCCGAGCTTTACAAAATCGTCAATCGCGGTAAGCGGCATATTGATGTGAGTGTAGATAAGCTTCTTACCACCCTTGATGGAGGGGAGGTTAAGTGTGGACTCAGCCGCGGTGTCGATACCACGAACATGGGTGATCATAACAGAGGGGTTAAGTCTGCCCTGCTCCATCATCTGGAGAGACTCTCTCATATCATCGGTGCTACCGCCGGTAGTGCCGATAATGTGAGTTGCGCTGTAGTGAATATTATAGAAGTTGATACCTGCGGTGAATGCATGGTCGGTAGGACCTGCAAAGAAGTTCATACAACCGTCGTGTGCAAGAACCTGGTCGCCAAGCTCAACAACGGATTTAACCGGAGCCATAAGGAATGCATCATCGTAGCCGTAGCCGCCGGTGAGATTCATAAGGTACTCCTTAGCATCGCCAACCGCATTGGTATTTACATAGTAAAGATCAACGCCGTTCTTCTTTGCTTCCTCAACGGTGAGAACTTCAGCCGCACGAGCAAGACGAGCATCATCAATATCGGTAACAACCATCATCTTCGGTTTTCTGTCGCAGTGAATAGCGTAGTCAACCGCGCCGAGGCCCATGGGGCCTGCACCTGCCATAAGAATTAAGTTGCCGCCCTCTTTAATACCCATCTCGTGCTCAATTGTGCCGGGCTTGGTATGGTAGAACGCGTGGTATGCGCCTACGATACAGCTCATCGGCTCAGCGAGGGAGCCGTGATAGAAGGCTTCCCCTGAATACTTTAAAAGGCAATCATTGTCCATTACCTCGTGGGGCAGGTTGACCATAGTAGCCGCACCGCCGCACCAACGGAAGGAATAACCGGGAGCCTCAAGACCGCCGAGAGCCGGCTGGATTGAGAACTTGTCTCCCGCTTTGAACTTATCCGCCCACTTAGCACCTACTTCACGAATAACACCACAGAACTCATGACCGATAATGATCGGGTTCTCTGCAATGTCGGTAGGAACACGCTTGTGTTCACCGCCCTGAACAGCTGCCTTGTAGCTGGACATACAAATACTGTCGGTAACGATTTCAGCCTGGATTTCGTCATCCGCAATTTTCGGAAGCTCGAACTCATCTAAGCGTAAATCATTCTTACCATACAAACGAACTGCTTTTGTCATCATAATTCTTCCACCTCTTTTTGATTGTTTCTAACATCGAAATGTTTGTTTCTTTCATTATTGTACCTTTTAGGGGCATCTTTGTCAATCGTTTTTTATAAAATTTCGATATTTTTTTCCGCAAAATACTTTTTTATATCATCCGCAATATCATTATCGCATACTATGGCGTCTATTTCATCAACAGTCGCGAATGTGTGGGGCATAGTACTCCCGATTTTTGTGCTGTCCATTAAGATGATTTTCTTTCTTGCCTTACTGAGCACTTTGCTCTTTAAAGCCTTGTCGTGGACATTACCGCAGGTAAAGCCTGCATCCACACTGAACGCGGTGGCCGCAACGAAAGCCACATCGATATTAAGCCGCTCTATCGCCTCTTGCGCCGATGGGCCTGAGAGCGCAATGGTATTTCTTCCCACCTCGCCGCCAAGTACATTTACGGTAACATTCTCTAAATGCAAGAGTTCCAGAGCAATGTTAAGCCCGCTTGTTGTAATGAGTAGCGGCACATCGGGCATCCGCTTTGCAAGCTCGATAACCGTACTGCCCGAGTCAAGGAAGATAGAGCTTCCCTCTGCAACAAGACGGGCGGCCTTCTCACCGATGAGTTTTTTCTTTTCGGTATTTATTGCCGATCTTTTGGAGAACACATCCTCCACCAATGTACCGAGGGATTTTAAGGATTTAGCACCGCCGTGAACACGGATTATCCTGCCCTCCGCCTCCAGCGCTTCTAAATCGCGCCTTATTGTCATTTCGGAAACACCCGGTACCAAGGCTCTCAACTGGCTAAGCGTTGCCTCGCTTTTTTCCTGTATAAATTTGTTAATTTTGTTTCTTCTGTTTTGCACAAAATCACCCCAAATGTTCGTTTCTAACATTATAGCAAGAAATCTAACATATTTCAAGTGTATTTTTAACATAAAAAGAGCCAAGGTATTATAACCTTGGCTCTTTCACTAATCCAGTTCGCTTTTTTCGGTGTCAACAAGCCAGTTGCCGTTCTTTTCGCTTACCACAAGGATTATTTCCTTGGTTTCGGTTGTAAGCTCGAGATTATCAACCGCCTCTTTTGCAAATTCAAGGATCTTCGGCATAGCCGCCTTTATAATCTTCTCCTTACCGTCGGTAAGCGAGATTACGCCGTCGGCTATCAAATCCTTAACAAGCTTTACAAGCGCATCCTTATCAACGGCGCTCGTAAGTGTACCCACGCTTAAATCAGGAAGCTCTGCGTTTACGGTAAATATATATTCGCCGTTTTTCTCTTCCATAGATTTTATTTCATAGTTCATAACAGCTTTTGCCTTGTCAATTATGGGCGCAACCACCGACTCCGCCTCGGAAGCGTAATCCCCAAGCTCGCCGGGTATTAAACTTATGATTCTGTCCGCGCTAACTTTATCCAGTATATCCGGAAGCTTTGTGTTGTCGCTTACATATCTCTGCAACTCGATAGCATCCAGTTTAGTAAGTGCATCCATATATCCCTCAGCAGTATCTCTCGCCTTCTCCTCGGGACTTTTGCAAGCGCATAATGACAACAAGCACAAAGCTGCCAGTATTAATGATATCCCTTTTTTCATAATGTCCCCCTATTTTTGCAACTAATCACAACACGGATCACTCTTGGGTGTCTCGGGCGCATCCTTTGCCGCCGCGGTAACATCACCTATTCCGGTCACCTCAGAGAAAATTACATTGTTTTTTGTAACCTCAACCGCATCGGTGGGGATAATGATCTTCGAAGCCTTACCGTTGGAAATTGCGGTAAGTGCCTCAAAACGCTTAAGTTCGAGAACCGCCGCGTCAACGCCCGCCTCTTTAAGTGCAGCCAGACCGTCAGCCTCTGCCTTTTTCTGCAGGTAAATTGCGCGGGACTCACCCTCTGCCCTTGCTATTCTGGCATCTCTTTCACCTTCAGCGGCTAAAATCATAGCCTGCTTGTCACCTTCTGCGCGAGTTATTGCCGCCGCCTTGTGGCCCTCAGCCTGAAGCATAGTTTCGCGACGCTCGCGTTCTGCCTTCATCTGCTTTTCCATAGCATTCTGGATTTCCTTTGGCGGAATAATATTTCGAAGCTCAACGCGATTTACCTTGATACCCCACTTGTCGGTAGCTTCGTCGAGAATGTTGGTCATCTTAGCGTTTATTGTATCGCGGGAGGTAAGAGTTCCGTCAAGTTCAAGCTCACCTACGATGTTTCTGAGAGTAGTCGCCGCTAAATTCGCAAGTGCGGAGATGGGGTTCACCGCACCGTATGCGAAAAGATTTGCATCGTAGATCGCGTAATAGATTACGGTGTCGATCTGCATTGTAACATTATCCTTGGTAATAACCGGCTGGGGCGGTGAATCCAATACCTGTTCCTTCAAGGTTACCTTTTTTGCCACACGCTCAAGCACCGGAATTTTAAAATGAATACCGGCGCCCCATGTCTTTTTGTACTTACCTAAAAATTCGATAACATATTCGTGTGCCTGGGGCACGATTTTGATATTTGCCGCTAAAATAATTACAATTAAAGCCGCAATTACAGCAATTGCTATTTCCATAGTTTCCTCTCCTTTTTTACTTAATTTATGCCTTTATTATGTCATAATATTCGTTTATAGTCAACCATACACAAAAAAGAAACCGCCAACGGCGGGTTCTTTTATATTTATTCTCTTTCCAGCGCTGCCCAGTCGGGATTTTCCATAAGGCCGGTCCATTTATTATCGCCTTCATAGGTATGGCCGTTGGTCGCCTCCTGAACAGGAATGTAGAACCAGTCCTCAGGGTTCTTGTTATCGGGCCACTTAATCATATCGTCGGTTAAATCTTCATCCTTTTCGGGAAGTCGTTGGAGCACGCGGTTGACCATTGTCATAGTCTCTGCACGAGTAATATAGCTATCGGGGCGGAAACTGCCATCCGGATATCCGGTTACCCAACCGTTGTGTCCCGCATTACTTATATACTCTTTTGCCCAATGGTCCGCGATGTCGGTAAAGGACACATTAGAATTAATGTTTTTCTGATCGAAACGCTGTGCAATCGCCGCAAACTCAGCTCTTGTAATTGGCTGGTTCGGTCGGAAACTGCCGTCCGGATATCCGGTAATAACGCCCATAGCCTCCATAGTGGAGATGGCATTGTTAAACCACATACCGCGACTTACATCGCTGAAACCGTTGTCCTTCGACCAGTATTTAGCGCGGGTTTCTTCGGTTAATAATCTGAAGAAGATCGTCGCAACCTCGGCTCTGGTAATGCTTGCCTGGGGGCGCACATTTCCGTCGGGGTATCCAACGATATAAGCATAGTGATCATCGGCAAATGCTTCGGGTGCTGTGTTGCGGCTACCCTCAACGATCACCTCTGTAAGCTCATCGCCACTGACGGTAAACTGGTGCTTTCCTTCGTTTATGATATATCCACCTGCCGGGTGAATTTCCTTCCAGTAATAGTCACCCGGTGCGAGTGTGTCAATGTTTATCTTACCCTCGCTATCGGTTGTAAATGTGCCGAGAAGGTTATCATCCTTGCCGTAAAGTTCAAACATAACCTTAGGAATGGTCTTATCCTTGTTTTTAGAGTCAACCTTGACAAGTACCACACTGCCGTTAGAGACCGCCGGCTCTTCCTTCGGGGGCTCCGATGTGGTCGGTTTACTTGCACCCGGCTTGCCGCCTACCGACGAGTTGGTAATCGACTGTGTCTCTTTAAATCTGAAAATGTAAACAAGGGTATCCAAGCCAGTCACAACCTCCGGCGGAACCTCGTCCCATGCACCATTTGAATAGCCGGGAATAGATTTCATATCCACGGGTGCAATAAGTGTTGCACTACCGTCAATGTCCCATTTGCCGTCCTTTATAAGCACAAGATAATTATTAATATCCGCAGAAGTGCCATCAGACCAAGTACCGTTAATTACCTTGAAGATTACCTTCTTCTGGCATTTGTCCGGCACGGAGTCGGTATTGGTGTCTGCATCATAGTAGAGCTTAAGTACTACAATATCTGCAGGACTTGTTATCTTAACAAGTGTTGCGGAATTTTCGGAAATCTGTCCGTTGTAGCAATATCCATCGTAGTTCTTCGGTGTGCCGACAACGGTCGCACCGATTTCACCGCCGAGGATTTCTTTATCGGTAGGTTCGGTCGGATA
>JAZNNQ010000018.1:0-8138 GCA_045580305.1 Eubacteriales bacterium
CGAAGGTGTAGCCATCCTTTGTGGGATCTGCAGGCTTCTCTAACTTTTCGCCCTTAGCAACCTGCTTATTGGAAACCTTTGAGCCGCCGTTGGTCTCAAACTTAACGGTGAGCTTGGAGTTCTCGCCTCCGCCACCGCCGCTGGGGCCGGGGCTGGGTGTGGGCACGGGAGAGCTACCGAATACGGTAACATTAAAGGTTTCGGTAGAATCAAATGTTCCGTTAGAAGCCTTAACAACAACAGCGTGTGTACCACGGTGTGAGCTTGACGGAATCCAGGTAAGAACACCGGTATTCTCATCAACCACAATACCTGACGGGCCGCTTACAAGTGAATACTTAATGGGAGTATCCAGTGTGCTTTCAGCCTTGATGGTAAGTTTGAATTCTGCACCTGCATCTGCGGTCTGATCTGCGATCGGTTCGATCTGCGGTGATGAATCAGCAACCAGGTTAAGCGGAATTCTGAAGGTCTGATCCTTCATAATGTGGTATACATATTCGCCGTCGTCGCCCTTCTTATCAACAAGGGAAACATCGCCGATATCAAGAACGATATTGTTGCCTTCCTGATAAGCGTTTTTAATCTCGAATGTAGCGTTACCGCTTCCCACTCTGTTAACATAGATGAACTTGCCAATAAGATCCTTTGCAGGAATTGACTCGTCAACGGAGATGGTAATTGCGTTATTGAACTCAAGACCCTTTGTGAAGTCAACAATCTTACCGGTTACGCTTGCACGACCGGTGAGTTCGCCAACCTTGCTACCGTCGTTGATGTAGGAGTAGATATTCTTGCCGTCCTTCATTGAGTAAACAGCAACGAAGCCCTTTACATTGAAGAGGTCATCTACACGGTACTCAACGCTGGTTCTTCTGGTGAATACGACATAGTCAACACGACCATCCTTTAAGGTTACCTTAACAGCCTTGACATTGTCGCTTGCAGTAAGTGCCTGACCGTCTGCACGGACTACCGAAACATCCTCGATCTTCTCAATATTACTCTCTGCCTTGTAGGGCTCGAATACGGTAGTGAAGAGGGTGTTGAGGTTGGAGCCTGAACGACGAGCGAGAACATATTTGAGCGTCTCAGGGTTGTAGTCGCGTGTCGGCGGATTACCGTTTGCGATAGCAACCTCGGAGAGGTCAAAGCCGTTTAACATAGTCATCTTCAGGTGGATGTTAGGATCATCTACATATGTATTGCGTACATTCATAATCTTGAAGTCAACGGTGAAGTTACCGCCGGTAACATTAGCTGCACGATCTACATTGTAGAGGTAGTTATAACCTGTTCTGTTAGCATCGGTCTGAGCATAGGGCCAGTTTGCACCCATGTAAGAACCTACATACTCACCGTTCTTCTTCTGGGGAACAAGGTTAAGACCTGTGGTGGTGAGGTTGTTGGAGAGTGCGTGGAATGAGTAAACATGCTCGTCGCCACCGTTTACATGGAAGAAGTCAACAGCGTATGTATTTTCTTCATCCACATCAACGGTTACAACGGTTCTGCGGTAATCACTGATACCGTACTGATGTGATGCGTCTGCATCCATGAGTTTAACTCGTCCTGCATCATCAAAATGGTACGGAACACCTGTTGTACGAACACCCTTCTGGCTTGCATCGTTAACAACAACCGTGTTGTGGGATACCGTGGTCTTAGCCCACTGAACATCCTCAGGACCACCGGAGGTTGTCGGATAGCCAAGATCCGGTGCAAGGTCAAGTTTGAATGCCTCAAAGCCTAAGTTAAGGGCATCGCGATGGCCGTGACCTGCATATCGGCCGTAGTACATCCAGTATACGCGCTGGGTATCAAGCTCGTTAATGCCGCTGCCGTAAAGTGAGCCGCCGCGGAGAGCTGCGAAACCGTAGTCGGTAAGATGTGTGGACTTATCAAAGTCATACTCGCCGTGAGTTCTGATAATGTCCATAATCTCGGTCTGTAAGCTTTCCGGATTCTTGGTTGTAGCGTCGTAATGGAGACCCTCAACCTTTCTGCCGTTTAAGTGGTAAATTACCTGTGCAATACTGATATCTTTAGTATTCTCAAAGGCAGGGATCAAACGGAATGTGCTTATCTGGTAAGCGTTCATAGCGGTAGCACCTGAGTCACCAATTGCCGGCATCTTAGCGCGACGGAGGAAGGTGTCTGCCTGCCACTTGAACATCTTTACATAACGAGCATTGTTATAAAGGTCAGCGGAGGGATATTTGTCATAGCCCGCGGTGTAATTTGCGATATCCTTAAGGCCGCCGATCCATAAGTCGGAGTAGTTGGGTGATACCTCATCGGATACACCGTTTGAGTCAACAGCATTGACTAACTGACGGTAAACATTACCGCCGGTAACCTTGTTAACCTGGAGGGATCCGTTTAAGTAGAGGGAGTCACCATCCTGGAATACGAAGTCAAGCATTTCCTTGGTATCCGGCATAGTATCGAGTACGATAGCAGCCGCGGTCAAGGTAGACTGTGACATACCGAAGTTACCCCAGATATGACCGGTCTTGCAAGCCTCGAAAATCTCGCGTAAAAGACCATCTTCAACATTTGTACGGATGAGGTTTGCACTGGTCTTCGGGTTTGGCATATTGTACTGTGCTGCCTTATCGGAGAGGTAGTTAATAACAGTAGGATCCTCATATGCGGGCCAGAATGCGTCGTAGGAAACCGCCCACTGCTCAGCAAGCTGATTCTCCCAAACATAGTCGGTAACCTTACCGCGCGGGTTGTAGTAAGCACCGCTTGCCATCTGCCAACGATAGGGCTCGGTTGTCATATCCGGATAAACATCCGCGATACGGTCGATCATAATAGCACCGACTCTGCCGTACTTCATATCACCGGTGTATAGGTATGCATTGGTAAGTGCTGTTACGGAATTGAGAATAAGGCTTGAATGCCATAATCCCCAGTGGTTGTAGAAGGAAATGTAGGTGTGAACGGACGGGATGGTTTCATTGTATGAACCGTTGGAGTTAGAGTCTCCAAATGTCTTATCGGAGACATAACCGTAACCGTCATCAACACCCCAGCCCTCGCCCTTCTCGGGGAGAGTCTCATTTACGAGATAGCCGGGCTGACCTGCTGCAACGAGTTTTGCGTTTTCACTCTTTGCAAGTTCATAATGCCAGAAGCCGTCATCGCCTATACCAAGTTCATAGAACTTCTCAAAGTCGTTTGTGGGGAAGGTCTTACGACAGTCAGGACACTGTACCTTCCAGGGCTTGTTCCAAGCGTCCATAATCCAAGCATAGTAGGGAGAACCGTATTCATCAATAAGGTTGATGCCACAGTAACGGCAGTTGCCGTATTCAGGGTCAGCACGGTAGCCTACATAGTAGCTTCGCGGAAGTTCCTGAGAGGTAATTGACTTCCAGAGTTTGTTGTGCTCGCCTACATAACGCTCAGCACTATTTACAGCGGAAAGCATAGCGGAGTTTGCCCAGTCATAAGTCTTAGCATTCTCGCGCATTGCAGCAACCTTCTCTGCAGTATAGAAGGAGCTTCTTGACTTACCGCCTGCGCTTACTCTCAGTTCCATTGTGCCGGTCTTGGTAACGCCGGAGAGCTTAGCAGTAGCAGTAATGGTTGTTGTTCCCGCCTTGAGAGCCACAATGTGACCGTTCTCATCAACGGTTGCAACGGATGGATCAGAGGAAGCATAGGAAACTTCATAATCCTGAAGTGCAATGGATGCCTCTGAAATTTCAAGGTTGTTCTGGTCGAGAAGCTTAACCGCAACATCATCTACATTCTTGGTAGAGTCGGTTGCATGCATGCTAATCTCGTTTGCGTAAGTGTTAGCCTGGAGACCAAGCTCAACCTTTGTAAGCACGCTGGGCTCAACAACACTTACTTCAACATCAAATGTTGCGCGCTCAACGCCACTTAAGGTAACGCCTACGGTAAGCTTGGTGCTACCCTGCTTCTTACCGATTACGCGAAGAACGGTTTCGCCCTTCTTGTTAAGTGCGCTCTCGATATCTACAACGCCCTCGCTGGTTGCATTCTTGACGGTGAAGGTTGCGCCGTAGAGATCCTCTAAGGAATTATCGGAAGTGGTAGCGGTAAGCGGAATATCCGCAGTACCGTACTGGGGAATAACCGCACTCTTAGTTTCCGGAGTTACGGTAAGAGTGGGCTTAGTTGATACTGCATTGAGGTAAAGACCGTCGAGGTAAATTCTGGGAGATGCCTCACAAAGTGAGTTCTTACCTGCGATTTCCCAGGTAACAATATAGTCGCCTGCTTCTAAATCAACAGTACGGAGGGTGTTCTTAACATCGTCAACACTTACAGACTGATCTTCTGCAAGATAACGGTCCTCAGAACCTACTGCCCACTTGGGATCCATCGGATTTTCTGCATTAACCGGTGCGATGTAGGTTCTTACGATACCGGACATACAGTAGGTTGTACCCTGGTTAACTACCTGGTAAGTACCGCTCTCGGGGAGACGGATCTTAATTGCCGCCCACATACCTACGCCGTGCTCAAGAGCAAAGCCGTAGCTGTCGTAGTAGTTCTTAAATACAGAACCCTCGGACTGGCCGCCATAGCACCATACATCGGTGGCCATACCTGCACGGATCTGATAGCCTGTACCCGGCATAGTGCGGAGGAAGGTATTCATCTCGCTGATTTCACGACCGCGACCAACATTCAACTTAACCATATACTGGTAGTTCTTTGTTGTGTTCTTGGTCTTAGAATAAGTGAGAATCGGAATATCAAGTGCCTTTTCAACACCACCGGTGGCAACCGTAACGGTTACCATAGTGTTGCCGATAGCCTTACCTTCAAAGGTAATCTTGTTGTTCTTGTTACCTTCACCTGCTGTAACTGTAACCGCAAGATTTGATGTGTTCTTGCTTACCGCGGTAACGGTAACAGCGCCCTCATCGCCGGTGGTCTGACCGGGACGGATGATTTTTGCGCTTAAATCAACGGTAACGCTCTTACCAACTTCAACGGTGTTGTCGAAGTTTAAGAGTTTAGCGTCAATTTCAAACTCGTTTACAACGGAAATCGGAATGGTAATGTTGCCGGTCTTTCCGTCTGCCTTTTTAATTTCTGCGGTAACAAGAGTGTTGCCCTTCTTAACGGAAGTTGCGGTAATAACGAACTTATCGCCGCTTACAGAAGATGCAACGGTAGCAATGGACTCATCATTACCGGAGAGTGTAATCTCTAAATCAGACGCCTTAACCTCAACTCCCTTGCTATCCTTAACGGTAAGGGTAACGCTGCCGGTACCGGAGGTAACGGAGGTAAGGGTTTCCTCACTTGAGGAAACAACGAGGAAGTTTTCAGCACTGATAAGCTTAAATGCATCGATAATTACGAAGCTTCCGGAAACATTAGCAGCGGTAATCTTAAGTGCATACTCACCTGCCGCAAGATGTACCTTATCAGTACCTAACTGATAATCCTTGATACGGGTTGTGTCAACTGTTGCGTCCTTAAGCTGTGCAACGGTTGCACCAACCTCACCTGTTGCAGGATCATACTTGCAAAGGGTGATGTTAGCAACACCTGTTGCTGCATTGTAAAGGGTTGCATAGGGGATGTAGTCACCCTCTACCGGAACTTTAATCTTTAATGTACCTGTACCAACCTGGGACTTACAGATACCGTAAGATGCGTAGTTATACTTAAAGTAGTTGTTGCCGCCTGAGGATTCATCATCAAGGAATGCCCAAGCTGCGGAGGGTTTTCCGGGGTTGATCTCACTGCTTGAACCGGTCTCGGTCATAGCATAGGTGATGGATCTTAAGTGATCAACCGTGTTGGAGGTGGAGTTAACCCAGCCCTTCTTTAAGTCGTAAATTAAATCGGTAACGGTAGCGATCGCATCTGCTTCCGTAACCTCGATATTGCAGGAAACGGTTGCATTTGTAGTGCCGTTTGAAACCGTAATGGTTGCAGTGGTCTTACCTGCTGCAACGCCGGTAAACTTAACGGATGCACTGTTTGCGGTCTTCTCAAAAGCACCGGTAGCAATGCCGTCTGCACCGAATGTAACCGAGCCGGTAATTGTGCTAAAGTCAATCTCGCTTCCGTCCTTAAGAGAAAGGGTAAGCGGAATGGACTTGCTGCCGCCTACCGTCATTTTTGCAACGCCTTCGGAAGTTGATGCCTGAAGGGTCTTTCCGAGAGGAGCAATAACGGTGAGGTCAACATTAACCGATTTTTCAAGTGTTTCGTTGTATTTTACGGTAATGGTTGCCTTTGTTGCGCCCGGCTTAAGACCGGTAAAGGTAACCTTAGCAGAGCTTGCATCAACGGTAGATGTAGCGGATGCAATATCTGCTGTATTGAAAGTGGTAGAAACGGTAATCTTGCTGAAATCTACAGGGGAGTTATCGGAAAGACCGACGGTAAGGGGCACATCTACGGTCTTGTCGGTCTCGACGGTAGCGGTAGCAGCTGCTGTCGCATTGAGAGAAACCGCACCGAGCTCGCCCTTATAAGCAAGCTTTAAGTTGTTAAGGTAGGTCTGACCTGCCTTGGTCTTTGTCATAATAAGTTCGTACTCACCTGCGGTAAGCGGAATATTTCCGTTGGAAATCGGCTGATCGCCTGCACCCGCGGTGGTGGGAAGTGTATAGGTGGATGCAGGAGTTGCGCTTCCAACCTTCTTAATGGTGACTGCAGTGTCAGATCTGGATTCCTGCAGGAGATTAAAGGTAGGAGCATACATACCGTCTACCGGAACTTTAAATCTGATGGTTACTGTACCCTTATCATAGAATACATAGCCGTAGTTCTGGTAGAATCTTGCAAAGTACATATTCGGGTTCTCGTTACCATCAGCATCCTTCTTGCTATATACTGCATAAGGATCAGAGGTAAGCTGACCGTAAACCTCACCGTATGCACCCGCGGTGGAATGTGCATAGTTGTGGGTTGAGGTGTAGCCGTAAGCGCCCTCAGCGGTAACGCTCTTCGGCATACTCTTTAAGAAGTTAAAGGTAAGGTCGCGGGGAGTAACCTCGGTCGCGGTCTCAACAACATTAATGTAGGTTCTTGCCATAGCAGAGCCTACTCTTACGGTAAGAGTGATCTTACCTGCAGCAACACCGGTAAGTTTTAATGCGCCGTCTGCAATTTCAGCGGTTGCAATATCAGCAGCACTGTACTCAAATGTTGCCTTGGAAAGGTCTGCCGCACTTCCGTCGGACATAGTAACTGTAAGCGGAACAGAAATGCTGCTGTCCTTTACTACCTCGTAAAGACCTTCCTCGGAGCCGATTTTAACGTCAGCCGCAACAGCACTCTCTGCTGCAACAAGCTTAAAACCGTCAACGATGGTAACGCCGTAAATCTTGGGAGCATTGAATTTGAGAACGTACTCGCCTTCTGCAAGATCAACGGGAGTTGTGGTAAGTGCAATGTAATGATCTGCACCGTGGTAGTTCTGCTGGTTGATACCACGGGACGCAAGAATGTCGCCGCTTGTTTTCTCCAGGCTCATTTCCATGTAACCGGCATTAGCATAGTCGCCGGCACCGTGCATATTCACCATAGGAACATACTTGCCTGCAGTTTTTACTTTAATCTTGATGGAAGCAGTATAGTTGTTAGCGCGGTTTCCGGTAAAGAGCCAGAAGCCGTAGCCATTACTGTCTGCCGTCCAATAGGGTGAACCTGTGCTGCCCGGATCATATCCGTTAAAAGCAAAGGGTTCACTGGTGATGCCTGTGTTCATTTCACTTGCACCGCCGGTTGTTGTCATATCATATGTAATAGTCTGCATAAATGCAGTATTACTTGTTGATGCGACAACTTTTTCGAAGTCGTAGTATAAATCTTCGGTCGCAGCCGCACTTGCAGTAAAGAGAGTAATGCCGGGAAGCATGCCCACGATCATGCAAAATGCAAGAAATGCCGAAAGAACACGACTTACAGGGTTTTTAGCCTTTTCTTTCATCATAAGTTTTCCCTCCTTATAATTTTTGAAATTAAAGACAATTTCTGATGTCATTATTTTATCATTAAATTGGCTAAAAATAAAAGGTATTTTTAACCGAAATGTGTTTTATTCGTCCGTTTTTGGAAATTTGACTCACAAAATATAAGCCTCGTTTTTGTGCAAGATGCTAAAAAGGAGATGTCTTAATGAC
>JAZNNQ010000019.1:0-5673 GCA_045580305.1 Eubacteriales bacterium
TAAACTTCTCCGAGCGCAGACTAATGTTTAAATTTCCCGCTACCGGCCGCCAATAGTCGGGCTTCCGGTTTTGGTAGCTTCATTATTCATGCCGTGCTCAAAGCTTTGCACGGTCACGTGCACCACTAAGTCGACGCCTCAGCCCGGTTCGTGGTCCTCCCGGGGGAGACGGCCGCTATAATTAAGCAGCTACTAAAGAATTAGTATTGTTGTTTAATTTATAAAGGTTTGCGGCTTTTATAGAGGCACCGCACCTCTGCTCGCTATCTATGCTTCATCGTCCCCGTCGAACCCGTTACGCCCCCGTGAGATTTATTTAAACCGTGTCTTGAGCCATTCAAGGCACAGATTAAACCACTGTGCGGTATGGGGAAGAACATATTCCTCCAACATACTCGGCGGTGCGGTTTCCTCGTTGGCGAGACCCAAACCGTGTCTGCCCTCAGGGAAAATATGCATTTCAAAAGGAACATTGTGTTTTCTTAATGCTTGTGCAAAAAGCAATGTATTTTCACAGGGAACGGTAGTATCGCCCAAGGTGTGCCAGATAAATGTCTGAGGCACATGCGCGCCAACCGCATTCTCAAGAGATAAGTCGTGCATCAACTTTTCATCGGGACTTTCACCGAGTAAATGCTCAAATGAACCGCGATGTGCGAATTCGCCGGAGCTGATTACCGGATATGAAAGAATAAGCGCATTGGGCTTGAAAGTTTCACTCGACTTACCAAATGCTTCGGTTAAAATCGGGCTGTTCCACATTGTGCCAAGAGTTGCAGTAAGGTGTCCACCAGCGGAGAAACCCATAATTGCAATTTTATCTACATTTATGTTCCACTCATCAGCCTTTTCACGAAGAAGTGCAACGGTGGCTGCGGCTTCCTTTAATTGAGTAGGGAAACGAATATTATCGGTACTGTAACGCAGTACAAATGCGTGATAACCTAAACTTAAAAACTGAACGGCAAAGCACTCTGCCTCGCGATCGGAACAGAAACGGTATCCGCCGCCGGGACAAATGATAACCGCCGGGCGCTTACGATCAGCCTCAACCTCGGGAGTGTTGTCTAAAATGTATGTGGCCAGCTTACCACCGGTAAGGCAGGAATATATGTCTTTAAGCTCGATATTTGTGTTAATCATCTTGATCGCTCCTTTAATGTCCGTTCCATCTCGCGTTTTGCATCTCTTTTGCTTGCATCTTCGCGTTTGTCATACAACTTTTTACCTTTGCACAAGCCAACCTGCACTTTAACACGCTGACCTTTCAAATAAACTGAAAGGGGAATAAGGGTCAACCCTTCTTGCTTAATTGCATTTGAAAGTTTAAGAATCTCGCGCTTGTGCATAAGCAGTTTGCGAACTCGCAAAGGGTCTTTATTGAATATATTTCCTTTTTCATAAGGACTTATGTGCATCTGACGCACAAAAAGCTCGCCATCCTTGATGGTGCAGTAAGAATCCTTTAAATTAAGCGTACCTTGGCGAATAGACTTAACCTCGGTTCCGAAAAGTTCAATTCCGGCCTCATAGGATTCCTCAATGAAGTAATCGTGGTACGCCTTGCGGTTTTTCGATATTTGTTTAATTGAAAGCTCGGCCATACCTCGACCCTCCTTTGCTGAATGTATTATATATAATAGTATGATTTGTGTTTTAAGTCAAGTTACGGCTTTGTTACATTATAGCCAAGAGTTAGAGAAAATATTAATAAACCACGGGGTTGCAGTTAAATCGCAACCCCGTGGTTTGTTAGAAAATGTTTACCTCACCTAAATCATTAACTGTAATTGCTGCATAATCGCAGTTGCCGCTTTTGTCCATTACGCTGACCGCGTAAGTTCCAGGCTCTTCAATGGTAAAACTGTTGCTAATAAGTGTGCGGTTACTAATGTGGGTCTCAAAGCAATCTTTTGCGTTCAAAGAAGCGTTTTCTTTTATATACTCATCTGAAACTTTAACGCAACTCTTTCTTACAACACCAACATTGTCGCTTGCAGTAAGGGTGACCGTAAGCGGAAGAGTGGTTTCGTCGGGCACGCTTAATGTAAGCTCGGGCGCTTCATCATCGCCGCCATATCTCGACATCACTTCAACTTCGCCGGATCCCCAGTTACCATATTCGTCAAGTACATATAAGGTGTAGGTGCCAAAATCCGGTACCGAAAATCCCATTGATTTCACGGGGATATACTGCCCGGTTTTTTCTACCGCCTCCCATACTTTTATCGCCTTACCATTGGTTGTGCGCTTTAAGTGTGGCGGGTCCTCAGGGCCGTAAGTATATCCGCTTTTAACTGCAAACATTCTCTTTATCGGCGCATTGGGGTTTATATCTATGTTTGCCGTAATGCGACCGACGCCTTCTGCCGAAACATTACCTTCCGACTGCGCGGTCAGAGTTACCGTCGGACACTTTATATTGTTTACGCTCTCGCGCAAAACGGTGAGATTGCCCATGGCATCTCTCGCCCATATAAAATAAGTGCCGTTCTCTTTTAGGGAGATGAAATCACGCTCAATAGGCACCATCTCAACGCCGCTGCCTTCTCTTGTGGCCTCATAATAATTTTTGAGCACGCATATGGCATCGTCGCCACCGCATTGCGCGTTATACTGCGCCAAATCCTCAAGACTTTGAGATAAATCCAGATTGTACCTGACCTTCAAGCTTGCTTTCTGCTGTATTGATCCGTATTTGTTGGTGTGCTTTTGATAATGCTCCGGCAGAACGAAATATCCTGCTTCCACCACGCCACTATCATTGTCTCCGATATACAAATTTATAGCCAGAGGTCCGCTCGTTATGTTTCCTGTGCTGAATATGTGATATATCCACGGACATCCGTCGTCGAAACCATAGCTGACTGAATTTTCGCCAATACTAACCTCTCCGTCTACATCAATAAAAAGCGGTACATAAGCACAGTTGCCGTTTGTATCCATAGCGCAGACGATATAACCGCCAACATTGTCAATGGTGAATGTATCCTCGGTAATTGCTACTCGATTATGTACGTGAGCTGAATAGTATTCAGAAATGTTGCGGTTCGTTATGCTTCCTGAGCGTTTTACATAATTAATTCTTGCAATTTTCGTGTTGTCACTTGCTTTAACTGCAAAGGTCCGCGGCATTGTTTTTTCGCCAACCGCTTCTATGGTCAGCTGCGGCGCTTCCATATCACCGTCATACGGCGCTTTTACCTCAAATCTAGCTACATACCATTCGTCGCCATAATGCATATACATAACATATTCACCAAAATCCGGCAGATAGTAGTAGCCATCCTCTTCAAGAATATTTAACTTTGCACGCTTTGCAACATCCCATGCATACTCGACGCTACCAACTGCACCCGTAGTATATGGGATATTATCTTTAATCAATATCTTTTCGTTGATCGTAGCATTGCGGAAGGTTATGTTGGCGTTAACACGGGCAATGTACTCTCCGGATAAACTATCTTCCCGTTCTATGGTGAAAACCACACCTTGAGACAAGCCACTCACGGCATCCGGCCCCATGTACGGTATATCTTTTGCAGCTTCACTGCTATACATTATATTTGTCGAATTAACACCGCCGCCAAGTCTTACATAAGAACAGTTTCCAGCAGTATCCATTGCCTGAACAATACATACACCGTCAACGGTGAGGGTATCGCTTGTAACATTCTGACGGCCATTCACATGTAGCTTGAAATCCTGCGCGTTTTGATCCTCGCCTGCACCAATGATCGAGTGTAATATCGAAGGCAAACAGAAATGGCTGATTCTTGCGATTTGAGTATCGTCGGTTGCATTGACTTTTACTTCATAGGGCAGGGTAGTATCCTCGGGAAGCTCCCATGTAAGTACCGGGGGAGATATGTCATCACTTTCCGGTGGAACGATGTTAATGCTACAAGCGTCCCAAAATCTGTTTTTCTCATCAACCAGGATTAATTCATAACGACCAAAGTCGGGTACTGCAAATCTTCCATTCTTTTCGGGAAGAACTTGGTTATGTTCGATCAGTTCGTCCCATTTGTTCCATGTGCCACCGGCAGAATGATTCGTAAAGGAGCCTGTAATAGCCAGTATCTTCTTTAACTTTATATCGATTGTGGAATCAACATCGACGGTTACATATGCAACCGCTCCGCCTGACCAATCGTCCGTGTACTCTACATCAAAAGTCACGGTAGGCATTGCTGTAGGTTCCTTGGGCGGCCGACTTCCCGGAGGCCACCCGTGGTTGCTACTGACAAATCCTCCACCGCCACCAGTCTGTTTGGGTTTCTCTTCTTTGGGAGTATTAGCTTTAATATGCTCGTCGGTACGGTGCATTACCGCAAGGGTTTCCGCGATGGTAATGTTGCCACGGGGATTAATCGTGCCGTCACCATAGCCGTTTACAATACCAATGCTTTGAAGTGCATCAACATATGGTTTTGCATAATCTGCAATGGAATCGGCATCAGTAAATTCCTTGGTCGCTTCACCTGTTAACTCATATGCACGACCGACTATGGTAAAAAAGTCCTGGCGTGTTATGGGGTTATTGGGCCTGAAAGTACCATCACCAAAGCCATTGACATATCCATTTGCCGCCGCTTTTGCAATATGGGTGTCTTCAAGAGTTATATCGGTAAAGTACTCCTTGCCATCTTCGGGCTCATCACCCTCTAAGAGTGCAACGATTACCTTTACCATCTGCGAGCGTGTAATAGGTGTATCGAGGTTATTCAGCATTGCGTCATCTTCTGCAATAGCACCATTTTCGATAAGATATGCAACATCCGCATCCGCCCAATGTGCAGCGGACACCGTTGCAGGCAGAATGGATAACAGTATGGATAACACAACTAACAATGACAAAGCTTTTTTCATAATGCGCACCCCTTCTCTCAAAAAACACAAAGTTCGCCTATGAGGTGCACTATACATCTCACACGCGAACTTTTGTTCCGAATACACCTCTGTAATCAGCAAATATATTCCTGTATGCAATTTTATTTGGTTTCTACCTTAATTATATATATATATATCATGTCAAGTCATTTCAATTATAGAATACCATATAATATATGTGCCGTCAATGGCAGGTATTTCGACTAGGGGGAGCTATTCATTTAAATAAAGAAGCAGAGAGGGGATACTAGTCAATATTGTATAAAATGGTGCCGAAAAAATGGCAATAACAGGTCAAAAAAGAAAAAAGAAAAAAATCTGAAAAAATTTTGAAAAAACCTATTGACATCAAGAAGAGACTGTGATATATTAGGTAAGCTGTCGTCCGGAAGGGCGGCGGAGGTCGTCGAAAAAAGAATAAAAAAGTTTTGGAAAAAGTGTTGACAAGCGGAGAATGGTATGATATACTAAAGATCCGCACTGACGCAGAGGACTTTAGTTCTTAAGACGGCGGAAACCTAAGAGCAGCAATGCTCGCGGGGTTGTACCTTGTAAATTAAACAACGCAAAAAGACAAACAAACGCCAAGCGCGCATATGTTCTGGGTGGGCCCCGAGCATATGTGCAAAACAATTAATTAAAGAGCTTTGATACAAAGCTATTAAAGAAGATTTGAGTTGTCTTCGGACAATTTAGATACCATTTTAATAGAGAGTTTGATCCTGGCTCAGGATGAACGCTGGCGGCGTGCTTAACACATGCAAGTCGAACGGAGCACCC
>JAZNNQ010000020.1:0-2148 GCA_045580305.1 Eubacteriales bacterium
AAGACCGTCCTCAGAGAAAGCCGACTGGCTGCGGCCGTAAACGATCTGGAGGAAGAGCTCACGCATAGCGGTGTTGATAGCATCGCAAACGAGGTCGGTGTTAAGAGCCTCTAAGAGGGTCTTTCCGGGGAGGATCTCAGCAGCCATAGCAGCGGAGTGGGTCATACCCGAGCAGCCGATAGTCTCAACAAGAGCCTCTTCGATGATTCCGTTCTTAACGTTGAGGGAGAGCTTGCATGCGCCCTGCTGAGGAGCACACCAGCCAACACCGTGAGTGTAAGCGGAAATGTCGGTAATTTCTTTTGCCTGTACCCATTTGCCTTCTTCCGGAATGGGTGCGGGACCGTGGTGAGGACCCTTGGCAACGGTACACATGTTCTGAACTTCTACTGAATAATTCATTATGTAGATTTCTCCTTTCGGTAATTAGTCGCAAGTCATACTTTTTGACCATACAATAGGATTATATCAAAAACCAAACAAAAAAACAAGAGCAAACCGACGAATTTCGATATTTTTTTAACAAAAAATAAAAGACGGGATTCCCCGTCTTTTATATAACTTATTGATTGTAATATTCTGTGCGGTAAAGTGCGGCAACATCGGCGGCAACCCTTGTCTGTGTTGCGGCTGCATCAGCAGCGGCAGCATTAGCATCCTTACGAGCACGCTCGGTGGCAGCGGCGGTAGCGGCGGTATTTGCGGCAATCTGAGCCTGCAAATCTGCAGTTCTTCTTGCCTGCGCCTCCATCTCTATCTGGTGACGGCGGTTCATTTCAATTTCATACTGACGGTCGGCGTTTTCTTTCTTAGCCCTTTCAATTTCAATCTGTGCCTTAATTGCTTCAACTTCGAGCATTTTTTGGTTTTGAACCATATTATCATATTCGTGAAGAGCTTCTTTTATGCTGTCTGCACGGTGGCTTTCGATGAAATGAATAAGGTAGTCGATAGTTTCGCCGTCCTTTTCAGTATTACCGATTATGTCGTTTTCATCTGCTGCGGCAAGATGAGCTTTCGCCTTTTCCATAGCAATGTCGCCGCGTGCAATATGTTCTAGTCCGATTTCCGTGAGTTTCTTTTCTTCTTCTGCCCACCAGGCTTCCCATTCTGCACGCTCTTTAGGTTCGTTAACCTCGTTTGCTTTTGCATTATCGATATCGGACTGCTTTGCAGCGGCAAGCTCTGCTTTTTGTTTGCCACTCAAAATGGGGGGAAGCTTGCTTATGATAAATGCGATAAGTTGAAGAATAAAGCAAGCAAGTATTGCGCCAATAACGATGCCGATAATTGCAAACATAAGTCCCATACTGGAGGCCTTATCACAAACCCCACTGAAGAAAAGTCCCGAAACACCAAAAGCAATTAAAAAGAGCACTAAAAAGGAGCCTTTGTTATCTGATGATATAATGTGTACCCAAGGAATAACTGCGCCGATGATGGTGAAAACAGCGGCAGTAATAGCCGAAAGCAGAAATTCTATAGGGTCATCCCAGCCTTGCGGTTGATTAAATATATTGCAAGTATCTTTATAAACGTCAATAAAAAGCATTACAGCGAAAATAAGCATAGCAACGCTGTATAAACCAAGAAAAACAGCCTTGAATTTGCGATAGCCGGTGAAGAACTTTTTCCAAGAGCTTTTAATGTTTGCGTTGGTAGTTTCCTCGTTATTTGTGGGCAGCGGCTTAAAGACAAATTTTGTGTTGTCTCTTTGTGCCTTTAGCTCATTTGCCTTGTCCCACTCTTCCTTTGCAAGCTCAGCGTAAGCGTTGGTGTCATTCAAGTCGTCCTTTAATTTTCGTAATGCTTTAAGATCGGATTCTCTGCTCATAACAAAACCCCTCTTTCAATATTTGGTATTCGCTGATTTAATTATATGTCTTACGGTTGATTTTGTCAATATTGCGACTTAAAAGTTATATCCTTGAAAAAAGTGAAATAATATGGTATATTTTTATGGGTAATTACATACGATAAAGGGTGATGATTATGATTTATAAAACCATTAAGCCTAAGGATATTAAAGACAATTTAATAAAATGCTTTGCCGATGAATGGGCACTTATCACTGCAGGAGGTAAGGACGGTTATAATATGATGACCGCCTCCTGGGGCTTTGCGGGTGAGATGTGGGGTGCCGACAGT
>JAZNNQ010000021.1:0-4229 GCA_045580305.1 Eubacteriales bacterium
TTAGCGAAAAAATCTTCGGGCATACACTAATCCTTGATTTTTTCGACCGCTGCCTCGTCGTCACAAAGTTCGCTGATTGTAGTTTCTGCCTTTAGGCAGAAACTACTTGCGCTACCTTGCGCCTCCTCTTTCAAAACAAACCCACTCTGTTGGGCTTTGTTTTGAGATTTTACGAGAGGTGGTCGCTTCATCTGCCACCGGCAGCGCTCGCATCGCTCACCTCAATCAGAGGGAGCTACGCCCGTCAAACGACCCGCTTAGCCTCCCTCTGATGAGGGAGGTGCCGAGGAACGAGGCGGAGGGAGAGATAGGTGCAAAACGATGTTGCATTTTAAAATTCCCTGTGTTAGAATGAGTTTGCAAAGCAAACTCAATGAATTGCCTTCGGCATGAATTGAAATCTAAAGATTTCATAAATTGAGCCTTGTGTCTCCAAGTGTGCCCCGGCACATTAAAAACATAAGGAAAAACTGAAAGGAAGCAAATCAAAAATGAACAGCAACACACTTACATTTATCGTCAGCGCCCTTAACTTTGCAGGCCTTGCTTGTATGATCACCTCAAGCCTGTTAAAGGGCAAAAATATGAAGCTCATTCTGCTTTTTGTATGTCTGGGTAACGCCACCGTGTCTATCGGTTATCTTTTAAACGGTGCCTGGGCGGGCGGTATCGCCTGCGGATTGGGTGCTGTAACATCCCTTATAAACGCCATCTTCCAGAGCAAGGGCAAGGCAATTCCCAAATGGCTTATTGCCACCTATGCAATAGCATACGCTCTGCCCCAGATATACATATTCATTCAGGATACCTCGGTATGGCAGACCCTTATCGCTCTTGTTGCGTCGGTATCTTTCACGCTCTGTATCGGCGCGGAAAACGGCAAAGGCTACCGCATCTTCACCATCGTGAATATGGTGCTCTGGTGCTTGTATGACGCGCTTTTACCTGCATACGAAACACTCTTGTTTACCCATTTACCTCTCTTGGTTTTCACGCTTATAGGTATGTTTATCTACGATAGAAAGTAAAAAAAGGCTGTGGCAAACGCCACAGCCTTTTTATTTATTTTTTTTTACTTTCCTGCGTGGATAACAGCTACAATGTCGCCGTCTTCCTCGCAAACATTAACGATAAAGGACTCAAGCTCGGGCAGGGAAGCCTGCATCTGCTTTAATGAGTCGTCAAAGGAAGTGCCCATAGTGTCGTAAGCCTGCTGAAGCTGGGTCTTGATATCATCGGAAATATCGTTCCAGCCGTCAATGCGGATGTCAACTACGAAAGCGTTACCCTCAGCGCGGACATCACCCTTACAGGTAGTGCCGGAGGACTGGGTAAAGCTGTCCAACATAGAGCTGAGGAACACATCCTTGTTTGTATCGAGGAACGCGGTGAGAGCGGGGTTAGCCTCGGGCTCCTTAACCTCAGGCTCCTTAACCTCAGGCTCCTGAGTGGTGGTGTCGATGCCGGGCTTATCCTGGGGAGCGGCCTCGGGCTCATCATCGCCGCAAGCGGCAAAGGCGAACATCATAGCAAGTGCTAAAATAAGGGCTAATAATTTTTTCATTGTATATTCCTCCTAAAATTTATTGAGCTGCCTGCTGCTGAAGTGCAGCGGTCAGATCCATACCATTTAATGCCTCGTCGGGAACGGTTATCGGCTCGACGCTGTTGAAGTCGGTGTAAACCGCGGAAACATCAGCAGCGGTAACGGTAAGAGCGGTCTCGCCGCCCAAACTGCCGTAGAGGTTCTTGAGGGCGGGCTTCATATCAACAAGGAAGCCATAGGGCATAAAGTCATCGCAGTTTATGTAGATGGTAACATTGATAACGCCCATTGCCGACAGTATCTTCTCAACAAGCTCGGTATCGTTCTCGTCTTCGATAAACTGAGAGATAACAGAGCCCATGCTGAACTTCTTGGCAACCTCGAGAGAGGAGAGGGAAACGGGTGCGGTAAGCTTGTAGCACTCGGTACCGTCAAGGGTCTCTAAGGACATTTTAGCGTCCGCGGTAGCCAGGAATGTGTCGTAGTAGAAGTTGAAATCCTCCGCAACATCGTTTGTACCGTCAACCTGACCCACGAGAGACGGGTCAACACCCTCCATCTTCATCCAGCCGGAGTCGGTACCAAGGTAGTAGTCGATGGTGTCGCCGTTTTTCATATAAATATCAAGGGTGGTGGGATCGCTGTCAGCGGTGGAGCTTTCCATAATAATGTGGAACATATTGTTCTCATTATCCATATCCGCCTCGAGCGCCATGGTAGACTTAGCAGACTCCTCACCTACGGTAAGATCCATAATGGTGTAGGCGGAGCAGTGCACCGTGCTGACATCCTCTAAGCTCTTGCGTGACCTGGCAATAACATCCTCCATAGTAACCTCACCGCAAGCGGCAAGAGAGAAGAGAAGGAGTGCGGCCATAAGCAGGGAAAACACTCTTTTCATAAAAATACCCTCCTATTTGGTTTTTTTATATTATATCAAACCTTTTTTTAAAATACAAGGTAGAACTTTTCAAAAAAGTATGTTAGAATGATTTCATCGAAGATGAAATCAATGAATTGCCTTACGGCATGAATTGAAATCAAAGATTTCATAAATTGAGCCTTGCGGCTCATGAATTGTGCTTGCGGTGCGATATGTCCCTTCGGGACGAGAAAAAATATAGAGGAGCGTTGCAAAATGAAAAAAACGGCACTTATTCTCGCGATTGTGTGTATCATATCCTGCCTTAGCGGCTGTAGCCTTGAGGATCGCATAAATGTCAAAAACCTTGTGGCGGGCGATATAGAAAGCGGCTATCTGGGCACGGCAGATGCCAAATACCGCGCGCTCACCGGCAGCAGCACAAGTGACATCATAGACCGCCATCGCTCTTATGTGGAGACCGAGGCAGAATATTTCGCCTACTATTGGGACATTACCGACGACAATGTGGAGTATGAGCAGCTGAGCTATGAGCTTCGGGAGGATATAGAGGATCTCATCGACGATATTTACAGCCATCTTCGCTACCGTGTGGAGGAGTGTGTGCAGTACACCGAGAATCTGTACGGCGTGCGGGTGCAGGTAGCGCCCATAGATATAATGGAGCGTGCCACAAAACTGTACAACAACGGTTATAAACCCCTTGAGGACTTTTTGAAAAAGGCGGAAAAGGTTGATTTTTCAAAACTCAGCGAAGAACGGTTTATGTCATACTATAACGAATACGGCGCGATCATAACCGAAATGGTGCGCTCTTGTATGAGCGAACTCGGCTATAAGGACTCGGTAAGTCTGGTTATCCAGGTGTATGACGACGGCTACTTCCAGTCATTGGAGCACGACTGGTCCCGCTTTGACAACTATACAATAGAATATCCGTAAGGAAAGAAAAAACCTCTGATCTCGGATCAGAGGTTTTTTATGACGCCCAACAGTGTTAGTTTACCACAACTAAACATAAAATGTAAAGAGGAAATTTAAAAAACGCCGAAAGTTCTGCTATTTCAATAAAAACAGCGCTTTAACTTTTGCTATTTTGTCAATTGAAAAGGGGGTAAATATCGGTTATACTGTAACCAGAGATAGGGAAAGGACGGTAAAGACCAATGTACTTTTAAATCTCAGGTGATATGGTTTAAACGGCAGGAAATATGGGCGAGTTTAAGTGATACTCGATTAAGTAAGTTATTATAGATTGTTTAAACCGTAAGCCGAAGGAAAATCTAACGAAAGAGAGGTAAAAGAAATTGATGTTAGATAATAAGGAGCACCGCGAGTGACCTTTGATTGTTGTAAGACGAATCAAAGGTCACTCGCATTTTATATGCCTGTCAATCGCTGCAAGGCGATTTTTTTATTTGCGACATTGGTATACATAAAAATAATTATGTAAACTGAAAGGCTGGAGGACGCGGTGGTTTGTTGCGGTGGGGTGGTGCGGTGCGATTGTATTGTTGCGTGGTGCTGCGGCTGTGCTGTGTTGCGAGTGACAAGCCGCGGGGTAGTGTTGTGGGGAATTAGTCCTGCGGAGTGTGTGCGGGGATTAGTCCTGTGGAGAATACACACCGAAGAATGACGAGTATACATAATAATATTTATGTAAACTGAAAGGCTGGGGCCGCGGTGGTTTGTTGCGGTGGGGTGGTGCGGTGCGATTGTATTGTTGCGTGGTGCTGCGGCTGTGCTGTGTTGCGAGTGACAAGCCGCGGGGTAGTGTTGTGGGGAATTAGTCCTGCGGAG
>JAZNNQ010000022.1:0-13392 GCA_045580305.1 Eubacteriales bacterium
TCACCTCTTAAGCCGAGAGAAACAATATCCCTCAAGCCTTAAACTTGTTGAATTTTCGCATTTTCGCCTTATCGTCCTCGAAAGGCGCCAGCCTATCTTCGTCCTCTGCACCGAAAATCCATAAAATTCCTCGGTGTTTAAGGTCGAAGAGTTTAAAAACTGCAAATTTTGTGAAAGACAAGTAAAATTCAAGGATAATGCCGTCGCATATTCGCAGAATTTTATGCAGTATTTTGCGAAATTTGTGTTTTTAAACCTTAAGGGATGTTGTTCCTCTCGGCTTATTAACATACCCATAGGAAATTTTCCTATGGGTATGAAAATTAGCAATTACTTACTTTGCGTAATGAGCGCAGATCTTCTTGAATGCAGCGATGATATCGTCGATATCCTGCTCAGTGTAGAACTCGCTGATGTTTAAGCGAATAGAGGTCTCGAGGATCTCTTCTGCAACCGGGCAATCGCCGCTTGCGTACTTGATCTCACGACCATACTCCGGAAGATTGAAGGGAACATGTGTGCCACGGAAGCCCTCTAAGTTCTTGAACATATCGTACTCGTATACACAAGCCGGGAGGTAACCGATAGAAGCCGGGATACCCTCAGCGGTAAGAGCAGCAGCGAAGTCCTCACGGGAAACGCCTGCAGCCTTCTCATCGATACGGAACATATAGAACCAGTAAGAAGACTTGTTGCCTTCCTTAACCTCGTGAATCTGGATGCCCGGAAGACCCTTGATACCAGCGGTTAAGCGCTCTCCGAGAACATTACGACGCTCGCAGATCCAAGGGAGACGATCGAGCTGAGCGATAGCAACAGCACCGGTAAGCTCGTTCATGCGATAGTTGGGAGCGATGTACTCGATCTTGCGGAGCTCCTGCGGGTTCTTGGAGAAACGGTTGTAGTTCTTGTCAGCAAACTTATGAGCAACTACATAGTCCTCTTCGTTGTGCATAAGAATCATACCGCCATCACCAGCGGAGATGTGCTTGAAGTCGTTTAAGCTGAAGCAACCGAAGTCACCGATGGTACCTGCACGGCGGCCCTTGTAGAAGCACTCGTAGCTCTGTGCACAGTCCTCGATAACCTTGATGCCACGGGGACGGCAGAGTTCCATAATCGGATCCATCTCAGCGGGGTTACCTGCAAGGTGTACAACAACTACAGCCTTGGTCTTGTCGGTAATCTTAGCAGCGATGGTCTCTGCGGTCATGTTGTAGGTATGGGGATCAAGATCAGCAAATACCGGAATAGCGTTCTGGAAAACGATACCGATGATGGAACCCATATCGGTGATCGGAGAGGTGATAACTTCATCACCGGGGCCAACGCCTGCAGCACCAAGTGCTACATGGATAGCGGAAGTACCTGAAGAGGTAGCAACTGCATACTCAGCACCGTACATGGTTTTGAACTTGTCAAGGAACTGCTTAACCTTGTTACCAAACCAGTAGAATAATGTGTTCTGCTCGAGAGCTTCCTTTAACTGCTGGAGCTCCTCGTCGCCGAAGCGCTTGCCGGTGCCAAACGGGGTGGTCTTAACCTTGTCGCCACCAAAAATAGCTAACTTTTCCATTTTCAATTTCTCCTTTATTATGTATTAGTCATTAATGCCGCAAATTGCGACTTCCTTACCGGTTTCATAGGACTCCTTAACTGCATTGAGGAGTGCAACGGTCTTGTAGAGCTTCTCGTGGGATACCGGGATAACGCCGGTACGGAGAGTGTTGACAAACTCGTCAACGCCAAGGCGGTAAACGAAGGAAATGTCAAGCTCACGGTACATAACTCCCTTGTCACCGATAACGAGCACGGTGTTCTGTGCAACCTCTGCAAGGAAGTTAAGTACTACCTGGTAGTTGTCATACTTGAGTACCGCAACAACATCGCCGTTGTTCTCGGTAGCCATAACAGACTTCATATCGTAGCCGAATGCGGTAGCAGCCATCTCAGCAAGATGTCCTGAATAGAAGTAGATGCCGCCGTAATCGTTAACGAGAGTTGCCGGGAAGTTCATCATAGCGCTGCGGATCTTACCGATACGAGCACTCTCGGGGTTCTCACGAGCATTCTTAACCATAAGAACATCGTAAGCGAACTTACAGGTAGAACCACCGGTTAAGATGGTGTTGTACTTCTTGGAAGCTTCCATAACCATCTTGCAGTCCTCATTGGAGATGGTAAAGGGCTTGTCAAGCCATACCGGAATTCCTCTCTCAAGGAAAGGCATTGCGTACTGAGCGTGGAGACCGCCGTGACGGAAAACGATCATAACAGCGTCAACCTTGTCGTAGAGGTCCTCTACCTTCTCAGCGATGTATTCGATCTTACCGTTTGTAGCAACCTCTTCGGTACGCTCCTTCTCTAAACCGAAAATCGCGGTAACGCGACAGTCCGGATAACGGTAGTTGCCGTTTTCATCGGGAATATTGATAAGCTTTGAAAATGCGTCAGCATGACTGTTGTCAGAACCGACAATACCAATTCTAAACATTTCCTTTGTCCTCCATTCATAAAAATCTTAGGTTATACCTTGATGATAGCCTATGTTTATACTAAAAACAATGGACTATTTTACAATTTACCAGAACATAATGTCGCCGTAGTACTTAATTCTATCTACGGTAAAGCGAGCAGTGCGGGCATCGATTCTGTCAAATTCGGGATGGCGCTCCATAGTAGCGTCGCAATGGTCGGTGCGGGTATGAACGAGTTTTACTTCAAGAGGATAGATCATCTTAAAGGGTTTTACCTTGTCCTTTAAGGTCATTCCCTTCTTTGCAGCCTCGTAAATAAGCTTTTCTGCCTCTTCGTTGGGTAAGCACTCTGCTTTATTTCTTCCGATACCGCGCTTAACAACAGCTGTTGCAATATCATTGCCTAAAAACTCTCTTGCTTCTTCACAAGCAGCAACATCGCCGGATACCATTACGAAAGGAACATTATACTCACCTGCGAAAAGTGCGCCCTGTGCAACCTCGCCGCATTTTCTGCCATTGATTGTGTATTCAAACCACTGGACAGAGCTTTGGGTGTGATCTAAAAATCCGTTCATTGTGCCGGGCATTGCGTGAATGCCGACCTCCATCATAAGATCAACCTTGCCGGCACGAACCTCTTCCTGCCAGTCCATTCCTGCCATCTTTTCGGCTCTGGGGTCAACATTTGCAGGGTCTAAATTGATACCTGTTCCGTGACCGTCAACATAAATAACGCGAGTAGCGCCGCCGTCAAAACAACCCTTAATTGCAGCGTTAAGGTCAGCCTCTAATCTGCGGCAAGAGTATACATAACCCTCGCCCTCCATCTGATCAGCAGAGCTGACGCCGGAGATACCCTCAAGGTCTGTCATAAGTAATACTGTCATTTTCTATTCCTCCAATATAATCAGTGCATATGCCGCAAAAGTGTCCTTGGGAACAACTATTTCGGCCACACCATTATTACACTTAAATTCGAGCTCAACCTCTCCCTCAAATTCAGGGGATTGCAAGTAAACTCTTTTAATCTCTTCGCGTTTTACGGAAATTTTCATCATCGGAAGCTTTTTTGCGCCCTTACAATAATTTATAAGCTTATCCTGATGGGCAACCATTCCCTGCTCTTTTGGAATTGTTCCTTCAACATTTGCAATGTTGATTGCAATGCCCATAGGGGTATTATATGCACCGAGTAACAGTTCGCTTTGCGCACACTGAACTTCAACCTGCCGCTCGCCCACCAAAAGAGAAAGCAGTGCGCCGGTATGGGAAAGCTGGTGCTCGTAAAGCCAAGGTGTTGCCTCAACCGCCGGAGGATTTTCCACCCTTCGGTTTGCCCAGATTGTGGGCTGGAACTCGCTTTTATTCGGCTTTGCGGAAATCCAGATAATCTCGCCATCGCCAAGCTTTGCGCGAATACCCACGGTCTTGACACCCATAGTTGCGATACTCTCAGCACCTTCAAATGAAAGGAGTGCGCGCATATCGCAAATATCCACGGTTTTGCCGTCATAAGCTACGGTCATATCTGAAATTTCTTCAATCTCTGCCGCTTTTGCATCGATGCCAAGGGCTGAAAGAACATCACTTGCGCATCTCGGTCTGCCCAGCGCATCCATGGTTGCAAAATCACCGTAAATTATAAGTTTTCCGCCCCTATATGCATACTCTTTAAACTTTTTTAGTTCATCGTCATTTATCATTGACATAAATGCAACGAGTAAATTCTTATGGGTTAAAAGCGTGTCCACATCGTCATCTTCAAAAGCCATATTTGTACCAAGCTTTTCAAAACTTGATGCTTGGAGCGCGCCCACAAAGGGGAAAGAATACTTTTCAGCCATTTCCAGCTGGGGTGCTGAGAAATCGCGAGTCTGCATTGAATAGTAGAACGCGATATCCTCAAGCCTTTTCGGCTCGGTATAGGCTAAAATGTTTTTCTTCTCGAAATCGCGGTAGGGTTTTTCGATGCTTGTTATATCCTTGCCCTCAAAGGTGCCGGAATAAAGCTGACCCCAGGTGCGGGACAGGGCCCAGGCGAAATATGTGTCGTCAGGATTTTCCGGATAAAAGTAGGATATGGACGGAACTCCGTTTCGCTCAGCCGCAGAGAAACGATGGATAGCCTCTGCCATAAACTCCGGATAGGATGCGCGCATAACCGCACTAAAGCAGTTTTCCTGCATTATCATATCCCACTGATCCATACAAGAATCAAAACCAGAGAAGGTCGGATTCCACTTTAGAATATCCGACTGGTAATTGGGTCGGCCGATCTCCTGCAGCCCCATACTGTCATAAAGCTTGCTTAAATCGCGGTAGAAGCGCTCGGTGCTCTTCTTTTTGAAGCGAAGCCAAGCAACAAATACCGGATTATTATAATCGTTATAGAACTTGTCCCATTCTTCCGGCTGCGGCAGGTCATAGCCGTATTCCTCTTTAAAGAGTCTGCGACAATGCTCACAGGTGCAGGCATTCCCGTCACCAAACCACTGAACATCGTCGTTTTCCATACCGTCAAAGGGAACTTCTTCTAAAAGCTCCCTTATATAACGGAAATAAGCGTAACGATAGTCAGGATTATTAAAGCAAAAGGCGTTTGTGTTATAAACCGTATTTGCCGCCTTTCCGGTTCTGCCGTCTATCTGGAGCATACTGCGGAGTTTCTTACCGTATATCTCCGGATCATCAATTAAGAACCGCGGCACTTCGATCCAGTTTTCCACACAGGATGTAAAGTGGGTGTAGGAATTGATATCACCTATAAAACGCTCCCATCCCTCAGACCTTAAAAGATCGTGAACAAGGCACGAGCTGTGGTGCTCGTACACCTCAATTCCCACCTCGTGGAAAACCTCAACATAAAGCTTGAATGCCTTCTTAATCTGCTCCCAATAACGGAAAAAGCCGAAACGGAAGTGGGTAATGGAGAAGTTTTCGGCGATTGTTACGCCGTTTTTCTTAAATTCCTCGGCGCGACGGAGAAAATCCTCTTTTGTGTACTTAAAGATTTCATCATCCGAGAGCCAGAATGAAGAATAATTTTCTTCCCAATTTACGGTTTTTTTCATTTAATTACTCCAAAACTATAAGTGCATAAGATGCAAATGTTCCTGCCGGGATAACAAATTTAGCCACGCCGTCAGCGCAAACAACATCGAGCTTAACAGCGTCACTTCTCTCCGGCGTCTTAAGAGTAGCGGTCTTTGCGCCATCACACTTGATGGTGACCTTAATCTCGCCCATCTTGGGTGCATCAGCAAGGAATGAGGGGATAATATCTTTATGTGTTACCATTACCGCCTCTTTATCGATAGCGCCCTTGATGTTTGCAATATTGATTGCAAGACCCGCCTCGGTGTTGTATGCGCCAACCAAAAGGTCGCGGTTGTCGCACTCGATTACATACTGGCGCTCGGGGATGAGAATATCTAAAATTGCACCGCTGTGAAGTGCCTGATGTGCACGAAGATCCGGCTGTGCTTCCTCGGGGGTGGGGTTTGCAACACGGCGATTTACCCAGATTGACTTCTGGTATTCACTTTCAACCGGTCTTGCTGCAATCCAAATAAGTTCGCCATCACCAATATTTGCACGGATACCAACGGTCTTATTATCCATGGTTGCGATACTCTCTGCACCTTCAAATGAAAGAAGTGCCTTCATATCGGGAACATTAGCGCTCTTACCTGCATAGGTTACAGTCATAGCGGAAGTGTCGGATATTTCGGTAGCTTTTGCATCAATGCCGAAGAACTTGATAAGGTCGTTAACATCACGCTTTGCATTGCTTCCGTCAACGATAGCAAAGTCACCGTAAATAATGAGCTTGCCGCCTTGGAGCACATATTCCTTAAACTTTTTAAGTTCTTCCTCGTTAACCATAACCATAAATGGAACGATAATTGTCTTGTGCTTTAAGAGCTCCTCAACAGGATCGCTCTCAAGTACCATATTTGTACCAAGTAAAGCATGGCAGGACGCTTGCATTGTACCAAGATAGGGGAATGAGTGTATTTCAGCCATCTCGTACTGAGGCGCTGAGAAGTCACGGGTCTGCATTGAATAGTAGAATGCAACATCCTCAACCTTCTTGGGGGAAGAGTATGCAAGAATGTTCTCAGACTCAAAATCACGGTATTTTTTCTCAATACCGGTAATATCCACACCCTCGCAAGTGCCAGTGTAAATCTGACCCCAAGTGCGAGAAAGCGCCCAGGAGAAGTATGTTGAGTCCTCACGGTCCGGATAGAACATAGACATTGAAGCAACGCCGTTCTTCTCTGCAGCTGCAAAACGATGAACCGCCTCAACCATAAAGTCGGGGTATGAGTTCTTCATAACAGCTGAGAAGCAGTTTTCCTGGAAAATAAAGGTCCACTGATCTGTACAAGTATCAAAACCGGAGAGAGTCGGGTTCCACTTGAGAATGTCGGACTGATAGTTAGGACGACCGATATCTCCGCGTCCGATGCTCTCGTAAAGCTTTGTTAAGTCGCGGTAGAAGCGCTCAGTGCTCTCCTTCTTAAAGCGAATCCAAGCAACGAATGCCGGATTATTATAGTCTCCGTAGAACTCATCCCACTTATCGGGGTAAGGAAGGTCGTAACCATACTTCTCTTTAAAGAGCTTGCGGCAATGCTCACATGCACAAGCATGTCCGTCGCCGAACCACTGAACATCGTCGTCCATAATACCGTCAAAGGGAACAATTTTAAGCTCCTCGGTTCTGTACTTAAAATACATTTCGCGGTAATCCGGATTATTGTAGCAGAAAACATTAAGGTTATAAATAGTGTTTGCACGCTTACCTGTACGGCCGTCAATCTGGAATAAGGTGTCGAGCTTCTTGCCGTAAACCTCAGGGTCATTGAGTAAGAAACGGGGAACCTCAATCCAATTCTCAACGCTTGATTTAAAGTTTGTGTAAGAGTTAATATCGTCCTCAAATCTCTTCCAGCCTTCGGATCTTAAAAGATCATGAGAAAGGGATGCGGAGTTGTGCTCAACCACCTTGATGCCGTACTTGTGAGCAGCATCACAGAACATCTTGAATGCATTGTGGATTCTATCCCAATATTTAATAAATCCCATACGAAAGTGTGTAAGGGTAAAGTTAATTGCCATTGTAATTCCGTTGTCATAAAGGTCTTTTGCGGCACGGTCAAAGTCTTCCTGAGTCCACTCAAAAATCTGCTCATCAGAAAACCAAAACCAGGTAAATTTTTCTTCCCAAGGGGTCTTTTTCTTAATATCCATTTTTATTTCCTCCCAACCAAGAATTATAAATATTATTTCCTAAATTAAGGTAGCGGAGAATGCACTCCACTACTCTAATTTTACTATATATACTTTGCTTTGTATATCGCCGTTTTTTCGGTTAATATCGTTATTTTTCAATAACTATAAGGGCATATGATGCAAATATGTCCGCAGGTATGATAAATTCAGCCACACCGTTTGTATAAGTAGTGTCGAGTTTAACATCTCCTGCAAGTTCAGGTGATTTAAGAGTAGCGCCCTTTGCACCGTCGCACTTAACAGATACCTTAATTTCCGGAAGTTTGGGTGCATCCTTTGCAAAGCTCGGGATAATATCAGAATGCGCAACCATTTCACTCTCTTTGGAGATGGTATCCTTAATATTTGCAATATTTATTGCAAGTCCCGCTTCGGTGTTATACACGCCTGCAAGAAGCTCGTCAATATCACATTTAATCTTGTACTGACGGTCGATAAGTAAATCAAAAATCGCGCCGCTGTGTGCAAGCTGATGATCGCGGAGCCAGGGTTGATTCTCAGCAGGCTCCGGCTTCGGTGTGCGGCGTTTTGACCAAATGGTTTTCTGGTATTCGCTCTCGTTAACCTTTGCAGCGATCCAGACGATCTCGCCATCACCCACTTTTGCACGGATACCGACATTCTTACCGCCTATGGTAGCAACAGCCTCTGCTCCTTCAAATGTAAGGAGTGCCTTCATGTTGGAAACGCTAATGCTCTTTCCGTTATAGGTTGCCGCCATATCGCCGCTTGCATCAAAAGCACTTGCCTTTGCATCAATACCGAGTTTTGCAAGAACATCGTTTGCCTCTCTCGGAATATTCTTACCGTCAACAGTTGCAAAATCACCGTAGATAATAAGTTTGCCGCCCTGAACCGCATATTCTTTAAGGGTTGCGAGCTCTTCATCCTCAATCATAGCAGAGAACGCAGAAACTATTGCCGGATGCTTTAAATGCTCCTCAACTGTTGCATTTTCAAATGCCATGCCCACACCAAGTCGTGAGTAAATAGCTGCCTGCATAGCACCTAAACAATTAAGTGAGTACTTCTCTGCCATTTCATATTGTGGCGCTGTAAAGTCACGGGTTTTGGTAGAATAATAGAAAGCAATATCCTCAACCTTCTTGGGAGATGAATATGCAAGAATATTTTCATTTTCAAAGTCGCGGTACTTTTTCTCAATACCGGTAATGTCAACACCCTCACAGGTGCCTGTATAAAGCTGGCCCCAGGTGCGTGAAAGTGCCCAGGAGAAGTATGTACTGTCCTCACGATCCGGATAGAACATAGACATTGAGGGGATACCGTTGCGCTCAGCGTGAGCAAAACGGTGAATAGCCTCAACCATAAAGTCAGGATAGGAGTTTTTCATAATTGCTGAGAAACAGTTTTCCTGGAAGAGGAACTGATAGCGATCCATACAACCGCCAAGGCAGGAAAGGGTGGGTGCCCATTTAAGCACATCGGAAGAATAGGTGGGGCGAATCATATTAAAGCCGAGGCTCTTGTACATATCATCCAGCTCTTTCCACCACTCCTCGGTGCTCTCTCTGCGGAAACGGCACCAGCTGACGAATGCGGGATTATTGTAATCGTTATAGAATTTATCCCAATCTTCAGGTTGGGGTAAGTCGTAACCGTATTTTTCTTTGAATTTCTTGCGGCAATGCTCGCAGGTACAGGAATTTCCGTCTGCAAACCACTGAATATCATCGTCCATCATACCGTCAAACGGAACTGTTTCGAGCTCGAGCATCCTGTATTTCTTATACATATCTCTGTATTCCGGGTTGTTGTAGCAGAAAACGCTGCACTTATAAATGGTATCTGCGACCTTGCCGGTGCGGCCGTCAATCTGCAACATATCCTTAATTTTATGTCCGAAAACCTCCGGGTCGGAAACAAGGAAACGAGGAACCTCAATCCAGTCCTCAACAGTGCTCTTCCAGTCGCTGAAAGAGCCGATATCTTCCTCTAATCGTGCAAATCCTTCGCTTCTGAGTACATCGTGAATAAGGGATGCGGAGTTGTGCTCAATAACCTTGATGTCGTACTTGTGGCAAGCGTCACAAAGCATTTTAAGGGCTGAGTGAATCTTGTCCCAATATCTGTAAAATCCCATACGGAAATGTGTAAGGGTAAATATAATCGCGTGTGTTATGCCGCGGTCATTAAAATCCTTTGCTCTCTTATCGAAATCCTCCTGTGTGTAGTTCCAGATTTCATCATAGGAAATCCAAGTCCAGGTAAATTTTGCTTCCCAAGGTGTTTTTGTTTTAATTTCCATTTTTATTTCCTCCCTGACGGATTGTTGGATATCTTCTTATCCTCGCGCATAGGTTACCATATTAAATTCCTTTTGTACATTGCTAAATGTTGGGATTATCCGCTTTTTTGTTGCCTTTTTTGATGAGTGGCTGTAAAATAAAAATATATGTTGAAAGGAGGCGCAAATTTATGGTCAGAAACTATCAAAAAGAGCTTGATATACTTATTGCGTCCCTTGATTTTACCCCGCGCCTGCTTCTTCATGCTTGCTGTGCGCCATGCTCAAGTTATGTCCTCGAATATTTAAGTGAGCATTTTGACATAACCCTGTTTTTCTATAACCCGAACATCGACAACTTGGAAGAATACGAAAAGCGAAAAGCCGAGCTTTCCCGTCTTGTTTCTGAAATGCCACATAAAAACAATATCGAAATAATTAACGGTGAATATAGCCCAGAATCTTTCCTCAATGCTTCCCGTGGCTTAGAAAACGAGCCGGAGCGCGGCAAAAGATGCGATAAATGCTTTAATCTTCGTTTAGATGAAACCGCAAAGCTTGCAAAAGAAGGTAATTTCGACTATTTTTGCACTACCCTTTCTATAAGTCCACACAAAAACGCGGAATTGCTCAATAAAATCGGCGAAGAGTTGGCGCAAAAATATGAAATCCCCTATCTCCCCTCGGATTTCAAGAAAAAAGGCGGTTATCTCCGCTCGATAGAACTTTCCAAAAAATACAATCTCTATCGCCAGTCCTTCTGCGGCTGCAGATTTTCAAAAGAAAGCGCAGGTGCTATATAATGCTTCTTGTGATTGAGGGCATTGTAATGTCCTTTTTTCTGCTTATTTATTGCGTAATCGGTATAGCAAACGGCCCCGTCGGTCTTGTCGTATTATATGAAAAGGATGTGCAAGAGCGCGCCGTTGAATTGGGTTATACCACAAAGGCAAAAATCAAAAAAAGTTTCATCATCTCCTGCCTTGCGCTCTATGTACCGGTTTTTGTAATTACGCCTCTGATGGTCTACTTTATTAACGGCGCCGACTCCTTTTTCAGCGGTTTTTGGCAAATGACGGTTATTCTCTTGATTATGGGACTATTTGATAGATTTTTTATCGACTGGTACTGGGTCGGCCACACGAAAACCTGGATAATCTCGGGCACAGAAGACCTTCGTCCCTACATTCCGGGTAAGGTGCTTCTCCGCAAGTGGCTGGCAACGATTATCGGTTTCCCCGCAATTGCCGCCATTATTGCGGGAATTATATCGATTTTCTAAAGAAAAAAGCGATGTCAAATGACATCGCTTTTACTTTTTAATCCGCCTGACGGTGTGCCTCTTCCAGGAGTTCCATAACGCGAAGTGTTTCCTCAACGGGAACAAAAGGTTTTTCATTTAATGCAAAATACTCATAAACCTTATCGTAGAAAATCACCGCATCCTCGGGTGTTACCGGTACGATTTCTTCCTTCCACGGAACGGGAACATCGTTATTGTATCGTCTTCCCTCAGCTGTCAAGCTTTCGTCCAATGTCAATTCCGGCATATCTGCAGGATTGTAGTATTTTACGATAAAATTATCGGTTTGAGCATAGGATGACCCCTCAGCAACGATAGTTCCGTACTTGCCGAATATCATCCAAGGCGCAATCATATGGGCGGTGGCGTTGTTGATGTCAATATCAATGGTAGCGCCTGATTTCATCGTAAGCACCGCCTTAACCACATCCTCCGCATCCCCTAAAGTTGCAATGCGGTGGCTCGTACAGTAAATACTCTCCACATCCTCCTGTGCAAGATAAATCATCTGATCTATAAAATGAGCACCATAGTTGTTAATCATACCGCCACCGAATTTTCGAAGCGCCTGCCAGTCGTGTCGTCTTACATATGAGGACTGTGCTCTCTTCATCATATAAACCGGGCCGATCTTGCCCTCGTCAATTATACGGCGCAAAACAGAAACCGCAGGCACCGCACGATGTGGCTGATATACCATAATCTTTCTGCCGTTTGTTTTTGCTGCCTCCGCAATTTTAACGGAATCCTCAAGCGTGGGCGCCATGGGTTTATCCAGAAAAACATCCACACCCTGTGCAAAACAAAGCTCGCACTGCGTGCGGTGCAGGTGGGTGGGCGATGCAATTACAACAAGGTCAAGCTTTTCTGCCTTAAGCATTTCCTCAAGGGAGGTATATCCTTTTACCTTATATTCTCCCTCCGCCTCAACGAGACGATCCTCATTTACATCCACTACTGCACATAGCTCAAATTTGTCATTCTTAGCTATCTCGGGCAGATGCACCTGCCAGCCGATTCTGCCAAGTCCGACAACTGCTATTTTTAATTTTTTCATAGTAAACCACCTCTTATTCAACCCAAAGGGTGTCCTTCCACTGGTCGATCTTCTTTTTGCCTATTCCGTCTATATTGGCAAGTTCATCCACCGATTCAAAATCGCCGTTTGCTTCTCGGTAATCAACTATCTCTCGGGCAGTTTTCTCGCCGAGCCCGGTGCAATAAGTAAGCTCCTCAACGCTTGCGGTGTTGATATTGATTTTATATGCGGAAATCGGCTCCGCCGCCAGTCCCTCGTACTCGGTTTTACCGTTTGCCATAAGTATTCCGTAGCAAAAGATTATCAAAATCGTGACCGCACTTGCTATGATAATAATTTTATTGTTAATACTCATTTTTCATAATCCTTAAAAGGTGTGTGCCTCATTAAATGTTTAAGGTTCTGTTGAATCGGGCTCAGGCGCTTCTATCGTGACTTCCGATACGCCCCAGTTGCCGTATTCATCAAGCATATACAAAGAGTATGTGCCGTATTCGGATACGGAGAACTTTGACTCTTCTACAGGAATATAGTCGCCACTTATTGATACCTCATCCCAAATCTTCTGCGCTTTACCATTAGGCGTATATGCGCGATAAGCACCTGCAGACTCGGGTTCATAGTCGCTCTTGACCGCAAACATTTGCTTTATCGGGGCGTTGGGATTTGCGATAGCGGTTGCCGTAACATGTGCAATATATTCACTAGATGTATCTTCCTCATGTTCAACCTCAAATGTTGCAGACGCGGTTTTGATGTTGTTAACGCTAAATCTCACCAAGGTAAGATTACCATTGGAATTTTGGTTAAAAATATAGTAAACGCCGTTTTTTGTTAAATTGATGGTATCTTCTTTGAAATTAGTACCCTTCACTCCACTACTATAATCCAAAGCTTCATATAAACTTTTAACGACACACGCAGCTTCTTTATCTTTTTCTTGATTTATTAAAGTTTCAATATCTTGCGACAAATACGAATCTTCCAGAGAAACTACGCATGCCTTCTTATCTAATGAAGC
>JAZNNQ010000023.1:0-10450 GCA_045580305.1 Eubacteriales bacterium
AGTGCACGATAGATAATTACCATCATATCCTGGCGGGTAATCTGTGCAGTCGGTGCGAAGTCAGTTGCATTTACGCCGTTTACGATACCTAAAGTCTTTGCAATACCGATCGGGTTTGCATAGTACTTAGAAGCATCTACATCAGCGAATGTCGCAACCTCTGCTTCAAACTTGAATGCGCGGACGATAAGGGTTGTAAAGTCTGCTCTTGTAATATTTACGCCCGGTGAGTAGGTGTTCTCACTTGTTCCGTTTACAACACCTGCTTCAACAAGTCTGTAAATAGCATCCTCTGCCCACTTATGGTTACCTAAGTCGATGAACTTCTTGGTAGTGGTAGCTTCACCCTCTACCCACTTAGCGTAGAGTGTAATTGCCGCGGTAACGGTAGTGTCAAAGTCGTACTTGTTGGTAAGTTCTGCATCAAGGTACCAACCGTCGAAGGTGTAGCCATCCTTTGTGGGATCTGCAGGCTTCTCTACCTTTTCACCCTTGGCTACCTGCTTGCTTGCAACATTTGAGCCGCCGTTGGTCTCAAACTTAACGGTGAGCTTGGAGTTCTCGCCTCCGCCACCGCCGCCGTTGGGACCAGGTGCCGGGCCGGGACTGGGTGATGAGCCGAATACGGTGATGGTGATGTACATAGTGTCTGTGAGTACGCCATCGGAAACCTCGAATGCGATTACATTGTCACCGCGATGTGAGCTTGCGGGGATCCACTCAAATACGCCGGTTTCCGGATTGAAGCTGGCATTATTCGGAGCCTGTGTCATCTTGTAGGTAAGGGTCTTACCCTCGCCGCCGGTAGCGGTTACGGTAAATTTAACCTCAGCGCCTACCTCGCCTGTAGTGTCGGGAATCTTGTTGAACTTCGGACCTGCGCTTGATGTAAGCGGAAGCGGGATTCTTACCGCATTGCCCTCTGCCATATTGTAGATATAGCCCGCTTTTTCGTCTGCAGGATCTGCCATGGAGGTTACCATAGAAGCCTCGCCCATGTCGATTTTCCACTTGTTGCCGCCGAGATCCTCAGCACCTAAGATGATTACATTACCGTTGTCATTTCTGCCGTTTGCAACATCAAGCATCTTGCCGATGATCTTATCCTTTTCAACCTTCTGGTTAAACTGAATTGTTACATAGTTCTGGCGAGAGAGTTCCTTTGTAAAGTCAACAATCTCACCGGTGTAAGCAGCAAGGCCCTCGGCATCGCCAATCTTGCTTGCGTCCTGACCGTAGGAGTAAACAAGCTGACCGTCCTTTTCGGTGTATACGCCAACGAAGCCGCAGAACTCAAACTTATTGTCAACCTTGAAGGTTGTGGTTGTGTTGGTTGAGTATACGATATAGTCAACAACACCGTCTACTCGTGTTACCTTAACAGCCTTGGTCTGAGCCACATCAGCAGCGGAGAGCGCTGAGCCGTCAGCATAGGTTACCGGAACAGACTTGATGTCTGATACATAACGCTCTGTGTCATAGGGCTCGTAAACCGCGGAGAAGAGTGAATCTAAGTTTGTGCCGCGACGACGAGCGTAAACGAACTCAAGCTCTGTGGGGTTGTCGTCACGAATCGGCGGCTTACCCTTTGCTATAGATACATCATCAAGCTTAAAGTCGTTAAGCATTGTTACACGGAGGTGGATATTGTTCTTATACCATCTCTCGTTTCTGAAGTTCTGGATCTTGAAGTCAACCGCGAAGTTACCGGTGTCACTGGGAGATGTGCGAACATTATAGAGATATGCTGCACCGCCCTTTCCGACACCGATAGTGCCGAACGGAACATCAGTACCTGCGTAAGAACCGCCATTCTGTGCAGTTAATGTAAGACCCTCGGTCTCGTAGATGGTATTTGATAATGCGTGGAAGCCGTAGGTATGAGTTGTGCCGGCAGTTACGCGGAAGAAGTCAACCGCGTAAGAGTTTTCCTCATCTACCTTTACATATACAACAGATCTGCGGAAGTCGCCCTTTGCCACGGTTGCATCCTTACAAGCAGATACATCCATTACCTTAACGCGACCTGAATCGTCAAAGTGATAGGGATGACAGCCGTTACGGGCAACGCCGTTGTTGTAAGAACGGATACGATTCAAGTTGGTTTCATTTACCATAACGGTGTTATGGATCATAGTACCCATTTCCCAGCTTACCGTACGGTCGGAACCGTCAGCGGTTGTGGGATAACCTAAATCCGGTAATACAGATACGCCAAATGCTTCCATACCAATATTCATAATATCCGCGTGCTTATGGGAGTTAGCTGCACCGAAGTACATCCATATATCACGCTGGGTATCAATATTGTCTGCCGCATTGGCGGCCTTTCTGTAAGTACCATCACGGAAAATACCGAAACCGTAACCTGCGAGCAGGTGGCTCTGGTCGAAGTTATATTCGCCGTGCTTCTTTATTACATCAAGTACCTGTTGCTGGATAGCTTCGGGATTCTTGGTGTACTTATCAGCGTGGATTTGAGTTACATCGCCACCATACATATGATAGAGGAACTGTGCCATTTCGACATCGCCCGAGTTCTGGAAGCCCTTGGCAAGAAGTCCTGCGGTCATCTGGAAGCCCGGTTTTGCAGTAGCACCGCTATCACCTATCTGTACCGTGGTTCTGCGCGCAAGTGTAAGCGGTAAGTAAGCCTTGAACATCTTGATAACACGGGGGTTATTAAAGCCGTTCTTTGCCTCGTATCTTGTGTAACCCTCTGTAGGACCAAAGATATTGAGGAGAGAGTTTGCCCAAAGTACATTGTAGTTTGCACCGGACTCTGAACCTAAACCGTCACGGTCAACAAGGTTTATAATCTGTGCATTTACATTACCACCGGTAATGTCGTCATCGCCGAAGGTGGTGGTTGTACTTGCATACATCCAATCGAGTATCTCCTTACTCTTCGGCATTGTATCAAGGATAACACCGGTGTATGCAGCAAGTGACTGGTGCATACCGAAGTTACCGTGGATGTTACCGTTTCTCATATCGATGTAACTTTGGAGAACGAGGTGATCCTCGATATGCTCACGGATTGCAACCGCACTTGACTTATCGTAACCGAGATCGTACTTAAGTGCATTGTTATTAATGATTTCAATTACGGTCGGGTCTTCATATACTTCGTAGTAAGCATCATATCCAAGCATATACATACGGGACTCACCGTGCTGCCAGATACAACCTACCATCTTACCCTTAGGTAATGTGGAGTCGGAGTTTGCAAACAACGGGAAGGAATCGCCGGTGTACATTGAGGGATAGATATCAGCAATACGGTCAACCATTACAGCGCCGATCTTACCGTACTTCATATCGCCTGTATTGATATATGCCTCATTCATAGCGCTGAGTGTACGGTGAACGATACCTGAATAAGGACCTGCATTTGCCTGTACCTGCCAGATACCGTAGTGGTTGTAGTACGCGATCCAGGTGTAAGTTTCTTCCTGAGCATTACCCTGGGTGTTGGTGAGCGTCTTGCCGGTACGGTAACCCCAACCGTCTTCGACGCCCCAGCCCTCGCCCTTTTCAGGCAAGGTCTCGTTTACAAGATATCCGGTGTGGCCACTTGCTACAAGCTCTGCATTCTTCTTCTTTGCAAGCTCGTAATCCCACATACCGTCTTCGCCTATACCAAGTTCGTAGAACTTACCGAAGTCGTTGGTCGGGAAGGATTTACGGCAGTCAGGGCAGGTAATCTTCCATTCCTTGTTAATCGGGTCGATTAACCAGCCATACATACCCCAAGAGGTGTTTGCAAGGTTAAGTCCGCAGTAGCGGCAAACCGCACCATTCGGGTCCCAGCGATAGGATGGGGACGCTGCACGGGGAAGTTCCTGGGTTGTCATAAAGTGTAAGTAAGCATTGGGGTCGGTACCGAGTAAGTTGATGTAGCTATCAGCCTCTTTGATACTTGCAACAGAGGTATCAACCGCCCAGTCGTACTTTTGACGGTTCTCACGAAGAGCCTCAATGCGCTCACCTGTGTAGTAGGTAGCTGCATTCTTGTCCTCGGTTACCTTGAACTGAACGCTTAAGTTGTAATTTGTACCACGATAATTGGTGGTGATATTTACATACGCCTTACCAAGTGATACCGGAGTTACCTTACCGTTTGCATCAACCTTAATTACCTTTTCATTGCTACTCTTATAGGTGATGCCGGAGGTAATGAGTTCAAGTGAACTGTTTGCCACACGAACCTGCGAGGTCTGGTCGAGCTTGATTGTTGTGTCATCAGCATAAGCGTAAAGCTTGATACCGTCGTTTGCGATGGATACATCCTTAGAAATGCTCTTTGTTACGCCGTTTAAGGTAACGGTTACGGTAACCTTAGCACTTCCCTTGCCTACGCCGGTCATAATGCCGTCGCGTACTATAACTGCAGAAGTATTGCTTGATGCAAATTCTGCTTCATAGGAAAGCGGGTTGATTGTTCTGCCGCTCTTGGTCTTTGCAACAACATCAATGTTTACGCGCTCGCCGTTGTTGATGGTTTCCTTAATATCAGCCTCGACAGATGTCAGCGGATCATCGGAAACGACAATTGTGATGTCCTTATTGGTAGCGACACCATCCTTCATACCTGCGACGGAGAGTTTAGATGTTCCGGGCTTTAAGCCGGTCAAGATTCCATCCTCGTAAGAAACAACTGCTCCGTCGGAATTGGTAAACTTATAGGAATTCTGAGTATCTTCTTCATTGTTCGTAAAGAGGTTACCAAAGTAGCAGGGTGAGCCGTCGGACATCTTCGGTCCGATGATAGCTTCTGCCTTCTCACCTACTGTAAGGGTGGTCTGGTCAGCCTCTGCAACAAAGCCTACAAAGGTGGGCATTGCGCTTACCGGAGTCAAGCGGATGCTTCCTAAGTTGAGGTAACCCATTGCGCTGTCAGAGCTTATACGACGGAAGGTGATCTGGTGAACACCCACATCGAGCTCAACAGTGTTAAGCTGTTTTTCACCCTGAGAAACGATATCGTCGGGGCCGTTAAAGTTATATTCGCCTACATACTGCTTATCAACATAAACAGCAACTTTAGCGCCGCCGGTGTATCTGCCACCGTCAATTCTAAGTTCATACGCGCTCTTAGCCAAAACATCGACATCAAATGTGATATCTGCCTTGCCCTCAGTATTGTGATAGCCTTGATAGTAAGCGCCGATACCGTAGGACTGATAACGGAAGTGCTTATAATTTGACGGCTTGTAGATTTCTGTGTTTGTCATCCGGGTATTTAATGCCCAGCCGTCGTTTGCGATGGTCTTGTCAAGGATCGGAACTGCCTGACCCTTCTTAAAGTCGATAAGGATTTCCTCTGCGGTATCCTTTGCAGCTGCTACCTGATATGACTTAACCAAAGATACGGTCTTGCCATCTACGGTAGCGGTAACAGTAACATTTGTCTTACCTGCCGCCTTACCTTCGAGCTTAAGAGTTGCGGTCTTGCCGTCCGGACTTGTATTTATGGTTGCGGCTAAAACCTCACCGTCATCGGTGGTTGCCTTAATATCACTTGCAATGGTAAAGTCCTTTGCAACATTGTTTGTTGCGATAGCGAGCGGAATTTCAGCGCTATCTCCTACCATTACACGCTGAACATCGCTGTTTGCTGTGATGATGGTCTCGTCAGCGGTAATCGGGTCGAAGAAGAGACCGCTTATAGCGAACATATAGGATGCAGCGGCTGTGTTCTTCTCAACAATGCGGAAGGTTACCTGATAATCACCGGGGTTAGTGATGGTAACATTTCTTACATGCATCATTGTGAGCCAGTCGGAAAGCTCGTAAACAGCCTTATAGGGTTCAAGTCTGCCGACATAGTACTGAGGCTGCATAGTATCTGCAACACCCTCCGGTGCGATGTAGAAATCAACGGTGGACGCGTTGTTCCAACGGCCGACGCGTGCGGAGAAATCATATGTACCGGGAGCATCTAAGCGAACCTTTACGGTAGCGTAAGAGCCGATCTTACCGTCGATGCGCGCACCATAGGTACAGTCAACGATACCGAAGGTTGCATCGTTGCTGACGCCGCCGTAGATAAATGGATCGGTGTAGCTACAGTATTTGGTTGTTGGGTAAATTTCCTTTGAGCTACCCATTGTTGTCTGTGCGTAATCGGTAACGCCTGCAAATGGGTAGAAGGTTCTTGCGGATAATACAAGTTTCTTAAAGTCAAACACGAAGTTTTTCTTGGTGCTCTGTGCGGAAACGGTTGCTGTAAATGAAGTTGTATACTCCTTACCGTCGTAGGTAAGAGTAATATTTACCGTTGCACTGCCCGCTTTAACAGGAGTTACCTTAATTGTGCGGTCAGTATTTACAGAAACTGATACTATATCAGGTGCGGTAGATGTTGCGGTAAGTGCGGTTACCTTGGAATCGGTAAGGGAAACCGGATCACCGTTTCGCTTAAGGCTTACTGCATAGTTAATGGGTGTAGCACCTGCGATTGCGGAGTAGTTACCGCTGTTTTTAAGAACGATCTGATCTTCACCTGAAATCGGGCCCTTATAATCAAGGGAAAGACCGTTCATAATTACAGAGCCGGAAGCTGACTTTGTAAACTTAACTAAATAGTCGCCCGCTTCCATGGGGATATACATATCGCTAATTTCAACCTCACCCATAGGTGCATCTGCGTCAAGAACGCCTGCACACAGGTACTCACTTGCACCGACCTTCCAAATGGAAACAGTTTCAGCGGTTGCCGGTGTTGTGTGGAGATTGGTTGCCGGGTTGTACATACCGTCTACCGGCACACGGATTCTCATTGTTGCGGTACCAATGTCACCGTGTAAGAAGCCGTAGCCCTGATAGAGACGGGAGAAGTAGAAATTCTCTTTCTCGTTACCTGCTGCGTCCACACGTGAAACAATACCCCAAGGATCGGAGGTGAAGCTATCGTTCTTTGCCTCGCCGTATGCACCTGCGGTAACAGTTGACATCCTGAATGTTGAGGAATAAGAATGGTTAACCTCGGTCTCAACGTTAGACGGCATTGATGCCTGGAAGTTGTAGTAAAGGTCACGGCCTTCAACCGTTGTTCCCTGCGGATTCACCTTTATGTTGATACGGTCAAGAACCTCGCCATACTTTACTGTAAGGGTTGTTGTACCCTCTTTAACCGGTGTAATCTTAAGATTTGCACCTGAAAGTGTGACAGTTGCGATGTCAGCTGTTGAATATGCAAATTCAAGTTTTGATAAATCAGCGCTTCCGCTTGTCATCTTAACAGATACCGGAATTTCCTTTGTATCGCCCATATTTACATTTGCAAGACCGGAGTAATTGTCAACAATAACCTCGGTTGCAACGGGAGACTCAACCGGAACAAGTTTAAGTGCTCTAAAAGCAGCACGACTCTTTACCAACTTGGTCTCTATTGTAAGAGCATACTCTGAGTTTGCAGTGAGCGCAATGGGAGTAGTTGTAAGTGCAAATGCATAGTCGCCTGTACCTGCATTTGTAGCATTGATACCGCGCTTTGCAAGCAATTCTCCCTTAGTTGTGCCGTCAAGTGTGTTGATGGCAAACTCTACAAAGCCTGCTTCCGGCCAGTTTGCACCACTATCCATAACGATCATGGGGATATAATTACCGGTCTTTGCTGCCTTGAACTTAAGTGTACCGGTAGTGGTCGTATTTCTTGCGACATTTGCAAAATAGAAGCCGCGGTCACCATAAACATATGTGAAATAGTTGTTGCCGGAATCACTACCCGGTGTAAAGTCCATAAATGCCCAGGGTGCACTCTTTCCGGTAGCAGCAACCATATCGTATGTAATGGTCTTTGTGAAATCGGTGTTCGCACCTGATCTTGCAAGGACTGTAAAGTCATAGGTGTACTCTGCACCTGCCGCAGGTGCTACAATATCCGCCTCGATGGTCTGGGTATATTCCTTACCGTCGTATGTAAGAGAAATGTTGATATATATACCGCCTACCTTAACTGGAGTTACGGTGATTGTGTTATCAGCATTTACAGAAACAGTTGCGACGGTCTCATCGGTGGACTTTGCAGAAACTGCGGTTACCTTGGAATCAGTAAGGGCGATTGCAGTACCGTCCTTATCAAGTGACATCATAACCTTTGAGGGTGTGCCTAAAACGCCGGTGTACTTGCTTGCGGTAAAGGTAATTACAGAATCCTTAACGGTAACAGGAATGGTTGCGGTGTAGTCGTTACCGTCATATGTAATTGCAACATCAATTGAAGTTAAACCTGCTTTAAGAGGAGTAACTGCAATTGTACGGTCAGCATTTACCGTTGCGGTTGCAATGGTTGCATCCTTGGGAGTTGCGGTAAACGCGGTTACCTTAGCATCGGTAAGGGAAACCGGCGCGCTATCCTTTGTTAAGGAAACGCTTACATTAGATGCAGCATCGCCAACAATAGCGGTGTAAGAACCGTTTGCTTTAAATTCAATGATAGCCTCATCGGAAATTTCGCCCTTATAGTCAAGGGAGAAACCGTTGAAGATATTGCTTCCCTTAGAGGTCTTATTGAATCTCAAGAGATAATCACCCTTGGTGAGCGCAATATTCTTCTCTGTAAGCGCATTCTCACCTGCAGTTGCAGATGTATCGAGCGCGGTAGCGAATACATAATTGCTCTCGCCCTCTTTCCAGAGTGAGATGGTTGTAGCAGTACCAAGGGTTGCATGAAGATTCATTGCCGGGAAGTACATACCGTCTACCGGTACACGAATCTTAATGGTTGCGGTACCGATATCTCCGTGCAAGAAACCATATCCCTGATAGAGACGGGAGAAGTAGAAGTTAGGTATTACCGTACCGCTTCTGTCTGTACAGTTAACAATACCCCAAGGATCAGATGACTGTGCGCTGTTGGCAGCCTCACCATATGCGCCCGTAGTGGAGTTTGCCATAGTAAAGGTCTTTGAGTAGTAGTGGTTTACTTCACTCTCAACCTCGCTGGGCATTGACTTCATAAAGTTATAATAAAGATCTTTCCCCTCTTCCACAGTACCTGCCGGGTAAACGGTAACATTGGTGCGAGCCATTATCTCACCGTGTTTTACGGTAAGAGTTACCTTATCGGACTCGGTCATTTCGTTGGGGGTAACTACGATCTTATCGCCCTCAACCTTTGCGGTAATAACATCAAGCTGTGAGTACTCAAAGGTAATCTTTGAAAGATCGGCAGCACTGCCGTCGGACATTGTTACCTCAACCGGGATAGATGCGCTCTCTCCTGCATTAACCTTAACTAAACCTGCATTGTCATCCAATACAATTTCGGTTGCAATCGCATCTTCTGCCGGTACAAGAAGTAACTTCTTGAAATGGAAACGGCTGCCCTTTAATCTTTCGTTCTTTAAGCCGAGAGCATACTCGGTATCTGCTGAAAGTTCAATAGGAGTGTTGGTAAGCGCAACAATGTGACCATCCTCGTAATGAGCCTGGTTAAGACCACAGGTTGCAAGAGTCTCACCTAATGCACCGTTTGATATCGTGTTAATACTAAAATCAACATAACCGGCAGAAGTCCATCCCTTACCGCTACCTGTAACGATCATGGGAATATACTTGCCTGCAGTTGACACTTTAAATTTAAGTGCACCTGTGGTGGTTATGTTACGGGCTGCATTGGAGAAATACAAGCCGGTATTAGCAGCAACATATGCAAGATAGTTACTGCCTGATGCTGAACCCGGGGTAAATTCCATAAATGCCCAAGGCTCAGAGACTCCGGTGGTAGAATTTGCCACCGTGTCATAAGTGATGGTTTTGACATAGTCTGTATTAAATGTAGATCCGTCGTTTGCTACCGTAAAGTCATAGACTAATGTGGTAGCAGCTGCCTTTGCAGGAAGTGTAATGCCCGGAAGCATACCAAATACCATACAAAGGGTAAGCAGAGCGGAAAGCACACGCACAAACTTGCCACTAGATAAGTTTTTTCTCATACTCTCTCCTCCTTGTGTAAGAGTTAGTGTAAAAAATACACTTTTCTACCTATATTCTACTATATCGCTTTAATTTTTGGAATAGATGAATGTTGGAAGTTAAATATTTTTTGTTGGCTTTTTGTTGTTTTTACAAAAAGCTTTATTTATCCATATATTCAGTTATTGTTTACATAATACAACTTTGAATATTTATAGATAATTGTCAAAATGTTGTCTTTATCTGTCCTGTTTTTTAATGAAAAAAGAGAAAGGGCAGGCGCAAAATACGCCTGCCCTCTCCCTAAAGGAAATATGGGAAATAAATGGAAAAAGCTTATTTGTTGAGGATACGATCAAGAACAACAGCAACCTCGGCACGAGTTGTGTTAGCCTTCGGGTTGATCTTACCGCCGCTACCTGCAATGAGGCCTGCCTCGGTAAGTGCCTTTACAGCATCACGAGCATATGCGGATACTGCGCTTTCATCACTAAAGCTTACATCTGTTGTCTTGGTAATCTCAATT
>JAZNNQ010000024.1:0-4074 GCA_045580305.1 Eubacteriales bacterium
AGAACGAGCAGTGCAGAAAGCGTTCTTTTTAGGGTCTGTTTCATAACAAAACAACTCCTTTTAATAAAATTATCGCCACTAATTCGTACTTTATATTATATAATATAATTATACAAGTGTCAATTTTAAAAAGTATATTTCACTAAAAAAACAGAGCCACGGGTTAACCCGTAGCTCTGTTCTTCATTTTAATTTTGCCTTATTACAGCTTTGTGTGGATACCCGGAACGGTAATTTGTTTGCCGTAAATGGTGTTACCTTCAAAGTCTATTGCGTAAGGACGTAATGTTACGTTTTTAGCTTTGTAAGATGTGGGGAAATTGAAGCGTACAATAAAGGCGTGCTTGCACAATGAGCCGAAATCAGCAGGAGTATATGTCTTTTTGCTGTCTTTTATGGTCTGATAAACGAAATGTGTTCCCTGTCTTACCGTTTCTCCGTCTATCGTTACCTCAAAGCCGATTTCATTATACTTAAGGCTGTCAACACCTGCAAGTAAGTCAAGCTCAAGTCTCTCATTGCCCTCTGCATCTGTGATGAGTTTGTTCCTGATTACGCCAAGGTTTCGTCCGAGGCGCTCATCGCCCTCGATCCACTTTGCATAGAGGGTAACGCTCGTTTCTTTCTTATCCCAAATCTTTGCACTTGTACCGTCAATATTGTAATACTTTGTTCCTGTGCCGTTCTCTCCATCGAAGTATCCATCGAACATAAAGCCTTCCTTGACAGGTGCGGTAATTGCGGGAAGCTCTTCATCATAAATTGCCCGAATTTCCGTAGTATTTGTTCCATCATCAAGCGTTATTGTAGAGAGTATTTCGGTTACAACAACCTTTACGGTCACTTCAGCGTAGTTTACTCCATCGCTGCCCCTGAAGATAATTGTGTACTCACCTACCTGTTCGGTAGTGGGAGTCCAGCTGAATTCACCGGTGGTTTCATTGAAAATTGCACCCTCGGGTAAGTTTTCAGCGGTATATGTAATATCATCCGGCGCAGTGGTTGTTGCTTCGACATTAAAGGTGAGTTCTTCCTCTACTGCGACGGTCTTATCACCAATCTGGGTAATTGTTACCTCACCCTGAACCCATTTAGCATAAAGGGTAACAGCTTCTGTCTTATTCCAATTACGTGCAGAAGTACCGTCCGCATTGTAGTACTGGGTACCGGTACCGTTTTCGCCGTCAAAGTAACCTGCAAAAACGAATCCGGTCTTGGTGGGCGCCGTAATTTCAGGCATTGCGACACCATAAGTTACCTCTACAGTTCCGCCTTCACTTAAGCTTACGGTAAACTGGGGTGCATTGACCGTGATAGTTATCGTTCTGCTTGCGCTCCTATCTCCGTCAACCGCCTTAAAGGTAACATCATATGTGCCGATCTGTCCTATGGTGGGTGTCCATGTAAATGTGTCGCCGCTGAATGTTGCTCCCGACGGCAGATTTGTTGCTGAATAAGTTACGCCCATTCCGGAGTTTGTGCTACCTGAAATGCTGAATGTTAACTGGTTTTCTGCAGTAACACTCTTATCACCCGGATTGGTTAAGGTAACCGTTGCTGCTGTCCAGTGTGCGTAAAGAGTTGTGTTTTCTGCTATATCCCAATTTCGGCTGGATGTTCCTGTCGTAGTGTAATACTTCTCGCCGCCACCATTTTCTTCGGTCCAGTAGCCGCCAAATACCTTACCCGCTGCCTGCGGCTTGGTGATTTCAGGCATCAAACTGCCATAGGTCGCGGTAACTGTCGTCGTACTTGTACCGTCATCTAATGTGATGGTGTATGTATTCGGTGTCCAGGTAGCGTAAAGAGTTACCGTGCCGCTTGTTGCAAGGTTTGTTACGCTCTGACCGTCGGTATATTTAACAGAATTTAAAGACCAACCCGCAAATGTATAACCTGTTCTGGTGAATGTATTTGCGGTAAGGTTTTGTGCAACATCATATGTAAATACCTGGTCGCTCATAGTACCGCTACCGGTGTTTGCGTTAAACTTAACAGTGTAAGTATTCGCGGTCCACTTTGCGTAAAGGACGGTGTCTACTGTTCTGGTCCAATTTCTTGCGCTCGAACCGTCTGCATTGTAATACTGTGTACCGGTACAAGCTGCATCGATATAATAACCGCCGAAGGTATAACCTGTTCTCTTCGGTGCGGTTATGCTCGGCATTGCGGAGTCGTATGTAGCAGTAGTGCTTGTTGTACCTGCAGTAGTTGCACCCTGACCGTTAAAGGTTACCGCGTAGGTGTTTGCGGTCCACTTTGCGTAGAAGGTTTTATCTCCGGTGGAACCCTTCGCAATCTGCGTTACTGCAGTTCCGGAGAAGTTGGATGCAGTGTACCAGCCGCCAAAGGTATAACCCGTTCTGGTAGGAGTGGGCAGGTTGAAGGTTGCAGTCGTTACATTATAACCGGTGACTGCACCACTACCCTGCGTACCACTGTTCAAGTTATAGGTAATGGTATAGTTAACAAGCTTCCACTGAGCGTACAGTGTTACAGTGCCGCTGGTAGCAAGGTTCTTGACAGATGCACTGTTTGCGTAAGCAGTACCGCTGCCATCAGCCATGGTATTCCAACCGTTGAATGTATAGCCGCTTCGGCTGAATCCGTTTGCAGTAAGTGCTTTTGCGGTGTCATAGGTATGGCTTGAACTTGCAGTAGTTCCGCTACCGCCGTTTGCATTGTATGCAACGGTATATTCATTTGCCTGCCATACAGCGTAGAGGGTTACCGTGCCGCTTGTTGCAAGGGTTGAAATGCTCGCCTTGTCATCGTATGCCTTGCTTCCGCCTGCACTTGTCGCCCAACCCTTAAAGGTATAGCCATCTCTTGTGAAAGCATTTGCGGTAAGATTTGATGCAGTACCGTAGGTATGAGTTGAATTACTCATTGTACCGCTACCGCCGTTTGCATTATACTTAACGGAATATGTATTCGGTGTCCAGGTAGCGTAAAGAGTTACAGAACCACTTGTAGCAAGATTCTTAACGCTCTGACCATCGGTATACTTAACAGAATTTAAAGACCAACCTGCAAATGTATAACCTGTTCTGGTGAATGTATTTGCGGTAAGGTTTTGTGCAACATCATATGTAAATATCTGGTCGCTCATAGTACCGCTACCGGTGTTTGCGTTAAACTTAACAGTGTAAGTATTTGCTGTCCAATGCGCATATAAGGTTTGCGCTGCTGTGATTGTAACCTTGGTACTGCTTGTAACCTTTGTTCCGCCGCTTGCCGCGGTGTACCAGCCGTCAAAGGTATAACCGGTTCGTGATACCGTTGCCAGCGTTCCGTAGGTGGAGTTATATGTTACATCTTTGGATGCCGGATTTGGTGTTCCGCCACCATTTTTATCAAAGGTTACGGTATACGTATTTGCTGTCCAACGTGCATAAAGGGTAGCTGCCGCAGCTTTATTCCAAGTGCGTGCACTTGTACCGTCTTCCTTGTAGTACTGAGTTCCGCCACTTGTTGCATCATAGTAGCCTGCGAATGTATAGCCGGTTCTTGTGGGTAATGTCTCAATTGCCGGCATTGCACTACCGTAGGACGCGGTTACACTTGTTGTACCTGCGGTACCGCCGTTAGCGTTTAAGGTTACAGTGTATGTATTTCTTGTCCATCTTGCGTAAAGAGTGGTTGCTTCTGTTTTATTCCAGGTGCGTGCACTTGTACCGTCTGCGTTGTAGTACTTTGTGCCGCCACTTGTTGCATCATAGTAGCCTGCAAATGTGAATCCGGTTTTTGTGGGCGGTGTAACCTTCGGCATAGCTGAGTCGTAGGTTGCGGTTGTACTCGCTGTGCCTCCCGAACCGTTTGTAAAGTCAAATGTTACGGCATATGTATTTGCCTTCCATACAGCATAAAGGTTTACGGTTCCGCCGTTTGTTGCTGTAAGATTGCTTACACTCTTCTTATCAGTATGTACAACAGTGGTACCTGCTGAGCTTGTATCCCAACCCTGGAATGTATAACCTGTCTTGGTGAAAGCGTTTGCGGTTAATGCCTTTGCGGTGCCGTAGGTATGGCTTGAATTACTCATGGTACCGCTACCGCCATTTGCGTTATACT
>JAZNNQ010000025.1:0-4608 GCA_045580305.1 Eubacteriales bacterium
TCCAATGGCAAGGTTTTTGAAGACGGTACAGAGATCTCTATTACCGTTTCCAACCACCAGTCTTGGCCGCACAACGACGACTGGAAGCTCTGGAAGTATATGTCTGAGGCTACAGGTGCTAAGCTTAAGTTAACCGCTATCCCGGTAGATGACTATTTTACCAAGGTTAACCTTATGATGGCAGCTCAGGACTTACTCCCTGACCTTCTTCACATCACTCAGAAGAAGATGGTTGACCAGAATGCAAACCAGGGTGCTTTAATGTCATTTGATGACAATATGAAGTTACTTCCCGATTACGAGAAGTTCCTTGAGACCTTAACCGAGCAGCAACGCGAGAACGTTTTGATGATGCGCCGCACCGCTGATGGTGAAATCTATAACGCTCCTGCTTGGGGTACTGAGGTTGTTACCAACACCCGTGGCTGGTTATATCGTAAGGATGTTTTTGATAAGCACAACATTCCGGTTCCGACTACATACGACGAAGTTGTAGATGCTGCAAGAAAGTTAAAGGAACTTTATCCTGATTCTTACCCGATCTGCTTCCGTATGGGCTTTACCGGTATCCGTAACATGGGTGCACAGTGGAAGCCGTATCAGTCTTTCGACATTTACTATGACTATGTAAATGAGAAATGGTGCTTCGGTTCCTTCGAGGACACCACCAAGGAAATGGTTGAATGGCTCCATCAGATGGTTGTGGAAGAGCTCTGCCCGCCCAACATCATGGACATCACCACCACCAACTGGGAAGAGTATATGACCAGCGACAAGGGCTTTATCACTCTTGACTACATGGTTCGTATCGACCACTTCAACAAGCTTATGAAGGAAGATGACCCCAACACCACATATGAGCTCGCATACATGGCTCCGCCTGCAGCTAAGAACGGTCCTGACGGCAAGCCGCTCAACAAGATGACCAACTGCTCTACTGACTTATCCGGTTACGCTGTATGTAACACCGGCGATGAGGATGGTATGGTAAATGCATTCAAGCTCATTAACTGGATGTACACCGACGAAGCTGCAGAGCTTCTCTCTTGGGGTAAGGAAGGCGAGACCTTCAAGTGGACCAACAAGAAGGCTGGTGAGCGTGAGTTCATCATCCCGAAGGAAGGCGGCGAGCCCCGCGGCCTTTACGGTGTAGGTTCCTTCGGTCTCTATCAGAGAATTAAGGAAGATGCGTTTGCTGCATCATACACCAAGGAGCAGGTTGAAGCTTGTAATGCTGCACGCCAGTACTTAGAGGACTACATCAACCCGATGTGGTGGCTCAGCTTCTCCGATGAGGAAGACGCTGTTAAGAGCGATATCGATGCTGCGCTCAGCTCATACTGTGAGACTAACATCTCTAAGTTCGTTAACGGACAGAGAGATCTCAAGGAGTGGAAGCAGTACGTTAAGGACGGTAAGAAGTACGATGTTGATAAGTACCTCGAACTTTACACCACAGCTTATGATCGTGTAAAACCTGACAAGAAGTAATAAGTTGCTTGTTATGGGTGCCTTGGAAACCCAAGGCACCCATTTTTTCAAGTTAAGCCGAACCAAATTGTAACTTTTGTAAAAGGAGGTATGGGAAATGGCTGGAAAATCAAAGTTTAGTTTTAAGCGTATAATCTCCGCGCTTCTCGTGCTCTGCATGACTATCGGAGTTCTTCCTGCTGTTGCGCTTTTCGAAGCAAAAGCTGCAGGCGATTTATACTACAACTTTATTAAAGGAAATATCGGTACCGGCATGGGTACCGCACACGTTAAAACCATTACCTACGCGAACACAACCGCAGGCGATGAAGCGGAATTAAATCCGTCTATCGTATCCGAACCCTGGGAAATTAAAACTATTTCCGCAGGATGTGACGGTGGCGGCGGCTATCTTGCATATATGAATAATGGCCAGGGCCTTTATTTATATGGCAACGACTACAGAGCTGCTGCTGACAGTTATCACACAGAAATCAAGATTAAAGTTCCTACCGACGGTAAGTACATTCCGCAGGTAAACTTTAAAGGCTCTTCCAACTGGGCCTACGAGACAACCTGTATCGCATATCTCTACGATTACGATGCAGACTTAAACGCATTAGGCGACAAACTTGCAGAGAAGACCGTTGGCTACCACAAGTATGATTTGTCTAACCACTACGTATCTCTTACCAACACCCCCATCGAAATGGCGGCAGGTGAGTACGTATTAAAGGTTTCAAACGTCAGCAACAGTAACGGTACTGTTATTATTGAAGGCTTTAAGCTTGTTGATGCAAGTACTGCAACCGCAACCGATATGGTAATCGGCGTTGAGGAAGGCTTATACACCCTTAAGACCGGTGAGAGCGTAACCACAAAGCTTGCTGTCACTATGTCCGACGGCTCCGCTGCAGATCTTACCGATGCTACTTTTGAATATTCCACAGCTGATGTTGCTACTGCTGAAATCGTTGACGGTGCACTCAAGATCACCGCTGGCGAGGCTGTAGGAACCACCACCCTCACCGTAAGACTCGGTGCAGCTATGGCGCGTACCAACATCGCAGTTGTTGAAGAATATGCAGCTCCCCACGACTTAACCTACAGCTTCGTTAAGCCTATCACTCAGGGTAGTGATAAGAAGATGTACAACCAGGCGTATGTTGAGTCACTTATCCTCGGTAGCAATACCGCAGGCGGTCACGGCGAGCTTAACAAAAACGTCGCTTCCGCACCGTGGGGATTCTATGACTCCAACACCACCGGCGGCAACAGCTACGTTAAGTACAACAATAACAATGCCGATTACGGTATTGCTATGTATGTCAAGGACAATTACTCCAGATACTTACTTATCGTTGATAACGACGGTATGTACACCCCCACTATGAAGATCAATGGTGCAAACACCAAGATTGGCTTTAGCCTTTATTCCTATGACCCGGCAACCGATACCATCGGATCGAAGGAATATATTAAGGCGACCGGACTTAATCCGGGAGGAAATGTTAAGACAGTAGCTCTTTCCGATGCTCCCGTTGCACTTAAGAAGGGTATGTACGTTCTTAAGTTTGAGGTTGGTGAGACAAACTTTGCATATATGAACACCCTCAACCTCAAGTACGAGGGCGAGATCACAGCAGAACTCTTTGCATCCGCTCCGGCTACCGCTTCTGTTGAAGTTGGCAAGACCGTAGATGTTCCCGTTGCACTTGTAATGGGCGACGAGAGTGCTATTGACTACTCTAAGGTTTCTTTCGAAACCACCACCTTTGACACCGCTGACGTTGCTACCGCAACCGCAACTGTTGACGGCAGTGCAAAGGTTACCTTCACAGGTGTTGCTGTTGGTACAACCAACGCTACCATCACCTTAAAGTATGGTGAGAACATTACAAAGACCTTAAAGGTTGCTGTAACTGTTGTTCCCGACAAGGCAGATGTTATTACCGCGTCCACATCCGCAGGCGTTATCACCGTTAACGCAGGTGAAAGTGCAATTGCTCCCATTACCGTTATGGACGGTAACGGTGAGGCGGTTGACGCTTCCAAGTTAAGCGCTACCATCACTTTTGGTGCTGACAACATTGCTACCGCTGCAGTTGACACCACAAGCGGATTTGGCATCAAATTTACCGGTGTTGCAGAGGGTACAACCACTGCTACCATCGCTGTAACAAACGGTAAGTCCACATCTAACGTTTCCGTAAACGTTAAGGTTAACCCCGAGGGCTACGTTGAAGTTCGTGACTACTTCTACAACTTTAAGAAGGGTTACACCGGCGACACCTCTTTACAGAGCGTACAGAAGGTTACTTACGCTATGACAGAGGCAGGCTCTGCTTCCGAGGTTAATAAGAACATCGTTTCCGACCCGTGGGCATATTACAACGATGACTCCGCGGCTCAGAACGATGGCAACAACTACTTTAAGTATAACGGCAACGGCTATGGTCCCTGTAAGTCCAGAAAGAACTTCGGTGCATTAAAGATTAAGGTTCCCGCAACCGGCACCTACGTTCCGTTCGCTCTTATGTACCATGGCACCAACGTACTTACCACCGTTAAACTTTCTAAGCCGGGCGAGAATGGCAAGATCGGTGAGGCTATTGCTACAACCGAGTTTGCTGCAGATGCTATCACCGAGACCAAGGATTACCAGATCGGTACCGAGCCTGTATATCTTGAAGCAGGCGAGTACGTTGTATCTGTACACAACTCCGTAACCAATGGTCTTTCCATCATCGACGGTTTCCGCCTTGTAAATGACGCAACTCTTCTCCGTGCTACTGCAAGCGTTGATAAGGTTGACGTTGTTAAGGGCACTACTGCTGATCTTAAGATCACCGTTCGTGACAACAAGGGTAACGTTGTTCCTGCGTCAAGTCTTACCACTACTGTTACCGACTTAAATGAAAGCCTTGCTACCGCAGTAGTAGGCGCTGACGGTGACGACGTTAAGGTTACCTTTACCGGTGTTGCTCTCGGTTCAACCAGTGCAACAGTTAACTTCTCCACCGCTGACGGTAAGAAGGGCTCTATCAAGATTCCGGTTACTGTTGACTCTAACTTTGCTCTTGATATCAACTTAGATATTAAGGATAAGATGGGAGTTGGTACAAGCCAGGATATTAC
>JAZNNQ010000026.1:0-5667 GCA_045580305.1 Eubacteriales bacterium
GTATACTTTGCCTTCTGCTTCTCGCTCAACTGCTCTCCGTACTCTGAATTCTTCTTACGCTTGCGAGCAAGACCGTGCTGTCCGGGAGGATAGTTACGCTTCTCAAGCACCTTATCCGCACCATAAATGGCCTCGCCGAACTTACGAGCGATCTTTGATTTTGGTCCAATATATCTTGCCATTGTTTTACTGTTTTTTAGTGTTTGTTAAAGTCTTTGTTAAAGTCTTTTCAAGTGTAATGTGCTACGCTCTGTGCGTCGGCATTATACGCGACGACGGTTAGGAGCACGGCAACCGTTGTGGGGCAGCGGAGTAACGTCGATAATCTCCATTACCTCGATACCTGCACCGTGGATGGTACGAACGGCGCTCTCACGACCCTGACCAGGACCCTTAACATAAACCTTAACCTTACGCAAGCCCATATCGTAGGCAACCTTTGCGCAATCTGCCGCTGCAGTCTGCGCTGCATAGGGAGTATTCTTCTTCGAGCCGCGGAAACCCATCTTACCAGCTGATGACCAGCTGATAACCTCACCAACCTCGTTAGTGATGGTGATGATTACGTTGTTGAAAGTAGAGTGCACAAAAGCCATTCCGAGGGCACCAACCTTAACAACCTTCTTCTTAACTGTTCCAGTTTTCTTTGCCATAATAACTTCCTATTTATTACTTCGTTGCCTTTTTCTTGTTTGCTACAGTCTTCTTGCGACCCTTGCGAGTACGTGCATTGTTCTTGGTTGACTGACCACGAACGGGAAGACCAAGACGGTGACGGATACCACGGTAGCAACCGATGTCCATCAAACGCTTGATGTTGAGCTGTACGAGTGAACGGCACTCGCCCTCCACCTTCAAGCCCATCTCAGCGATGGTTGCACGGATTGCGCCGACCTGATCGTCAGTCCAGTCGCATACTTTAATATTTTCGTCAATTCCAGCTGTTGCCAGAATCTTGCTCGACGTGCTGCGACCGATACCATAGATGTATGTAAGGCCGATAACGCCGCGCTTGTTTTTTGGTAAATCTACACCAACTATACGTGCCATAAATTAATTTCTTTACTTTAATTAATCGTTTGAATATTACCCTTGGCGCATTTTGAACTTAGGATTCTTCTTGCAGATTACGTACAACTTACCCTTACGGCGTACGATCTTGCAATCCTCACTTCTTTTCTTGATTGATGCTTTTACTTTCATAATTTTCAAGCAATCTTAATTATTTGTACCTAAAGGATATGCGACCCTTACTCAAATCGTAGGGGGTCATCTCCACTTTGACCTTATCTCCGGGCAGGATTTTGATATAGTGCATACGCATCTTGCCTGAGATATGAGCCGTGATAACGTGTCCGTTATCCAATTCTACGCGGAACATAGCGTTTGACAACGCCTCGATAATTGTTCCGTCGCGTTCGATAGCAGTTTGTTTTGCCATAGAGTCTTACTTAATATTAAGTGCCTGTTCGATTATATTAAAGTCTGTCAACACGTCGGGACCATCACGGCGGATTGCCACTGCGAACTCAAAGTGAGCCGAGGGTTTACGGTCCTTAGTGCGCACGGTCCAGCCGTCGCGCTCAAAGACTACTGCCTTCGTGCCCATATTAATCATAGGCTCGATGCAGATTACCATACCCTCCTTCAACAGTGGTCCTCTGCCACGTGCGCCGAAATTTGGTACACCTGGGGCCTCGTGCATTTTCCTGCCCACTCCGTGACCTTCCAACTCGCGCACTACGCCGTAGCCGAAGCTTTCGGCGTACTCTTGCACTGCTGCCGAGATATCGCCTACGCGATTACCGGCCTTTGCCTGTGCAGTACCTTTATAAAGAGCTTCTTTGGTGACTTCAAGAAGTTTGCGTGCCTCCGCGCTAACCTCGCCAACGGCGAACGTATATGCCGAATCACCAACAAACCCCTTCAAAAACGTACCCAAATCCACCGATACGATGTCGCCCTCCTCGATGACTCTGTCGCCCGGGATGCCGTGTACGACCTGCTCGTTAACCGAGATGCAAGCCGATGCGGGATAACCCTGATAACCCAAGAATGCAGGCTCGGCACCGTTGGCGCGGATAAAATCCTCGGCAATGCGGTCCAACTCGCGCGTTGTAATACCCGGGCGGATATGCTTACCCACCTCAGCCAATGCTCGGCTTACAAGGATATTGTTCTCGCGCAGAATCTCAATCTCTGCATCTGTCTTTAGATGAATCATCGTGTCGTGTTTTCTGTTTGCGGCGCGCCGACAAGCGACGCGCGCTCACATTCCTTATAATATATCTACTTTAGACAACCGATTTTAACCTATTATCAATCGGTGACTCATTAATAACGTCCCTGGATACGTCCGGTCTTCATCAAACCGTCATAGTGACGCATCAGCAAGTAGCTCTCAATCTGCTTCAGAGTGTCGAGAACAACACCAACCATAATCAGCAATGAAGTACCGCCATAGAAATAAGCGAAGCTCTGCTGAACACCCAAGAACTTCATTGCAAGACCGGGCATAATAGCCACAAGTGCAAGGAAGATTGAGCCGGGAAGAGTGATTCTCGTCATAATGGTATCGATATAGCTTACGGTCTGCTTACCGGGCTTAACACCGGGGATAAAGCCACCGTTACGCTTCATATCGTCGGCCATCATTTGAGGGTTGATGATAATTGCCGTATAGAAATAGGTGAAGGCAATTACCAACACAGCCAGCGTAAAGTTATACCAGAAACCCTGGATGTTTGCAAATGTTGCCTGCAAACCGGGAATCAAGGCAGGAATCATAACAAGAGCCTGTGCGAAGATGATAGGCATCACGTTAGCTGCATTCATCTTCAAGGGGATGTACTGACGTACACCGCCGTACTGCTTGTTACCGATAATACGCTTTGCATACTGTACAGGTACCTTACGTACAGCCTGGATGACTGCGATAGATACCAAGAACACCAAGAACAGTAGGGCAAGCTCGACCACAAACATAATAAGGCTACCCGTCGAGGTGCTTACGCGAGCCGTGAACTCGGCCAGCAAAGCTTGAGGCAGACGAGCAACAATACCAATCATAATGATCATTGAAATACCGTTACCGATACCCTTGTCCGTAATACGCTCACCGAGCCACATAGTAAACATTGTACCTGCGATGAGGATAACTGTCGCATAGGCGAAGAAGTAGAATGTACCTCCATAAACAAATGCCTCGTGGGGCAACTGGTGATAGAGGTTGGCCATGTAAGCAGGACCCTGGATGCAGAGCACCACGATCGTAAGCAAACGTGTCCACTGGTTCATCTTGCGGCGACCGCTCTCACCCTCCTTCTGCAACTTCTGAACTGCGGGGACCATGATACCCAACAGCTGAATGATGATAGAAGCGGTGATGTACGGCATAACTCCGAGTGCGAAAATCGCAGCGTTGGCAAATGCACCACCAGAGAATACGTCAAGCAAGCCCAACAATGAGTTGCTGTTCATCTGGTCTGCCAAAGCCGAATCAGCGCCCAACATATTGGGGTTGATACCCGGAATGACCACAAAACATCCCAAACGATATACAAGCAGAAGGCCAATCGTATAGAAGATACGCTTGCGCAGCTCCTCAATCTTGTACATGTTTTTCAATGTTTCAACGAGTTTCTTGTTGGTTGCCAGAAGCAATACGACGATTGCAACTAACACACCAGCAATCAGATAACCGTTCATATTAATTTAAGTTTTAAGGTTACAACTTTTCTACACTACCGCCAGCAGCTACGATTGCAGCCTCGGCGCTCTTAGAGAAAGCGTGAGCTGTTACGGTGAGAGCCTTTGATACGCTACCGTTACCCAGAATCTTAACTCGGTCGTTAGACGAGATAAAACCTGCACCGATCAAAGTGTCGATGTTGATAGTTGCGAGCTCCTTCTTAGCTGCAAGCTCCTCCAAAGTAGAGAGGTTGATGGGCTTGTACTCTACGCGCTTCAAGTTCTTGAAACCGAACTTAGGAAGACGACGCTGCAAAGGCATCTGACCGCCCTCGAAACCGAGCTTGCGAGAGTAACCCGAACGCGACTTGGCACCCTTAAGACCACGGGTTGAGTAACCACCGTGACCAGAACCTGCACCGCGACCCACGCGCTTATCGTGGTGTGTAGAACCCTTAGCGGGCTTCAAATTATTGAGTTCCATCTTCAGAATTTCTTTTTTGAGTTAAACTTACTTTACCTCCTCGACTACTACGAGGTGCTTCACGCGCTCGAGCATACCCTTGATGATTACTGAATCAGAGTGCTCTACGCTCTGGTTAATCTTACGAAGACCCAAAGCTGCGAGATTCTTGCGCTGCTGCGCTGTCGTACCAATCTGGCTACGAACCTGTGTGATTTTCAACTTTGCCATTGTCATTCAATAAATTAACCGTTAAACACCTTAGTCATTGAGATACCGCGCAACTGTGCTACACTGTGTGCATCGCGCAACTCACAAAGTGCACCTACGGTAGCCTTAACGAGGTTGTGGGGGTTAGATGAACCCTTGCTCTTTGCAAGCACGTTCTTAACACCTACTGACTCCAATACGGCACGCATTGCACCACCAGCGATGATACCGGTACCGGGAGCTGCCGGACGAATCATAACCTCTGAACCACCGAAACGCATCTCCTGCTTGTGGGGAATTGTACCGTTGATTACGGGAATCTTCACCAAATTCTTCTTTGCATCCTCTACACCCTTAGCGATTGCTGAGGTTACCTCAGATGCCTTACCGAGGCCGTAACCTACAACACCGCTCTCGTTACCTACAACAACGATTGCAGAGAAGCTAAATGTACGACCACCCTTGGTTACCTTAGTAACACGGTTAATTGCTACGAGCCTATCCTTAAGCTCCAGGTCGCTTGTACGAACTTTCTTTACGTTTGTATTTGACATATCGCTTAGAATTTAAGGCCACCCTCACGAGCAGCGTCGGCTAACATTTTAACTCTTCCGTGATAGAGGTATCCGTTACGGTCGAAAGCGACAGTTGAAATACCCTTCTCGATTGCACGCGCTGCGGCCAACTTACCTACCAACGCTGCAACCTCACACTTATTCTTGCCAGCTGCCTCGGCTACTACCTCCTTATCGAGTGAAGAAGCGGTTGCCAAAGTAACACCTGCAAGGTCATCAATAAACTGAACGTAAATCTGCTTGTTAGAGCGGAATACGGTCATACGAGGCTGCTCAGGCGTACCGTTTACGATCTTACGGATACGCATCTTGATCCTCTCTCTTCTTTCTATCTTAGTTAATGACATAATGCTTGACTTATTTTACTATTTTGAAGCAGACTTACCGGCCTTGCGACGGATTACCTCGCCTACGAACTTAATACCCTTACCCTTATAAGGCTCCGGCTTACGCAGTGAGCGAATCTTTGCAGCAACCTGACCTACCAACTGCTTGTCGATTGACTTAAGAGTTACGATGGGGTTACCCTTCTTCTCGGTAACTGCGGTTGCAGTAACCTCGGCGGGAAGCATGATAGCAACATCGTGTGAGTAACCAAGACCCATTACAAGGATACCATCCTTAACCTCGGCCTTGAAACCTACACCTACGAGCTCCTGCTTGATCTCGTAGCCCTTTGATACACCAATAACCATGTTATTGATAAGTGCACGATACAAGCCGTGCAAT
>JAZNNQ010000027.1:0-140819 GCA_045580305.1 Eubacteriales bacterium
TCGGCGATAAGGTTAAGGTTATGGAAACTCGCCCTCTGTCCAAGGACAAGAGATGGCGCTTGGTTGAGATAATCGAGAAAGCACAATAAGGAGGTAGTGCACTGTGGTACAGCAGGAAACCGTACTCAAGGTTGCCGATAACACCGGCGCCAAAGAGATTAAGTGCATCCGCGTGCTCGGTGGTTCTATGCGCAGATACGCTAACATCGGTGATGTTATCGTTGCATCTGTTCGCAAGGCAAATCCGGGTGGTATAGTTAAAAAAGGCGATGTAGTACGCGCAGTTGTCGTACGCAGCGCTAAGGGCGTTCGCCGTGCAGACGGTACTTATATCCGTTTTGACGAGAACGCAGCTGTTATCATTAAAGAGGACAAGAATCCGAGAGGTACTCGTATCTTCGGCCCGGTAGCGAGAGAGCTTCGTGATAAGGACTACATGAAGATCCTTTCACTTGCACCGGAAGTTCTTTAATGGAGGATGCAAGAATGAACAAGATGAATATTAAAACTAACGACACAGTTGTGGTTATCGCAGGTAAGGACAAGGGCAAAAAAGGCAAGGTCCTCGCTGCTAACCCGGCAAAAAATCGCGTCGTAGTTGAGGGCGTAAACTTAGCAACAGTTCATGTAAGCGCGCAGAAGAGCGGTGGTTCCGACAACGGTATCATCAAGCGCGAAGCTGCACTTCATGTATCTAATGTTATGCGTATTTGCCCCAAGTGCGATGCACCGACTCGTACAGCACACAAGTTCTTGGAAGACGGAACCAAGGTTCGCGTTTGCAAGAAGTGCGGCGAGACCATATAAGGGAGGAGACAGCATATGCCTAGACTTCGTGATAAATATGTAAATGATGTTGCTCCGGCTCTTATGAAGAAGTTCAACTACAAGAGCCCGATGCAGATTCCGAGACTCGATAAGATTATCGTAAATGTCGGCTGCGGCGATGCTAAGGAGAACGCAAAGGTTCTCGATGCAGTAGTTGCAGATATCACAGCAATCACCGGACAGAAGGCGGTTATTACCAAAGCAAAGAAGTCCGTTGCTAACTTTAAGCTCCGTGAGGGCCAGCCGGTAGGCGTTAAGGTAACTCTTCGCGCTGACCGTATGTGGGAGTTCTTAGATCGTTTATTCAACATCGCACTCCCCCGTGTTCGTGACTTCCGCGGTATTAACCCCAACTCCTTCGACGGTCGTGGTAACTATTCCTTCGGCCTTAAGGAGCAGCTTATCTTCCCGGAAATCGAATACGATAAAATCGACAAGATCCGCGGTATGGATATCGCTATCTGTACCACCGCAACCACTGACGAAGAAGCTCGTGAGTTATTAGCTCTCATGGGTGCTCCGTTTAGTAAGAATTAGGAGGGCAAAGACTGATGGCTAAGAAAGCAATGGTTCTCAAGCAGCAGAAAGAGCCCAAGTACTCGACCCGTTCATACAACAGATGCAAGATATGCGGAAGACCGCATGCTTATCTCCGCGATTTCGGTATTTGCCGTATCTGCTTTAGAGAGCTTGCATACAAAGGTCAGATCCCGGGCGTTCGCAAGGCGAGCTGGTAAACAACTCATAATAACGAATCAATGATTCGAAATTGACTTCTCTAAAGGAGGTAAGACAAATGCACATTACAGATCCTATTGCTGATATGCTGACCCGTATTCGTAACGCGAATGCAGCGAAGCATGCAACGGTAGATGTGCCTGCGTCGAACATGAAGAAAGCCATCGCGCAGATTCTGCTCGACGAGGGTTATATTAAGAATTTCCAGATCATCGATGATGCCGGACAGGGCACCATCAAGATCACACTCAAGTACACCCAGAACAAGGAACAGGTCATCAAGGGACTCCGCCGAGTTTCCAAGCCTGGTCTCCGCGTGTATGCAGGTGCCGAGAATCTCCCCAGCGTATTAAAGGGCCTCGGTATCGCAATCGTTTCCACTTCCAAGGGTGTTATGACCGATAAGAAGGCAAGGACAGAAAATGTCGGCGGCGAAGTCCTCGCATTCGTTTGGTAAGGAGGAACTGATTTATGTCACGTATAGGAAAAGCTCCGATTACGGTTCCTGCAGGTGTTACCGTTACCCTTGGTAGTGATAACCTTGTAACCGTAAAGGGCCCGAAGGGCACCTTAGAGCAGAAGATGCATGCAAACATGCAGATTGCACAGGATGGCGACGTAATCACCGTTACCCGTCCTAACGAAGAAAAGGAAAACAAGAGCTTACACGGCTTAACCCGTACACTTATCAACAACATGATCATCGGTGTAACCGAGGGCTACTCCAAGGAACTCGATGTAAACGGTGTTGGTTACAGGGTTGCAAAGCAGGGCAAGCAGCTTGTAATGAACCTGGGTTACTCACATCAGGTTATCATGGATGAAATTCCGGGTATTACCATCGATGTACCGAACCCGAACAAGATCATCATCAGCGGTCCCGATAAGCAGGCTGTTGGTCAGTTCGCGGCAGAAGTTCGCGAGAAGAGACCGCCGGAGCCGTACAAGGGCAAGGGTATCAAGTATGTTGATGAGTATATCCGCCGCAAGGAAGGCAAGGCCGGCGGCAAGAAGAAATAAAAGTGAGGTGTGCCTAAATGGTTTCAAAGTTAGATTCCAACAAGCAGCGCTTAAAGCGTCATAAAAGAGTACGCGCGAAAATCTCCGGCACAGCCGAGCGTCCGCGTCTTAATGTTTTCCGCAGCAACACAAACATCTATGCACAGATCATTGACGATACAACCGGTACTACCATTGTAGCGGCAAACAGTGCAGAGAAAGCTTTTGAAGGCAACGGCGGAAACAAAGAGGCTGCAAAGAAAGTCGGCTTAATGATTGCTGAGAGAGCAAAGGACAAGGGTATTTCGTCTGTCGTATTTGACCGTGGCGGCTACCTGTTCCACGGACGAGTTAAAGAACTCGCAGAAGGCGCCCGCGAGGGTGGACTTCAGTTTTAATTGGGAGGAGGTAGAATCATGGCTCAGAAATTTGAACAGCCGGATGATGGTTTACAGGAAAAAGTTGTTGCCTTAAACCGTGTATCCAAAACCGTAAAGGGTGGACGCGTTATCAAGTTCTCAGCTTTAGTTGTTGTCGGTGACGGCAACGGCACCGTAGGCTTCGGTCTCGGTAAGGCTGCTGAAGTTCCGGACGCTATCCGCAAGGGCATCGAAGATGCTAAGAAGAATATGGTCAAGATTTCACTTCTCGGTACCACGATTCCTCATGAAGTTATCGGTAACTTTGGCGCAGGCCGTGTATTATTAAAGCCGGCTGCTCCCGGTACCGGTGTTATCGCAGGTGGCGCAGTTCGTGCTGTTGTCGAAGCTGCAGGTATTCGTGATATCCGTACAAAGTGTCTTCGTTCCAACAATCCGCAGAATGTCGTTAGTGCTACAATGGAGGGTCTTAAGAGCCTTCGTGGCGCTGAAGAAGTCGCAAATATCCGCGGCAAGGCAGTCAGCGAAATAATAGGTTAGGAGGGCTAAGTCGTGGCTCAGCTTAAAATTACGCTCACCAAGAGCTTAGTTGGCAGAATCGAGAAACACATTGCCACTGCTAACTCTCTTGGTCTTAAAAAGATTAATGATGTGACAGTACAGCCTGATAATGCGCAGACTCGCGGCAAGATCGCGAAGATCAGCTACCTTATCAAGGTTGAAGCTGAATAGTAGGGAGGTGCAACAGATGAAATTGCATGAATTATCTCCCGCTTATGGCTCTACTAAGGAAGTAAAGCGCAAAGGTCGTGGACCGGCATCCGGTAACGGCAAGACCGCTGGCAAGGGTCATAAGGGTCAGAACGCTCGTTCAGGCGGTGGCGTTCGCATCGGCTTCGAAGGTGGTCAGATGCCTATCACCCGTCGCTTACCGAAGCGTGGTTTCAACAATATCTTCGCTAAGAAGTATTGCATCATCAATGTTTCTGATTTAGAGGCATTTGATAACGACGCAGTAGTCACTATTGACGAGCTCGTCGCTTGCGGCAAGATCCGCAAACCGGAGAATGGTCTTCGCGTTTTAGGAAATGGTGCGCTCACTAAGAAGCTCACAGTAAAGGCGGTGGCTTTCTCCAAATCTGCTAAAGAGAAAATCGAAGCAGCAGGTGGAAAGGTCGAGGTGATTTAGTTGTTACAGACTATCAGGAATGCATGGAAAATCCCCGAGCTTAGAAAGAAAATTTTCTTCACTCTGATTTGCCTTGTTATATTCCGCCTCGGTTCGGCGATCCCGGTTCCCTTTATCGATACAGTTGCTCTTGAGGCTTTCTTCGGACAGTATCAGAACACTGTACTCGGTTTCTTCAATATGATGTCCGGTGGCGGCTTTGAGACCGCAAATATCTTTGCGCTCTCCATTCAGCCCTACATCAACGCATCAATTATTATGCAGCTCCTCTCCGTTGCTATCCCCGCTCTCGAGCGTATGGTTAAAGACGGTGGCGAGGACGGCCGTAAGAAGCTTGCAACCATTACCCGTTATGTAACAGTTGCGCTCGGTCTCCTTATGGGCTTCGCATACTACACAATGCTCAAATCCGGTCAGTTAATTCAGCCCGGTGAGTTAAACCCCACTTACGCTGCAATTGTTATCATTCTTACATTTACAGCAGGTAGTGCGTTTATTATGTGGCTTGGCGAGAAGATCACCGACAAGGGTATCGGAAACGGTATTTCAATTATCCTTTTCGCAAGTATTATTTCACGCGGTCCCCAGATTATCAACAGCGCATGGGGACAGTTAGCTGCAGGACAGCTCAACTGGGTAAAGCTTATTGGCGTAGTTGTTCTCTTCCTTGCAGTTATCGCATTCATCATCTGGGTATCTGATGCAGAGCGCAGAATTCCGATCAATTATGCAAAGAAAATGGTTGGTCGCAGAATGTATGGTGGCCGCAACACTAACCTTCCGATTAAGGTTAATATGTCCGGCGTTATGCCTATCATCTTCGCGTCTTCTATTACAACCCTTCCGGCAACGATTATGGCGTTCTTCGGCGCTAATCCGACTACCGGCTTCTGGGGCTTTATGAATAGAAATGTCTTTGCTATGGACAGCTGGGGCTATGCGGTATTATACTTCTTACTCATAGTATTCTTCAGCTACTTCTACGCTGCAATCCAGTACAACCCGGTTGAGATTGCTAACAACCTGAGAAACAACGGCGGATTTATTCCGGGCTTCCGTCCGGGTGAGCCGACTTCATCCTTTATCACAAAGGTTATGAACAAGGTTACACTTTTCGGCGCGTTCTATCTCGGTATTATTGCTATCCTTCCGATCGTTGTGGGTACGGCTGTAAACATCTCCGGACTTACAATCGGCGGTACCTCAATCATGATCGTTGTCAGCGTTGCTCTTGAAACCGTTAAGCAGATGGAGCAGCAGATGATGATTCGCAACTACAAGGGATTCCTTGAATAAAAAGAGGTAGATAGCAATGAAACTTATACTTTTAGGTGCTCCGGGTGCCGGCAAAGGCACTCAGGCAGAAATAATTTGCGCGAAGCTCAATATTCCGGCGATTTCCACCGGTAATATCCTTCGCGAGGCAATTAAAAACGGAACAGCCATCGGTCTTGAGGCTAAAAGCTATATGGACGCCGGCAAATTGGTTCCGGACAATGTCATCGTTGGCGTTGTCAAAGAGCGACTGGCAGCTGATGACTGTAAGGCAGGTTATATCTTAGACGGTATGCCCCGTACAGTTGCCCAGGCTGAGGCTCTCGACGAAATGGGTGTTGTAATCGACACCGTTCTCTCCCTCGAGGTAGAGGATGAAGTAATCGAGAAGCGTATGAGCGGTCGCCGCGTTTGTGAGGGTTGTGGTGCTTCCTATCACATCCAGCACAAGCAACCCAAGGTTGAGGGTGTTTGCGACTCTTGTGGCGGAAAGCTCATCTGCCGTAAGGACGACGCTCCCGAGACCGTTCGTGACAGACTTAATGTTTATCACGAGCAGACCGAGCCCCTTAAGGATTACTACGAGAAACAGGGTAAGCTTACTAAGGTTAACGGTCAGGACGGGCTTGAGGACACAACGCGCTTAGTGTTCGCAGCTCTTGGGATTTAGTGAAATGTATTTTATCCGTATATGTCGGATGCGCAAGTTATTTGCGTATCCGGCCTAACCCGGACAAAGAGTTTGGGAGGAAATTAGTGCATGATAGAAATTAAATCCGCAAAACAACTTGAAAAAATGCGAATTGCAGGCGCGATTGCCGCATCGGCACTTGCCGCCGCAGGTCGCAAAGTAGCGCAAGGTGTTACCACCAAGGAGCTTGATGACTTTATCAAAAAATACATCATATCCCGTGGTGCTACCCCTACATTTTTAGGATATGGCGGTTTTCCGGGTGCCGCGTGCATCTCGGTAAACGATGAAGTGATCCACGGAATACCGGGATCGAAAAAACTTCAAAACGGTGATATCGTAAAAATCGATGTAGGTGCCACCTATGAAGGATATGTAGGCGACTGTGCAAACACATTTGCGGTCGGCGAAATTTCAGATGAGGCAAAACGGCTCATTCAGGTAACACAGCAGAGCTTCTATGAGGGTATGAAGTACGCTCGTGTCGGGAATCGGGTTTCCGACATCTCCCACGCGATTGGCACCTATGTCGAGTCGCAGGGATTTTCGGTAGTTCGTGATTTCGTTGGACACGGCGTGGGTTCTAAGCTACACGAGGAGCCTGAGGTTCCAAATTTCGGAATTCCCGGAAAAGGAGCCAGACTTTGCGCCGGAATGACCCTTGCAGTTGAGCCTATGGTCAACGCAGGAACATTCCCGGTAAAAATCTTAAGTGATGGCTGGACAGTTAAAACCCGCGATGGTAAGCTGTCTGCACATTACGAAAATTCAATTGCTATCACAGACGGTGATCCGATAATCTTAACGGCCGCAGATGAGGAAATATAAGATGGATGTTAGTAATAACCAGATCGTTTTTTCTCTCGCCGGCAGAGATAAAGGTCATTTGTTCATTGTGATGGAAACTGAACCAGACTTCGTGTACCTTGTCGATGGAAAGCTTCGAAAGGTGGACTCGCCGAAGAAAAAGCGCAGAAAGCATGTTGCTTATGCGGGTAGCCTCGGTGAGCAGCTCCTTACAAAGCTTAATTCCGGCGAGAAGGTATTAAACAGCGAGATACGCAGGGCGCTTGCCGAATTTTCTAATAAAAACGGCAAAGAGTCGCTTCAAGCATAGGAGGTAATTTGCTTGGCAAAAGAAGACGTAATCGAGCTCGAAGGTACCGTCATAGAGGCGCTGCCGAATGCCATGTTCCAAGTGGACATCGGTAATGGGCATACAATATTAGCGCATATTTCCGGTAAGCTTCGTATGCATTTTATCCGGATTTTACCGGGTGATAAGGTAACCGTGGAAATGTCACCGTATGACTTAACACGCGGCCGCATCACTTGGAGGTCTAAGTAGTCGAGGGATAACCCCTCGTGTTAAACAGGAGGTTTTTGAAATGAAAGTAAGACCATCCGTTAAGCCTATGTGCGAGAAATGTAAGATCATTCGTCGCAAGGGCAGAGTAATGGTTATTTGCGAGAACCCAAAGCACAAACAGAAACAGGGCTAAAACAAAGTTTATAATTGGAGGTGCAAGTTAAATGGCACGTATAGCCGGAACTGACCTGCCGAAGGAGAAAAGACTTGAAATCGGTCTCACATACATCTTCGGTATCGGCAGAACTCGCGCAAAAGAAATCCTTGCAGCAACCGGTTTAAACCCGGACACTCGTGTTAAGGATTTAACAGAGGACGATGTTGCAAAGCTGCGTGAATTTATCGACAACAACTATAGCGTCGAGGGTGACCTCCGCCGTGATATCGCACTCGACATCAAGCGCTTAATCGAAATTGGCGCATACCGTGGCATTCGCCACAGAAGAGGTCTTCCTGTTCGCGGACAGCGCACAAAGACCAATGCAAGAACACGCAAGGGTCCGGCAAAGACCATTGCAAACAAGAAGAAGTAAGGAGGGTTATGAGAAATGGCTAGTCCTAAAACAGCTAGAAAAGGCGCAACAAGAAAGCGCCGCGAGCGTAAGAATATCGCAGAAGGCGCGGCTCATATCCGTTCCTCTTTCAACAACACCATGGTAACCCTTACCGACAAGAACGGTAATGCTCTTTCCTGGGCATCTTCCGGTGGTATGGGCTTCCGTGGTTCAAAGAAGTCCACTCCGTTCGCAGCACAGGTAGCAGCAGAAACCGCTGCAAAGGCTGCTATGGAGCACGGTCTTAAGACTGTTGAAGTTTACGTTAAGGGTCCGGGCGCAGGCCGTGAGGCTGCTATCCGCGCACTCCAGGCTGCAGGTCTTGAGGTTAGCATGATTAAAGATGTTACCCCGATCCCGCACAATGGTTGCCGTCCGCCCAAGAGACGTCGCGTATAATTTGGAGGTGTATTGATATGGCAAGATATACAGGCGCCGTATGCCGTCAGTGCCGTCGTGAGGGACAGAAATTATTCCTCAAGGGCGACCGCTGCTACACCGGCAAGTGCGCACTTGACCGCCGTCCCGGCCAGACTCCTGGTCAGCATGGCAAGGGTCGTAAGAAATTATCCGAGTATGCTATGCAGCATCGTGAGAAGCAGAAAACCCGTCGTTACTACGGCGTTCTTGAGAGCCAGTTTGCTAAGTACTTCGAGATGGCAGCATCCAAGCAGGGTGTTACTGGTGAGAACTTACTCCGCATTCTTGAGAGCCGTTTAGACAATGTTGTTTACCGTTTAGGTCTCGCAATGAGCCGCCCGGAAGCACGCCAGCTCGTTTCACACAACCATTTCTCCGTAAATGGTAAGAAGGTTAACATTCCGTCTTACTTAGTTAAGGCCGGCGATGTTATTGCCCTCAACGAGAAGAGCCGCGGAAGTGATAAGTTCAAATCAATTATCGAGGCTAATGCATCTCGTGCTGTACCTGCATGGCTTGATATGGATAAGAACAAATTAGAGGCTAAGGTCGTAAATCTTCCCGCTCGTGAAGAGATCGATCTTCCGGTTGAGGAACACCTCATCGTCGAGTTGTACTCCAAGTAAGATTGAGGCGACTTTGCGATACAGTGTGGTATCGCAACCCCTCGAGGCTACTGTAAGTTGCAAAGAAACAGCAGTATTTATATATGCTGCCTAACAAGGAGGGTAACTATTGATGATCGAAATCGAGAAACCACATATTGACTGCCTTGACTTAGCAGAGGACGGATCCTACGGCAAGTTCGTTGTTGAGCCGCTTGAGCGTGGCTACGGTACAACTCTTGGCAACTCACTCCGCCGTGTGCTCCTTTCTTCATTACCCGGTACGGCAGTTACCGACATAAAAATCGCAGGTGTTTCCCACGAATTCTCCACCATCCCCGGTGTTACCGAGGATGTAACCGAGATTATCCTTAATGTAAAGGGTATTGTAGCTAAGCTTCACGGCAATGAGCCGAAGACCGTTTACATCGAGGCTGTGGGCGAAGGCGAGGTTTGCGCCGGCGACATTAAGTGCGACAGCGAGGTTGAGATCTTAAATCCCGATCTTCATATCGCAACTCTTGGCGCAGATGCAACTCTCAGCATGGAGCTTACCATTAACCACGGTCGTGGTTATGTTCCGTCTGACCGCAACAAGCCGGCTCAGTCGGTAATCGGACTTCTTCCGGTTGACTCCATCTACACCCCGGTTCATAAAGTCAATTACAATATCGAGAATACTCGTGTAGGTAATATGACAGACTTTGACAAGTTAACACTTGAAGTTTGGACAAACAAGACCATCAGCGCTCGTGATGCTGTATCATACGGCGCTAAGATCTTAGCTGACCACTTAGCTCTGTTTATCGACCTTTCCGAGGATATCGGTAATACATCAATCGTTATTGAAAAACCTGAATCACAGCGCGACAAGGTTTTAGACATGACAATTGAAGAGCTTGACCTTTCCGTTCGTTCCTTCAACTGCTTAAAGCGCGCAGGTATTGACACTGTTTCAGACTTAATAGGCAAGACACAGGAAGATATGATGAAGGTCAGAAATTTGGGTAACAAGTCACTTGAAGAGGTTGTTAACAAGCTCGACGCTATGGGACTTGCACTCAAAAGCGAAGACAACTAAAAGATATTTACGGCAATAGCCTGCTTTACCATACGCCAAGCGTATGGTAAAGAGGGCCTTGCAACACTTATTATTACCACTTATAAAGGAGGTATTTTCGATGCCAGGAACACGCAAACTCGGCAGAGCAACCGATGCACGCCGCGCAATGCTCCGCGCTATGGTTACCTATCTGCTTGAGAATGGCAAAATTGAGACCACTCTTATGCGTGCGAAGGAAGTTCGCCCGTTAGTGGAGAAGATGATCACACTTGGCAAGACCAACACTCTGCACAGCAGAAGACAGGCACTTGCATTTATTACCAAGAAGGATGTAGTCAAGAAGCTTTTTGACGAGATCGCACCCAAGTATGCTGACCGTAACGGTGGTTACAGCCGTATCACCAAGCTCGGCCCGCGTCGTGGCGACTGCGCTGAAATGGCTATCATCGAGCTGCTCTAATTAAAAACTTAAAGAGGTTTATCTCGAAAGCTGTGTTCGAGATAAACCTCTTTTTCTTTTTCAAAATAAAAAGGAATCGGCTGCGTTTAATACGCCCAGATTCACGGGAAAGCCGCTTTCTGTTACCGATCCTAAGGTCAGTATAACAGAACGGGCGTGATGTGTCAATTCATCATAAAAACTGCAAAATTAAGATATGCGGCAAAGGTAAGCCATAAAATATAGGGAATTTGTAGATATGCAGCGAGAGGTTTTGCCTTATAAAACTGCCATATCATAAGGGCGACAAGCACCCAAAGCAGAAGGAGCCATATAAAGGCGATAAAATACACCTGCATATTGAAGAACAACAGCGGCCAGATAAAATTAACCGCAAGCTGTACCCCGTAGAGAGCGAGCGCTTCCCTCTTATTTAAGGAATTGCTCGTGTACACAAGGTAGCAGGAAACGCCCATAAGAAGGAAGAGAATGGTCCACACAATTGGAAAAACGATAGAAGGCGGCGCCAGGGGTGGTTGGTTTAAATTTCCGTATAACTCCATAGAGTCCCGGGTAAGATAAGCGCTCAGCGCGCCGACACCTAATGGAATAATCAGGGAAATGATTAACTCTTTCCATTTAATTTTCATAAAAAATCACCTCTCTAAAGGTTATGCATTTTTAAGTAAAATATACAAGTAAGAATGACGAGAAATACAAGCTTTCGCAAATATATACAGGGTAAATGGGCACAAAACCCGTAAAAAACACATTCTTTAGTGCCTAAATTACGATTGCACCCTAGATGCTTTGTGCAGTTTATGTATAAATATACTATTTTATGCATAAATGAATGGAGATATTGATGAATTATGCAAAAAATTCCGAAAAATTCAAAAAAACTCTTGCATAAAAATTCAACCTCTGCTATAATCATTATACTGAAAAAATTATCTTTAAGGAGAGATATATTATGAGTAAAATTAAAAAGGCCGTTCTGGCATATTCCGGCGGACTTGATACATCAATTATTATTCCGTGGCTTAAGGAAAACTACGGCTGCGAGGTTATCGCTGTTGCTGCTGATGTTGGTCAGGGCAAGGAGCTTGACGGCCTTATTGACAAGGCTATCAAGACCGGCGCAAGCAAGTGCTATATCGAAGATTTAAGAGAAGAATTCGTTGACGAGTATGTTATCCCCACCATGAAGGCAGGCGCTGTTTATGAAGGCAGCTATCTCCTCGGTACTTCCTTTGCTCGTCCGATTATTGCAAAGAGAATTGTTGAGATTGCAAAGAAAGAGGGCGCAGATGCAATTTGCCACGGTTGTACCGGTAAGGGTAACGACCAGGTTCGTTTCGAGCTTGCTATCAAGGCATTTGCTCCCGAGCTTAAGATTATCGCTCCCTGGCGTGAGTGGGAACTCAAGAGCCGCGAGGAAGAGATCGCTTACGCTGAGGCTCGCAACATTCCCCTTACTATTACTCGTGAGACCAACTATTCCAAGGATATGAACCTCTGGCACTTATCCCACGAGGGCTTGGATCTTGAAGATCCGGGCAACGAGCCGAATTACGACAAGATCTTAGAGCTTGGTGTTACTCCCGAAAAGGCACCCGATACTCCTACCTACATCGACATCGCGTTTGAGAAGGGTGTTCCGGTTGCACTTAACGGCAAGAAGATGAAAGCGCTTGACATTATCTATGAGCTTAACAAGGTTGGCGGCGCTAACGGTATCGGTATCGTTGACTTAGTTGAGAACCGTCTTGTCGGTATGAAGAGCCGTGGCGTTTATGAGACTCCCGGCGGCACCATCCTCTACAAGGCACACGAGTTCTTAGAGACCCTCTGTCTTGACCGCGATACACACCACTACAAGGCACAGGCTGCTATCCGTTTTGCAGAGCTTGTTTACTTTGGCCAGTGGTATACTCCCCTTCGTGAGGCGCTTTCCGCATTTGTTGACAGCACTCAGGAAAGAGTCACCGGTCATGTTAAGTTAAAACTCTACAAGGGCAACATCGTAAATGCCGGTATGTGGAGTGAGTACTCACTTTACGACGAAGAAATCGCTACTTTTGATGAGGACGAGGTTTATGATCAGAAGGACAGCGCAGGATTTATTAACCTGTTCGGTCTTCCCATCAAGGTTCGCGCAATGCTCGATAACAAGAGAAACGAAAAGAAATAATATTGATGCTCAATGGGGGTTGCATTGTGCAATCCCCATATCACTTTAAGAAGGAGAATAGCGGAAATGAAACTTTGGTCAGGACGCTTTCAAAAAGATATAGATGGATTGGTAAACGACTTTAACTCATCAATCCAATTTGATGCAAGAATGTACCGTGAGGACATCGAGGGCAGCATGGCGCACGCTATGATGCTCGGCAAGCAGGGGATCATTATGCAGGAGGAAGCAGATAAGATTGTGACTACTCTTGGCGAGATTCTTGCTGATATTGAGGCAGGTAAGGTAGAATTTTCTCTTGATAACGAGGATATTCATATGAATATCGAGCGTATACTCACCGAGCGTATCGGTGACACCGGAAAACGCCTTCATACTGCCCGTAGCCGTAACGATCAGGTAGCTCTCGACTTGCGAATGAATTTAAAGAAGGAAGTTGTCCGCATTAAGGGCCTTGTTTTAAAGCTTATGGCGGCTCTTGCCAATAAGGCTGAGGCTAATTTAGATGCCATTCTCCCGGGCTATACCCATCTTCAGCGTGCACAACCTTCCACCGCAGGCCATCATTTTATGGCATACGGTGAGATGTTAAAGCGCGATGTTACACGCCTCGAGGACTGTTTAAAGAGAATGGACACAATGCCACTTGGCAGTTGCGCGCTCGCCGGCACAACCTATCCCATTGACAGATATTTCGTTGCTGAAAAATTAGGCTTTGCAAATATCACTAACAACTCACTTGACGGCGTTTCCGACCGTGACTTTGTAATTGAGTTTGCATCCTGTCTTTCAATGATTATGATGCATCTTTCCCGTTTTTCCGAGGAAATAATCCTCTGGTGCTCATGGGAGTTCTCATATATTGAATTAGACGATGCTTATTCAACCGGTTCCTCCATTATGCCACAGAAGAAGAACCCGGATGTAGCAGAACTTGTAAGAGGTAAAACCGGCCGTGTTTATGGCTCTCTTATGGGCCTTCTCACTATGATGAAGGGCCTGCCCCTTGCATACAACAAGGATATGCAGGAGGATAAAGAGGCGATCTTTGACGCGGTTGACACCGTGGCTCAGTGCCTTGAGGTCTTCACTCCGATGTTCGAGACTATGACCATTAAAAAAGACAATATGAAGAATGCAGCAAAGGGTGGCTTTATTAACGCTACCGACGCGGCAGACTATCTTGTTAAAAAGGGCCTTCCCTTCCGTGATGCCTATATGATCGTAGGTAAGCTTGTTACCTACTGTATTACCGAGAAAAAGACCCTTGATACACTTACTATGGACGATTATCATACATTATCCCCGGTTTTCGAGGAGGATGTTTACGAGGCGCTTGATCTTGCAACCTGTGTTAACGGACGCAAGGTGCCCGGCGGCCCCGCCGAGGAAGAGGTCGCTCGTCAGATTGCTGAGCTTAAGAAATTTGTCGAGGAGAGGAAGTAAACTATGATAAATGTAGGAATTGTAGGCGCAACCGGCTACGGCGGCGTTGAGCTTGTGCGACTTCTTCTCGCCCGCGACGATGTAAATTTATGCTCTCTTAGCTCTGTTTCCTTTGAGGGTAAGAAAATTTCCGAAATTTACCCAATGCTTTACGGTATTTGCGACGATACCTTGGATACTCAGGACAAGGTAGTCGCAAAGTGCGATGTTATTTTCGCGGCACTTCCTCATGGCCTTTCCCAGAGCCTTGCAAAAGAGTGCATCGACAAAGGTAAGATTTTCATCGACCTTGGCGCGGATTTCCGCTTAGAGGATGAGGAAACTTATAAAAAGTGGTACGGTGGCAATTTTGAGGACAAAGAGCTTCAGGACAGCGCGGTTTATGGCCTTTGCGAATTAAATCGCGACAAATTACGCGGCGCGCGCCTTGTTGCAAACCCGGGTTGTTACCCCACCTCTATTGCGTTGGGTCTTTACCCTGCACTAAAGGGCGGTTTTTGTTCCACAAAGGGAATTATTATTGACTCCAAGTCCGGAGCGACGGGTGCCGGTCGCGGTCTTACCCAGACTACTCATTTCACCGAATTAAACGAAGGTTTTGCTGCATACAAGGTAGGCAGTCACCGCCACACACCGGAAATTGAGCAGACCTTATCCAAAATGGCGGGCGAGGATGTGAAGGTTACCTTTGTTCCCCATCTTCTCCCAATCAATCGCGGAATTGAATCCACAATTTACGCGGAAATGAATCAGGAATACACTTTACTCCAGATCCACGACGCTTATGTGGATTTCTACAAAAATGAGAAATTCGTTACCGTTATGCCTTTAGGCAGTGCGGCAAATGTAAAAAATGTGCGAATGACAAATCAGTGTCAGATTTCCCTGCACGAGGACAAGCACACCGGCCGTATTATTATCTCATCGGTAATTGATAATATGGTGAAAGGTGCGGCAGGTCAGGCTATTCAAAATATGAATTTAGCACTCGGCTTACCGGAGGACAGAGGTCTTCCCATCTTAGCACCTGCATTTTAGGAGAATGATTATGAAAGAGATTTTAGGCGGTGTTTGTGCACCACTCGGTTTTACAGCAGCGGGTATCCACTCGGGAATCCGCAAAAATAAAGACAGATTAGACCTTGCCCTTATCTCCTGCGAGCGTGAATGCAACGCGGCGGCAACCTTTACCACAAATCGTGTTAAGGCGGCGCCAGTGCAGCTTGATATGAAGAATATCAAAAGCGGCAAGATGCAGGCGGTAATCGTAAACAGCGGTAACGCCAACGCCTGTGCACCCAACGGTATGGAGAATGCTGAAAAAATGTGCAAGATAGCGGCGGAGGCCCTCAATATCGCGCCCGAGCGCGTTTTCGTCTGCTCTACCGGCGTTATCGGCGTAGAGCTTGACACCACTCCGGTTGAAAAGGGTATGCCGAGCCTCGTGTCAGCTCTTTCCAAAGAAGGCGCTGAAAATGCGGCGCAGGCGATACTTACGACCGATCTTGTTAAAAAGGAGATCGCTTTAGAGGCAGAGATTGGCGGCAAGACCGTTAAAATCGGTGCGATCGCAAAGGGCTCGGGTATGATTCATCCCAATATGGGTACTATGCTCTGCTTTATCACAACGGATGCGGCTATAAGTTCTGAGCTTCTTCACGATGCACTCCTTGCAACGGTTAAAAGAACATTTAACCGCGTGAGCGTCGACGGTGATACCTCAACTAACGACACCGCGGTAGTAATGGCATCCGGCCTTGCGGGAAATGCTGAAATTACCGATAAAAACGAGGATTATAACACCTTCTGCGCACTTCTCTATAAGGTTTGTGAGCATCTTGCCCGCGAGATGGCTCGTGACGGTGAGGGCGCGACACATCTTATCACCTGTGTGGTAAGTGGTGCAAAAGATGAAAAGAGCGCTGAAAAAATGGCGAAATCCGTTATTGGCTCGTCTCTTACAAAGGCGGCAATGTTCGGCGCAGATGCCAACTGGGGCCGCGTAATTTGTGCTATGGGCTACTCGGGCGAGGATTTCGATCCGGAAAAGGTTAAAATTTCTTTTAAGTCATCAGTCGGCGAGATTTTAGTTTGTGAAAACGGACGCGGTCTTGTTTTTGATGAAGATTTAGCTAAAAAGATCCTCACACAAGAGGAAGTTATCATTTGCGCCGAGCTTTGCGAGGGTCAGGCGTCAGCCACCGTTTGGGGTTGTGACCTTACCTACGATTATGTCAAAATTAACGGCGATTACAGAAGTTAGGAGGCTATTCCTATGAACAGTCATATCGAGCGCGCTAAAATACTTGTAGAGGCGCTTCCCTATATCCAGAAATACTATAACAAGACCGTTGTTATAAAATACGGCGGCAACGCTATGATAAACGAGGAGTTAAAAGAGGCGGTAATCAACGATATTGTGCTTCTTTCCCTTGTCGGCGTTAAGGTTGTTGTCGTACACGGCGGTGGCCCCGAGATTAACGCTATGTTCGAGCGCGTTGGTAAGGAGAGCAAGTTTGTAAACGGTCTCCGCTATACCGATGATGACTCTATGGACTTAGTCCAGATGGTACTCGCCGGCAAATTAAATAAGGAAATCGTTTCCATCATCAATAAGGCGGGCGGTCGCGCAATCGGCCTCTGCGGTATTGATGGCGGACTTTTCAAGGCTGAAAAGTTAACTGAGGACGGCTTTGACTATGGTCGTGTAGGTGAGATCACCCAGGTTGACACCTCTGTTGTAAACGATGCCCTTAATTGCGGCTTTATCCCGGTTATCTCCACCGTTGCACAGGGCGAGGACGGAAGCTATAACATCAACGCTGACACTGCGGCTGCAAAGCTTGCGGCGGCGCTTGGTGCTGAAAAGGTTATGCTCCTTACCGATATTGCAGGTCTTATGATGGATCCCAAGGATCCCACGACCCTTATCCGCGATATCAATGTTTCCGAGATTCCCCGTCTCCAGCGCGACGGCGTTATCTCCGGCGGTATGATTCCCAAGATCGACTGCTGTGTTGAGGCGGTTCGTCAGGGCGTTGCCCAGGCGAATATTTTAGACGGAAGAGTTCCCCACTCCATCCTTATGGAGATGCTGTCCGATGAGGGTATCGGCACTATGATCTACGGCGAAAGGTGTGTGTAATTTTCGATGAACACACAGGAAATAAAATGTAAAGATTCCGCATTTATAATGCAGACCTACGGCCGCTTCCCCGTTGCGATAACACGCGGCGAGGGTGCTAAGGTCTACAGCCCGGAGGGCAAGGAATATATCGACTTTACAAGCGGTATCGGCGTTTGTAGCGTAGGCTATGGCAATAAAGAATGGGCAGACGCTATATACGCGCAGGCTTTAAAGCTCGGTCACATCTCAAACCTCTATTACACCGAACCGTCGGTAATTCTTGCGGAGCGTCTGTGTACTATTTCCGGTATGAGCAATGTGTTTTTCTCAAACTCCGGTGCTGAGAGTAACGAAGGCGCAATCAAACTTGCAAGAAAGTACAGCCGTGATAAATACGGTGATGGCAGAAGTAAGATTATCACTCTTTACCAGTCCTTCCACGGCAGAACGGTTACCACTCTTGCCGCAACCGGCCAGGATGTGTTCCACACAAACTTTTTCCCTTTTACCGAGGGATTTGTCCATGTTCCGGCAAACGATTTTGAGGCACTTCTAAACGAGGTTGACGACACCACTTGCGCTATTATGATGGAGCTTGTTCAGGGCGAGGGCGGCGTATTACCGCTTGATCGTGAATTTGTAAATAAAGTTCGCACACTTTGCGACGAAAAAGACATTCTCCTTATAATCGACGAGGTGCAGACCGGTATCGGTCGTACGGGCAAACTTTTCGCCTTTATGGAATACGGCATCCTGCCCGATGTTGCAACTACCGCAAAGGGTATTGCAGGCGGTCTTCCGATGGGTGCTGTATTTGCAAGTGAGAAGACAAAAAATGTACTTACTGCAGGTACACACGCTACCACATTTGGCGCAAACCCGATATGCGCTGCTGCGGCAAACAAAGTTCTCGATATTTTAGAGAGCGGAGTGCTTGCTGAAGTATCAAAAAAAGGTGCATACATCCGCGAGAAAATCGAGGCTATGAACCTTGATATTGTAAAGGGCACCCGTGGTTTGGGTATGATGATCGGCGTCATTGTCCCGGAGGGTGAGCATAAGGCGCTTGCCGCAAAATTAATTGATGCAGGACTTCTGTGTATCACAGCAGGTAAGGATGCAATTCGATTCTTACCACCCCTTACAATAACATATGAAGAAATAGATCTTGGTCTTAAAATATTTGAAACCGTTATGAAGGAGGCGAAGTAGCCAATGAAACACCTTTTAAAAATTACCGATTTATCCCGCGAGGACATCACCCACATTTTAGATGTGGCAGATCAGCTTAAATATAACCAGAAGCACGGAATTCCCCACAGACTTCTCGAGGGCAAGACCCTTGCTATGATTTTCCAGAAATCGTCCACCCGTACCCGTGTTTCCTTCGATGTTGGTATGTTCCAGCTTGGCGGCCACGCGATGTTCCTCTCTACTGCTGATATTCAGATGGGCAGAGGTGAGTCCATTCGTGACACCGCCCGCGTTCTTTCCCGCTATTGCGACGGTATTATGATCCGTACCTACGGTCAGGACGAGGTTGAGGAACTTGCTGAATATGCAACTATTCCGGTTATAAACGGCCTTACCGACTACTCTCATCCCTGCCAGGTTTTAGCTGACTTAATGACAATTCGTGAGCATCTTAAGACCTTAGAGGGACTCCATATGTGCTATATCGGCGACGGTAATAATATGGCAAACTCTCTTGTTGCCGGCGGTCTTATCACCGGTATGAAGGTAACCTGCGCTACTCCCAAGGGCTATGAGCCGGACCCCCAGATACTTGATTTTGCAAAGCAGTACAATGATAAGTTTACCTGGTATGAGGATGTTATGGAAGCGGCAAAGGGCGCTGACATTCTTGTTACCGATGTTTGGGCAAGTATGGGTCAGGAGTCAGAGCGTGAAGAGCGCGCAAGAATTTTCAAAGGCTATCAGATAAATGATGCTGTAATGCAGGTGGCAAATAAGGGCGCAATCGTCCTCCACTGCTTACCCGCACATAAGGGCGAAGAGATCACCGAAGAGGTATTTGAAAAGTATGCAGACAGCATCTTCGATGAGGCTGAGAACAGACTCCATGCACAGAAAGCGGTTATGGCGATCTGCATGGGCGATAAGTAAAATAAATAAAATAAGAGCATCGGCTTACCGATGCTCTTATTTTATTTCCTGTTCTAAATTGTTGAAAACTTCTGTAGAAAAGAATTCCCCCAAAGGTATTTCCAACCCATCGCAAAACTTTTTAATTGTGCGAATGGACACATCGCGGCGATTTTTATCCATCATACTGTATGCTGTTGAGGGCGTGACACCGGATATATTGGCAAGTTCATTAATGGTAATATTGCGCTCCTTGCACAACTCATAAAATCTATTTACAATTACATCCTTAAGATCCATTTTAAAACACCTCGTAAGGACATTTTAAAATAATTTACGATTATGCGTATACGCACTTGCGTAAACTGCCGAAAGATGTTAGTATAATTGTGAGGACTAAAAAATTCAAACGAAAGGTTGATAAAAATGAAAAACGAAAAAGTAGTGTTGCCTAAAGGTAAGCTTTGCGCGATGTATTATTGCGGTGATTGTCGTCATTTAGATCGTAGTGACAGATCAAAAGATGGCGAGGCCGCTTACTGCAGACTTCACAGAACATACAGATGCTTAGATAAAGACTATGGTTGTTCAGACTGGTCAAGATAAGAAAATACATATAAAAGAAGAAATATTTGGTAAAATCTGCGCGTCAATAAGTAAAAACCGATATGAAACCGGCGGTATTATAGGAATCAACTCACGAGGGATAGTGTGTGCCTTTCAGTTGGATCATATAACAACGGCATATCCATACGAATATCGGACAAATACACGGTTTTTAAATGATGTGATTGAAAGGTGGGCAAAAGTAGGTATAACCTTTGCCGGCATCGTCCATTCACATATGCATAATAACTGTATATCTCGCGAGGATATAGAATATGCCCGAGAGATATTAAAGGCAAATGAATTTATGAAGGATATCATAATGGGCATTATAGACTTGTCCGGCGAGGCTGAATATATTGAGTGGTACTTAATCAATGCCGAAACGGTTATGTAGTAATAAAAATTAGGGCTAATCTGATAGCCATCCGCACAGAGAGTGGTGCATATGAAGAGATAATGGGCCAACGAAAGGAAGATAAGGATATGAAAAACACAGTTGGTGGTTATTGCGCAGGCATAGGAATTGTTTTATTTTTAGCGATTTGCGGTGTAGGTGAAAGTTGGACGGACACGGCTACAAGGGCTTTAGCGGCAATTGTAATTATTGTATCTACAATAATAGGAATCGCGATGGATATAAGTGAAGCAAAAACAAATGCGGTAGACAAAAAAGACTCTGCTGCCATAGCTGTTGCAGTTATGTTTATAGAACAGGGATACAAAATCGCGCAACGATACCGGATTTATGACCCATGCCTTTTAACCGTGCATAAACGAGAGGTTGGGTTCGAAGTTGTATTATACACATTGAGTCCATACTCATATATAGCTAATTTACGAACAAATGATTTATTTATTCCTCGCAACGATGATGGCGATGGTTGCTTAGTGAAGGTGTGCAATATGGATATTGAGTGCAGTTGGAGTAAGTTTGAGAAGGAAGTGTGGAATGAAGTCAAGTGTGAACATCCATCTTGGAATGTTCAGTATAACAATGGGCATGGCATAATAAAATTTTAGTCGATAATATGTAGTAATAAAAATTAGGGCTAATCTGATAGCCATCCGCACAGAGAGTGGTGCATATGAATAGATAACGTGCCAACGAAAGGAAGATAAGGGTATGAAAAACAATAAAGAAAGTCGCAGCAATGATCGCGCAATAAATGAGGCATGTGATGTAATAGACGAAGCAATAGAGATTGTAGAAAAACACGCAAATAGTGCTCACAAATAGGTATGATTTCAAGAAGAATAGGTGAGTATTCAAGCTTCTGCATTTACATTGGTGTGGATGATATAGCACAAGCGAAGCAAATAGGAAGTCAAAAACGGAAAGAACTTCTGTTGGAAAATGCACCGTGATGGATATTTGAATTATGTGAAAAAACCTTGCCTTATATACGAGTCTGTGACAGATGTCGGAAACTTTAAAGAGCATGACAAATGGGTGTGGGATGTCATTGTAGGATTTTATGAACCAGAGTGGAATCCATTTTATGACAAGAATGGATTTACCTACATTGTTCAAAGTAATCAATATATATCTGCATCGGCTACGAAACAAGCAGAGAAAAAATATTATCCTAATTTAACATGCGAACCAGTAGATACGGTGGTAAAACAAATAGAAAAGGCATACAAGATGGTTAAGAAATATAAAAGTTTGTTTGGACCAATAGCTATTGTTATGGGGAAGACTGATAAAAAAGAAACCTACACACTTAGTTTCTCTTCTTTATTTTTAAGTGAAAAAGATGTTAATTATATAGTCAAAAATGAAGGTTCTCGTGGATTTCGTATAGAGAAAAAGGGAGATTCCGAGTGGCTTTTTCATACTGAACTTAGAGGAAATGAAAATCTTCAATCCGGCACATGGGAAAAAGTCGAAAAATTGCATCCAGATTGGGATATTATTGATTATGTTGTATTTTGTTAATAATATTATGATAGTTAAAGGAGCGACCAAAAATAATGGTCGCTCCTAAATTTTATTTAAAACAAGAAAAACAAGCTATTATCAACAGAGACGATACCTAGCAAAAGTGAAACTTTTATATGTTTTGTAGTAGGATTAAAAGATAGATCTACAAATTGATAACTTTTCAAACAAGCATAGCTTGTAATCCTTATTCAAATGTATACTTGTAAGTGTTTGTGCCGTGTACGCCGTAGAGGTTTCCGTAGTTGTCCTCAACATGGTACAGACCGGAATCGCGGATGAGAAGCTGTACATCCTTGGTCTTAATATCGATACTGTAAATGTTTGCGGTCTGACGGAAGTCGCTGGGAATAATACCGACATTATAAAGGTCAGATACATAAATCTTGGTACCGTCGTTTGAAAGGGTCATCTTATCGCCGTACCAGGTAGCACCGAAGTTATTGATGGAAACATTCTTCTCATAAATTACCTTGTTTGCCTTCGGATCGAAGATGAAGAGGCGGGTGCTGGTGGTTTCCTCGCAGTTTGCAAGACCCCAGACATTTCCGTCGGATGCGGTTGTCATAGCGGTAATTGCGGTAGCGCCCGGAATGATTACACCATACTTCTCAAACTCCTTGGTAGCGAAGTTGTAGGAGAAGAGTTCGCACTCGGTAGCTCTTGCATCGGTGTTACTGCCCGGACGGATGGATGTACCGAAGAATACCTTACGGTTTGCGTAAGCAATACCGGTAATGGTAAGGTCCGGTACGACAGAGTGAGTTGACCAGAAGGTATCGTCGTTCTTTTCCATATCATAGAATGCGATTGCGCTGCCGTAGAAGCCCTGCTTAGGAATGGTAGCCACTACCATGGTCTTCTCCTCGGGGATACCGAGAAGGTTATAGGGACGGTCCTGTTTGGGATAGGTATCGTCATCTGCCTTAGAGCCCATATTCATTGCCAGATACGGGTTGCTTGCCGCTGTATCCCAAGGCTTTGTAGTGTCGTATTTAGAAATGTAGGAGTTGGGGTAACGGCCGAAGAAAACATAATCGCCGTAAACGCCCATACCCTCGACCTGACGGAGACCGTAGAGGTCCTCAAACTCGTCTGTGGTGGGGTTATAGCGACCGGTAGAAGCACCGATGTAGCCACCAATGTAGATGTTACCGTCATTTGCCTTGATTGTACAGTTACCGGTGGTGGGGTTACCTTCGATAACAAGCTGAATGAAGCTTAACTTATTGGTTTCTAAGTTATAGCGCAGGAATGAGCCTAAATGGCTGTTAAGAGTAACAAATGACCAGCCGGGGAATTCCGGATCATCAAGCTCTAAGAAAATGAAGTTAAGAGGAGCGGTGCCCCATGCATCCGGCACACCCTCTGCAATGTAGGATATTTCGTCGGTGTCCACATTGTATTTATAGAACTGAACATCGTCGAAGAAATATACAAAGTTTCCGACAGGAGAGAGAGCAGAAACTGCACGACCGTTCATATGAGTCTCGGTTAATTTCTCGCCTGTTTCAAGATGTGTAAAGGTGATTTCCTCACCGGTTTTCGCATCGAGTACGAATAAGTTACTGCCAACCTCGCTGCGGCAGAAGAGCTTGCCGTTAACCAAGCGCATATCATAAACAACACCGATAGAGTCAACATATTTCTGGGGGAGAATGTTTACCTTCTCACCGGTCTTGGGGTTGAAACGATATACATATGCCTTGCCTTCACTGCTACGAGCAGCAACGAAAACAACATCGCTGTCCGGATCAGCAATGGAATAATACTGACCGTAGTCCTTGTCGCCTAATTTATATTCAGTGAACTTGTCGGTCTTGGGGTCTAAGCTGTAAATGGAATTTGAGGTAGCTTGCGCGCCCCAGATGATACCGTTTTCATCCTCGGTCATAACAAGGGGAAGGGTTGAACCACCGGCAGGCGGGCCGATAAGCTCAAGTGTTTCGGTATCGACATTCCAACGATAAATAAGCGCCTCGCCATATGCGGCAACATAGCAATCGCCGGAGGAGTGCACGAAGACGCCCCAGGCACCGTTTGATTTGCGTGTGTTACCCTTTTCATCAACAAGTTCAAGGGGAATACAAAATACCTGCTCACCGGTTTCCGGACGAATACCGATAAAGGAAGCGGGAGTACCGTCGTTTACCATATAAACGATGTTCTTGCCGTCCTTGTCCTTGCCACCGTCGCAGTACTTATTGTATACAACCTCGTTGGTGACGCCAAGATCGCGAGTGGTATAACCGCCACCGTTACGGCTTAAGTCATTCTTGACGAATTTACCTAAAAGTTCGGTTTTATCGTCTTTGTAAACGGTCTTTTCGGTACAGTTGCGGAGTACGATATTACCCTCGACCTTAACATTCTCAAGGTGAATTAAAGACCAAGCGTCAACCGCCTCAGAGAGGATAAGGTCGCCCTTGACGGTCATATTCTTTAAAGTTGTATCCTTTGCGGTAACGAGAAGGTTACCATCAACATCCTTGTCATATGTACCGGACGCGGTGTCGGTAATCATACGGTCGAGAAGAGTAACAAATTCAGCGCGAGTAACATTTCCCTTTGGGGAAAGCTTTCCGTTTGCGCCTTTTGCATAGCCTAAATTGATCATAGCCGCGGTAGCGTCCTTTGCCCAGGAGCTAACCAGACCCTTGTCGGTAAAGCCATCGATAGAAGCGGTCTTGTCATATTGGATACAGAAAAGACGAGAGAGCACGGTGAAGGTTTCTTCACGGGTGATGCTGTCCTGAGGACGCATCTTCATATTGGCACCAAAGATAACCTGCATACGGCGAGCCGCAGCAATGTCTTCAGCATACCAAGCATCAGCAGGAACATCGGTGTATCCGGTTAAATCCTCAACTAATGTTGCGCCGAAGATGCGGCGAACAATGGCGGAAAGCTGTGCTCTTGTGAGCCAAGCATCCGGATTAAGACAGTCACCGTTACCGTTGATCCAGCCGCTGTCTGCAGCACGGGTAAGGGAAGCCTCAGCCCAGTGGTCATCAATGTCGGCCCAGCTTTTCTCGGGTGCGGGGGAGATAACCATATCGTTTGCAAATGCAACAACGGAGCAGGAGCAAAGAATGGATACGGTTAAGAGAAACGCTAAAAATCTGTTTTTCATATTGTTACCCTTCCTTATAATTTATTTTTGAAGCAGACGGTCTAAAATTACAGCGACCTCTGCGCGGGTTGCATTGTTTTTCGGGTTGATCTTACCGTTTGTGCCGGTAATAATCTCAGCCTGAGTGAGAAGGTTAACCGCATCGACGGCATAAGCGGAAACCGCACTGATATCGGAAAATGCAGGGTAGGAGGTAGAGGTGAGATTGATGCCCGCCTTCTCGGTAGCGCGCTTAATGATTACCATAATGTCCTGACGGGTAATGGGAGCGGTGGGGTTAAACCTATCCTTGCTCACACCGGTAGCGATACCAAGCTCTTTTGCGATACCAACAGCATTGTAGTAATATGCGTTTGTGGGTACATCCGCAAAGTTTTCACTAAAGTCAACCTTGAAACCAAACGCGCGAACGATAAGAGTAATAAAGTCAGCGCGGGTGATGTTCTTGCCGGGCGCATAGGTGGTAGCGCTTGTACCGTTGATTATACCCTGATAGAAAAGGTTGTATATTGCATCCTTTGCCCAGGGGTAACCGCCAAGATCGGTAAAGGTCTGTGCCTGGGAAGCGGGGATCCACTGTGCATACAGGGTCATAGAGCCGTAAATTTTAGATGTAAAATCAAAGGGCTGTTTTCCGAATGGATCGGTTGTCCACCCGGTGAAAACATAGCCGTCACAAGTGGGGGGAGTGGGCGCATTTGCGGTCTCGCCCTCAACAACGGTGATCTTTTCCACATAGCTTCCACCCTGAGTGTCAAAGTCGATTATATAGGTGGTAGCGCCGGCGGGGATGTCACTATAATCGCTACCGGCCGCGCTGCCTGAATTGCCGCCGGTAATACCGCCGAGAAGCGGGTTGATTGTAAAGTTAGCGGTGATGCTTACATTCTGTGCCGGCATAACAAAGGTTGTTACATAGTTTATTTCGCTGTCCAAAACAATGGGGTCATCGGTTGTCCAGTTGTAGAACACATAGCCGGTCTGAGGACTTGCCATAATTCTAATGGTAGTGCCGGGGGTGGCCCAACTCTGTGACGCCTCAACAACGCCGCCACCCAGAGTCAAAAGGGTGATGGAATATTCCGTAGGCTCGGCACTATCGGTCGCAAGAGCTACTGTAGATGTAAATACCAATAAAAGGGAAAGTAATAACGAGATGGATTTTTTAAGCATAAAAAACTCTCCTTTCAAAGCTTATTTATAGTATAACATTTATTAAATCCGCGCGCAACTGCCATTCAAAGTTTTTCTACCTTAAATCTTCCTGTAACGGGACATTTGTCTTTTCGCGAGAATATGTAGCGATTTGTGCCGCACGGTAAGTGAGCACAACACATATCATAGGGAAATTCCTTGACCGCAACAGTCTTTGCAGCCACTTTCACCGGCAGATGAGCGAGGGACGGTACCTTACTATCTTCCACCAGATGGAACACATCTTTCGGCTCTTCTAAAAAGACCGGCAAGTATCGACTTTTAAAGGAACCCATATAGTCAAAGGAAAGTGCGGCATATAGGCGGCTTGTATCTATGCAGTCCTGCTCCTTGCCAAAGTCTGTAAGAAGCAAAAACAGATTATCCGGCGAGAAGGAGGGTTTCACCCGGAGTTTCTCCGCAAGCAGAGAAAAAAGCTTAAAGGGCGAAAAAAGGGTAGCAAGATAGTTTATAGTTACCACAAAACGACCCGAGTTGTAAAAAAGCTCCACCGCGTTTTCAAAATCCTGCAAAAAGAACAGTTCATTTGGGGACAAGGCATCACTTTCCAGCACCTGATAGGGTGCAAATGGTGAAAAACGACCTTTGAAATCTGCCCTCAGCGCACTGCCGTGCAAAAGTTTTAAAAATCCTACTTGCAAAGCGTGTGGCCGCGTGTCAAAAAGTTCATTGAAGGAATTTTCAATGCTCGAAAGGGCTTCATTCGGCAGACCGCAAATAAGGTCAGCGTGCACATGCACATTACCCCAAGAGGAAATTTCTTTTAACAAGGAAAGGGCGCGCTTTGTATCGGTGGCGCGACAAACGGATTTAAGAGTTAACTCGTTTGTTGATTGTATGCCCGCCTCGATTTGGAATTTGCCGGGCGGCGCTGATCTCAACAGCGAAATAAGCTCGTCATCAAACAAATCCGCACCCACTTCAAAGTGGAAGGTGGTGTCACAACTTAATGTCAGCAGGAACTTTATAATTTCCTTGGCTCGACTTTTATCTGCATTAAAGGTGCGATCCACAAATTTAACGGTTTGGACATCTGCCAAAACAAGCGTTTTCAGATCCTCTTTGACCCGAGGCATAGAGAAGTACCGCACACCCTTTGTGGCGGAGGACAGACAGTAGGCACAGGAGAAAGGACAACCGCGGGAAGCCTCAAAATAAGCAAGCTTGCCTTTAAGAGTATCAAGCATCTCGGGGGTATATGGCGAGGGAATGGCGTCCAAATCGGGAACACACTGATACCCGCCTTTTTGCACTATAGTGTCATCCACGCGATAGGTGATGCCGTCGGGGATCTCGCCTCTTAAATAGGCGGGAAGGGAGATCTCTCCCTCACCGGAAAATACCGCGTCTATGCAAGGATGACTTTCTAAAATCTCTCTTGAGTTAAAGCTTACTTCGGTGCCGCCTAATAGGATTTTCAAATCGGGTAAAATAAGCTTTATTTCATCGCACAGTCTGAGTACGGTGTCTATATTCCATATGTAACAGCACACGGCAAGGACATCAGGGGCACTCTCAAAGACCGATTGTAAAATTTTGCCACTCGGTTCATTTATACTGTGCTCAAGGGGCGTGATTTCGCCATAGCCCGTGCAGGCGGCGGTTAAGTACCACAAAGCAAGGGATGAGTGGATATATTTTGAATTTATGGAAAGAAGTGTAATTTTCATCGGTTCACCTCGCTGATTCTATAAAAATATTGTAGCACAAAATGACGAAAATGTGGTAGAGTAATTGACTTTTTTTGCGATATAAAATATTATATAAGTAGAATGTTTTATAGTAAGGGAGATGCGAAATGAAAAGGAAATTTATGAGAAAAACCATCAGCTTAATTCTCGCGCTGGCTATTATGGCATCATTTGCCGTGCCGGTGGGTGCATATGCACCTCGTATCGGCAATATATCACTCAATCAGGCGCGTACAACCATTACCTTAGATCTGGCTGAAAATGTTAAGCTTAATGAGGGCGTGGACTTAGCATCTCAGATAACCATTAAGAAAGACTCATCCACGGCCACAGCGCTTCCCTTTGGCAGTACTGCTGTTTACGAGGGTGCAACTATTAAAATAAATCTGACAAGCGCTCTCAACTCAAAGAGCACCATAGTTACGATCAAGAGCGGCACCTTCGTGGGCCAGACCTCGGATATGGTGTCATCTTCTTTCGACACAAAGGGACCGGATGCAATTTCAAGTGTTGCCGTTGACAGCACAAAAAAGGTAGTCACCCTTAAACTGGACGGCGCAATTACAAGTGCGCTGAGCACCAATGTGCTTTATGACGGCGATATCACCTTGGCGCGCAACGGAAGCAACTTCAATGAGGAGATAGCGGGCAGCCAGATAGAACTTGACGGCTCTGCAGGAACCATCAAGATTACATTATCAACCGCTCTCACCGGCACAAGCAACCGCTTTAAAATCTGTGCGGGTGCGGTCGCATATGCTGCCAGTGGAAACATTAACCTTGAAGATCTTGTGTCACCGGCGATTTCCGCGGCAAAGATACTCCCGAAATTTGACCCGAACACCGGTTTTGAGATGGACAGCGACTTTGCCACCATCACAATGACCTTTGATAAGAACATTTATTTCGCATCCGATACAATAGAGAAGAGAATTGACGAGTACATATTAATTAATCGCAACAATACAAACTATGTACCTCTTAATCTAAACGACCGCGTGACTATTTCCGGAAATGTGCTTACAATTAAGCTCCGCAATCCGGTAGAAAGCGACTATAACAGAATAAAGATCCGCGAAAATGTACTTATGGGCGAAAACGGCGATGTTATCGAGCAGGAGATCACAACCAACAATTTCGGCCTTTCCGATATTCAGTATACTGCGCCTATGTACAAGAGCGTAAGCTACGACAAGGCGAAAAAACAGGTGTCCATTAAGTTCAGCGAAACCATTTACCCGGTATCGGTCAGCGGACTTAAGGCGATGATCCAGATCTCCCGCAATAAGGGCGGATTCCAGGATCTTGGCGCATACGACACCGCTGAGGTCTACGGCAAAGACACAATTTTAATTACCCTTGACCAGGAACTTACCGGCGAAGGTAACCGCTTCCGCGTTCTCGGAAATGCCATCAAGGGTGCCCAAAATAATGTACAGACCGTGTTGCAACTTACCGGTTATATCGACACCAGTGCTGACAGTTATGAAGAATTTGAGGCTGACTTTAAGATCAGCGAGGATATGAAGACGGTTGACATTGTATTTGACCGTTACATTGAGAGCAATTTCCCCTATGATACGAGTCTTGACTATTTAAAGACCGAGATTTCCGTTCAGCGCAATGTGGGCTATGATAATCTTACCGCATACGATTACATTTCGATTAACGGAAGAACCCTCCGCATCATTTTCCAGCGCGCAATTTCTTATACCGATGTTATCCGTATCGGAAAATTCGCCCTTAAGGACACCTACGGTACGATTATGGCAAATGATCTAAGGGTTGGACCGTCTATCAGCGGTTCCGATGAAGTGCTCGATTTAGACGACGGTGTAACGATTTCTGCGGATAAAAAGACGGTTACAATAAGCTTTGAACAGCGCGTGTACAACAATATGTCATCGGTATCCAGCTTAAAACAGATGATTCGCGTTGCATACAACGGTGTTGATTTTGAAGAGCTTGATGACGAAGTAAAATTTGAATTTGAGAGCACAGGTCTTATCTCCATCACATTCCCCCAGACACTAAGTAATCCGGAAGCGCGCATAAAAATCCTTCCGGGTGCGCTGCAGAACTCCAAGGGTGAGACCATAACCGAGGAGATTGTGACCAATCCTCTGGGTCGCACCGCGGAGAGCACCAAGGTGACCATCGGCGGTGACAGAGTTTACATCGGCACCGAGGACGAGAGCACCGATATAAGCGGCAACAAGATTTTTGCAATGGATATCAGCGCAACCAAGGCATCTGCGGCTATTGGCACAATGAGCTATGGCGACACTCTCAAAGCTGAGTTCCCAAGTCATGCATACGGTGCAAAGCTGATAATCAACTGTTCAACCTTAAAGCAGCTTATCACCAAGGACGCTACCATTATTATGGAAGCGGCGGGTGTTTCCCACATATTCAAGGCAAATGAGCTTCAACTTGACGAGGCGCTTGAAAACCTTGGAATCGAGGACTCTCTTGCACAGAATGCAGAGGTAGCCCTCGGTATCTCCCGCGTGAGCACGCCCTATAGTTCGGATTTTGAGCAGAAAGCTGATGCGAAGAGTTTTGCCATCCTTACCCCTGCAACCGAGCTTACACTTGTATATACCGGTATAAATTCCACCTATGCGGTTACAAAGTATCCGGAATATATGGAAAAACGCTTTACTGTTGCGGCAACCGCGGCTCAGAGCGGTGACCTTACCGTAGTTCGCATCGAAACCTCGGGCAAGGTAAATCCGGTTCCCACCGTAAGAAAAGTAACAACCAGCGGTTTTTACCTCTCCGCAAGTGTCAAGAGCAACGGCGTTTACGGCGTTATCAGCGCAAAGCGTTCATTTACCGACACTCCCACCTGGGCGGAAAGCGCGGTTAATACCCTCGCGTCCCGTATGATTTTACAGAATGCAAGCAACGGTCCTTTCCGCGCACAGGATGCGGTAAGCCGTGCCGAGGTAGCCGAGATGGTCACCCGCGCGTTAGGTCTTCTTACCGACAAGAGCGGAGCATCTAAGTTCCTGGATGTGGCACTTAGCGACTGGTACTTCCCGTCTACAACCATCGCGGTTGAAAACGACCTTATCCGCGGATACGGCGACGGCACCTTCGGACCCGAGCGCAAGATCACACGCCAGGAGGTTATGACCATTATGGCGCGTGTTATCGAGTATCTCGGCAATACCGAGAATGAGAATATGACCATGGATGAGGCAGAGGATATCCTCTCTAAGTTCAAGGATGCCGACACGGTTGCCGACTGGGCAAAGATAAACATGGCAAAATGCGTTGCGGCAGATGTTGTCCGCGGTGACGACAAGCTGTGCTTAAATCCCAATGCAAACCTCACAAGAGCCGAAATGTCACAGCTTATCTACAACTTTATGACAAATTACGGCTTGATCGGCTAAAATTAAAAGAAAATAATGAGGAAAACTTGTAATACCAAGTTTTCCTCATTATATTTGCAAAACCGAGGTGTTTTAAATGTATTTTGAAGAATTTGAGGTAGGCTCTGAAACAAAAGTGGGGCCTGCCGTTATAAATAAAGAGGATATGCTCTCCTTTGCGGAAAAATATGACAATATTCCGCTACATACCGACGAGGAGTATGCGCGCAAAACATTTTTCGGACAGCTTATCGCACCGGGAGTTATGTCTTTTATGGCGGTGTGGGCGAAATATCTGGAGAATGACCTTGCGGGAGATGAACTGATCGCCGGAAAATCCACCAAAATCGAGTGGCTGAAGCCGGTTTTTGCCGAGGACATTTTAAGCGGCATCTGTAGGGTGTCGAAGCTCACCAAAAGAAATGCGAAAAACGGAATTGTGGAGCTTACATTTGAGGTGTTTAACCAAAAGAATGAACTGGTGCTCACCGATGTTACCGAAATGATCGTAAAATGCAAGCCGATTAAATAAAAAAGAACCCGCAAGCAGTGTGTTGCTTCTCATAGGTACAAATTGTGACCCATGGGCATAACGCTGGTACGGAAAAAACAGAACATCCACGAATTATCAAACGCAGATAACTCGTGGATGTTTTTTTGTGATTGCAGACGAGCATGAGAGAAAACCAATGCGGGAAAGAGACATTAAAACTGTACGCTATGATAGGTGGCAAAATAGTAGGGTAGAGAATAACCTATGCCCGGCTATTTCTGTGTACTACGGAATATCTGCGTCACATACTTCAAATTAGTAGAAGCCAAGATAACAGAGCACTAAGAACATCAGTGCGGATTTTTAGAGAAACAGGATTTCATCATCTGAGTTGATCTCGTTGCCGTTTTCGTTATCATGCCTCAAAGATGCTTTCCTCTTCTCAGCAGCCCGTCGTTGAGCTTTCATTTTTTCCCAACTTTTACTCTTTGTTGGATCATAAGATTTTGCTTCTTCCAAATCAACGAGCTCCTGCTGTTCTCGTAGATTATTCAACAACTGTGTATACAGAGAAATTCGCTTTTTGCTTTTACAATACTTTGTCCATAAAAGCAGGTACGGAATGGCAACCAGGATACAGCCTGCAAGGCGCAAACCCTTGTATCGAAGAACGCTATATATCGGAGTGGTAAGCCAGACATGTAATGGTTCAATGTTTTCAACCAAAATCCAGATAATGCCGCAGGGCAGACAAATAGCGATAGCTGTTCCCAAGAAACTGACAACATTTACAATCAGCCAGTCAGTGTCCATATAGAATTCCAGCGCACGCATCTGCTTATCATAAAGAAATGAAAACAGTGAAATAGCGATTCCGATAAAAACGACCGCAGCCATGGCGCAACCAATCGATGCCACACAATCGATAAGACCAAAGACCGATAGCTTTGATTGGTTCCAAAGGATACAGCAACCAAGGATAAGGACCGTATAAACAACAATCCAAATAATCGAGTTTCTCTTTTTGCGTTTTGCTTCGTTGAGCTCCAGTTCGACAGAAAAAATGTCTGTTAGGAGGCGATCATTTCTCTTTGTTTTTTTCACTGCAATACCTCTTTTGCGCACAAATGCACCTAATTTAGGAAATCTGGTGGATATCGTAGAGCGCTACGGTCTCTTCGCTGAAGTTACTTGCGAGAGCGTCTGCAACCGCGTTTGCGGTATCCAGTGCGGTAAGACAGGGGATACGGCGTGCGCTTGCGCGGCGGCGGATCTTAACATCGTCCATCGCCGGGTCGCGGCCGGTAGCAGAGGTGGAGATTACATAGTGCACAAGACCGCTGTCAAGCAGTGTTTTTGTGTTGTTCTCCGGGTTCTGGTGGATTTTATCCACAACAGAAACCTCAAGGCCTGCATCCTGAAGTAATTTCGCGGTACCCGAGGTCGCATAAAGCTTGAAACCAAGATCAGAGTACTTCTTTGCAATGGGTGCGATCTCAGGCTTATCCTGATCGCGTACGGTGATGAATACACCACCGGAAACATCCATTGTGTAGCCGGCAGCGACAAGACCCTTGAAGATCGCCTCGCGTACGGTCTCGCCAACGCCCAAAACCTCACCGGTGGATTTCATTTCCGGGCCGAGCTGAGTATCAACATTTGTAAGTTTTTCAAAGGAGAATACCGGAACCTTAACCGCAACGGTGTTTGCGGAGGGATGTAAGCCGTAATTATAGCCTAAATCGGAAAGCTTTTCGCCAAGGCTTGCGCGAACCGCAAGCTCGCACATGGGGATACCGGTAACCTTACTGATATACGGAACGGTACGGGAAGCTCTCGGGTTAACCTCGATAACATAAACCTCGCCATCCATAATGATGTACTGGATATTAACCAAGCCGCGTGCCTTAAGGCCGATACTTAAGAGGCGGGTAATTTCAATTACACGCTCGGTAAGTGCGGGACTGAGGCTCTGTGCCGGATAAATTGCAATACTGTCACCGGAATGTACGCCGGTACGCTCGACATGCTCCATAATACCCGGAATTAATATGTCGACACCGTCGCAGATAGCGTCAACCTCGATCTCGGTGCCGCTTAAGTACTTGTCGATAAGTACCGGGTTGTCGTTCTTTGTTGCAAGAATGATGGACATATACTCGCGAATATCATTGTCGGAGTACGCGATAATCATATTCTGGCCGCCAAGAACATATGACGGGCGCATAAGCACCGGATAGCCGAGAGTTTTTGCCGCGGTAAGAGCGCCGTCGCAGTCAAGAACGGTTCTGCCCTTCGGACGCTTGATATCAAGGCTTTCAAGGAGTGCGTCAAAACGCTCTCTGTCCTCTGCCATATCGATACTGTCAGCGGAGGAGCCGATAATCTTAACACCGTTCTTATCAAGGAACGAGGTTAATTTAATTGCGGTCTGGCCGCCAAATGCAACGATAACGCCTTCGGGCTTCTCCTGTTTGATTATGTTGAGAACATCCTCGGGGGTAAGCGGCTCGAAATAAAGTCTGTCCGCAGTGTCAAAGTCGGTAGAAACGGTTTCCGGGTTATTGTTGATAATAATAACCTCATAGCCCATACGCTGAAGCGACCATACACAGTGTACGCTTGCGTAGTCAAACTCAATACCCTGACCGATACGGATCGGGCCGGAGCCAAGAACCAGCATACGAGGCTTCTTCATCTCGTCGGTAAAGGGAGCGGCCTCGTTGTCACCGTCATCATAGGTAGCGTAGAAATACGGGGTTTCCGCAGAAAATTCTGCCGCGCAGGTGTCAACCATCTTATAGGTGGGCGCGCGGAAATAGCGGATGGGGTTTTCGGAAAGCTGATAGAGGGAAGCGTCGGTATAGCCTAAGCGCTTACCAAGAACATATTCCTCTTCGGTGAGCATCTTGCCGGAGATGGAGCGCTCATAATTAATAAGATTTAAAAGTCTTGCAAGGAACCACTCATCGATCATTGTGATGTTGTGCACTTCCTCAATGGAAATACCGCGATACAGTGCCTCATATACAACAAATAAACGCTCGTCGGTGCAAGCGGAAAGCTTTGCGCGGATATCCTCGGTGGATAAATACTCAAGCTTGGGCATACGGAGAGTTGAGAGGGAAATCTCAGCGCCTCTTACCGCCTTCATAATAGCCATTTCAAAGGAGTCGGCGATGGTCATAACCTCACCGGTAGCCTTCATCTGAGTACCGAGCTCACGCTTAGCGTAAACGAACTTCTCAAAGGGCCACTTGGGGAACTTAACAGCTACATAGTCGATTGTAGGCTCAAATGCAGCAAAGGTTTTGCCGGTAACCGCATTGGGAATTTCATCAAGTGTGTAGCCGATAGCAACCTTGGTTGCGACCTTTGCAATGGGGTAACCGGTAGCCTTACTTGCAAGAGCACTGGAGCGGGAAACACGGGGATTAACCTCGATTACCGCATATTCAAAAGACTCGGGATTTAACGCGAACTGGCAGTTACAGCCACCCTCAACACCGAGAGCCTCAACGATATTGAGAGCCGCGCGGCGGAGCATCTGGAACTCCTTGTCGGAAAGGGTAACTGCAGGCGCGATAACGATACTGTCACCGGTGTGAACGCCAACCGGATCGAGGTTTTCCATAGAACAAATGGTGATTGCGTTGCCTTTTCGGTCACGCATTGCCTCAAACTCAATTTCCTTCCAACCGGAAATACACTTTTCAACGAGAATCTGGCGAATGGGGGATGCGTCCAAACCTTCGCGGGAAATTTCATAGAGCTCCTCGCGGGTGTATGCAATACCGCCGCCGCTACCGCCTAATGTAAATGCGGGACGAATAATCACGGGAAGACCGATCTCATCCGCAAACTCAAGAGCAGAATCGATATCCTCAACAACCTTTGAGGGGATACAGGGCTGGCCAATGGACTCCATTGTATCCTTAAAGGACTGTCTGTCCTCAGCCTTGTCAATTGTTTCGGGAGATGCACCAAGTAAGCGCACGCCCATCTTTTCAAGATAACCCTCTTTTGCAAGCTGCATACAGAGGTTAAGACCTGTCTGACCGCCGAGACCGGATAAAATACTGTCCGGCTTCTCAATCTCAATAATGCGGCGAACGGTAGTAAGAGTGAGCGGCTCGATATAAATCTTATCAGCCATAGCCTGATCGGTCATAATAGTAGCCGGGTTGGAGTTAACAAGAACGACCTCAAGACCGTCCTCACGAAGAGCGCGGAGCGCCTGAGTGCCCGCGTAGTCGAATTCGGCAGCCTGGCCGATAACAATAGGACCGGAGCCGATAACCATTACTTTTTTAACAGATTCGTATTTAGGCATTTTTTGCACCCTCCATCATGCTGATAAAGCGCTCGTAGAGCGGATTTTTGTTGTTGGCGCCCTGACAAGCGTCCGGCTCGAACTGAAGTGAAAATGCGGGGGTATCAAGATAATCAATACCTTCGCAAGTGCCGTCGTTTGTGTTGACGAAGGATACGCGAGCAACGCTTCCGTCGAGAGAAGAGGGATCAACCGCAAAACCGTGGTTCTGGCTACTGATGTAAACACGACCGGTTTCGGTGTTCTTGACCGGATGATTGCCACCGCGGTGGCCGTGGGGTAATTTCTTGCACACACCGCCATTAGCAAGTGCTAAAAGCTGGTGTCCGAGACGGAGACCGAAGGTAGGAATGTTCTTCGGTTTTAATGAGCGGAGTGTCTGTACGACATCGGGGTTATCGGTAGGCTCACCCGGGCCGCCGGCTAAAACGATACCGTCGGGGTTGACCGCCAGTATTTCGTGAGCGGGGCTTGATGCGGGGAACACATGGACTTCGCAGCCGTAGCCGATAAGAGTGTTTATAAGTGCCTGTCTTACGCCAAGGTCAATAAGTGCGATACGGTACTTTGCATCCTTGCAGGGCGCTACATACTTAACACGGGTGGTAACGCTCTTTACCGCATCCCTGACACGGTACTCGGCAATTGCCTTGTGATCCACCTTGCTCAAGTCGGTGGTTATCATACCGTTCATTGTACCTTGGTCACGAAGAGTCTTAATAAGTGTTCGTGTGTCGATCTCACAAAGACCCACTATATTTTTTGCCTTAAAAAAGGTGTCGATATTCTCTTCACAGCGGAAATTGGAAGGAGTATCACACCAATGCTTAACAATATAAGCGGAGGGAATAAGCTTCTCACCCGCTAAATCCTCGGGAATAACGCCGTAGTTACCGATCAAAGGGAAGGAATGAACCGGAGTCTGGCCAAAATAGCTCTTATCGGTCAACGCTTCAACATAACCGGTCATAGCGGTATTAAAAACGATTTCGGAAATAACGGTGCCCTCAGCACCGAAGGATTTACCCTCGAACACATCACCGTTTTGCAAAATTAAATATGCCTTTTTGCTCATAACATATCCTCCTTGCGGAAAAGTTCGGAACCAGACGCTCATACCGCGCCGATTTTACACATATTTTCTTTAATTATTATAGTGGTGTATGCCCGAAATGTCAATATTTTTGGGGAAATTTCGACAAAATTGAATAATAATAAAACATTATGCAAAACTATTCAAATAGAAACATTGAAAAATAAAGAAAAAGCGTAAAAAAAGAAAAATAGTATTCAAAAAATATGCACAGATAAAACTGCACAGAAAAGAAAAGAGGGGGAATTAATTATGCATAAAACACGGTATATCGTTGCATAATATGCATTTTATTCCTTTGGAAACATCGCCGTTTAAGCTTTTTTCGGCGATTTTGGTCAAAATTTCCTCCTCAAGCATACGACGCAGAGGGCGTGCGCCCTGATTTTTTTCTGCTGCGCGGCGGGCAAGGGACAAGATGACCGCATCTTCCACTTGTATATTTATACCGTTTTCTTCCGCGCGAAGAATTATTTTATCAACCATGGCGCGGGCGACCTTTTCAAGAGAGGAAATATCGAGGGGTGAAAACTGTATGACCTGATCTATTCTGTTTAAAAGCTCGGGTGAGAGCGTTTTTTTGATCTGTGTCATAGCCTTTGCCTTGGCGGTGTCAGCATCCTTGAGAAACCCGATTTGGGAGGAGGCGTCCAGCGCGGCGGCACCGATATTTGTGGTCATAATTATATAGGCGTTTTTAAAACTGCAAAAAATGCCTTTAGAGTCGCGAAGCTGACCGTCCTCTAAAATCTGCAGAAGAAGGTTCAGCACATCCGGATGTGCCTTTTCTATTTCATCGAGCAGAATTACCGAATAAGGTGTGCGGCGCACTCTGTCGGTAAGATACCCGCCCTCGCCATAGCCTACATAGCCCGGAGGCGAGCCGATAAGCTTGCTGACCGTGTGCTTTTCCATATACTCTGACATATCAAGGCGGATAAAGGCATCTCTATTGCCGAAAAGTTCATAGGATAGCGCCTTTGCAAGCTCGGTCTTACCCACACCGCTTTGCCCTGCAAAAAGAAATGAACCGTTGGGGCGGTTGGGGTCGCAAAGTCCGGCTTGCGCCCGTAAAACCGCATTGCAAAGGCAGGAAATTGCCGCATCCTGCCCGAAAACTTTTTTCGCAAGGCGGGCGGACAGAGGCGTTTCCTCCTTCTCGGTGACGGTGGGGATGCCGGTGCGGTCAAAAATAACCTGCCGTAAGTGCATCTCGGTCAGAGGAACGCCGCTGAATGCGGCACGGCTGGAGGCCTCATCAAGCAGATCTATCGCTTTGTCGGGCAGGTATCTGTCACACAGATAACGGTTGGACAGTGAAACCGCTAAAGCGATAATATCATCGGAAATTTTTAAGCGGTGGTGCGCCTCATAAAATGGAGCGATGCCCCGAAGAATTTCAAGAGTCTTTGCAGGAGACGGCTCGTCCACCTTTACCGGCTGAAAGCGGCGCTCCAGTGCCTGGTCTTTTTCGATATAGCGGCGATATTCCGCATTTGTGGTAGCACCGATAAGTTTGATTTCACCTCTTGCAAGGGAGGGTTTTAAAATATTTGCAGCATCAATAGCACCCTCCGCCGCACCCGCACCGACTATTATGTGGATCTCATCGATGAATAAAATGATATTCCCCGCAACTTTTACCTCCCGGAGCAGGTTTTTAACCCGATCTTCGAATTCGCCCCTGTATTTTGTGCCTGCAATAATTGAGGGGATGTCAAGAGATATAATGCGATATTTTTTAAGGCTGTCGGGTACCACGCCCAATGCTATCTGTCGGGCAAGACCTTCTACCACTGCGGTTTTACCCACGCCCGGCTCACCGATAAGCAGAGGATTATTCTTACCACGGCGAGTTAAAATATACATCATACGGGAAATTTCCGCCTCTCTGCCGATCACAGGGTCGGTACCGCCAAGCCGTGCCTGAGCGGTAAGGTCCCGTCCGAATTGGCGAATGAGTTTTTCGGAACTTGACCGCTCCTTCTGTGCGCGCTCCGTGTGACCGTTTTGGGCGATTATATCACTGTGAAGACGGGCAGGGTCTACACCAAAAGCGGCAAGTATTTTTGACGCGGTACTGTCGCCTGTGCTCAATACGCCTAAAAGAAGGTGCTCGGTGCTGATATATGAAGAGCCGGCCTTTTCCGCCTCGGAAAAGGCGGCGGTAATAATGTTCTGTGCGCGAGGTGTGAGCCCTTGGAGCGTGCCGCCCGATGCATCGCCCACGCCAACGGTGGCTTTGATTTTCAGATACAGCCTTTCGCGACAAACTCCTCTTTTTATGAGGGAAGACGCCGCCTCACCGTCACCAAGAGATAGAATACCGTAGAGAAGATGTTCGCTTCCCACATAGGAATGGCCAAGGGACAGCGCGCATTTGTGTGCCAGGCGCAATGCCTCTTCACTTTTGGCGCTGAATTTGCTTTCACTGAACATAGAAAAATCACCTCCTGCATATTATCGCCAAAAATGCCTGGAATTTATAAAAAAATTTTTGCAAATGTACTTGATTTTTTAAAAAGCCGTGGTACAATTAAAGTAACAAAAATGTGGAGGTGTTTCAGATATGGCATATGTAATTACTGATGAGTGCATCAGCTGTGGTACCTGCGAGGGTGAGTGCCCGGTTGGTTGCATTAGTGAGGGCGATGGCAAGTATGTAATTGATGCTGATGCTTGCATCGATTGCGGTACTTGTGCAGGTGCTTGCCCGACTGAGGCTATCAAGCCCGAATAATCTACAGATTAAATAAAAAAGCGCCGTGCTTTATGCAACGGCGCTTTTTTGTCAGGAGTTGTTATGATGCTAGACGAGTTAGGCATCGGCGGCTTTAAGCTAAAGCAAAGTGAGGACTTCTTAAAGCTTGGTACCGATGCGATGCTTCTTTCACATTTTGCCAATATAAAAAAGCGCGACAATGTCTGTGACCTCGGTTGCGGCAACGGCGCGATTTCCGTACTGCTCTGTGCCAGGCATCCGGAGATAACCGTCACCGGCATTGAAATTCTCGACGGCGCGGCGCGGCTTGCACGGGAAAATGTAGAACTTAACGGGATAGATGATCGCATGACCGTAATACACGGCGATGTGGTAAAAATAAAAGAGCTTCTTCCGGCGGAGAGCTTTACCCATGTGGTGTCAAATCCGCCTTATATGAAGCTTGACGGCGGCCTGCATACGGAAAATGAAAATTTGCTTTCCGCCCGGATGGAGATGAATTCCACTATTGACGATATGTGCCGTGCGGCGGAGTATCTGCTTAAATACCAAGGCAGTTTTTCCATCGTCTACCGTCCCGAACGGCTCGGCACGCTTTTTTCCTGCCTTAAAGAGCATAACTTTGCACCAAAGCGGCTGAGATTTGTGCAAAACGATGTTAATACCGAGCCGTCCTTGGTTCTGGTAGAGGCGCGCAAACACGGAAAAGACGGCCTGAAGGTACTTCCTACCCTATTTATCCGCGACGAGAAGGGAAATGAAACCGAAGAAGTTTCAAAAATTTATCAAAGAAATACTTGAACTTATGTTCGTGAGGTGATATAATCAAGTCAAGGAGATGGTTATATGAAAAAGCTTAGCGAACGACAGGAGCAGATTTTAAAATTCATCCGCGACTATACAAGGGATAACGGCTTTCCCCCTGCGGTGCGAGACATTTGCAAGGGTGTGGGATTAAGCTCTCCCGCGTCGGTGCATGCACAGCTTAAAAATCTCCGTGAGATGGGGTATTTAAAGCGCCATTCGGGTAAGACCCGAGGGCTTTCCATAACCACACATGGCAACAATTTCTGCCAGCTGCCCATGGTGCCGATCCTTGGCAGAGTTGCCGCAGGTGCACCGGTGCTTGCCACCGAGGATATCGAGGGGTATGTGCCCTTTGATGACGGCGGCTCCGGCTTTGAGCATTTCGCTCTGAGGGTGCGCGGCTACTCTATGAAAAATGCGGGAATTATGCCCGAGGATGTTATCGTTGTCCGCCGTCAGATGGTGGTCAATAACGGCGACATTGTAGTTGCGCTTATCGAAGATGAGGCAACGGTTAAAACCTATTCAGTTAAAAATGGCCAGGTGTGGCTCCTTCCTGAAAATGAGGAATATTCGCCCATCGACGGAAGTAATGCTATGATTTTAGGCAAGGTCGTAGCCACAATGAGATATTATCAATAAAATAAATACGCTGACCGATTAATCGGTCAGCGTTCCTTTTATTTTGGGGATAAAGTGTTCTGCAAATTTAGCACAGCCGTCACGGTTTAAATGTCCTTGATCTGCAAAGTCGGTATCATTTAATATATCACAAGAAGAGATCGCAAAGTCGATAAAGGGAACATTAAACAGTTCTGCGATATCCGTGGTTTCTTCAAGCACTTTATCATAATAGGAAACACGGGAGAAAATCGTAGGTGGCAGGGGTGCGCTTGTTAAAATAACTTCAATTCCGTTTTCCTGTGCCAAATTAATAAGCTTTTTAAGATATTTCACCTGGCGCTCATTAAAGCCGCTGTACTCATAATCAAAGGGGTGAGCACTCTCCTCTAAAAGGGCGGGGTCCACAACACCTGTTGAGGAGTAAAAACCGCGGCCTAAATATGCCTCGGGAACTTCGACGGGCGTTGGATTTTCCATAACGCTCTGGATCTTGCCGAAGGGATTGAGCCAGTTGTTGTAATATGAAACCTTGCCGTCTAAATTCAGATTGCGCCAGAAATGTGCAATCGCGTTTTCCGACGGGCGAAGCTCCTTTAAAACGGTAAGTGCCTGCTCATTTGAGTATTCATCAAGCATTACCTTAAAGTACACATCGTAAATCAGATACTTGGGTGTCTGTGTTTTAAGCACCTCTTTTAAAAGGTAATAGGCGGTGTCCGGCTGCTGCAGAGCAGTGCCTAAATTAAAAGCGTTTAAACCAAGACTTTCCTCAATCTTATAGGGATCATAGGAGCACATAGCGTGGGAGGAGCCTAAAATAAGAAGGTCAAGGCTATCTTCGGGCAACGCGTAAAAATCCGACAGCTGACAAGCGACCACCTTTTGCGTTCCGTTGCGGGTATCAAAATGTGTGTCCAGTGCATATGCGGTAACGGATGCAGCGCCGTAAAGAGCCATAAGGGAGAGCACAAAAGCAATTATGCGCTTTAGGTAAATATTAAAATTGGAAGTAGATGAAAGCTGTTTCATTCACGGTCACTCCAAACATCATAATAAGGGCGAAAAGCGTTAAGTAACAAATGTAGCGGAAGCTACGGTGTGCATAGAAAAAGCGGGAAATGGGGTTTGAATTTCGCGAAAAATACGAAATACCGGCAAAAAGAAGCGCGAGGAAAGAACAGGAAATAAGCTGGTATGTGGTAAAGGCAGAAGAAAGTCCCGCGAAATTAAGGGGAAATATGTGGGTTATAATATAAATCGCATCGGAAAGCGAATTTGCGCGGAAGAATATCCAGGAAAAGCATATTAAAGTAAAGGTAACAGCCACTTTAAACAGCGTGTGCAACAGGGTCGGCAACTTTCCGAAAACCTTACCCGAAATCTTAGCGCGGAAATTCTTTGTAAGACGGCTTAAGCTGACATAAAGGCCGTTGACAGCACCCCATATTACAAATGTCCACTCAGCGCCGTGCCATAGACCGCTAAGGGTAAAGGTTATCATATTATTTAAGAAGTATCGCGCTTTGCTGCAACGACTGCCGCCAAGGGGGATATACACATAGTCGCGGAACCAGGAAGAAAGGGAGATGTGCCATCTGCGCCAGAATTCGCCGGTTGTTTTTGAAAAATACGGGCGGTCAAAGTTTTTCATAAGGTCAAAGCCCATAATATTTGCGCTGCCTATTGCGATATCCGAATAGCCGGAGAAATCGCCGTAGATCTGAAGGGCGAATGCAACGGTAGCGACAATAAATGAAACACCTGAATGGTCCTGGGCGTTGTTGTAAACCGAATTGACAAGAAGTGCAAGGCGGTCGGCAATAACGATCTTCTTGAAAAGTCCCCATAAAATCATACGAAGGCCATACACCGCACGGGGCATATCGAAACGGTTTATTTTATGGAACTGATGCAGTAGATTTCCGGAGCGCTCGATAGGGCCTGCCACAAGTTGCGGGAAGAAGGAAACGAAAAGCGCGAAAATGCCAAAATGACGCTCTACCGGAGTGGCACCGCGATATACATCTATGGTGTAACTTAAGGTCTGGAAGGTAAAGAAGGAAATACCGACCGGCAGTAAAATTTCAAAATTCGGCAGATTTATCGATGCATTGAATAAATCAAGGGTAGCGTTTATATTCTCGGTCAAAAAGCCTAAATATTTATAAAAGAACAGCACGCCGAAGCTTAAAATAAGATCGATTGTGAGAATTAGCTTTCTTTTCTTCTTGTTCTGCTCTTTATCGATCAAAATCGCCGCAAAATAGTTGATAGCGGTGCAAAAAAGGATGAGCAGAGCATATTCTGCTTTCCAGGACATATAAAAATAATAACTGGCGCCCAGAAGCAGAATCCAACGGTACTTTGGTGCAAGTAAAAAATATATAACCGCCACAAGTGGTAGGAAAATCAAATATTCAAATGAATTAAAAAGCAAATTCATCACCATCCTATCAACTATATAAAAGTATACAATTATAAAAAATTTATGTCAATGGAATGGTTTGCAAAAGATATTAATTTATGATATGCTTGTGCTACAATAGGGACAAATAATTATTTATCCTTGCCTTTTTCATCAAATTTATAAGGCAAGGCAGGAATAACTGTAATACCATACTATAGTGTATCCCTTGTAAAATAAGGAAAAGTATGGTATGATTTCTTATATAAAAGTATGACTTTTGTCATACATGGATATTTTTATAATTTAAAGGTTGAAATTTATTTTTTAATAAACACAAGGAGGTTATTAGAAATGTTGACGCACAAAGGTACTAAAACATTATATACTAATAGATTGATTTTGCGTAGGTTTACTGTCGATGATGCCGAAGATATGTTTTATAACTGGGCAAACGATGAAAAAGTCACTCGTTTCTTAACTTGGCAACCACATGAATCTGTAGAGGTTACAAGACAAATGTTAGAAGGCTGGGTAGGAGCTTATGATAACATTAAAACATATAATTGGGTTATATCATTTGATAAAAAAGCTATTGGTAGCATAAGTGTGGTTAGATTGAGCGATAAATGCGAATATGCAGAACTTGGGTACTGTCTGGGTTATGAATATTGGAATAATGGTTTTATGTCAGAGGCTGCCAATGCCGTTATTGAATATTTGTTTTCTGAAATAGGTGTTAATCGTGTAGGCATATCTCATGCTACAGAGAATCCAGGTTCGGGAAAAGTAGCTCAAAAATGCGGTATGATTTATGAGGGGACTAAGCGTGAATACTTTAAAACCTCAACAGGTAAATTTGTTGATATAGCGGACTACGGTATTTTAAGAAGTGAGTGGAAAAACAATAAATTGAAATGATTTGTCCCTGATTTAACACAAGCATAAAATTGCAATAAGAGGTGAGATGAAAAATGAGAAAAACGATTTGCATTTTATTATCATTCCTGCTTTTTATGTCCCTTGCGGCTTGCGGGGAAAATGAGGTTGCTCCGCCGGAAGAAGAGAGCAATGAGCCAATATATTACGAGGGCCACGGGATAAAAATGGAGATCCCGGCCATATGGGAGGACACTTTCGTATCATATTATAAGGAATTCGGCGAGGGTAGTACAGCATATACAAGCCTTGAATTCTATACGATAATAAACGGTGACGAGGCGGGCGTTTTGACCATCGCTTCTTTTAATGAGGAGTCCTGGGAATTAGCGCGCCGGACAATGCCCGAGGCCGAGGATATGAAGATTGGCACATCAAGTGACGGAAAAACCCACTACACCATACGCTTTGCGGATACTAAGTTTGAGAACAGTGCGGATCAGGAAAAGTTTGACCGTTTAGTTGAAAAGGCGAAGGAAAAGAAGGACACGATACAAATTTTAAATTAAATAAAAAGGCACGGCTTTGGATATCCAAAGCCGTGCCTTTTTTATTTTTTTGCCACATAAGGAATAGTGCGGGCATAAAACGGTGAAAATGTATTAGAACACTTAAATTAAAAAGGAGAAGGATTATGAAAAAATATTTAGCATTATGTATGTGTATTTTTCTTGTTTTATCCCTTTGTGCTTGCGGAGGTGGCGACGCAACGGGTGATCCCGACGCTAAATTTGTCGGCGTTGCAATGCCTAACAAGGCGTTTCAGCGCTGGAATCAGGACGGTGCCAATATGAAGCGCGCCCTTGAGGAAAAAGGATATCGTGTAGAGCTTCAGTATGCGGAAAACGATGTGAACACTCAGGTATCGCAGATCGAGAATATGATAACCAAGCAGGTGGATATCCTTGTTATCGCCGCGATTGATGGCTCGGCACTCAGCGATGTATTAAAGCAGGCAAAGGCCAATGACATCAAGGTAATCGCTTATGACCGCCTTATAATGAATTCCGAAAATGTAGATTATTACGCCACCTTTGACAACGAAAAGGTGGGCAAGCTCCAGGGCGAATTTTTAATTGAAAAGTTAAAGTTAAACGAGGATGTAGGGCCGTATAATATCGAATTTTTCGCAGGTTCACCGGATGATAACAACGCGGTTTATTTCTACAAGGGTGCAATTGAGACCCTTCGCCCCTATATCGACGCGGGGAAATTAAAAGTGCCCAGCGGCCAGACGGATTTTGCGAAGGTAGCGATAAATTCCTGGAAATCCGAGCAGGCACAGGCACGAATGGACAATCTGCTCACCGCACATTATGCATCCGGCAATAAATTGGATGCCATTCTCGCATCTAATGATACTCTTGCAATCGGTATTCTTGCATCCCTTAAAAATATCGGCTATAACGGTAAGGATAAGCCCTTCCCCATAATCACCGGTCAGGATTGTGACCGCCCCAATGTGGTTGCGATCAAAAACGGCGAGCAGGCGATGAGCGTATTCAAGGACACCCGCACCTTAGCGGATAAGGTCGTAGGAATGGTGGACGCCCTGCTTTCCGGCAAAGAGGCAGAGGTAAATGACACCCAGACCTATGACAACGGCGCAAAGATCGTGCCTACCTATCTTTGCTCACCGGTAATCGTAATCGTTGACAATTATAAGGAAACACTTGTTGACTCGGGATATTACAGCGAAGCGGAAATTTCAAAATAAAAATTTGACGGCGCCATAGGGCGCCGGGGACATAGGAGGTCGAAGGATTTGGAAAAATATATTCTGGAAATGCGGAATATTGTAAAGGAATTTCCCGGTGTACGCGCCTTGAACAAGGTGAATTTAAAGGTGAAAAGGGGCACTATCCACGCGTTATGCGGCGAAAATGGCGCGGGTAAGTCCACACTTATGAAGGTGCTCAGCGGAATTCATCCTGCAGGCTCATATGAAGGCGAGATTATTTTTGACGGAAAGCTCTGTAAATTCAACGGTGTCCGCGACAGTGAGGAGCAGGGAATTGCCATAATTCACCAGGAACTTGCAACCATTCCCGACCTATCCATTGCCGAGAATATATTTTTAGGTAACGAGCGAGAGGTAAGAGGTGTAATCGACTGGGAAAAAACCGGAAGAGATGCACGGGAAATAATGCAAAAGGTGGGACTAAAAGAGGAGCCCACCAAGAAAATTTCTTCCCTTTCCGTTGGTAAGCAGCAGCTTTGCGAAATAGCAAAAGCACTTGCAAAGGACGCGCAACTTTTAATTTTAGACGAGCCTACCGCCTCGCTCAACGAAGATGACTCGGAAAATTTGCTGAAACTTCTTTGTGAGCTGAGAGCGCGCGGTATAACCTCGATTATTATTTCCCACAAGCTAAATGAAATCGAAAAGGTAGCGGATGAAATAACGGTTATCCGTGACGGCACGACAATTGAGACGCTCAGCCACGAAAAGGGAGAAATAAAGGAGGAGCGCATAATCCGCGGTATGGTGGGTCGTGAGATAAACGACCGATTTCCAAAACGCGAGCATAATATAGGTGCAGTATCTTTTGAAATTAAAAACTGGACGGTGGAAGACCCTGAAATCCCGGGTAGAAAACGCCTTGACAACATAAACTTAAAGGTGCATCGCGGCGAGGTCATAGGTATTGCGGGCCTTATGGGTGCGGGAAGAACCGAACTTGCAATGAGCGTTTTCGGCCGCCTTTACGGAACGAAAATAAGCGGCGAGATAATAAAGGACAGGAAGTCGATTACCCTTACCAATGTAAAGGATGCCATAAAAAACGGTATTGCATATGTGACCGAGGACAGAAAAAGTTCGGGCCTTATTTTAGAGGAGGATATCCGCCGCAACATAACTCTTGCAAATATGAAAAAGGTCAGTAAGAGCGGAGTTATAGATGCGGATATGGAAAACGCTGTGGGCGAGGAATATAAAGAAAAGCTGGGAATAAAATGCTCCAGCATATTCCAGCTTGCAGGTAATTTATCCGGCGGTAATCAGCAGAAGGTGGTGCTCAGTAAATGGATACTTACCGAGCCGGATGTGCTCATATTGGATGAGCCCACCCGCGGCATTGATGTAGGTGCGAAATACGAGATATACACGGTGATAAACAAGCTGGTAGCAGATGGAAAGAGCGTTATAATAATCTCCTCGGAGTTACCCGAGGTACTTGGTATCAGCGATCGGGTGTATGTAATGAACGAGGGGAAGATCGTGGGGCATTTAATTGGTAAGGATGCTACGCCCGAGCGGGTAATGAGCGCCATTATGGCAAATCAACGGGTAGACTAAAAGGAGTTTTAAGGTTATGGATAAACTAAAAGGAAAAATAAAGGTAGGCACCAATATTCGCCAGTTCAGCATGCTTATTGCCCTTATCGTAATTATGGTGTTCTTCCAATGGCTTACCGACGGTATACTTTTAACGCCGCAAAATGTGACAAATCTGATCATGCAGAACGGATATGTAATAATCCTTACCATTGGTATGCTGCTCTGTATTTTAAGTAGCGGCAGCATCGATTTGTCCGTAGGCTCGGTGGTAGCGTTTATCGGCGCGGTTTTAGGTGAGCTTATAGTTGAAATGGGATTTAGCACATATATTGCAATCCCCATCGCCCTCATTGTGGGCGGTCTTATCGGTGCTTGGCAGGGCTTTTGGATCGCGTATATGCGCATCCCGGCGTTTATTGTTACCCTTGCGGGTATGCTCGTGTTCCGCGGACTTACCCAGCTTGTGCTTCAGGGTCATACGGTATCCCCCTTCCCGGAGGAGTTCAACTTCATCTCCTCGGGATTTGTAGCAACACCGATAACCGCCATTATCCTCGGCGCGGCGGCGATACTGATCTATGTGTTTATGAGTATCCGCCGCAGAATTAAGAAGCGAAAAAACGGGTTTGCTGTGTCAGGCCTTCCGTTTTTTGTCCTATCACTTATTGCAGTGTCCACCGCAATTGCGCTGTTTGCGATTTGGCTGTCACTTTATAAGGGCGTGCCCATTGTTTTGGTGCTTATGCTGGCGCTAATCATCGCATATTCCTTTTTTACCAGCAAAACCGTGCCGGGCAGATATTTATACGCTATGGGTGGCAACGAAAAGGCGGCGATACTTTCGGGTATCAAGACAAAAAAAGTGCTGTTTTACACCTTTGTGAATATGTCGGTACTGGCATCTGTGGCGGGTATCGTTTACACCTCGCGCCTGCAGGCGGCAACACCTACAGCGGGCCTTAACTTCGAGTTGGACGCCATCGCCGCCTGCTTTATCGGCGGAGCGTCAAGCTCAGGCGGTGTGGGTACGATAATCGGTGCAATAATCGGTGCTCTGGTTATGGGTGTTTTAAACAACGGACTTTCCATTATGGGTGTCGGATCGGATCTGGTACAGACCATAAAAGGCTTGGTACTCCTCGCGGCAGTAGTGTTTGATATCGTGTCAAAAAACCGGGCAAAAGCATAAAAAAGAACCGCCGTAAGGCGGTTCTTTTGATTTTACATATGATCGGGAATGTCGATTGCAAGAATGTCCAGAAGAGCGCTCATCATCTTGTGAGTAAGCTCTAAAAGTGAGAGCCAGGACGCACGGCGCGCGGCATCCTCTTCTGTGAGGATCTTATTTTCGTGGTAGAAGCGGTTGAATGCGCCTGCAATATCAAAAAGCACCTCACAAATTCCGGTGGGAGCCTTCTCGTCAAATGCGCGGAGAAGAACATCGCCAACGCTTGCAAGCTTTAAAATGAGCGCACGCTCAGCAGCACCGGAGGGCGGTAAAAGCTCACCGCTTACAATGCCCTGCTCCTTTGCCTTGCTTAAAACAGAGGAAATACGGACAACACAGTACTGGAGATAGGGGCCGGTTTTACCCTCACTTGCGAGGAAACGGTCCATATCGAAGACATAGTCCTTTGCGGGCTGGTTGATAAGATCACCGAACTTAAGCGCCGCAATACCTACCTTCTCAGCCTCAAGCTTCTTTTCCTCGTCGGAAATATCGCGCATAACCTCGGACTCGTTCATTTTTGCAAGTGCGGCCGCACTTACGGTTTCAATGAGGTCGGAAAGCCTCATAACGCCGCCGTCGCGGGTCTTGTAGGGCTTGCCGTCCTTGCCGTTCATAGTACCGAAGCCGATGTGATGTAATTTAACATTCTCACCGACGAATTTAGCGCGGCGGGTCGCGCGGAATACCTGCTTGAAATGGAGCGCCTGACGCTGGTCGACAACATACCAGATCTCATCCGGATCAAAGTCGCGAACACGCTGGATAATGGTTGCAATATCGGTTGTGCCGTAAAGCTGACTGCCGTCGGACTTGCTGATAATGATCGGGGGGATTTCCTCCTTATCATCCTCAAGTGCCACATCCACAATAAGTGCACCGTCACTTAAATATGCAAGACCCTGTTCCTTTAAGGAATTAATCATATCATCAACATATGGAGCGGAATCGCTTTCACCGAGCCATTTGTCAAACTCCACATTGAGCTTTGCATAGCTCTTTTTAAGGTCAGAAACCGAGATTTCAAGGAATTTTTTCCAAAGGGCAACATAGCCGCGACGACCGTTTTGCAGGTCGTAGGTAGCTTTCTGTGCAACCTTCTTAAACTCCTCATCCTCTTTAGAACGGGCACTTGCGGCAGGATATAGGGTGTTTAACTCGTCAATTGTAACCGGTGCTTCCTCGGGATACTCACCGGTATAGTTTTCATCAAAATAGCAAAGCTCGGGGTGCTTATCCTCGAGTCCTGCAATGATAAGACCCATCTGAAGACCCCAGTCGCCAAGATGCACATCGCCGATTACCTCGTGACCAAGGAACTTCGCAAGGCGCTTGAGTGCCTCACCGATAATCGCGGTACGAAGGTGTCCGATATGAAGCGGCTTTGCAACATTGGGGCCACCGTAGTCGATAACGATGGTTGAGGGTTTATCGGCAAGGGGCAGACAAAGACGACCGTCCCCCAGCATCTCGCTTGAATACTGTGCAAGATAGGTGTCGGAAACATCCATATTGATAAATCCGGGAGGTGCGTAATTTACCTTGCCGAAAATTTCTTCATTTTCAAGAAGTGCGCAAACCTCACCTGCGATAGCAATGGGATTTTTGCGGTATTTTTTAGCAGCTGCAAGTGCGCCGTTACACTGGAACTGGCACAGATCCTCGCGGTTTGACACGGTAACCGTGCCAAGAGCTGCGTCGTATCCGCATTTTTCAAAGGCTGCACTGACAATTTCGCTTAAGTGCTGTTTAAGTGTTAACATTAAAAATTCCCGTCCTTTGGTTGACAATTAGTTTAAATGATAAATTTGCTCATCAGATCGTGGCCAAACTCAATGGAAATGCCGGTTGTAGCGGCGTTTTTCTCGCTGTATTCAAGACCTGACTTTTCTTTTTCCTCGCTGCTGTATATAACATAAGGAATTTTATCTATAGTGTGTGTGCGCTTAACGATGGGGGTCGCGTGGTCGGGCATAAGCAGAATACGGTAAGGCTCATTCATACTGTCAAGCTTTGCCTTGACCGGCGTTAAAATCTCCTCATCAATTCGCTCAATAGCCTTTATTTTAAGCTCTGTATCACCGTCGTGACCGCACTCATCCGGTGCCTCCACATGGATAAATACAAAATCATCATCATTAAGGGCATTGATGGCAGCTGTTGCCTTGCCGGCATAGTTGGTATAGTAGTCGCCGGTTGCACCATCTACCGGAATGTAGCGAAGGCCCATACCGTTTGCCAGACCTGCAATAAGGGGCACCGCGGTAACCACCGAGCCGGAGATACCGTATTTGCTCTCAAAAAGATCGATCTGCGGGCGGGTGCCTTCACCCCAAAGCCACATACAGTTAGCCGGCTTTAAGCCCTTTGCCATTCTTGCAATATTTACCGGATGGTTCATAAGGATATCGTAGCTGCGCTTCATCATCGAAAGCACTTGCTCGCCGTATTTGCCACCGGGGAGATAATTTGTAATCTTCTGATCCAGAATATCGTGGGGCGGCATCATAGTGTAGCCGTAGTCGATACCCTTCCAGATCAAAACATGGCGATAGCTTACGCCGCGGTGGAAATGGAGCTTATCACTTCCGAATTCAGCCTTCAGAGCATCAAGAAGCTCGTAAGCTTCCTCGTTTGTAATTTTGTCGGAGCTGTGGTCGAGCATAACCTTTTCTTCAAAGGCACCGTCGGTTGAAATGCTTACTAAGTTAAGGCGAAAAACGGTATCATCATCGCAAAGCTTAATGCCGAGCCCTAACGCCTCAATGGGGGAGCGGCCGGTATAATACTTTTTCGGGTCATAGCCTAAAACCGAAAGGTTGGCAATATCACTGCCGGTGGGCAGGCCTTCATAAAGGGTGCGCACCAAGCCTAACTCTCCGTTTTGACAGAGATAATTCATAGTGGGCTTTTTTGCGACCTCAAGCGGTGTTTTGTCATCAAGGGCGGCGATGGGGTAATCCGCCATGCCGTCACCTAGCATAACAACATATTTCATATAAAAAACTCCTTTGCGGGAAGTGCCCTATTCCTCCCAGTTGTGATATACATTCTGTACATCATCATTGTCCTCAAGGGCATCCAGTAATTTCTGCATATTTTTAAGGTCATCCTCAGCAGTAAGGGTGATGTAATTCTGGGGTACCATTTCAACATTGGCGTCTAAAATCTTATACTCAGCTGTCTCAAGTGCCTCACGAACTGCGGAGAAGTCATCGGGAGCGGTAAACACCTCGAAAACCTCGCCTTCTAAGTCAACGTCGTCAGCACCGGCATCAAGGAACGCCATCATAGCCTCGTCCTCGTCAAGACCATCTTTTTCGATTACGATAACGCCCTTCTTATCAAACTGCCACGAAACACAGCCGGAAGCACCTAAATTACCGCCGAATTTATCAAAATAGTGGCGCATTTCACCTGCGGTACGGTTTCTGTTATCGGTCATTGTGTCAACGATAACCGCAACGCCGGAGGGACCGTAGCCCTCGTAGGTGATGGTCTCGTAGGTAGCGCCGTCGCCGCTTGCGCGCTCGATAATGCGCTTGATGTTATCATTGGGCACATTGTTTGCGCGAGCCTTTGCAATACAGTCGCGAAGCTTTGAGTTGGAAGCGGGGTCAGCACCGCCCTCACGAACAGCTACCGCCATTTCACGACCGATCTTAGTGAAAATTTTAGCGCGCTGAGCATCGGTTTTCTCTTTTTTGTGTAAAATATTTTTCCATTTGGAATGACCTGACATAAAAATTCTCCTTAAATAACATTTTAATTAAATTTTATTTTATCATACATTATATAAGTATTTCAAGTATGAATAATAGGAAAGTTTCTGTGCACAATATATTTTGCAAGGTAAGTCCTGCAATAAAATTTAAGGAGAAAAAGAAAATGGATAAGAATAATTACCAGAATAAGAACAACAATAACTTCCAGAACAAGAAGGAGCAGAACAAAAAAGACAGCAACAGCCAGAACAAGAACAACAACAATTTCCAGAATAAGAAGGACCAGGACAACAAGTTCTAAAGTAAAAACGGTCGCCGGAGGCGACCGCTACATATTCATTCCACGATAATTGCAAAAAGCTCGTTTAATCGGGCGTAATTGCCGGTGAGATACAAGTATCCGAAAAGACATTCCAGCGCGGTTGCCTTGTGATATGTTTCGTGGCTCGCGCCTTTGGGAATTTTGTGCACCTTCGCATTTCTGCCGCGGCGGAAGACATCATTCTCCCGCTCGGTCAAATGGGGCAGGATTTTATCCACGGCCGCAGACTGCGCATTTGCGGAGACCTGACTTACCGTGTTTTTGTGCAGAGTTTTGGCGGTGGCGGCACCATGGGCACATTCACGGGTGCGAATAAGCAGATCAAAAACCGCGTCCCCCACATGGGCAAGCGCCAGCATACTCATTCCGAAAACCTCGTCGTCAGAAAGGGTTGTATGTAAATAATCAAGCATTTATTTTTCACCTCTGACAATAGTCTACCACAGTTTTTTAAATTCAGCAATAAAGTGCGAAGATTGTTATAAAATAAACAGGTAAAACCCCTTTACGGCGGTGGTAAATTATGTTAAAATGTATAGAGTTATAGTCTTGTTTAAAGGCGGTGTTGTAAAAATGGCACAAGACGCAATCTTAAAAATTACAGAATGTGAGGCAAAAGCCGAGGCAAAAATTGCAGAGGCGCAGCTTGAAGCGCGAAAAATTATCGCAGACGCGGAAAAACGCGGCGAGGAAGCTGTGGACAATGCAATAGCCGAGGCAAACCGAAAGGTTGATGAGCTGATGGCTCGGGCAGAGGATGCTGCAGCGGGCGCATCGCTGGAGATCACCTCGGGCGCTGAACGGGAGTGTGAAAAACTTCGTGTTCTGGCTAAAGGCCGTATGAATGAAGCGGCATTATTTATTGCAGAAAAGGTTGTGAAGGGCTAATGGCAATTGTACCTATGAAGCACCTTAGCCTGATTGCACTTCAAAAGGATCAGGACGCGTTGCTTTCCGATCTGTCGAAACTTGGCGCGGTACAGATATCCGCGACCGAGCAGGAAGGTCTTAAACAAACCGAATCTGACAGCGGTGAACTTAAAAACAAGCGTTCTGACATTACCGGTGCACTTGAGGTTATAGGGAAATATGTTAAGGTGAAAAGCGGCCTGTTCCCGCAACGACCGCAAGTGGCGGCGCAGGAGTTTTTTACAGACAAAACCATAACCGATGCTCTTGAAATTGCCGAAAAGGCAAACTCCATCTCCCGTGAGATAGCCGCTTGCTTTTCCAATGAATCGCGGCTGACAAATAAGAAGGACTCGCTTTTGCCATGGCGCGCCATCGATATTCCGTTGGACAGCGACTCGGGAAAACGACACTTTTTGAGTTTCGGCACAATACCGATTAAATTCTCCCTCGAGGAGATCAAAAGCCGCCTTGCGGAATGTGAGAGCGCGCATATTGAATGTGCCTCCTCCGACAAGGAACAGCATTATCTGCTGATTATGTGTCATATGAGCGAGAGGGACGCGCTTAATGAAGCGCTCCGCGAGGTGAGTTTCTCCAAGGTTTCATTTAAGGATACCGCGGGCACGGCGGCTGAGAATATCAAAAGCATAGAGTCAGAGATAGCAGCTTCTGTAAAGAAAAGGGAAGAACTTGCGGAAAGCCTTTGCAATATGGGAGATGCGGTTCCGAAGCTTAAGCTTGCATATGATGCAATCTCTGTCCGTATTGAAAAGGCTGAGGCTAAAGAAAAACTGCTGAGCACGGCGAAAACCGTAATACTCACCGGTTGGTTCCCCAAAAGGGAAGAGGCAAGGCTAACAAAACTTTTTGAAAGCTACGGTGCGGCGTATGAAATAAGAGATCCGTCAGATGATGAAGAACCGCCCACGCTTACCTACAACTCGAAAATGGTAGAGCCGTACTCTATGATAACCAATATGTATTCCGCTCCCGCATATAGGGGAATTGACCCGAACCCGTTTATGGCACCGTTTTTCGCCATATTCTTCGGCATAATGTTCTCCGACGCAGCTTACGGAATACTGCTTACCTTGGTGGGTGCTATCGTACTGTTGAAGTTCAAACCCCGCGGCGGTGTGCGACAGATGATGTCGATGGCGGTAATGTGCGGTATAACCACATTTATCTGGGGTGTGCTGTTCGGCGGATTTTTCGGCGACGCTATTCCTACCATTTACAAAATGATAACCGGCAACGAATTTGCCTGGGAAATGGCGTTGTGGTTTAACCCGATGGAAGATCCCATGTCGATGCTTGTGTTCTCCTTCGCCTTTGGTGGAATACACATTTTCGCGGGTATGGCGATACAAGCGTATATGATGATAAGAGACGGAAACATTCTGGGTGCTGTTTTCGATATAGGCTCTTGGTGGGTGCTTTTTGGCGGAATAATCTTCGCCCTTGTCGGACTTACCGATATCGGTCTTATCTTAATAGGCGTGGGTGCTCTTGCACTTCTTCTTACCCAGGGCAGACACGAAAAGAAATTCTTAAAGAAAATCACCAAAGGCTTATCCAGCCTTTACGATATTACCTCGTACTTGGGCGATATTCTTTCATATTCGCGACTCCTGGCGCTAAGCCTTGCAACCGCGGTTATTGCGAGCGTAATTAATACAATGGGTGCCATGACCGGCCCGATAGGATTTGTGATTGTGTTCCTTATCGGACACACCTTCAACATCGCGGTCAACTTAATCGGTACCTATGTTCACACCTCGCGCTTACAGTATGTAGAGTTTTTTGGTAAATTCTATCAGGGCGGCGGCGAAATATTCTCCCCCCTGGATACCAAAACAAAATATGTAGACATTGTTAAGGAGGAAAAATAAAATGTTAGAATTCATGACAAATTACGGTGGCACTATCTTTGCTCTTTTAGGTGCGGTACTTGCTGCAGGTCTTGCAGGTATGGGCTCCGCAAAAGCGGTTGGCGCGGTTGGTGAGAGCGCTGCAGGCGTTGTTACCGAGGACCCCAACAAGTTCGGTCAGACCCTTCTTTTGCAGGTACTTCCTGGTACTCAGGGTCTTTACGGTCTTCTTATCGCGTTCCTTGTTCTTGTTAAAATCGGTCTTTTAGGCGAGGCTGTTGATGTTTCCCTTGCTCAGGGCTTTAACATTTTCCTTGCTTGTCTTCCCATCGCTGTTGTAGGTTATTTCTCCGCAATCGCGCAGGGCAGAGCGGCATCTGCAGGTGTAAGCATTATCGCAAAAAGACCGGAAGAGTTATCAAAGGGTATGATCTTTGCTGCAATGGTTGAGACCTATGCGGTTCTTGCTCTTCTCATTTCCTTCCTGATGCTCAACGGAATTCAAATTGGTTAATAAGGATGTGCCCCATATGAACGGCATTGAAAACATTATCGCGCGTATTGAAAACGATGCGCAAAACGAAGCTAATGAAATAATTGCCCGCGCAAAGGCGGAGGCTGAGGCGATTTCCGCAAAATATGCGGAGAATGCAAAAAACAGCAGCGATGCTATTCTGGAAAAGGGCAAAAAGAGCGCCGATGACCGCGTGGTACGCCTTCAGGGCGTTGCAGGTCTGGACGCTCGTAAAATGCTCCTTCGCACAAAGCAGGATATGATCGACCTTGCATTCCGCGAAGCCGAGGATAAGCTTTTAGCCCTTGAGGGTGAGGATTATGTCGAGACCCTTGCCCGCCTTGGGTTATCCGCTACACAGAGCGGCAATGAGGAAATCATTTTATCCCCCGCTGATCGCGAAAAATACGGCAAGGATGTGGTTGCTCGCTTAAACTCACTCTTAAATGAGGACGAGGGTATCGCCCGTATTCTTACCGCGGCAGGCAAAATGCTCCGAGGCGAGGGCGTAAAACTCTCTGAGGAGACCCGCGAAATTGGCGGCGGCTTAATTTTAAAGGACGGTGACCTTGAGGTGGATGCGTCCTTTAAGACAATTGTAAACCAACTGCGCGACTCACTTGCAGGTGAGGTGGCAGAAATATTATTCGGTTAAGAGGTGGTTATATGAAAACCCGTGATACCGAGTATTTATACGCGACTACCCGTATCCGCTCACTTGAAAACGGGCTTCTTGACCAGAGCACAACAGACCGTCTGGTAGAATCCCCCGATATTTCGGATATGGCGAAAATTATGTCGGAACTGGGTTATACTCAGCTTCAGAACACAAGTGAGAGAGATATTGAAAATTCTCTTTTCTATGCTCGGCAGGACACCTTTAATTTAGTGGCTGAGATCTCACCGAAAAGTGAGATAGCGGATATTTTCCGCCTCCGCTACGACTATCACAATATAAAGGCAATTTTAAAGAGCGAGGCTGTGGGCGAAAGTGCTGACGGACTTTTAATCGATGCAGGCAGGTTTGCACCTGAGTTTTTAACATCGATAATGCGCCAGATGGACTATAAAGAGTTACCAACGCTTCTTAAGGAAGCGATTGAGGAAGCTCGCGAAACACTTGCCCGCACAAATGACCCTCAGCTTTTTGACTTTATTTTAGACCGCGCTTACTTTAAGGAGATGGAAGGCTATGCGGCCTCATCCGGCAGTAAATATCTTTGCGGCTATGTAAAGTGCCTTATTGATACCGCAAATCTTCGTGCTACCCTTCGGGCAATGCGAAGGAAAAAGGATGCGGATTTCCTGAAGAACGCTCTGCAGGACGGCGGCGATATCCCGAAGGATAAGTTTATTTCAGCACTTTCCGGCGAAGCGGGATTAAGCGACGCGGTGAGCGGCACATTCCTTGAGGGCGCGGCAGAGACGGCAAATCTTACGGGAAGTCTTGTCTCCTTTGAGTGTGAGTGCGATAACGCGGTTATGTCATACCTGCGCTCGGCACGCTATGTGGCATTCGGCGAGGAGCCGATTATTGCATATGTAGCGGCGCGGGAGGCGGATATTATGACCATCCGCATTATCCTTGCAGGCAAACTGCAGGAGTTACCTGTTGATGAAATTCGAGAAAGGTTGAGGGCAAGCTATGTATAAGGTTTCTGTTTTAGGCGACCGCGAAAGCGTCCTCGGCTTTAAGGCTCTCGGCTTTAATACGGTTGCGGTGGATGATCCGGAGACGGCGCGGCAAAATCTGCACCGCCTTGCGGAGGAGGATACCGCGATAATCTACATTACCGAACAGCTTGCGGTAGAAATTAAAGAGGATATTGACAAATACAAGGACGATGTCCGTCCCGCTATCATTTTGATCCCGGGCAAGGACGGAACTCTTGGCGTCGGTATGCGTGCGGTTCACGAAACCGTTGAGCGTGCTGTCGGCGCAGATATTTTAAATAATTAAAACAATCCAAGCCACTGAAAATGGCGGAACGGAGCGTAAATTATGAGTAATGGCAAAATTATTAAGGTTTCAGGCCCGCTTATTGTAGCGGAGGGCTTGTCTCACGCTAATATGTTCGATGTGGTTCGCGTAGGACAGGATAAGCTTATCGGCGAGATCATCGAGATGCGTGGCGACAAGGCGTCAATTCAGGTTTATGAGGAAACCGCAGGTATCGGCTTCGGCGACGAGGTTGTTACCACCGGTAATCCCTTATCGGTTGAGCTTGCCCCGGGTCTTATTGAGAATATTTATGACGGTATCCAGCGCCCACTTGAAAAGATCCGCGCGATTTCCGGCAGCAATATTTCCCGCGGTATCGATGTCCCCGCGGTTGACCGTGAGCGCGAGTGGGACTTTACTCCTACAGCGAAGGTCGGTGACAAGGTATCAGGCGGAGACATTTTAGGAACCGTACCCGAGACGATTATTGTTGAGCATCGTGTTATGGTGCCATTTGGTATTTCGGGTGAGATCGTTGAAATATTAAGCGGCAAAAAGAAGGTTGAAGACACCATCGCCAAGATCCGTAAGGAAAACGGCGAGATTGTCGAGGTTTCTATGCTTCAGAGATGGCCGGTACGACAGGGCCGTCCCATTAAGGAAAAACTTCCGCCCGATGTTCCCATGATGACCGGTCAGCGCATTATTGACACCATCTTCCCAATTGCAAAGGGTGGTACCGCGGCTGTTCCAGGCCCCTTCGGAAGCGGCAAGACCGTGGTTCAGCACCAGCTTGCAAAGTGGTCCGATGTTGATATCGTTGTTTACATCGGCTGTGGTGAGCGCGGAAACGAGATGACCGATGTTCTTCGCGAGTTCCCGGAACTTCGTGACCCCAAAACCGGCGAGTCACTTATGAAGCGTACAATTCTTATTGCAAATACCTCCGATATGCCGGTTGCGGCTCGTGAGGCTTCCATTTATACCGGTATTACCATTGCTGAGTACTACCGTGATATGGGTTATGATGTAGCGGTTATTGCGGACTCCACCTCCCGTTGGGCTGAGGCGCTTCGTGAGATGTCCGGCCGACTTGAGGAAATGCCCGGTGAAGAGGGCTATCCCGCATACCTTTCTTCCCGCCTTGCTCAGTTCTATGAGCGCGCAGGACGAATTATCTGTACATCAAGTGATGACCGTGCAGGCTCCCTTACTGCTATCGGCGCGGTATCACCTCCCGGCGGCGACATTTCCGAGCCGGTTGCTCAGGCTACCCTTCGTATCGTTAAGGTATTCTGGGGTCTGGACAGTTCTCTTGCATATCGCCGTCACTTCCCGGCTATTAACTGGCTCAACTCCTATTCGCTTTATCTTGACAGATTATCCCCTTGGTTCAATGCAAATGTGGATAAGAACTTTGCGCAGAACAGAACCGATGCTATGCAAATTCTCCAGCTTGAGAGTGAACTTCAGGAAATCGTCAGCCTTGTTGGTATCGACGCGCTTTCCGCAAGCGACCGCTTGACACTTGAGACCGCGCAAATTCTCCGCGAGGACTTCTTACAGCAAAATGCTTTCTCGGATACAGACTCCTACACATCCCTTTCAAAGCAGGCAAAACTTTTAAGCCTTATCTTAACCTTCAATAAGTTGGGTAAGAAGGCACTTGATGCGGGTGCTGATATGAAGGCGCTATTTGCGATCTCCGCCCGTGAGAGAATTGGCCGTGCAAAGGATGTTTCCGAGGAAGAGTATGCAAGCACATATTCCGCTATTGAAGAGCTTATGCGCAACGAAATCGACGCGCTGACAAAGGAGGTACAGTAATATGTTAAGAGAATATCGTACCATCCAGGAGGTCGCAGGCCCTCTTATGCTTGTAAAAAATGTAATCGATGTTGCTTATGACGAGCTTGGCGAGGTTCAGCTTCCCAACGGTGATATCCGCCGTTGCAAGGTTCTCGAGGTAAACGGAAACGATGTACTTGTTCAGCTTTTTGAAAGCAGTGCGGGAATTAACCTGGCACAGAGCAAGGTAAGATTTTTAGGCCACGGTATCGAGCTTGCGGTTTCGGAAGATATGCTCGGCCGCGTATTCGACGGTATGGGCAGACCTAAAGATGGTGGCCCCGAAATCTTAGCTGACGAGCGCCGTAATATAAACGGTATGCCGATGAACCCCGCATCCAGAAACTATCCGGATGAGTTTATCCAGACCGGCGTGTCCACCATTGACGGACTTAACACCTTGGTGCGCGGACAGAAACTTCCTATCTTCTCCGGATCGGGTCTTCCCCATGCACAGCTTGCAGCGCAGATCGCCCGTCAGGCAAAGGTTTTAAACAATGATGCACAGTTCGCGGTTGTTTTCGCGGCTATCGGTATTACATTTGAAGAGGCTGACTTCTTTATCAGCGACTTTAAGAAGACCGGTGCGATCGACCGTACCGTTATGTTTGTAAACTTAGCGTCCGACCCGGCTATCGAGCGTATTTCAACACCTCGTATGGCGCTTACCGCTGCTGAATATCTGGCGTTCAAGAAGAATATGCATGTTCTTGTTATTATGACCGATATTACAAACTATGCAGAGGCACTCCGTGAGGTATCCGCCGCTCGTAAAGAGGTTCCCGGTCGTCGTGGTTACCCGGGCTATCTCTATACCGACTTAGCGTCTATGTATGAGAGAGCGGGCAGAACCTTGGAGTCTGAGGGCTCTATTACAATGATCCCGATCCTTTCAATGCCTGAGGATGACAAGACTCATCCGATCCCAGACCTTACCGGATATATTACCGAAGGACAGATCATTCTCTCCCGTGAGCTGTACCGCAAGGGTATGCAGCCGCCGGTAGATGTTTTACCGTCCCTTTCCCGTCTTAAAGACAAGGGTATTGGTGCCGGTAAGACAAGAGAAGATCATGCGGGCACAATGAACCAGCTTTTTGCCGCATATGCACGCGGTAAGGAAGCAAAAGAGCTTATGACCATCTTAGGTGAGGCGGCTCTTTCCGATATCGATAAGCTGTATGCAAAGTTTGCCGATGAATTTGAGGCAAAGTATGTAAATCAGGGTTACAATGAAAATCGCGGTATCGAGGAGACTCTTAACCTCGGTTGGGAATTACTTTCCATTCTACCCAAGAGCGAGCTTAAGCGTATTAAGCCCGAGCATATTGAAAAATATCTCCCTGAGAGCAAATAAGGAGGGGTTTAAATGGCAAGACTTAATGTTAACCCCACCCGTATGGAGCTCAAACGGCTTAAAGAGCGTCTGAAGACCGCTCGCCGCGGCCATAAACTGCTTAAGGATAAGCGAGACGAGCTTATGAAACAGTTTTTGGATATTGTCCGCATTAACCGTGAGCTTCGCACAAGCGTGGAGAAATCACTTATTACTGCGCAAAAGGGGTTTGCGGTTGCATCTGCCGTTATGTCACCGGAAATGCTTACCCAGGCACTTCTTCTGCCAAAGCAGAGCGTTTCCGTTGAAATGAAGTTTAAAAACATTATGAGCGTTGATGTACCCAAGTACACCTTCCATATGAAAAACGAGGATGCAAGCGAGATATTCCCCTATAGCTTCCTGCATACTTCGGGCGAGTTGGATGATGCGGTACAAGGCCTTTCCGATATTACCGACGAGCTTTTAAAGCTTGCTGAGGTGGAAAAATCCGCACAGCTCCTGTCTCAGGAGATTGAGAAAACCCGTCGTCGTGTAAATGCCCTTGAGCATTTTATGATCCCACAGCTTGAGGAAACCATCAAGTACATCACAATGAAGCTTGACGAAAATGAGCGCGGAAATCTCTCCCGTCTTATGAAGGTCAAGGATATGATGATCGAAGCGCAATTTGCAGGGAAAAATGAATAAAAGAGGAGCACGAAAAAATTTATTTTTCGTGCTCTTTTTTCGTTAAAAGCCTTGACATCAAAAACCAGAATGGTAAAATTAAGATAAATAAATGCAAATGAAAGGGGAGCTTTATTTTGCAGCATATTAAAGATCAACTGAAGCTGTTTTATGACAATCCTGTTATAAACTGGCATGAACATGTTTGGACCACAGATATGTGGAACAATGCAGACCCGGGCACACTCGATACCAAGAGATGCGACGGTCTTGTTGAATTCGCAAAAACTTGCGGTATCGACAAACTTCTCTGCTCGGTAGTAAGTGTTAATCCTCACTGTACTCCCAAGGAACAGGAAATTCGCAATAATGCAACGATTGAAGCTATGGAGCGCCATCCAGATACCATCATGGGTATGGCCTTCGTAAATCCGGGCAATGGTAAGCACACCTTAAAAGAGGTCGAGCGTTGCGTTAAGGAATACGGCTTTGTAGGTATTAAGATGTACCACCAGTATTTTATGGACGATCCGGTTCAGTATGACCTTGTTGAAAAGTGTATCGAACTTGATATTCCGATACTTATGCATGCAGGAAAGCTTGTTGTTGGCCCCAACACCCAGCCGAGACTTTCCGGCGGTGAGCATTTCGCAAATATTGCCCGCCGTTATCCCGAGGCGAACTTCATTATGGCACATGTTACCGGTGGCGGTGACTGGTCTTGGCAGCTTAAGGGTATTGTTGACTGTCCCAATGTTGTTACCGACATAAGCGGTAGTGTCTGTGACACCCGCGCGGTTGAGGAAAGTGTTCGTTTACTCGGTGCTGATCGTGTACTCTGGGGTACTGATGGTTCTGCATCTGCAGGTGTAGGCAAGCTTCTTTCTGCAAACCTTACCGACGAGGAGAAGAAGATTATCCTTGCAGGTCCGAGATATGAGAGATTCTTAAAGAAGGGGGCTAAGTAAGATGCTTATTGATGTTAGTACATATGTAGGCCACTGGCCCTTCAGAAAGGTTGACGGTGCGACCTTAAACGAAATGGCACCGGTTCTTGCAAAGCACAAAATTACCCACGCTATCGTTTCCAATGTAAACGGTATCTTCTACAAAGATGCTATGGAAGGCAACTTAGAGCTTGTTGAAGAACTCAAAAACTACAAAGGTGAGGTTGAGTTTATCCCCTTTGCAGTAATCAATCCCTCTTACATTAGTTGGCGTGAGGATATGGAAAAGTGCGTAAAAGAGCTTGGTTTTAAAGGCTTTGACTTTACCCCGGCTTATCACAAGCATGTTTTAGGCAATATTTGCACCCTTTCCGATCCCTGCTACAAAGAAGCGTTTAAGTTCGCGGGTGAGCTTGGCGTTCCGGTAAGAATTGAGAATGAGTACGAGAACTTCCGTCAGCATCACTGGATGGAGAGCAATCTTTCTCCCACAGGTGATCAGATCGCAGATATGCTCGCTGCAAGTGATAAGACAACACTTATCCTTGGTGGTTACTTTGCAGATAGAATGGGCGCTCGCATGGCGGAGATTGTGAAGAACCGCAAAAATGTGTTCTTTAACACTCGCCGACTTGATCCCTTCTATGATGCTTGCTACTGGCAGGCTGCAGTTAATGCGGTAGGTTGTGAACACCTTGTTTTCGGCACAAATTATCCCTTTACACATATTGGCCCGGCACAGGTTGCGCTTACCTTCGCTCCCCAGACCGAGGAAGAGAAGCAGGCAATTATGTCCGAGAATATCCGCAAATACTTAGGTTTATAAAATGAAAAAGAGGAGTGAAAATTCACTCCTCTTTTTTATTTTATGCAATGCCTGCTTTTTTGATTTCTGATCTCAGTTTTAAAAATTTATATAGTCCGATATAAAATCCGATGGAGATAGCTATTGCAAATGCCACAAGCCAGCTGATTCCGGTTACCTTTGCGGAGCGGCGACCTCCGAGCAAATAGGACACGGCAATTGAACCGCCAACAACAGCACCCGTATCTGCTGCGCCTATTCCCAATTTAGCAAACCAGGATTTTACCGTTAAAAAGCCATAGAACCAAATGTAGCCCATCCAATAATATGTTATGGGTGCCACGGCCACAATCAAGATGATAAGTAAAATTGCCACAAGCTTTTGTTTAACAACAGAAAGTAGTACAATGCTGAGGATTATAGTAACTATCCAGCCAAAAACTTTAAAAATATTCCCCAATTTCTTTGCGCCTTGGTCTAATAATTCATAGCTTTCCCGCTTTTCTTCTAAGGTTTCGCCAAAATACATTTTTATTCCTCCATTTAATGAGCATTACCTCAAGGTTGCACCTATATAGGTGCATAAAAATCATAACATTAGTTTATAGTATTGTCAAGAGTTTTGTTCTGATTTAGGTGCAAAGGTGATGCTATGAACAAAGGTGTAGAGAAGAAAATTGGCGCTAATATACGGGAAATAAGAGAAGGCATTAAAATGACACAGGATGTACTATCTGCAAAATTGCAGCTAAGAGGTTGTGACATTACCAGAAGCGCAGTAGCAAAAATCGAGGTAGGACAAAGGCATCTTTACCCCGATGAGATTATTGCAATCAAGGAAATATTAAAGACTGATTTTGAATCAATTTTCTATGGAATAAAAAAAGAGGAGCAGTAGCTCCTCTTTTTTATATAGGCTTCCCCTTGAGGGGAAGCTGTCGAGCAGTATGCGAGACTGATGAGGTGGCATATAGTAAAACACCTCATCCGAGTTTGCTGTGCACCCCCACCTTCTCCTCAAGGAGAAGGTTTTTTTAGCTTTTATATATTTATTTCAAGTTCAACCGGGCAGTGGTCGCTACCGAGAATATCCGAGTGGATTTTAGCATCAACTAAATTTTTCTCTAAATCATTTGATGCTAAAAAATAGTCGATGCGCCAACCTGCGTTCTTCTCTCTTGCCTTAAACATATATGACCACCAGGAATAAGCACCCTCTAAATCCGGATAGAAATGGCGGAAGGTGTCGATAAACCCGGCAGAGAGCATATTGGTCATCTGCGCCCTCTCCTGCGGGGAGAAACCCGCGTTATTTACATTGGTTTTGGGATTTTTAAGGTCAATTTCCTTGTGTGCGACATTCATATCGCCGCAGATAATCGTCGGTTTAACCTTGGAAAGCGCCGCACAGTATGCGCGGAAGTCATCCTCCCACTTCATACGGTAGTCAATTCGCGCAAGCTCGCGCTGAGCATTGGGCGTGTACACATTAACGAGATAGAACTTCTTAAACTCCGCAGTAATAACGCGGCCCTCGTGGTCGTGCTCGTCGATGCCAATGCCGTAGGTAACAGAGATCGGTTTTTCCTTACAAAACACCGCGGTGCCCGAGTAGCCTTTTTTATCCGCGCTGTTCCAGAATTGATGATAATCGGGAAGCTCAAGAGAAATCTGGTCGGGCTGGAGCTTTGTTTCCTGCAGGCAGAAAACATCCGCATCAATATCGTTGAAAAAGTCCATAAACCCCTTGCCTATACAGGCGCGGAGTCCGTTTACATTCCAGGAAATCAGTTTCATTCGTATAAGTCTCCTTGTCTGCCAAATTGGTCAAATACCATATTGTATTGTACCATTTTATAGCCGAGTAAATTCTCCCCATCGCCATTTTCCCAAATGGGCATTTTGGAGGTCAGATCCAACAGATAATTCTGATGCTCGGTCATTGAAACACCCGCCGCATCAAGAAGTAAGGGGGATAAGAAACTTGCGCTTACTTCGAGATCGTGCTTTTCTTCGATGGGATAATTTGCCCAGATAAAGAAGGGCACGGTGTGCTTTTTAATTTCCATTTCTTCGTCGGTTAGTCCCGCGCGCGCTTTAAGAATATCATAGTATTCTCCCTCAAAGGAAGGTAAATGGTCGCCAAAAAACAGAAGAATTGTCGGGCGCTCTCTGGTTTCCAAATAACCAATAAAATCGCGCAGCGCGTTATCTGTAAGGGAAATAAGGGAAAAATATCGCTTCGCCTGCGGGAAATTATCCATCTCGGGGAAAGATGCGGTCTCAACCAGATTATCAAAGGCGCGGTCGTAGCCAAAATGATTTTGCATTGTCACATTAAAAATAAATGCAGGAGAGCTATCCTCTTCCAAAAGCTCGATTATTTTATCAAAGGAAGCCTTGTCGGAGATATATTCTCTGACCATCTCGGGAGTTTCAAAGTCATGATTACACAAAAACTTATCAAAGCCAAGACGGGGATATGAGGTATCGCGACTCCAGCCGTCGGGATAGAAGGAGTGCAGACCGATGGTGCGATAGCCCTGCGCCTTAAGGCTTGAGGCGATGGATGGTGTACTGTCGCCAATAAATTGTACCATAGGATAACTGCCCGGGCGGAGAAGGGGAGTTGCATTACCGGTTAAAAAATCGTACTCGGTATTACAGGTGCCGCCGCCGAAAACAGATACGCGGGCACTACCCGTTATAGCATTGTCAGAAATCGAATGGAAAAAGGGGATATAGTCGCTCTCCGACTGTAAATCCGCGATTTGTGACAAGTCCGCAAAGCTCTCATTCATAATGACGACTATATCCGGTGTCATTGTGCCCTCGGTTTCATTATCGCCTATTATTTCACGGATGCGCTCGGTGGAATATCCCTCGGGCGGCGGATTTATAAGAGCCTTCATATTGTGAACTATGTTTACCGCCATACCGTTCTGTCGCGATGCATCCACCGTATACCAGGGATCGGAGGAAATTGATGACGGGGCGGACCAAAGAATACCCCAAAGAGCGGCAAGCATTATAAGTCCTGCAAAAAATGTTGCATATCGCGCCTTTTTAAAAAGCGTGGTTTTCCGCAAAAGAAATGCAACAACACAAACCAATACCGTAAGTATAAGGGTAGCGATGAAGGTAAAATCAAGGGTTATTATTGAATTGTGCGCCACATTCTGCGCGGTGGTAAGGGCAAAAAGCTCCCAGGGGAGCAGGGCTTTAGTGCGGATAAGTATCATATAATGATTTACAGCACCCAAAAGCCACAGAAGCGCACCGGGTACAAGAATGGCAACAAAAAGACTGTTTGAGATACCGTGTATTACAAGGGAAATGCCGAAATACAAAAGCATATTCAGCCAGAAGTTAATGCCAAAGGGCGACTGATATGAACCCTGCAGCCACTCGACGATAGAATATATAACAATGGGCATCAAAATAAAAAACAAAATCCGTGCCCAACGGGGAATTTTTTGACACAACATTTTAAAATCACACCTTTTCTTACATATACTACTATAATTCGAGGCAAAGCACAAGGGAAATTATTTTTATAAAACAATTGTATTTTATGATCTGTTGTGCTATACTGCAAGAAGAATTTAAGGAGGTGCATACCCTTTGTATTCTTTTATCACGACTTTTAACTTGATTATATTTTTGATTTTTACTGTTTTCTACTTTTATCAGATTATTTATGCGGTTGTCGGCCTTTTCGGCAAGAGCAAAACCTTTACCGCGGTAAAAAATCACAAATTCGGTGTTATCATTTCTGCGCGAAATGAAAGCTTGGTTATTGGGCAACTTATCGAAAGTATTAAGCGCCAGAACTACCCCGGTGAGCTTGTGGATGTTTTTGTAATTGCCGATAACTGTACAGATAACACAGCCGAGGTCGCTGAAAAGGCGGGGGCTACCGTGTTCGTGCGAGATGATACCGAGCTTATCGGCAAAGGTTATGCGCTGGACTATGCGTTTGGCATTTTGCATACCGAATATAAGGACCGCGGCTATGAGGGATGGTTTGTATTCGATGCAGATAATCTGCTTGACGAAAACTATATCCGCGAGATGAACTCGGTCTTTGATGCGGGCTATAAAATGGTTACAAGCTACCGCAACTCAAAAAATTACGACACAAACTGGATTTCAGCGGGCTCTGCCCTCTGGTTTTTGCGCGAGGCAAAGTATCTTAATAATCCGCGAATGATGCTGGGCACAAGCTGCGCGGTATCCGGCACCGGTTTTTTAATTCACGATGAGATTATTCTTAAAAACGGCGGTTGGAAATACCATCTACTTACCGAGGATATTGAGTTTTCGGTTGCAAGCGTAATCGACGGCGGTATGATCGCATATTGTGATACGGCGCATCTCTACGACGAGCAGCCGGAAAAACTAAAGCAGGCTTGGCGTCAGCGAGAGCGTTGGGCAAAAGGCTTCTATCAGGTATTCGGAAAGTACGGTGGAAAACTTTTCAAAACCGCTATTTACGAAAAAAGTTTCTCCTGCTTTGATATGCTTATGACCGTGTCGCCTGCCATGCTCATTACACTGCTCAGCATTGTTGTAAACGCGGTGTTCGCCTGTATCGGAATATTCAGTGCGGAAACCCTGCCCCGTCTGGTAAATCATACGCTTATATCTCTGTTTACCACCATATTTAACTTCTATTTGATTTTATTCTTTTTCGGTACAATTACAACTATTACCGAGTGGAAGCACATCAGGGGAAAAAGTTGGAAAAAGGTTTTATACATCTTCACCTTCCCGTTGTTCCTGTTCCTCTATGTTCCCATCTCCGTTGTAGCTCTGTTTAAAAAGGTCGAATGGAAACCGATCCATCACAGCGTTACAAAAACAATCGACGATATATAAAAAAGCGGTCAATGCTCCTTGAGCATTGACCGCCTTTTTTATCTTCTTCTGCGGCTTCCGCGATATCTGCGGGAATTGCGTCGTCTGCTGTTAAAGCGGACAATATAGAACAAATAGAAAACGATAAACGCGCCAAGCAGGATGAGAACTATTTTTGCAACCGTGGTACCTAAAAGGCCGGTAAGAAGATCCCACAGGTAAAGGATAATGGAGCGGTCAACATCGTCTATTGCCACGATATCGGTCTTGCCTAACTCCACACCGTCGTAAATTAGTTTCACAGTACCTAATTTATCGCCTTTTGCAATGGGAGCATCCATAGTTTCGGGAACATCTTTTATAAGCTCGAACTTGTCTTCTTTAAAATCCTTGGGCACAAGACAGGCAAAATCATTCATCGGTGCTGCGATAATGTGGTCTCTGTCCCAGGCAAGGCGAACTCTGATTTCGGCAACCGGTGTGGTTTTTGCCAAAATCGTCTTTCGCTCGTAATTTTCAAAGCCCCACTTGAAAAGCTTGGTGGACTCTATAAAGTGGCCCTTTTCCTTGTTTTCACCGTACTGAGCACCAAGCACAACGGAGATAAGTGATAAATCGCCCTTTGTTGCGCTTGCCGCAAGGCAAAGGCCTGCAGGCGTGGTGTGACCGGTTTTAATGCCGGTGGTGTACTTGTAAAGGTAGGTGCGCTCCTTATAGGGTGAGAGCATTGAATTTGTGTTGAAGAAAAGTCGCTCATCCTCTAAGTTTGTGGCAGGGATAGTAGCCTTCTGCATATCAACGATTTCCGCAAGGCGGGTATTTTTCATAAGTGCCCGCGCAATAATTGCCACATCGGCGGCGCAGGTATAATGATCTTCATCGTGCAGACCGTGTGCATTCACAAAGTGGGTGTTTTTAAGACCCATACTTTCTGCGCGCGCATTCATTTTTTCAATAAAAGCGTCTACCGAGCCGGCATTGTGCTCTGCTAAAATGTTTGCCGCCTCATTAGCCGAAGCCACAAGCAGGCAGATAAGAAGATTGTCAACGGTTATCTTTTCACCTTTTTTAAGGCCTACCGTGCTGCCTGCCGCAATTAAGTTTTCAAACGCGGAATCGGTAACGGTAACAACATCGGTAAGCTCATTTTCCTCCGCAATAATGAGCGCGGTCATTATTTTTGTTATACTTGCAGGGAAGAGTTTTGCATTTTCGTTTTTGGAATAGATAACCTGCCCGCTTTCCGCATCCAAAAGCATTACCGCTTTAGCGTTAATGTCGATGTCCTCCACGGCAAAGGAAAAAATCGAGAGCGCCATACAGAATATAAGCGCAAGTGATATGAATTTAAGGTGTTTCACGAGAACTCACCGCCTGTTTTGTATTTTTTATTAATTATACAGTAAAAAACAAAATAAAACAACAGCGATTTTCTAAAATCACTCTTTAACAACCGAAGAAAATGTGATAAAATATAGTAAAATCAGACAACAAGGGGCGAGAGCATGAGAATTTTAGTTGTTGACGATGAAAAGGTAATTGTGAAAGGAATAAAATTCAACCTGGAAAACGAGGGTTATGAGGTTGAGTGTGCATATGATGGCGAGGAAGCCGTGGAAATCGTGCGCAATGTAAAGATAGACCTTGTTATATTGGATCTTATGATGCCTAAAATGGACGGACTTGAGGCCTGCTCAAAAATTCGCGAGTTTTCCGCCGTGCCTATTATTATGCTGACCGCCAAGGGCGAGGATACAGATAAAATTTTGGGCCTTGACTACGGCGCTGACGATTATATGACAAAGCCCTTTAATATTATGGAGCTTAAAAGCAGAATTCGTGCTATTCTCCGCCGTGTTGCAAGTCCCGCGTCCAGAGACGGCACCACTCGCCTTATTGCAGGCGATATTATCCTTGATACCGAGCGCCGCGAGGTCTATTTTGACGGTGCCGAGGTAACTCTGACCGCCAAGGAATTTGATCTTATGGAACTTTTTATGCGTAACGAAAGCAAGGTGTATAGCAGGGAAAATCTGCTCAGCGTGGTTTGGGGCTATGAATATCCGGGCGATGTGCGAACCGTGGATGTGCATGTGCGCCGCCTTCGCGAGAAATTAGAGGCAGATCCTGCCGAGCCTAAGCATATCCTTACAAAATGGGGTGTTGGCTATTACTTCAAAGCTTAAGGGGAAAATTAAAAAAATATCGCCTCGCGCGCTGATTATTTCTGTAAGCGTGTTTATACTTACGGCGATTATAATAAATACCGTACCGGTATTTGCTTTAAGAGCTGAGCTTGTGGGTCGGGCGGAGGATGAGGTCAATGTGATCGCCCGTGAAATCGCCGCAGGTGGTACACACAGCCTTACGAAAGGACAGCGTGTGCTCTTATTGGACGACGCTTCGACGGTTATGTATGACAGTGAAGGGCAGCTTGCGGGTAGGCGACTGCTCATTCCCGCCGTCCAAAAGGCTGCACAGCAGGGCAAGAGCACCGATAGCAAATTTGAAGATGGGCTTCTTGAGGCTTACACCGTACAACCCCGGCAGGGTGGCTTTGTCTATGCCTGGCAAAGCGATGCAACCGCATCGGGGATAGTCTCACGGCTGGCACAAATATTGCTGCTTGTGACCGTGCTTGTGGGTGTTTTGTTTTTATTCGTCATGAATTTCGGCGCATGGCACATAAAAAAGCGCATAGGCGTGCTGGCGGAAGGTGTCAGTGCAAGGGTCTACAACGGACCGATTAAGGTGTCAGGTGCCGATGAAATTACCGCTCTTGCGGAAGAATTAAACCGCCTGTCCCGACAGATGTTGGAAACCGAGGAGCTTCGCCGCAACTTCGTGTCCGACGCATCCCACGAGCTGAGAACCCCGCTTTCCTCAATTCAATTGCTGGTAGACTCCATTATTCAGAACGATAATATAGATATGGAGACCACAAGGGAATTTATGGCCGATATGAGTGAGCAGATAGAGCGCCTTACCAGAATTGCAGAGCGACTTTTGCTCCTGACCAACTTAGACGGCGCAAAAGCGCTTACCTTAGAGCCGGTTGATATGAAAAAGGTTGCGCAGTCGGTAATGGCAACCTTGGAACAGAGTGCCCTTGATGCCAAGGTAGAGCTTAAATGTAATTTTGCAGAGGGTGTTACATTTATGGGCACCTCTGACGGCACATATCAGATCATCTTCAATCTGGTTGAAAATGCGATAAAATACAACCGCCCGGGCGGCTGTGTCAGGGTCTATATATTTAAAAGTGATGGCAAGTGCAACCTGATTGTTGACGATAACGGAATAGGTATTCCCGAGGAGGATTTTGAACTTATTTTTGAGCGCTTTTACCGCGTTGACAAGGCGCGGTCCCGGGATAAGGGCGGAAGCGGCCTTGGTCTTGCGATTGTGGCAAAGACGGTTGACAATTACAACGGAAACATCAAGGTGGAGCCGTCGGTTGACGGCGGTGTGCGCTTTACCGTTACATTCCCCGAGGAGGTGGAGCAATGAGAAAAGCGATACTTATAGCGCTGTCACTTGCGCTTCTTGCCTCCTGCTCCGCTACACGACGGGAGCCGGACGAAAATATGCGCTGGCTGGATGTGTATTATGCAGACGGCGGTGACAAACTGATATCCTCGGAGCAGATTGCCATTTCCACAGAGGAAAACATCACAGGACTTATCACAAATTCACTTCAGCTTATGAAGCAGGAGCCTGTTGATAAGGATTTAAAGCCTGTACTACCTTCGAACTGTGAGGTGCTAAGCGTTAAATTCGACCACGGTGTAGCACGAATAAATTTATCAAAGGAATATTTGGAACTGCAGGGCTTTGACAAAACAATTGCGGAATATGCCATCCTGATGACACTCTCAAATTTCTGGAATGTGCGATCGGTGGAAATTTCGGTAGAAGGACAGGTGGTAACCCCGGAATTTTGCGAAAGAGATATAGTCACGGAAATACCGAAAGGACAGGGGTAATCCTGTCCTTTTTTGTTGATAATACAGCATAAAATGGATAAAAAAGTAAAATAAAAGAAAATGCAAAAAAACACTTGAAATTTGCGATATAAAAGGAGTATAATGATGTGTCGTATAAGGTAAAAAAAGGGTGATTTTTAAATGTATTTAATGTTATTTTTAATTCTGTTCCCGCTACTTACCGCAGGTGCGGTGCTACTTACAAAAAACAAAAAGGCGCGGGCTTGGATTGTGAGGCTGTCGGTTATCGTCAACATTCTCGCGTCGGTAGCCCTTGCGATTGTGCATTTCACAACCCCGCAGGTGCCCTATCATATTGATACAACGGTAATTGAGCCGGTATTTTTGGCGCTTGAAGCACTTATTTGTGTTGCCGTTGTGTTCTACGGCGTTAAGTATAAGCGCTTTGCACCTATCGCGCTCTCGGTTATTCAGACCGTGTGTATGTTAGGCTATGAGCTTTTCTTCAAAGTCAGCGAGCATACCGGACATTACGCTTTTGAGATCGATAAATTAAGCGTAATTATGGCGCTCATCATCGGCGTCGTGGGCAGTCTTATTTGCCTTTACGCCATTTCCTATATGGAGGAATTCCACAAGCACCACACGGAGTATAAGGATAAATCCGGAAGCTTTATTGCTCTTCTTTTTGTGGTTATTTCCGCAATGTTTGGCATCATTTTCTCAAATGAGCTTTCCTGGATGCTGGTATTCTGGGAAATCACAACACTTGCTTCCTTTATATTCATTAAATATACCGGCACAAAAGAGGCTGTTAATAATGCCTTCACCGCCCTTAATTTAAACCTTATCGGCGGCGCGGCATTTGTTGGCGCGATTATCATATTGGGTAAGGCCTTCGATATCAGCGATATGATGTGCCTTATCGAAAAGGGCGACAGCGGCAATGTGCTCTTCCAGATTGCCGTTCTGTTTCTCGCTATCGCGGGTATTTCCAAAGCGGCGCAGTTCCCCTTCTCAAAGTGGTTGCTCGGCGCAATGGTTGCACCCACTCCCACCTCGGCCCTGCTCCACTCCTCAACAATGGTTAAAGCGGGCGTGTTCTTACTTATCAAAATCTCACCCCTCATGGCGGGAAATATTGTGGGCTGGCTTATAATCTTAATCGGTGCGCTCACCTTCCTCTTTGCATCCATTCTGGCTATCGCTCAGACCGATGCGAAGAAGACCCTTGCAAATTCCACTATCGCAAACCTCGGCCTTATCGTTGCTTGTAGCGGTATGGGCGGCTATGAGGCTATCTGGGCGGCAATATTCCTGCTCATCTTCCACGCTATCGCAAAATCACTGCTCTTCCTCTGCGTGGGAACGATCGAGCATCAGACCGGAAGCCGTGATATCGAAGATATGCACGGTCTCATGGTAAGATTGCCCCTTATGTCACTGTTTATGGTAATCGGTATCGCGGGCATGTTCTTAGCACCCTTCGGTATGCTTATTTCCAAGTGGGCTACCCTTAAGGCATTCGTTGACGCTGATAATATTCTGGTTGTTGCCGTTTTAGTATTCGGCAGCGCGGCAACACTGTTCTACTGGACAAAGTGGCTGGGCAATATCATTGTTGTTCTGCCTAAGAGCGAGCGAATTCATCACAGACTTCACAAGGATGTGGGCGTTACCTTCTGGACACTCGGCATTCTCACAATGCTTGTGTGTCTTATGTTCCCCACGGTTTCCGAGCATATGATAGTTCCGTACCTCACTGAGGTTTTAGGCTATGCCGAGCTTACGGTTATCGCCAGCGGAAATCAGATTATTATGATGATTATGATGGGTATGATCGTCGTTCTGCCTCTTGTTCTGCACCTTATTTCAGCTAAGGACGATAGAATTACATCCGCTTATATGGGCGGTGTCAACGCGGGTGACGGCCGTCACTTTATCGACGCTCAGGGTAATAAAAAGAGAATGTACTTAAGTAACTGGTATATGCCCGACATTATTAACGAGAAAAAGATTTCAACTTACTGCACAATGGCGGGCGTGCTCGGCATTTGTGCATGCCTTGCAATTCTTATAGGAGGTGTTGCGATATGAATATGTGGACAGGTATAATCTACCTTATCGTAGCCCCCCTTGTCGGCGGACTTCTTGCGGGTATTGACCGAAAGATCACCGCCCGTATGCAGGGAAGACAGGGACCGCCTCTTCTGCAGCCCTTCTATGATGTGGCAAAGCTCTTTACAAAGCAGAACGCGGTTGTAAATGCATCTCAGAATGTATTTATCTTTTTCTATCTGTTTTTTAATGTATTTACCGGCTTCCTCTTCTTCTCCGGAAGCGATGTGCTGCTGGTAACCTTCGCACTTACGCTCTCCAGTATTTTCTTAGTACTTTGCGCGTACACGGTCAATTCGCCCTTCTCATCTATGGGCGCATCCCGTGAGCTTGTGCAGATTATGTCATACGAGCCGGCGGTTATGCTTTCCGCGGTTGGTATGTATATGGTTGAAGGCTCTTTTGAGATTTCAACCATTGTTACCGGCAATTTGCCTAATGTTATATATCTTCCCGGTGTGTTTATAACATTCCTTTATATCTTAACCATCAAGCTCCGCAAATCTCCCTTTGACATAAGCACATCACATCACGCCCATCAGGAGATAGTCAAGGGTGTTATGACCGAGATTTCAGGCCCGTCCTTGGGTATTATTGAAATTACTCATTGGTATGAGCATGTGCTCATCTGGGGCTTCTTATATCTTTTCTTCGGTTTCGATTCTGTATGGAGTCTGCCGATTTTTGCGGCAGCGTTTATAATCATTTTCCTTGCGGAAATTTTTATAGACAACACAAATGCCCGTGTAAAGTGGCAGAAAATGTTCAAGACCTCCTGGTTTATCACCGCAACCGTTGCATTTTTAAACCTCGTGGTTATTTCTATCTTTATGTAAGAGGTGAGAGATATGAGTTTTATTAAAAAATCACCTTGGATAATTCATTACGACGGCACCAGCTGTAACGGCTGTGACATCGAGACCCTTGCGTGTCTTACTCCGCTTTACGATGTGGAGCGCCTGGGCGTTATCAATACCGGTAACCCCAAACACGCGGACATTCTGCTTGTAACCGGCTCTGTAAATGAGCAGAGTGCGCCGGTACTCTGGCAGATTTATAACCAGATGGCAAACCCGAAAGTAGTAGTTGCTATCGGCATTTGCGCGCTCAGTGGCGGCGTTTTCAAAGACTGCTACAATGTACACGGCGGCGTTGATACCGTGCTTCCGGTGGATGTATATGTACCCGGCTGTGCGGCTCGTCCCGAGGCTATTATCGACGGTGTTGCAAAGGCTTGCGAGATTCTGCAACAGAAATTAGACCACGAGCGCGAGAAAAAGAGAACAAGAAAGGTGGAGCGAAATAATGGATAACAGCATTATGATTTCAAAAGACGACCTGCTTGAAAACGCAAACCGTCTTCACGATGAAAAGTACCGCCTTATTCAGATTTGTGCTACCCGTGTTGGGGAGGGCCTTTTACTGGATTATTCCTTTGGCCGCGACTATGAGTTTGTCAACTTAAAGTGCGAGATTGCGCCAGATGAAGAGATTATGAGTATCAGCCGCGTTTTTGCACCTGCTTTTCTTTATGAAAACGAGATGCACGACTTATACGGCATCAAAATTTTGCATATGACAACCGATTATGAAGGAAGCTTTTATCGCACTGCGATTAAAAACCCCTTCTTTCCGTTAAAGGAGGGCTAAAGATATGTCAAGAAGAAGTATAGTTCCCTTCGGCCCTCAGCATCCGGTTCTTCCAGAGCCGATCCATCTCGATTTAGTGCTGGAGGACGAGCGTGTAGTTGAGGCTATCCCCTCTATAGGCTTTGTTCATCGCGGCCTTGAAAAATTAGTTGAAAAGCGCGAGTACACCGAATATGTATATGTTGCAGAGCGCATTTGCGGTATCTGCAGCTTCCAGCATGGCTCAGGCTATTGTCAGGCGGTTGAGGCGATAATGAATGTTGAGATCCCGCCGAGAGCCGAGTTTTTACGCACAATCTGGGCGGAGCTTTCCAGAATGCACAGTCATATGTTATGGCTTGGTCTTCTTGCGGATGCATTCGGCTTTGAAAGCCTGTTCTATCAGTGCTGGAAACTGCGCGAGAAAGTACTTGATATTTTCGAGATGACCACCGGCGGCCGAGTTATCTTCTCGGTATGTAAGGTAGGCGGCGTTCGTCGCGACATAACAGCAGACGATATGAAGAAGATAATCACCGTGCTTGACGGCATTGTAGCTGATTTAAAGGATTTTGAGCGCGTATTCTTTGACAATTACACGGTAAAAAGCCGTCTCTGCGGTGTCGGTGTACTGTCTAAAGAAAAGATTTTAGAACTTGGCGCGGTGGGCCCGGTAGCAAGAGGCTCCGGCGTTAAGCTTGATATGCGTAATTTAGGTTATGCTGCATATGATAAGATCCCCAAGGTAGAGCCGATTATCGAGACCGCGGGCGACTGCTATGCAAGATGTCTTGTTCGTCTTCGTGAACTTTACCAGTCCGTGGAGATCATCAAGGCGGCGGCAAGTGTTATGCCCGAGGGTGAGATTTCCATTAAAATTGCGGCAAATCAGAGTCCCAACGGCGAATATTTCTCCCGTGTCGAACAGCCGCGAGGCGAGGCGATCTATTATGTACGCGGTAACGGTACTAAGTTCTTAGAGCGTTTCCGTGTCCGTACACCGACCTTCGCAAACTTAGGTGCGCTTCTTGCGACCCTTCCCGGCTGTGATCTTGCAGATGTGCCTATGCTGGTGCTCACCATTGACCCGTGCATCAGCTGTACCGAGCGTTAAGGAGGGGATTTTATGGGATTTGCAGAATTTACCAAAACAACACTTAAAAATTTATTCTCTAAACCCACCACAAGAAATTACCCCAAGGTAGAACGCGAGTTTTTTGAGGCTACACGCGGACATGTGATTTTCAATGAAACAGATTGTATCTACTGCTCACTCTGCGCTCGCAAGTGCCCGGCAGATGCGATCACCGTAAACAGAAACGAAAAAAGCTGGAGTATTGTCAGGGCAGAATGTGTTCAGTGCTCAAACTGTGTTGATGCCTGCCCGAAAAAGTGCCTTTCAATGGGTCGTGAGTACACACCCGTTATGACAGAGAAGGGCTGTGAGACCTATGCACGAGTACCCGATAACACAGAGGATAATTAAAATCGCCGAGGAATATGCGGAAAAACACGGATATGACCGTGTGCGCCGCATAAACATAGTGGTCGGCGATATGTGCGGTTATGTGCCCGACACGGTGGAAATGTACTTTAACGAAATTTCAAAGGGTACGCGCTGTGAGGGCGGCGAGCTTGTAATTGAGCGAGTTGAGCCAAAGCTGCACTGTGTTAAATGCGGTGAATATTTCAAAAGAGTTCTTTTTTCTTTTGAATGTCCCAAGTGCGGTGGCGAGGGCGAGCCTTGTGACATCGGGCGTGAATTTTATGTTAAAAGCATTGAGGTAGATGAGGATGACAAAGGAAATTGAAGTCGTAGAGAATATCTTTGAAGAAAACGATAGAATTGCGGCACAAGTGAATAAAGTCCTTACCGAAAACAAGGTTTATTGCATAAATGTATTGGGTGCGCCCGGTGTAGGGAAGACTTCTGTTATGAAGAGAATTGCCGAGGGTGCAAGCTTTACACCCTATGTTATCGAGGGAGATATAGAGTCGGACATAGACACCAAAACACTCAATTCCCTCGGTATCAAAACCGTGCAGATAAACACCCACGGCGCCTGCCATCTGGATGCGCCGTCAATTATGAGCGTTCTCGATAAGGTATCACATATAAAAAACGGTGTGCTCTTTATCGAAAATATTGGTAATCTGGTGTGCCCGGCGGAATTCAACATCGGCGAGCACGCAAAAATGCTTATCGTTTCCACTACCGACGGAAGCGATAAGCCATATAAATATCCGCTTGCATTTGAAAAGGCCGACTTAATTATCTTAAACAAATGCGACCTTACGCCCTATTTGGATTTCGACTATGACTTTTTCTTAAAGGGCGTACGGTTGCAGAATAAAAATGCCACCGTGATCTCGGTTTCCGCTAAAACCGGCGAGGGCTTTGATCGGGTGTGCAATTGGATCGAAAACAATGCGAGCAGGATATAGAATTTTCGGTATAGTGCAGGGTGTAGGTTTTCGCCCATTCGTTGCGCGTCTTGCCGAGCGATATAAAATATACGGTTATGTAAAAAATTGCGGCGGATATGTGGAACTCGTCACAACGGGTGAGGATTTGCGCGCTTTTTTGCATGACCTTTTTGCATTTTCCGGCATAATTTCGGCGACGGAATTTACGCCGGCGGAAAAGGAATACAGTGATTTTAAAATTATCGAAAGCACCGAGGGTGATGCGCTTCCACCGCTTCTGACACCGGATCTTCCTCTTTGCGAGGACTGTGAAAGGGAGCTTTTTGATAAAAGTTCCCGCCGATACCTGCATCCCTTTATAAGCTGTGCAAAATGCGGCGCGAGATACAGCATAACACAAAAGATACCCTATGACAGAGAGCGTACCAGTATGGCAGAGTTCCCACTATGTGCCGAGTGCGAGGGTGAATATATTGATTTAACAGACCGCCGCCATTTTGCACAAACCCAATGCTGTAATACTTGCGGTCCCGAGGTTTTCTTTGATAACCTTAGGGGGATAGCGGCAATAGAAAAAACGGTGGAGTATCTTGAAAATGGCAAGGTAATTGCCATTAAGGGTGTGGGCGGCTATCACTTAGCAGCAAACCCATTTAGCGATAATGCAGTTAAAAAACTTCGTGAAATCAAAAAGAGGGATAAAAAACCCTTTGCGGTTATGATGAAAGACCTTGAAACTGCAAAAAAATATTGTAAAATAAGCGAGGAAGAGGAAAACCAGCTGATATCTTTGCCTCGTCCGATCGTGCTTTTAGAGCCGAAAGACAGCGATATTTCGCTACTCGTGGCGGGTGAAAGCGATAAATTGGGCATTTTCCTGCCATATACCGGCTATCAGCACTTGATTTTACAAAAAATTGAGGCAATTGTGCTGACAAGTGCCAATATTACCGATGAGCCTATAATTATTGAGGATGAAAAGGCGAAAAAAATCCCTTGCGATGGTGTTTTATGGCATAATCGCAGGATAATTACCCCAATGGACGACTCGGTAGTGGCGGTTGTGGATAAAAATCCGATTATTTTCCGCCGTGCCCGCGGATATGTGCCAAATACAATTCAAGCTGAGGTAGAGGGACAGGTCTTCGCCGCAGGCGGTGATTTAAAGTCGAGTTTTGGATTGAGTCGCGGAACCAACCTTTATTTATCACAATATCTTGGAGACCTTGAAAACCGGGGCAATTTTGAGCGCTATAAAAGCGAAATTGCGCGAATGAAGTCCCTTTTTGAAATAGAACCCTCTCGTGCGGTGTGCGATTTGCACCCGGGATATTACTCCACCAAACTGGCGGAGGGTATGGGTCTTCCCTTTGTAAAGGTCCAACACCACTTTGCCCATACCCTATCTGTTATGGCGGAAAATAATTTAGACCGTGCCATCGGAATTTCCTTTGACGGTACGGGTTACGGCACCGACGGCGCTATTTGGGGCGGTGAGATCATCTGTGCAGAAAGGTGTGGATTTACACGCCTTGGACATTTGCAGGAATTTGAGATGCTCGGCGGAAATGATTTTGCAAAGGATGCTAAAAAATGCGCGGTGTCGGCACTGCTTTCCGCGGGTTATGATAAAAACCTGTTAGGCGATCCGCGATTTGACATTATCCGCGCTGCCCTTCATAATAAGATTAATGTAGTTCGTACCACGAGCGTCGGCAGACTTTTTGACGCGGTGTGTGCGACCCTTGGCATAGCGGATGAAAATGTTTTTGAGGGCAGGTGTGGCGAGGCTCTTTGCCGTAATGCCGAGAGTGCAAGCGGTAATGAGGCTATCCCGATGCCGATTAAAGATACTGCAAACGGCTTTATGATAAGCACCGATACCCTATGGGAAACCTTAATTTCCGGCGGGGAAACGGGGGATCTTGCGCGTGGCTTCCATATAGGACTTGCAGAGGCTGTGGTGCAGAGTGCAAAGAGAGCGCGGGAAATGTGCGGGGAAGATAAGGTCTGCCTTTCTGGTGGCGTTTTCCAGAACACACTTCTTTTGTCCCTTGCAACTAAAAAGCTTTACGACGCGGGATTTAAGGTTTATTTTAACAGACTCTACCCATTGGGCGACGGAAATATCGCTTTGGGACAGTTATATTTTAAGGAGAAATAATTATGTGTATTGCGGTAGTAGGTCGCGTGCTTGAAATAGACGGGACAGTGGCACGAGTTGACTGTATGGGCAATAAAATGAATATTGAGCTTGGACTTGTGGATGCCAAGGTGGATGACAGGGTTCTCATTCACGCGGGCTGTGCAATTCAGGTGATAGATGAGGTCGAGGCGGAGAATATTACCCGCCTTTACGGTGAGCTTTATGATGAGTTCAAGGATTAAAATTATGGAGGTTTGCGGCACTCATACCGCAACCATCGTGCGCGGCGGTATACGCGCAACCCTGCCCGAAAATATTGAGCTTGTGTCCGGCCCGGGTTGTCCGGTATGTGTCACCGGCGAAGGATATATTGACAAATTAATTGAACTTGGCGAGCAGGGCAAGACTATCGTTACCTTCGGCGATATGATAAAGGTGCCGGGAAAAAGCGAAGCTCTTGCAGATTTTAAGGCTCGTGGCGGTTTCGTGGAAATGGTGTACAGTCCGTTCCGGGTAATTGAACTTGCAAAGATGCAAAAAGAGCGTGAATTTGTTTTTGCGGCGGTTGGCTTTGAAACCATAGCGCCCATTTACGCGATGCTTGCAGCGCGCCTTGAAGAAGAGAAAATCGAAAATGTAAAGCTTCTTTGCGCCCTTAAAACAATCGCGCCTGCATTAAGGCTTCTCGCCGATGATGTGGACGGGTTTATTGCACCGGGCCATGTTGCGGCGATTCTCGGCGCCCGTGAGTTTGAAAAATTATCAGAGGAGCTTAAACGCCCGTTTTGCATTGCAGGATTTACAACGCCTGCTGTAAAGGCGGCGATTGATGACCTTACCTGCCAAATTCAGAAGGGTGAGAGTAAAACTCATAATCTGTATTCATCGGTTGTAAGCCAAAAGGGGAATAAAAAGGCACTCTCCCTTATGGAAACGGTATTTGAAAGCGATGATGCAAGCTGGCGCGGTATAGGTAAAATTGAAAAATCCGGTCTTTATTTGAAAGAAAGATACAAAAAATATGATGCGGGAAGCCGTGATATAAAGGAAACCGAGAAGAAGAGCGCCTGCCGTTGCGGTGAGGTGCTTTGCGGTAAGATAGCACCTTGTGATTGTCCGCTTTTCGGTAAAGTTTGCAGTCCCATGACACCCAAGGGTCCTTGTATGGTATCCTCGGAGGGTGCTTGCGGCATATGGTATCAGTGCGGAGGAAAAGGATGAGTAAAATAATAAAACTCGCTCAGGGAAGCGGCGGTTTTGAAACATCAAAGCTTATAGAAGAGGTGTTTTCCTCAAAATTGGGCAATGAGTATTTAAATCGCGCCGAGGATGCGGCTACGCTTTCTATCTCGGGTAAAATTGCATACAGCACCGACTCTTTCGTGGTAGAGCCTATCGTTTTCCCCGGCGGTGACATAGGAAAACTTGCTATCTGCGGTACGGTGAACGATTTGTGTATGATGGGCGCTGTTCCTCAGTATCTGACCATAGGCTTTATTTTGGAAGAGGGACTCGCGGTAGATACCCTTGAGAAAATAGTGTCCTCGGTTGAGGAATGCGCGAGAGAGGCGGGGGTAAAAATCGTTGCCGCTGACACAAAGGTTATACCGGGTAAGGGTGGAATGTACATCAACACATCCGGCATCGGCGTCATCCCCGATGGTCGTGACCTGAAATTCGAGAATATAAAAGATGGGGATAAAATTTTACTCTCCCGTTCTATCGGTGATCATCACGCGGCTATTATGAGCGCGCGTATGGGTATTGAAAATAATATAAAAAGTGATGTGGCACCCCTTAATACTCAGGTGGAGGCGGTGTTTTCTGCGGGGGTAAATGTGCGCGCTATGCGCGATGTGACCCGCGGAGGACTTGGCACCGTGTTAAATGAGCTTGCAAGCGCAAGGGGTGTGGGAATGACCATATATGAGGAGAAGCTCCCCGTGTCCTGCGATACCGCGGCACTTTGCAAAATTTTAGGCCTTGATATTTTCTATATGGGAAATGAGGGTACATTTATTGCAATTATCGCCCCGGAGGATGAGGAAAAGGCACTTTCCGTCTTGCCAAATGGCGCAATTATCGGCGAGTGCACAGGAGATAAGGTGATTGTTAAAAATTCCTTTGGCGGTGAGAGAATTTTGCCGGTTTTATACGGCGAGGGTTTGCCGAGAATCTGTTAAAAAAGGAGTCTTTTTTATGACAGAGCTTTTGATTTCGCTGTTTATTCAAAATAAGAACGATGTGGGCAATGTAGATGTGCGCAAGAAATACGGATTTCTTGCAAGTGCTGTGGGTATTGCCTGCAATGTTGTGCTGTTTATTTTAAAATTTATTTTAGGTATTTTATCGGGGAGCATTGCCATCACGGCAGATGCATTTAATAATTTATCCGATGCGGGCAGTGCGGTGGTTGTCTTTTTTGGATTCAAGCTTGCCTCCCGCCCGGCGGACAAGGAGCATCCCCAGGGCCACGGACGATATGAATATTTAAGCGGATTTATTATTGCGGTGCTCATTTTCCTTATCGGCTTTGAGTTTTTACGGGGCGCTGTGGAAAAAATAATCAGTCCGTCACCTGTTGCATTTAATTATTTCGTTGTGGCGGGTCTTGTGTTTTCGGTTTTAGTCAAGCTGTGGCTTAGCTTTTTCTATCGGAAACTTGGCAAGAAACTTTCCTCCGAAACAATGTATGCAAGCTCTACTGACAGCATAAGCGATGTACTCACTACAACGGTTACTTTAGTCGGAATTCTTACCGCCCATTTCTGGAGCTTGCCATTGGACGGCTACCTTGGTGCATTTGTGGCGATTATGGTGCTGTACGCGGGTTATAAGGTGGCGCGTGATACGCTATCCCCCCTCTTGGGTAGAGCACCTGACCCGATACTTGTGGCGAAAATTCGTGAAATGGCGCTCAAGCACGAGGGAATATTGGATGTACACGACATAATTGTTCACGATTACGGTCCGGGACGGATTTTGGCGTCACTTCACGCGGATGTGCCTGCAAAGGGAAGCTTGGTGGAGATACACGAGCTTGTTGACCGTATCGAAAGCGAAATACGGCGCGAGCTTAATATCGAGGCGGTTATTCATATTGATCCCAGAGATACAGAGTGCAAGCACACCGCCGAGCTTTTTGAAAAAGTGAAAAATATAGTGGGCGAATACGATAAAAATTTCGGTATACACGATTTCCGTGTCGTGCAGGATACTGCGGTTTTCGATCTGACAGTACCGCATGAGGATAAACGGAAAAATGAGGAAATTATAAACGGATTATCCTTAAGAATAAAAGAAAATATAAAAATTACAATAGACAGGACTTAGCGATATGTTAATGATACTTACACTGCTTTTAATATTTCCGATGCGCGGCGGTAACACCGTATGCATAAAGCTTGCACAGCGGGGCAGGGTTTCAACCATACCCCAGTCGATCGTTTATATAACCGTATATTCGGTCTTGCAGGCGATTTTACTGTGGGTGACACCGCCATATACAATAACACCGCCGGATATTAAGTTTTTAATTTTCCCCACCGGCTATGCAATTTTTTACTTTATAGGACACATATTGCTGCTCAAATCCTTGCAGCTTGGCCCTGCGGCAATCAGCAACACCATAGGACAGTTTCATTGTATGGTGCCGGTTGTGTTCAGTATATTATACTGGAACGAAACCCCCACGGTCTTCCAGCTTATAGGACTTGTACTGTTCATTGCAGGACTTCTTATTTTCAATGGCAGCTCGGTATCCGTTGGTGAAAAGAAGCAGAAGATAAGCGTTAAATTCCTGACCTATGCGGTGCTATCGATGCTCACCATAGGCTGTGCGGTAATATTTACAAAATTGGGTATGGCGCTCTACCCGGGCTGCGGAAATCAGTATATGCTCTACTACGGACTTGCGGCGAGCGTTATCGGTATTATCGCGACCCTTATCTGCGGAAGGGGCGAGGTAAAGCCATTAGTGAGTGATAAAAAGTTTATGCTCTTTACCTTTATCGCGGCGCTATTTATAAATGTTACAAACACGATTTTCGTAACCTACATAAACAACTTCCCCGCGGCGGTGTTCTTGCCCAGTGTAAGCATTTTATCAATGCTCGGAATTTTAGTGCTCAGCCGCGTGATCTTAAAAGAAAAAATCTCCAAAAGCGCGCTCATATCATCCATTCTTTGCATTATCGCAATTTTGTGCCTTAATATTAAGTGAAAACACCCCCGTGTACAATTCGTGTACACGGGGGTGTTTTTAACAGTCAAATAAAAAGTTGCGAAAAAGAAAAAATCAACAAAAAGTATTGCAAAATACGAAACATTGTGGCATATTTGTTATTGCAAACGAAACCGAAGCTTGTTTTATAAAAGAAAAGAAGTGAAAAATATGGACTATGCAAATTTTAATGCCTTGTCGAGTTCGCCTAAATGTGTTCTCGACAAAGATGTAAAAAAAGAGTATAATCAAAGAAAGAAAAGTGTTAACAAGAGTGTTGGTTCAAGTGCAGTAACAAGCAACGAGTTACCGTCATCACTTACAACTGAGGGCACATACATCGGCTCTGCGGATGTTAGTGCTCCGACCGGCAATCAGATGAAAACCAAAAACACCACATCCCCCAATGACAAAAAGGAGGTAATTTCCGATTCGGATTCGAGCAGGATGATTGATTATCTTTACGCTAAAGAAAATCTTGAGAAGAATGAAAAATTTTTAGCGCGAAATAATTATCCGACTCCCGATGAGCGTGACTTGAATAAGCAGTATTACGGTGACGAGGAAGAAAAAGCGCATTTGACAAAGCGTTTTAAAACTCAAACCAATAATGCCCTTAATCCAAAACTTCCCTACGCTACAGACCGCGCGTTTCTAAGTGGACTTTGGGGCGACGAGAAAGAACAGGCGGAGTATGACCTTAAGATTTGCACGAGGATGGATCGTCAGAAATAGCCAAATTAGTAATGAAAGATAGTCAATTTTTGAAATCGTTGGATGGACTAATCAAAAACAGCAACGGAAAATCATTCAGCGGCGAAATAGGGCCTCGCTTTGAAAATGGTGATTTATACTATTCCTTGCATAGTTGCTCTATAGATGTTCAAGGTACAAAAACAAATGGAAAGTGGCAAATAAAGGTTTCGTTATTCGATACATACGACTTTACGAACATTACCACGTGCATGGGAGCTGGGGGGGGGGAATCTCCTCGGTACTGTAGCAAACGATGTAGCCGCAGTTTCTCAGGCGCTAGGGGCGATAACACCATATCATATCTATGTCAATTTCACAATGGAAAGGTAGGATACCGTTGAAAAAGGTTCTTCTCATAATCTTATCATTGTTAATGCTGACAGGGTGCCGAAGCGTTGAATTAAATCCCAAATGGTATCCTCACGGAGTGGGACGAGATCACTTGTATATAGCGGCACCCAACGGAAAGTACAGTATCGAAAAGACTAATGCAGGAAATTTATTGTCTGTACACAGTGATGACGATGAATATGCGGTGGTATTGGCTTTGGTGAATGATTATATGTATAGAGACGGAAAGTTATATGTACACTCAAAAGAAGGATATTGTGTTGTGGATGAAGAGCAGAATACAGCGCAGGTTTTACTAACAGTAAAAGATCAGCGTTTTGCAAATTCCGGAACAGAGGACGAAGCGGTAACATATTTGGCTTCATTTGATGAGTTTTTAGATGAGGCAAAGTATATTTTCGGCGTAATGGATGATTTTTGGCAAGGTCGGGATGAAGTAAGTTACGGCTCCGGCAATATAATAGATTCCAAAGGCAAAATTACACCGTTTGCACCGAAATACAATTTCTCGGATTAACCCGTAAATGATGTAACGGCTATTTTGTAAAAAATAGGAGCAATTCCCCGTATTATACTTAGGTCTATTTCACGATTGAAAGGTAGAATAATGATCTAAAAGTTTCGTTTGCAAAATAAAAACTCTCGTAGCATTACGCTACGAGAGTTTTTCTATTTCTTTTACGGTTAACATGTCATTTTTAACTGTGAATTTAATCTCGAAATCCGCGACCTTCATACCGTAAATTCGGTTTTCGTCCTCCTGATATGAGGGGCGGGGATCGGCCTCCAGCATACCCACGATACCTGAACGCAGGTTTGCGGGCAGGAGATTTAGATACTTATCTTCAATTTCCACATTCAGCTTGTAATTTACATAACTGTCGGTGAAGCCGCCGGTAGCACCGGGGTGGGAATCGGTGTAGGGAAGGTAGGGTTTAATATCAAAAACCGGTGTGCCGTCCAGCATATCCGCACCGCTTATGTTTAAAACCGTGCCGTACTCCTCGGTATGCTCAATACTTTCAAGCCTTACAGAGGAAAGTCCGATAGAGTTTGGGCGAAATGGTGAGCGTGTGGCGAAAACACCCATACGGGTATTGCCGCCAAGGCGCGGCGGGCGTACGGTGGGCGACCAGGTGTCCCTTTTTGCTTTGGAAAATTCCCAAAGCACCCAGATATGTGAAAAACCCTCTAAACCGCGAAGGGCATCATCGCATCGAAACTCCGGCTCGAAAATTATCTGTGCGGGAAGGGAGCCGCGTCCCATACTCTGGCGGGGAATGCCGAATTTGTCGCTGAAGGGTGATTTAATTTTAGCAATTACTTTCATAGCCATAAAGCTCTTCCTCATAGATTTTTCCGGTTTCGAGCGCGGTATTTTTCATTGATTCGTAAAGTGTCGCCTTTGCCATTAAATAATAGGGGACAAAATAAATTGAAAGAATACCGCCGGTAAGGACGGTGAGAAGCCACCAGCCGATAAAGCTTAGATCAAACATAAAAAGCTCGCCCTTAATTCCGTTTGTCATTTTCTTTGAAAGGTTAAGAGCCTGACGGGCGGTAAGGTTAGGACAATCTGCGAGTATGTACTGGTTAAAACTATAGGAATAGCTCTTGACAATGCCGGGGATTAAAAAGAGCATTACCCAAAGACTGATGAATAAAAACTGCAACAGGAAACCACCAAGTTTCCTACCGTATTTTTTGGCACCGCTTCTGTAGGGGTAGGTAAAGCCTTCGCGCTTACCGCGCACAGCGGAGAGCATAAAGGCGCTGAGTCCCACAAGGAAAAACGGGCTGAACAAATAAGTGGCATAGATTGTGAGTTCCGCAAAGGAAAAAGTGCAGGTGGAAAGGATGACAGAAGTATAGTCGCCTAAGTATAAAAGAGCGATGGCTATCACCAAAAGGAAAAAAGTCGCAAAGCAAGCGATAAATACGGGCAGAAAAGCAAACACTGTTGCGCCCAGGGTCGTTCCGTATTGAGAATGAAGCTTTTCCCTTGCATAGGCCTTGATTTCCGTGCGATAATTCATAAAAAACGCCTCCTACGATCTATGTAAATATACTACCATAAAAAAGTATGTCGGGCAAGTAATAAAAAAATATTAAATTCTTTAAAAAACTATTGAAAAAATCCAAAATTTATCATAAAATAATAGGGATAGCGATTAGGGGGTGCAAGCTTTGCTCAATATTGTTTTGGTTGAGCCGGAAATACCGGCAAACACGGGAAATATTGCGCGAACCTGCGCCGCAACCAAGAGCCAATTACACCTGATCAAGCCCCTTGGATTTTCCATTGATGACAAGCACCTAAAGCGTGCGGGACTTGATTATTGGCACCTTCTTGATGTCAAGGTATACGAAAACCTTGCCGAGTTTTTTGAGAAAAACTCGGGCGGCAGGTTTCATTATCTGACAACCAAGGCACCGCGCTCCTACCTTGAGGCGGAGTTTCGTGACGGCGATTTTCTCCTTTTCGGTAAGGAGACCAAAGGTCTGCCGGAGGAAATGCTCTATAAAAATGAGGAGCGGTGTATAAGAATACCTATGCGAGAAGAGGCGAGAAGCCTTAATCTATCTAATGCTGTCGCCATTGTTACCTATGAAGCTTTACGGCAACTGGACTTTGAGGGGCTTGTGGGCATGGGCAAAATGGCAGATGAGATATGAAGAGGAGGAAGAGACAATGAGTAAAATATACTTATTGGCAGATTCTGCTTGTGATCTTACACATGAACTTGCAAAAGAATACGATATTAAAATTCTTCCGGTTACAATCACCTTTGATGGAAGAGAACACAAGGAATTTGAAGAGCTTGATATAAAGGAATACTGGGATTTCCTCGAGGAAAGCGATGAACAACCCACTACCGCGCAGGTTTCTCCTGCACAGTATCTTGCCGAGTTTGAAAAGGCAAAGGCTGAAGGGTTTGACACGGTTATCTGCCTTGCAATAAACAGCGCGGGCAGCGGAACTTTTGGCTCCGGCGTTATTGCAAAGAACCTTTTTTACGGCGAACACGGCGAGGATATGAAAATATATATGGTTGACTCCCACAACTACTCTTTCGCTTACGGCTCGGCACTTATCCGTGCCCGCAAGATGATCAATGAGGGTAAGGGTGCTGAAGAGATCGTTAAAATGATGGAGGATCATTGCTCCCGTGTTGAGGCGGCGGCTACCGTATTCACCCTAAGAAATTTAAAAAAGAGCGGTCGTGTAAGCGGTGCATCCGCTTATGTTGGCGAGCTTCTCGGCATCAAGCCGGTAATTCACCTTTGTGCAAGCGGCGTTAATGTTGTTGACAAGGTGAGGGGCGACAAGATGGCGGTCAAGGGCCTTCTCAAATTTGTGGAGGGTCGCATCGACAAGTCAGCTCCCCAGAAGCAGTGCGCTTGCGTGCTTTACGGAAAAACCAATGAGGAATACATTCAGCTGGTTGAGGATTTCATCCGCGAAACCTGTGGAATTGAAAATGTGCTCCGCATTCCCTTGGGAGGCTCAATTTGCACCAATACCGGACCCAATCTCGTCGGAATAGTATATTTTGGTGAAAAAAGGGCATAAAAACCCTATAAATAAGTACAAAAAGGCAATTGTGCAAAAATGCAGAATGCCTTATAATAGAAAATAGTAAATTTTAGGAGATGAAAATTATGACTTACAACAAAAAAAGTATCGAAGATATCTCTGTAGCAGGTAAGAAGGTGCTCGTCCGTTGCGACTTTAATGTTCCTCAGGACGACGAGGGTAAGATTACCTCCGACAAGCGTATTGTTGCATCTCTTCCCACTATTGAGTACTTACTCAAAAATGATGCAGCGGTTATCCTCTGCTCACATCTCGGCCGTCCGAAGGGCGAGTTCAATATGAAGTACTCCCTTGCACCGGTTGCAGCTCGTCTTGCTGAGCTCCTCGGCGTTGAGGTTAAGATGGCAAAAGATGTCGTTGGCGAGGATGCTAAGGCTAAGGCTGCAGCTCTTAAGAACGGCGAAGTTTTACTTTTAGAGAATGTTCGCTTCCACAAGGAAGAGGAGAAGAATGATGCAGCTTACGCTAAGGAGCTTGCTTCCATGGCAGAGCTTTATGTTAATGATGCATTCGGCACTTCTCACCGTGCACACGCTTCCACCGCAGGCGTTGCTGATTACTTACCCGCAGTTTGCGGCTACCTTATCAAGAAGGAAATCGGCATTATGGGCGAGGCACTTGAGTCTCCCAAGCGCCCCTTCGTTGCAATCCTTGGCGGTTCTAAGGTTTCCGATAAGATCGGCGTTATCAACAACCTTCTTGAGAAGGTTGATACCTTAATCATCGGCGGCGGCATGGCATATACCTTCGCTAAGGCACAGGGCGGTAACATCGGTAACTCCCTTTGTGAAGAGGATAAGCTTGACTACGCTCTCGAGATGATCGAGAAGGCAAAGGCAAAGGGCGTTAACCTCTTACTCCCCACCGATACCGTTATTGCTGACAAGTTCGCTGCAGATGCTGCAAGCGATGTTGTTGCTACCAATGCAATTCCCGACGGCTGGATGGGTCTCGACATCGGCCCCGCAAGCGTTAAGGCATATGCAGATGCTGTTAAGAATGCCGGCACCGTTATCTGGAACGGTCCTATGGGCGTTTTCGAGTTTGAGCGTTTTGCTGAAGGTACAAAGGCTGTTGCTGCTGCAATCGCAGAGAGCGACTCCATCAGCATTATCGGCGGCGGCGACAGTGCATCCGCAGTTAAGAAGCTCGGCTTTGACAAGAAGATGACACACATCTCCACCGGTGGTGGCGCATCTCTCGAATTCCTCGAGGGTCTCGAGCTTCCGGGTATCGCATGCCTTGAAAACAAGTAAGTTATAAATTTTTAGATATAGATATATAGAAGGAGCCACATTAGCATGAACAGAAAATACCGTAGAACAATAATCGCAGGAAACTGGAAGATGAACAAGACCCCCGCAGAGGCAAAGGCACTTATCGATGAGCTTAAGACCAAGGTCGGTAAGCAGAAATGGTGCGATGTTGTTCTTTGTGTCCCGTTTGTTGACATCCCCGCAGCAATTCGCGCTACCCGCGATGCTAAGATTGCAATTGCTGCGCAGAATATGCATTTCGAGAAATCCGGCGCATTTACCGGCGAGGTTTCTGCTGATATGTTAAAGGAGCTTGGCGTTAAGTATGTTGTTATCGGCCACAGCGAGCGCCGCGAGTACTTCGGCGAGACAGACAAGACCGTTAACTTAAAAGTAAAGGCAGCTCTCGAGAATGGCCTTCGCCCCATCGTTTGTGTTGGCGAGAGCTTAGAGCAGCGTGAGGCTGACATCACCGCAGAGCACATCACAATGCAGGTTAAGCTTGCGCTTGCAGATATTACCGCTGACCAGCTCCGCAAGATCGTATTCGCATACGAGCCGATTTGGGCTATCGGTACCGGCAAGACCGCAACTGCAGAGCAGGCAAGTGAGGTTTGCGGCCTTATCCGTGCGGTTATCCGTGCAAAATACGGCGCAAGAGTTGCTCGTTCCGTTACCATTCAGTACGGCGGTTCTATGAACCCGAAGAATGCTTCCGAGCTTCTCGCTCAGCTTGATATCGATGGCGGCTTAATCGGCGGCGCATCCTTAAAGGCTGATGATTTTGCAGCTATCATCAACGCTGCTAATCAGTAAAATTTAAATTTCGGAGAGATTATTTATGAAAACTCCAATTACTTTGATCATTATGGACGGTTTCGGTATTGCGCCCGATACAAAGGGCAACGCTATCCGCGCAGCCCGCACACCGAATCTTGATAAAATAATGAAGGACAACGCTATGTGCCGTCTTTCTGCGTCCGGATTAGATGTAGGTCTTCCCGACGGTCAGATGGGCAACAGCGAGGTTGGTCATACCAATATCGGTGCAGGCCGCGTTGTTTTCCAGGAGCTTCCTCGTATTACAAAGTCAATTGCCGACGGCGATTTTTACGAGAATGAGGCGCTCCTTGGTGCAGTTGCAAACTGCAAGAAGTATGACAGTGCTATCCACTTTATGGGTCTTATGTCCGACGGTGGTGTGCACAGCCACAACTCACATCTTTGGGGCCTTTTAGAGCTTGCGAAGAGAAACGGTCTTAAGAAGGTGTACATTCACTGCTTTATGGACGGTCGCGATGTATCCCCCACAAGTGGTGCTGACTTTGTTGCTGAAGCTGTTGCAAAGTGCAAGGAGCTTGGCGTTGGCGAGGTTGCTACCGTTGTAGGTCGTTACTACGCGATGGACCGCGATAACCGTTGGGACCGTGTAGAGCGCGCTTATAAGGCATTAACCGCGGGCGAGGGCAATCATGTTGCTGATCCGGTTGCCGCAATTCGCGAGTCTTATGCAAACAATGTAACAGATGAATTTATCGAGCCGATTATCGCGGCTGACGGTAAGATTTCAGCAAATGACTCTGTCGTTTTCTTTAACTTCCGTCCAGACCGCGCAAGAGAAATTACCCGATGCTTTGTAGACGATAATTTTGAGGGCTTTGCCCGTGCAGACGGCAGATTCCCCCTCTATTATGTCTGCTTTACCCAGTATGACGCTTCTATGCCCAATGTTAATGTGGCATTCAAGCCCCAGTCATTAAAGAATACCTTTGGCGAGTATATCAGCCGTCTTGGCTATAAGCAGCTCCGCATTGCGGAGACCGAGAAGTACGCTCATGTTACCTTCTTCTTCAACGGCGGCGTTGAAACAATGTATGAGGGTGAGGATCGTGTACTTATCGACTCTCCCAAGGTTGCGACCTACGACTTAAAGCCTGAAATGAGCGCTATTGAGGTTTGTGACAAGGTGGTTGAGCTCATTTCCGGACAGACCTATGATGTTGTTATTTTAAACTTCGCAAACTGCGATATGGTTGGTCACACCGGTATCTTCGATGCGGCAAGGACTGCGGTTGAAACCGTTGATACCTGCGTTGGCAGAGTAGTTGATGCAACAAGTGCAATCGGCGGTATTTCTCTTATCACCGCTGACCACGGTAACGCAGATTGTATGTTGGAGGAAGACGGCGTTTCGCCTTTCACCGCACATACAACCAACCAGGTACCCTTTATCATTGTCGGTGCAAATGTATCACTCCGCGATGGTCGCCTTGCTGATATCGCACCCACAATGCTTGATCTTATGGGCACAAGCAAGCCCGAAGAAATGGACGGCGAGTCCCTTATTATCGGATAGTTCAAGGCTAAAACCTTGAAACATAAATAAACAAAGGAGAATACGATTATGAAAACTTATGTAGAAATCGTTGACGTTGTCGGACGTCAGGTCATTGACTCTCGTGGTAATCCTACCGTTGAGGTTGATGTTTATGTTGAGGCAGATGGCGGTCAGTACATGGGCCGTGCTGCTGTTCCCAGCGGCGCTTCCACCGGTATCTTCGAGGCTTGCGAGCTTCGCGATGGCGACAAGAGCATGTACCTTGGCAAGAGCGTTACCAAGGCAGTAGACGCTGTTAACGGCGAGATCGCTGACGCTATCATTGGCTTAAATGCTCTTGATCAGGTTGAGATCGACCGTATTATGATCGACCTTGACGGTACTCCCAACAAGTCCCGCCTCGGCGCAAACGCTATCCTCGGTGTTTCTCTTGCAACCGCTAAGGCTGCTGCAGAGGCTCTTGGTATGACTCTTTACAACTATATCGGCGGCGTTAACGCTAAGACCTTACCGGTTCCGATGATGAACATCTTAAACGGTGGCGCACACGCTTCCAACAATGTTGATATTCAGGAATTTATGATCATGCCGGTTGGCGCTGAGAGCTTTACTCAGGCGCTCCAGTGGTGTGCTGAAGTATTCCACAACTTAAAGAAGGTTCTTTCTGAGATGGGTATGACCACCGCTGTTGGTGACGAGGGCGGTTTCGCTCCCAACCTCAAGAAGGACGAGGACGCCATCAAGGTTATCCTTACCGCTGTTGAGAAGGCTGGCTTCAAGCCGGGCGAGCAGTTCATGATCGCTATCGACGCTGCTTCCTCCGAGTGGTACCAGGAAGATGGCACCTACTTCCTCCCGAAGGCAAAGAAGAAAATGACCAAGCAGCAGCTTGTTAACTACTGGAAGAACCTCACCTCCAAGTACCCGATCATCTCTCTTGAAGACGGTGTTGCTGAGGAAGACTGGGAAGCTTGGGGTATGCTCACCAAGGCTATCGGTTCCAAGGTTCAGCTCGTTGGTGACGACCTCTTCGTTACCAATGTTGAGCGTCTCTCCCGCGGTATCGAGCTTGGTGTTGGTAACTCCATCCTTATCAAGGTTAACCAGATCGGTTCCCTTACCGAGACTCTTGATGCTATCCAGATGGCTAACCGCGCAGGTTACACCGCTGTTGTATCCCACCGTTCCGGTGAGACCGAGGACACCACTATTGCTGACATTGCTGTTGCAGTTAACGCAGGTCAGATCAAGACCGGTGCTCCCAGCCGTACCGACCGTGTTGCTAAGTACAACCAGCTTCTCCGCATTGAGGAAGAGCTTGGCGATACCGCTCAGTACCTCGGCCTTAAGGCTTGGTTTAACTTAAAGAAGTAAGCTAAAACTTAAATAAAACCCCGTATGGTGTAAACCATACGGGGTTTTATTTATTTCTTTATTCTCATTATGAGGCGGGTTATTTCGCCGAGCACCACAATGCTCATACCTACCAGTAAGATCTTACCCCACATTACAAGGGAGAGGGGAGCGGTGTCAAAAATCGCGCCGCCAAACTGAACGATAAGGATCTGCAGTATAAAGGTGAGCGCGAATACTGCGAACATCAGCTTATTGCGGAAGAGATTTTTAAACACGCTGTCATATCCCAATTCACGGCTGTTAAAGGCGTTAAATAACTGGAACACAACAAAGAGCGAGAAGATAATACTCGTTTTCTCAGCATCGTTTGCACCGCCAAGGAAATTGGTAAAGTGCTGTGCAAGAATAACTATTGCAACATAGATACCGTTAATTATAATTCTCGTAAACATTCCCTTTGAAACGATGGCCTGGTTTCTGGGGGTGGGCTTTCTCTTCATAAGGTCGCCGCGCATAGGCTCAAGACCCAAGGTAAGAGCTGGCGGGCCGTCCATAATAAGGTTGATCCACAGCAGATGAAGCGCCGCGAAGGGAGATGCAAAACCGGCAATAATCGAGCCGAGTACAACGATTACCGATGAAACATTAACGGTAAGCTGGAACTGGATAAAGCGCATAAAGTTATCGAATATTCCCCGGCCCCATTCGGTAGCGCGAACGATAGTGGAGAATGAGTCGTCGATAAGTACTACATCGCTTGCTTCCTTGGAAACCTCGGTGCCGGTAATACCCATTGCTATACCGACATCCGCATTTTTAAGGGCGGGCGCGTCATTTATGCCGTCGCCGGTAACCGCAACGACATTACCTAATTCCTTAAGGGTGTTTACAACGCGCATCTTAACACCGGGGGTGCTTCGTGCAATTACGCGAATACGGGAAAGGGCGCTTTTTAACTGAGCATCATCCATTTCCTCGATCTCGTGGGCTTCGACCGCGATGTGGTCATCGTCTAAAATACCAAGCTGATTTGCAATGGCGGTGGCGGTAACGATATTGTCACCGGTTAGCATTTTAAGGTCAATGCCCGCGCTTCTTGCCTTGATTACCGCGTCGTACACATCCGAGCGTAGGGGGTCGGTAATGGCAACGAAGCCGTCAAATTCCATATGCGACTCGATTAATGCGCGGTCGTTATCAAGGTCGGGCAGAGTAGAAAATTTCTTGTGTGCAAAGCCGATGACGCGATGCGCCTTGCGCTGATATTCTTCAATGGCAGAGATGTATTTTGTTCTGTCATCATCACTGAGATCGCAGAATTCGAGCACTCGCTCGGGCGCGCCCTTGGTGTATGCGATATAACCGTCACCATCGCGGAGGATGGTGGTCATCTTTTTCATTTCAGAGGAGAAGGGATAGGTGTGAACGACATCTGCCTTTTCGCGAATATCGTGATAATCCAGACCCGCCTTGTTAAGGGCAACAAGCAGAGCACATTCGGTAGGATTACCGATAAATTCTTTGCGGTTCTCATAAAATTCCACATTTGCGGTACTGTTTATCGCAAAGTTTGAAGTGAAAAGTCCTACCTTCAAATCCTCAGGCATATGGGCACCGTCGTTGTCATAATACTCTACGACGGTCATACGATTTTCTGTAAGAGTACCGGTCTTATCGGAACAGATAACATTGATGCAACCGATAGTCTCACTTGCTACCAATTTTTTAACCAAAGCGTTCCGCTTTGACATCTTAATTACATTTAAAGCCAAGGAAACCGCAACGATGGTGGGAAGACCCTCGGGCACACAAGCGACAATTAAAACTATACTTGTGATAAAGGCTTCGCTTATATTTTCAAAGTTAAGGCCACCTGCTGCGGCAAAGGTGATAAGCTGAAGAACAAATGCGATAATGGCAACAATTATGCCCAGCACCGCAATTACCTTGCCAAGCTTCGCAAGCTTTTCCTGAAGCGGAGTAGAGGTGGAGTCAACGGTAGTAAGCTCGCGTGCGATCTTACCAAACTCGGTGCTGTCACCAACCGCGGTGATAACCATCGTACCGCTGCCACCGGTAACAAAAGTACCCGAGTACATCATATTGACACGATCGGCAACCGCGGTCTTTTCATTTGCGATAACCACGCTTGCGTCCTTTTTAACGGGCACAGACTCGCCTGTAAGTGAGGACTCGTCCACATTAAGAGCGGTTGACTCGATAAGTCTGCCGTCAGCGGACAGTTTATCACCGGTCTCGACATAGACGATATCGCCCACAACCAGCTCGCTCTGGGGTATCATTTGCACCTTGCCGCCTCTTAAGACCTTGGCCTGAATATCCTGCTTCATACGGTTAAGGGCCTCGAAGGCTTTTGCACTTCTGCTTTCCATAATTACGGAAATCATAACAGATAAAGCGATGGCAACGAAAATACCGACACATTCTATAATGTCGAATTCACCACCGGACAGTGCGCGCACTGCATTTACTGCCACAGAGATAATTCCCGCAAATATAAGAAGCAAGATCATCGGTTCCTTACAGGATTCTACTATCCTTTTGAAGAATGATGGCCCCTCTTCGCGGCTGAATTCATTTATGCCGTATTTTTCGGCATTTTCTTTGACTTGAGTATCACTGAGACCGACCGACGGGTCACAATTCAGCGCACTCAAAACCTCTGATGAGGATTTTAAGTATGGGTTCATTTTTCTACCTCCGCCATAAAAATAAAAACGACCCATGTATAGCAGGACCACTGCTATACATGAGTCTCGTTATTTAAGACAAGCCAGAACGCGATCATAAAAACCGCCGCGAGCATGTTTGTTGACTTGACACGCACATAGTGCGCCAACTACTCCCCCATGAGGAAGATGTTCAATTTACTTAAGGTTATCATAAAAAACGCAAAAAGTCAAGTGCTATTGGTTTTTTAATCTTTTCTTAGCATCCTCGACAGATTCGCCGTCTTTTGTAAGGAATGTTTCAACAAATTTATCCTCAATCTTGGTGTAGCCTTCAACAACGCCGTTTTCAATCTTCTTGTAGCCCTCAACAACGCCGTCGGACATCTTTTCAACCGCTTTTACAATTTTTGACTTAGCCATTATCACACACCTCCTTTCGTGATTTCATAGTCATCCAAACACCCAGTACCGCTACTAAAATACAAACAGCGGCACCGGTAAGGGAATTCATAAGCTTTATATCACCTACCGACATTTCGCCGAAGGAAACCAGCATAGACCTTTGCATTGAGAAAATGGAAACAGATGCATCGGACAGATTGATACAAAAAAGAGAAAGAAGCAGAGGAGAGTTTCGCTTACTGTTTCTTGTAAGATTTATTATGGCGAAGGTTATTTTCGTAAATGTGTAGGTGGCAATTGTTATCATTATAATTTCGTGTATCGCGCGGGACACATCAAAGCGCACACACAGATATACCGAGCCCGAGAGTACAAAACTGAGTAAAACAAGCATAACACCTACGATTTTCTGCACGAAAAGCTCATTTTTTAAACTTTTCTTGCTTTTTCTCGCAAAAAGCACAGTGAGAAAACGCATTGCACCCAAAATTCCGTAATATGCACCGGCGGTTATAAACCAATAAGACTGCTCGTATATGCCTAAGGCGAAGTTGCCAAGGGCATACAGGCCATTGATTATAAGATTTATAAGCGCAAAGGTTATACTGCGCTCTTCAAAAAACTTTAATTTAAGCCTTTGCATAAGGGAATGAGGAAGAGAAGGGCAATAATTCCCACAAGTCCTATAAGTGTGCCCAAAATAAGATTATTCCATACAAGGCAGAAGCACATACCGACACCTAAAAGAAGCGCGCCCACAATGGCAAGCACAATGGCGAAAAAGCCTTTTTTGCTCATTTTAATCGGGCTTTTACCCTCCATCTTACGCCAAATCAAAAGTGTGATAATACCCATTACAATACCGATCACGCCAAAAATTACTCCCGGCTTGAAAGCGTTCCACTGGGGCAGAAGCGCCATGCACATACCGATGGCAAACAGAAATCCACTTACCACGCCAAGTAAAAGCGCAACAAAACTGCTTTTCTTCATAAAAATTTCCTCCATTCATTAAACCAACAGTTGTTTTGTTATTGCAATTATAGTATAATATTTCCGGCAATATAATTTCAATCATCAATTTCCCGACAAGTGTTGGATTAATGGAGGACGATATGAATATAAAAAATAATAAAAGACGCCGCGAGAGCATAGAAAAAATGGAAAAGGTATTCATAGAGATGCTGCAGACTCGCGAGGTTGATGAAATATCCGTTACCGATATATGCAAGCAGGCGGGACTTAACAGAAGTACTTTTTACGCAAATTTTATAGACATTTATGATCTGGCGGAGAAGGTAGAAAAGCATTTGGTGGAAAACTTTTTCAGCCTGTTTGAAGCGGAAATAGAACAGAAGACGAGCACCAATAACTTTTTAAAACTGTTCAAAAATATATATGAAAACCAGCTTTTTTACCGCACATATTTTAAATTATGCAAGGATAACACGGCACTTATAGGCTATGATACAATAAAAGCGGAAAAGCACTTTAATTCTAAATACATCGACTATCACATTGAGTTTTTTAAAAGCGGATTTAACGCCATTATCAAAAAATGGTTAAATGAAGGCTGTAAGGAAACACCTGAGGAAATGGAAGAAATATTAAAAATCGAATATTTGAGAAAGTCCTTTGAATAAGGCGAGAAAAAATTGATTTTAGTGTTAAAATAAGGTAGAATATAAAGGCGAGGTGATTTTATGAAGCTTGGCTTAATTCAAATGCCCACGGGCGCGAATGCTCTTGAGTACCTGCCCGATTATATGAATAAAGTCAAGGGTGCTGATGTGGTGATACTGCCGGAAATATTTAACGCGCCCTATAGCAATGACGGCTTTGTGAAATACGCAGAAAAAGCGGAAGGAAAGACCTACACCGCGCTGTCGGAACTTGCGAAGAAGTATGGCGTTTATCTTGTGGCAGGGTCTATCCCTGAGCGCGAGGACGATAAAATCTATAACACTTCTTTTGTTTTTGACCCCAAAGGCAATCAGATAGCGCGACACAGAAAAGCTCATCTTTTTGACATCGATGTGGCGGGCGGTCAACGGTTTTGCGAATCGGACACCCTTACCCCTGGGGATGAAGTCACCGTATTTGACACACCCTTTGGCAAGATCGGTCTGTGCATTTGCTTTGATATACGCTTCCCGGATTTGTCCATGGCAATGTCAAAAAAAGGGGCTAAGGCGATTATTGTGCCCGCTGCATTTAATATGACCACCGGACCCCTTCACTGGGAGCTCCTGTTCCGTGCAAGAGCGGTGGATAATCAGGTTTATACCGTAGGTGTTGCACCCGCAAGAGATGAGAGTGCAAGCTATGTATCCTACGGCAATTCGATCGTTGTGTCCCCTATGGGTAAGGTGATAGAGCGGTTTGATGAAAAGGAAAACACCAAAATAGTAGAAATTGAGCTTGATGATGTGGAGAGCGTCAGGGCACAGATCCCCGTGCTTTCCGCACGCCGTGAAGAGCTTTATAAATAAGGAGGAAATCACATATGAGCAAGGTATTAACTACAGGAAAGATTTTACTTCCCAAAGACGCGGATTTGTCTAAGTGGAGCGTTGTTGCGTGTGACCAGTACACCTCACAACCTGAGTATTGGAGCGAGGTTGAGGCATATGTGGGCGACGCGCCCTCCACATTACATATCACTCTGCCGGAGATTTATCTCGAGGGTGATGATGTGGCGGCTCGCATTGAGAGCATAAATGCCAATATGGAAAGCTATATCAAAGAAAACATCCTTAAAGAGATCGACGGCAAATACATTTATGTAGAGCGCACCCAGCGTGACGGTGTTGTACGCCACGGTCTTATGGGTATTGTTGATCTTGAAGCATACGACTATCGCAAAGGTTCCCAAACCGCCATCCGCGCCACCGAGGGCACCGTTCTTGAGCGAATTCCGCCCCGCGTTCGTGTTCGCGAGAAGGCAAGCTTAGAGCTTCCCCACATTATGCTCCTTATTGACGATGCCGATTTAACGGTTATCGAGCCGCTTGATAAGGAAAAGGAAACCTTTGACATCGCTTACGATTTCAAGCTTATGCAGGACTCCGGATCTATCCGCGGATATGTTGTCGATGATAAGGCAGCCGCTCGCATTGATGCGGCAATTGCAAAGCTTGCGGACAAGGACGGCTTCCATAAAAAGTACAATGTTTCCGAGGATAAGGGCGTGCTCCTTTTCGCGGTAGGTGACGGTAACCATTCTCTCGCCACCGCTAAGGAGTGCTACGAGCGCATTAAAGCAAAGATTGGCGATGATGCAAAAAATCATCCTGCACGCTATGCCCTTGTTGAGGTTACCAATGTACACGACAAGGCGCTTGAGTTCGAGCCTATTCATCGTGTTGTCTTTGATGTTGACCCTGATAAGATGATGGCGGAACTTGCAAAATATTACGAGCTTGGTACAGAGGGTCAGGGATTTGTCGCGGTTATCGGCAATGAAAAGCGTGAGATCTTTGTTAAAAATGCGCCCACAAACTTAGCTGTTGGCACACTTCAGAGATTTATCGACGATTATATTGAGAAAAACGGCGGCCGTGTGGACTATATCCACGGCGACGATGTTGTTGAGGAATTATCTAAAGCACCCACAAATATCGGATTCCTGCTTCCGCCCATGGCTAAGGAGGAACTTTTCCCCACGGTTATTTTAGACGGTGCACTACCCAGAAAGACTTTCTCTATGGGTCATGCATATGACAAGCGCTTCTATTTAGAGGCTCGTAAAATTTCACTTTAGGTGATACTATGACAACTTTATTTTATAATGGCAAAATTTACTCCATGGATGAGACTGATAGCGTTTACTCCGCTATGGTGGTATGTGGCGGCAAACTTGTGGACTTTGGCGAGGATGAAGCGCTTATTGCTAAATATCCGGACGCTGACCTGCACGATTTAAATGGTAAGTCGGTAATTCCGGGACTTATCGATACCCACGCCCACATTTTTATGGCGGCGGACAGTGAAGGCGACGGCGAATTGTTTATCCCCACATCCATTGAGGAGCTTTTAAGTGATCTTCGGGAAAAGGTAAAGGTAACACCGCGTGGTGAGTGGATTGCATATAAAAACACCTACCCCTTGCGTCTTGATGACCTTAGATACCCCACGCTTTCAGAACTTGACGAAATAGCGCCGGATAATCCGGTTGCGGTGTGCGGTTTTTATTCCGCACAGGTCAACACCTGCGCCTTAAACACTCTTGATTTAACTACACTTCCTCCGGGCGGTCGCGTTATGACAGATAAAGAAGGCAAGAAAACAGGTGTGCTTCTCAACTGCTACGCGATTTTAGGTAAATTTTATAACTCGCGAAAGGTTAAGCCCTATGCAGATGCTATAGAAGAGGTAATGGCTGAGTATAACAAAAACGGTATTACCACCTCGGTGGAGGCTATGTCCAATATGCCGGGCATCAAAGCTGTGGAAGAACTTCAGAGCGAAAATCGCCAGACCGTGCGACTTCGCTATACAATGATGGTACCGCCAAAGGCAAAACACGAGGAGTTCAAAGAGATCATAAAGGGCACACGCTTTGCTAATCCCGAGCTTGCCCGTATTTCATTTATTAAGAACACAATTGATGGCGGTATTCTTACCGGAACTTCTCTTATGGATGGCGCATATAGTGGACTTTCCGAGATATTCGGCTTAGACGGTATTGAGGACTCCTGGCGCGGAAACTTAGTTACCGACACCCCTATTCTTTGCGACTCCATTAAATTAGCGCAGGAACTTGGGCTTCAGTATGGTGCACACTGTGTAGGCACCCAGGCAAGCAGAAAACTACTTGCTGCATACAAGCAGGTGGGAAATACTGAGGGTCAGCGCCACACGCTACTTCACGCGGACTTTATGGCAGGGGATATGATTGCTGCTGCAAAGGAGATGGATATTACCATCCTGTTCCAGCCGGCTTGGCACTATATGGACGCGCCGCATCTTTCAAAAATTTTAACGCCCCGCGAGTGTGCATATTTTATGCCCTATGCCGATATGTTAAATAGCGGTGTGCATATGGCGGCGGGAAGTGATCATATGGTTAAATACGATCCGATAAAATCCGTCAACCCCTATCATCCATTTGTAGCACTTCACAATATGGTCACCTGTACCGCACGCGACGGCAATGTGTACGGCAAGGAACAAGCGATTTCCCGCAAAGAAGCACTGCTTACCTACACAAGATATGCCGCATGGTCGCTGTTTGATGAAGACCTTATAGGCTCTCTTAAAAAGGGAAACCGTGCGGACTTTTTAATATTAGACCGCGATTACTTCACTTGTGACGAAAATGATATTCCAAATATCAAACCACTTGCAACATATATTGATGGCGAATGCGTATATAGCGCATAAGGAAAACACCAACCGCCGAAGCGGTTGGTGTTTTTTGCATAAAAAAAGACTGCTGAATTTCAGCAGTCTTTTTAATAAGTTCTTATTAACCCTTAACGGAGCCGATCATAACGCCCTTAACGAAGTACTTCTGTAAGAACGGATATACAGCAATGATCGGGATAATGGATACAAGAATTGTACCGTACTTGATAGCGTCCTCAGCGAACTGAGTACCCTTAGCAGACTCACCCATTGTACCCTGGCTTTCAGTAATACTCTGCATAACGATCTGGCGGAGGATGATCTGAAGCGGATACTTACTACTATCCTGTAAGTAGAGAAGCGGAGCCATAAAGGAGTTCCACTGTGAAACCGCAACGAAGAGACCGATGGTCGCAAGAACTGCGGTAGAGGTGGGAAGTACAAGGTACCATAAAACACCGATATCAGTAAGACCGTCAAGACGACCGGACTCCTCAATTTCAGCAGGATATGCTGCGAAGAAGGAACGCATGATGATCATATTGTATGCGGTGAAGGCTGTCGGAAGAACGATAGCCCAGATGGTGTTGTACATACCGAGCCAGTTAATAGTAAGGAAGCCCGGGATCATACCACCGCTGAAGAACATAGTGATTAATACGAGAATGTTAAGCTGCTTGCCGAAAGGACAACGCTTCTTACTTAACGCATAAGCGCCGGTTGTAAGAACAAAGAGCGCAAATACAACACCGACAACGGTATAGATGATGGTGTTGAGGTAAGCGTTGTAAATCATCGGGTCGGAAAGGATCTTCGCATAAACATCAAAGTTTATACCCTTGGGCCAGAAGGAAATCTTACCGGACATAACTGCGGTTGTCTCGGAAATCGAAACAGCAACCATGTGAATAAGGGGGAAGATCATAATGAATACGATGAACCACAAGAAAATATTGCGAAGGAGCCAGCCTATTGTGAATTTTTTTCCTACCATTTTCTGTATCCTCCTTTACCACAAGCTGGTATCGCTGACCTTGTTAGCAACATAGTTGGAAACAAGAAGCATAGCCAAGCTGATTAACGAGTTGAAAAGACCAACTGCGGAACCGTAGCTGTATCCGCCTGTGGACATCATACCTTTTTTGTAAACATAGGTAGAGATGATTTCGGAGGTCTCAAGAGTAGTCGGCTTCTGGAAAAGGAACGCACGCTCAAAACCAACATTGAACATGGAACCCATACGGAGAAGAAGCATAGTAATCATAGTGGGAGCGATGGACGGAAGGGTAATGCTCCATACGCAGCGGAACTTACCTGCGCCGTCAACATAAGCTGCCTCGTATAACTGCGGGTCAACATTTGTAAGAGCTGCAAGGTATACGATAGCGCCCCAACCTGTCTGCTGCCACAACTCGGAAACTATGTAGATTGTTCTGAAACAATTCTGATCCAACAGCCAGTCGGTCTTTGCAATACCGATAGCGTTGAAGAAATGGGTGATAAGACCACTGGTCGGGTCAAGGAACATCGAGAAAAGACCAACAACAACAACCGTTGAATAGAAGTGCGGCATATAGCTGATAGTCTGAACGAGCTTCTTGAACTTAACATTCTGTACCTCGTTGAGGATAAGAGCGAAGATAATCGGAAGCGGGAAACCGAAGATCAATGAGTAGAAGGAAATTACTGTTGTATTTCTGATAAGACGCCAGAAATATTTGTACTCAAAGAAATTGATAAAGTGTTTGAAACCAACCCAGTCACTTCCTGCAATACCCTTAAACGGCTTGTAATCCATAAAGGAAATGATAAGACCGTACATCGGGAGATAGTAGAAAAGTGCAAGGCAGATTACTGTCGGGATAACAAGTAATAATAAGTACTTGCCATCGATGAGCTTTTTCATAAACTTACTTTGCTTGTGCTGAACCGGTAAAGCTTCTGCCGGTGCGACAGCATTTGAAACAGTTTTGCTCAAAGCGTTCACTCCTCTGTAGATATTTGTTGCTGATGGGCAGATTTTAAAGTTCACCCTACTCTAAAATGCACCCATCAAAATTTTAAGTTGAGCAAGCTACACAAAAACTTTTACAATATGTAAAAAGCCATTGGCTACCTGCACATTAAATTATACAGCATTTTTGGGGAAATTGTATGACGAATTATTTTAATCGTAACAATAAATTGCATTATGCGGAAAAATGAATACAACCTAAAAAAATGAGTATCTTAAATATATATGGTGGATTTTTTGTGGTAAAAAGTGTCGGAATTTTGAAATAAAAAGGGGAAATAGGTCGAAAATAGACAATAAAATGACATAACATTTTCTTAACATTTTCGCCCTTATATGGGAAAACGGCACTTGTGCACTATGCACAAGTGCCGTCCGGTTTGTGACTTCCTACAAATCAGCAGAATGGTTAAAATGCTTTTTGCGATACTCGCCGGGAGTGTAGCCGGTATACTTTTTGAACAGACGAATAAAGGTATTTATATTCTGCAGGCCAACAGCTTCCGCCACATCCTTGTTTTTGTTCTGAGGATTTGCGATAAGAGCAGTGGCTTTTTTGATACGGAAGCTGTTTAGATAGTCGGTGAGATTTACATTCATTTTTTCCTTGAAATACGAGGAAATGTAAGCGCTTGTCAACGCCAGCTTGTCTGCGAAAAGACTGAGATAAATATCCTCTGCATAATGGTTTTCCACATAGTCCAGTATGAAGTTGATTATGTAGTCCTCCTCGCGTTTGTTGAAGGAAATGTAGTCCATAACCTGAGTGAGCAGATCTGCACAGATTTTTTGATATTGGTCGACGGTCACCGCGCGGTCTAACTGCACATAAAAGCGACTCATATTGAGGGATGCGGGGGTGGAATGGAAAAGACGGTTTAAAAGCTTGACCGCGCAGTTTACGATTTCGGTACAAAGCAGATAAAGGTCGAAACCATTTACCTCTTTCTTGATATTATAGTCTAAAATTTCGTTTAAACTGCGTATACATTCCTCGTGAGCACCGTTTTGCATAAGCGAGGACAGTTTTTCCATTTGTTCCACGGTGAAATAGAACTGTCCCGCGCCATGGTTTATCTTGTCCTCGATCAAGACTTGATTTTCCATAACCGGCATTGCATAGCGAGACAAGCGGGAAAGCTGGTCAAAGTGTGACTTGAGAGCGGAAGAGTCGTTGTGTAGTTTAGAAATAACAATTGTAAAGAACACATAGTCAGACTCATTTTCTAATTTTTTGACCGCCGCGTTTACCATATCCATCACACCATCTGCACCGTCTTCAGCGGAGATCATAGAAACGATTTGGTCATTTTCCACCTGGAAGGTCGAAGACTCGCGATCCTCTGAGGAGAAATAAAGCTCTATCAACTGTTTTAAAAAGAAGGTGGACTTACTGGGATCCTCGCGAATTGTCTGGAAAAATGCATCCTTATAGTGTACGCGGAAATAAACCATAACAAAGGGCTTGGAGTCAGAAAGCTGCGCCTCAACATCATCTAAGCTTACATATATGTCGCGCATGCGAGACTGCAGGAAAATACCCTTTAAAAGAGAGTCCTTTTCGTTAATTGCTGAAGAATAGCTTGTGTTTTGTTCGATTATCCGTGCACTTTCCGCATCTATGTAGGAAAGAAGCGTAGCATCTGCCTGCGGGTCACCGTCCAATCTATCAGCAAGTGCGGAAATCGAGGATGAAATACGCTTTGTGAAAGAAAATGCCACAAAAAACGAGGCAATCACCGCAAGCAGGGTGAATATTACCGCGAAAACGGCGCCAGCTATGGGGTTGAACAGACATATAACTGCGGAAATAACCCCGCCGGCGATAAAAAAGACGATAATCGCTAAAAATGGAGAAAGCATTTCCCGGAAAAAGGCACGCTTTAAATGTGATATATTATTTTGAGTATCCTTCATATCTAAAATTACCCCTCTAATTTTAAAATGAATATCCAAATTTTTAAGTTTAGGACTATTATACACGGATTTCTTCTAAAAATAAAGGGGTAATTTCGAAAATATAAATAATTTTTAAAAAATTAGAGAAATAAAATTGAGTATTCATATTTTTAGGTTTGCAATTTTCACACAGGTGTTTTATAATAATCACCAAAGGAGCTGATGGATGATGAATACACCACTTTTATGTGTGTGCGATTTGGATGATACATTATTGGGTAAGGACAAACGAATTTCAAAGAGAAATCTGGAAGCTGCCCTTAAAATACAGCGTGCGGGTATTCCCTTTACTGTAGCAACCGGCAGATCACATCTGCAGATACGGGAGTTTATAAGTCAGCTGGAGATCAAAATCCCGGTAATTACCTGTAACGGTGGCGTGACAAGTATGCCGAAAAGCGAGGAAATGCTTAGCGTTTCATACATAGAGCCGCAAATTGCCAAGGAAATATGCGCATTTTGCGAGGAAAATTGCTTGGATTATCTTATGTATACTGCAAAAAATATCTGTTATACCAGAGAAAGTGTGCGGATTTTAGGATATTTTAAGTATAATGCCGCACTTGAAAACCGCGAATTTGAAGTGCCTCTTAAATGTATGGACGATGTCACGGATGCAGATTTTAACGAAGCGATTAAAATTCTGGTACTGGGTGACTACGATATGCTGGAGTATATTAAAGGTAAGTTTAATAATGAAGGTAAGCTTACTATAGTAAGCTCGGGCAAGGGTCTTGTGGATATTATGGCGCCGTCTACTGGAAAAGGGCTTGCGGTGCGTAATTTGGCGGAGCATTTAGGCGTGGATCTTAGCTGCGTGGCGGTTTTCGGTGATAGCCCCAATGATATTGAAATGTTTGAGACGGCCGGAATAAGTGTGGCGGTCGACAATGCAGTAGATGCTGTAAAAGCGGTTGCTACACATATAACCGCGCCAAGTTGGGATGACGGTGTTGCCGACGCGCTTGAAATGCTATTCGGCGAGGTCTAAAATTTTACCGATATTATAGTTGTGGGGACGGTTAAAGCGCCGTAGGTCGTATAGATTATCACCTAAAACATTGATCTGCGCATAAGTGCCAAGAGAGGCCTCAAAGCCGTTTTCCTTGACATAGTCAAGCAGCAGATCATCCCGCATACCGAAGGGATATGTAAAACAGGTAGGCGTCTTGATCCCGTTTCTTTCAAAAAGCGCTTGTGAGCGGGAAAGATCGTCTGAGATAAGCGTTTTATAGTGCTCGGAGGTTTCTGCATTGCTTTTAAGACAGCCCTTGCGGCTGCTGTCGAAATTGTGAAGATCGAAAGAGTGGTTTTGGAATTCAACAAGACCACTCTTTTGCATTTCCTGCATTTCTTCCCAGGACAAATATACTTTATCGCTGTTTTCTGTGTATGCACCAACGGTGGAACATAGGATTTTTATATTGTATTTTTGCGCCAGCGGGTAAGCGTAGAGAAAATCACTGCGATTTCCATCGTCAAAGGTGAGCATAATCGGCTTTTCGGGTAGTTTTTCCGTGCCGTTAGTATAGGCGATTAAATCTGCCATATTAATCGGTGTAAAGCCGCGAGTAAGGATAAGTTTAATGTCGGCCTCAAGCTCGTAGGGCGAAATCGAATATTTACCCCATGAACTCTGCCGCGGGGAAATTTTATGGTACATCAAAATCGGAAGCTTTACAGCCTTGATATTTGACGCGGCGGGAATCAATGTGCCAAAGCTTGAAGCGAGGCTTACAAAAAACAAAACCGAGAAGAAGATTTGCCATATTTTCCGCATAGAAGCACCCCCATCCTTAAATATATTCATAAAATAAGCCGGAAATGAGGGGATAGTTAAAAGAAATTTAACAAAATAATCTTTTTTTGTAATATTTAGGCGTTATAATTATAATTGCAGAAAGCAGAAAAGTTTTTTCTTATTTTCCCTTACTCCTATTTAAAAAACAGAGGACCGACAATAGCCGGCCCTCTGTTTTTTATTCTTTTTGAGCTGTATCTACCATAAGCTCGGGAGTAGCAGAGAGCGGAGCATACTCTATCTCCAAAAGCTCTCCTGTTGTGTCAAATGCTTTTATTTGGTCTATTAGCAAGGTGTCTTGTGTATTAATCCTCACCAACACTCGGACCGGATCTTCGTAAATACCGCAGGTTAAAACAAAAGGAAGCTCTTTATTTGCCATCGCAGTACTTATGTTTTCATAAAGCGTAATAATGTCTTCGGAATAACAGCCTTCAATATCGTGGCATTCGATGAGATAGGAAAAGTCATCGCTGCCTGCAGGCGGGTCTGCAACCGGACGGTCAAGGTCAAGAGCACAGCGTGTTTTATCGGTGATTTCACCCACCGGACATTTAACTTTCGACTCCGGATCAGCCTGCCGGGCAGTATTTTTTTGCGGAGGCTGTGTGTCAACAGTATTGGATACGGGAACAAGCGCGTGGGCGGCAAAGACTATAATGGCAAGACACGCGGCAAGAGATGCTATTTTTAATATGGCGGGTGCTTTTCTTACTTTGTCCGCTTCTGTAATTTTATCGGGATCAATATTTCCAATGGCTTCAAAAAGGTCAAATTCTGTCATAGCATAAAGCCCCTTTCAATTAAATAAGTCTTTAATTTAGCACGGGTACGATTTAATGAAACGGAGATATTATTTTGTGTCTTCATAAATTTGCGGGAGATTTCCGCAATGGTGAGAGCGTGATAGTATCTGCAGATAAAAATGCCACGGGCGGTTTTAGGCAGGGTTTGCAAAAAGGTGTTTATCGCCTCATTTAATTCCTGCTTGTCAAGTGTATCCGCTACCGTATCAGCGGATATGATCTCGCCGAGCTCTTCGAGTACGAGGCAGATTTCACCGCCACCACGCTTTTCTGCGCGGTGCTGCTTGTACTTGTCAAATGCCGCATTTCGTGCGATTTTACCCAGATATGCGGTGAAGTTTTCCGGGCGATTGGGAGGTATGGAATTCCATAATTTAAGATGAATGTCGTTTATACATTCATCGATGTCGCGCGACTCGTAAAGAATTCGTTTGGCTATTGCACGGCAGTAGTTACCATATTTTTCGCCGGTAAGTACAATGGCACTTGGATCGCGAGTCCAAAATAGCTCCACAATATCTTTATCTTCCATTAAATCAACCCCTTTCACTTATATAGACGAAAGAAAAGGGAAAATGTTACAAAAAAGGTCTCCTTACAGGAGACCTTTTATTAAATGAATTATTAGTCCGGCAACGCCCGAAAGGGAGATAACAAGTATCGGGCTGGGCTTCCATATGCGGAGCGCTAAAAATGCGAGCGCGAAAATGCCGATGGCGATAAAGTCAAGGCTTGCACCGATACCAAGAGCGGTAAAGAGGATATCCACACCGGCGGTCGCAATAAGCGAAACCACCGCCGGGCGCAGGCCAAAGAGAATATTCTGCATTGCATTTAAGCTTTTATACTTATAATAAAGCTTTGCTAAAATTAAAATAATGATGCAGGATGGCGTAATACAACCAAGGGTGGCGACAATAGCGCCGAGAATGCCCGCAACCTGTGTGCCGACAAAGGTTGAGGCGTTAAGTGCGATAGGGCCGGGGGTCATCTGGGAGATGGTCAAAAGATCGGTAAATTGGCCCATGGTGAGCCAACCGTTACCGGTAACCACCGCGTCTTGTATCAGCGGAAGTGCCGCATAGCCGCCGCCAAAGCTGAATAGACCGATTTTAAAGAATGACCAGAAAAGTTCAAGATAAATCATTTTGCATTACCTCGCTTTCCCAGATATCCATAGGCAAGACCGAAAAGGCCCGCGCCGAGAATTACAAACACCACATTGACATTGAGGAAATATGCGATTACAAATGCCAAAAGCATAATGGCGATGGAATAGGGGTTTTTCTTTTTGAAAATACCAAGCGCCATATTGAATACCACATCGCAGATTATCGCCGCAACGCCTGACTGCATACCGTAAAGCACCGCCGCGACATATTCATTGGTGGAAAATGCGCTGTATGCGAAGGCTAAAATGGAGATAATAATAAGAGGCGGTAAAACCGTACCTAAGATACTGCAAAAAGCACCGAATACACCGCCGATACGGTAGCCGATAATAATCGAGGCATTTACCGCAATAGGGCCGGGTGCGGATTGGGCGATGGCTACAAGGTCCAACATTTCCTCTTCCTCTATCCATTTAAGCTTTTCCACAAAGCGCTTCTGCATAAGCGGCACGATTACATAGCCGCCGCCAAAGGTAAAGGCACTTAAGGTAAAGGTGGACCAGAATAGTTTTATATATGTTGCAAGAGAAGGTCGTTTCATATAAATAAATTCTCCTTTTATCAGATAACAAAGCCGCCGTTTACGCCGATTACCTGACCGGTGATAAAAGATGCGTCGGATGATGCTAAGAAAAGGGCGCACTTGGCAATATCCTCGGGCGTACCAAGCCTGCCGAGGGGTGTCTCCTCGGAAAGTGCCAAAAGATCATCCTCGGTATAGCAGTTTAACATATCGGTCTTAACAACACCCGGAGCAATAGCATTTACGCGGATGTTTGATGGGGCAACCTCTTTTGCAAGGGCGCGGGTAAAACCAATAAGTCCTGCCTTTGCGGTGGAATAGGAGACCTCGCAGGATGCACCTACCTGACCCCACATTGAGGAAATATTTATAATACAGCCGGATTTTTTTGAAATCATAGCGGGAAGTGTGCGACGGGAGGCATAAAACGCGCCGTTTAAGTTAACACCCAGCATTTTATTCCAATCTTCGTCGGTAACATCGGTAATAAGGCCGCTTTCTGATATGCCCGCGTTATTTACAAGGACATCCACGGTGCCGAGCTTTTTTTCAACCTCGTTTATCATACGGTCAACCTGTGTTGAGTCGGAAATATCGGCGCAAACTGCGATACCGCCGAGCTCTTTTGCAAGGCTTTCTGCTAAATCCTTATTTTTATTGTAATGTACCGCAACGCGATAGCCCTCTTTTGCGAAAAGTGTGGCACAAGCCGCACCGATTCCGCGGGACGCGCCGGTAATAAGTACAACCGGGGTCATATAAATCACCTTCCTCGTCTTATAGTAGCAAGAGAAAGCGCAAAAATCAAGAGCCATATTGCATAAAAAAGTCGCATTTGCAGAAACTAACACAAGTTTTTACAAGGCGGGTGCATTTTATGAAAATGAATAAAAAAGAGTACCAACAAATGGCGGAAAGAGAAGCGGAAAAATCACCGATTTTAAAGGACTGCATAAAGGCTTTTTTAATAGGCGGTGCAATTTGCGCGTTAGGCGAGGTAATACTGGAGTGCTATAAGGCTTTTGGCAATACCCATGAAATGGCGGCATCTCTCACCTCGATTACCCTTATAGGACTTTCGGCACTTCTTACCGGACTGGGACTGTACGATAAAATTGCAAAGCACGCGGGCGCGGGCACACTTGTGCCTATAACCGGCTTTGCCAATTCCATCGTCGCCTCGGCGCTGGAATTTAAAAGCGAAGGCTTTATTCTTGGTATGTGTGCTAAGATGTTTGCTATTGCGGGACCGGTGCTGGTATTTGGCACTACAGCAAGCGTTATTTACGGAATAATTTATTATTTCATTTTAATGTTGTAATAAAAAATTTATCGCCCTATGTTATTGATATATTTTTGTTTGCATTTTGAAAAAAGTTGTGATATGATAAAATCAAAGGAAAATTCTGTAATGCAGAAGTGAAATATCGCAAAATAAATTGCGTTAAAATTCTTATTGCCGCATATGCTGCGACGGATTGGAGACAAAAATGAAAAAGATTTATGAGGGCAAGACAAAAGATGTATACAGCCTTGACAACGGCAATGTACTGCTTAAGTTTAAGGATGATTGCACAGGCAAGGACGGCGTGTTTGATCCGGGTGAAAACTCTGTAGGTCTTACTATAGAGGGTATCGGCCGCGCAAATCTTCAGACATCCGTATATTATTTCGAGCTTCTTAAGAAAGCGGGCATCAAGACCCACTATGTAAGTGCTGATATTGATGCGGCTACTATGGAAGTTCTCCCTGCAGAGTGCTTTGGTAAGGAGCTTGGCGGCGGCGGTCTTGAGGTTATTTGCCGTCTTGTTGCTACCGGTAGCTTTATTCGCAGATATGGCGAGTATATTAAGGATGGCACCGTACTCGAGGGCGGCTATGTTGAGTGCACCTTCAAGAACGATGAAAAGGGCGATCCGCTGGTAACCGGCGAAGGCCTCGTTGCGCTTAAGGTTATGACCGCTGAAATGTTTGAGAGCTTAAAGGATCAGACTTTAAAAATCACAAAGATCGTTGCAGACGATCTTAAGACCTTAGGTCTTGACCTTTGGGATATTAAGTTTGAGTTCGGCTACAACAACGGTGAAGTTGTTCTGATTGACGAGATCGCATCAGGCAATATGCGTGTCTACAAGGACGGCAAGATCGTTGATCCTATCGAGCTTACCAAGATCATCAACAACAGATAAGAAAAAGAAAAACCCTCGAGGACGAACCCTCGAGGGTTTATTTAATTTTTTTAAAGTTACCGAAGAGTTCAAAGCCGCAATAGTTATAAACGATTTTTCATATACTCGCTTGGGATAATTCCCATAATTTTCTTAAAAGTCCTTGAAAATACAAGAGGCTCGTAGCCTACCGAATGAGCAACCGTGGCAACCGATGCCTGAGGTAATTTAAGCAGGTCGCAAGCGGACTTTATGCGAAGGCGGGCCAAATATTCCTGGGGAGAAAGTCCGGTTTTTTCCTTGAAAATCTCATATAAATAACTGCGGTTCAGGCCGATGTTTTTTGCGATGGATTCAATTCGCAGTTCTTTTTCCATATAGTGCATATTCATATAATAAATCGCGCGGGAAACATACTCGTCCTGCTGGAGCAGCTCCGCATCTGCAGAGGAGTTTTGCACATAAGAGAGCTCGGCAAAAAACTCGAAGATCTTACCGGCGAGAAGAATGTCGCGGAAATTGCCGTGAGCGTCGGCGGTGTGGATCATTTCCTTAAAAAGAGCTGGGATGCGGCTTTCCTTACAACCGTGGATCACCGGGTTTTCGGGGGTTATGTTTAATTTCGATAAAAACTCGTCCACGGTTTTGCCACTCAAATACAGCCAGGAAAAACACCAGGGATCATCCTCTACAACCTCGGTGCGAAGCTCACCGTCAAAGGAAATGATGCAGTCGCCCTTGCTAACATTGAATCTGTTGCCATTGATCTCAAAATAACCTTCGCCACAGTGACAATATTGAATTAAGGTTGAGCGAGTAAGTACGGGTCCAAACGACGCGTTGCCGAATGGAGCATCGTCTGCACCGCAGGAATTTACCGTAAGCGAAAAGGATGAAGCGTAAGGAAAACTGTAAAAATCCATTTTAACATCACCTAAAATACCCAACATTTAATATGGTGATGCTAACATAATGATATTGTTTTGTCAAGGGGTGTATGCTATTCTAACCTCACAAGGAGGTCGAGGTTATGAAAAAATATAAGGTTGGTATGGTAGGCGTAGGTCGCGGCACCGCCTACGGTCATATTTTTGTCAATCATCCGGATACCGAGGTTTGCGCTCTATGCGATATGAATGAGGAGAGCCTTGAACAAAACGGAAAAGATTTCGGTATTGATGATAAGCATTTGTTCTTAAATTATGAGGATATGTTAAATGACGATGTGGATATTATCGTTTTAGGTACTCCAATTCCCTTGCACGCGGAGCAGACCATTAAAGGGCTTGAGGCGGGCAAGCACATCCTTTGCGAGGTGACCGCGTCTGATAATCTCAAGGACTGTCAGCGTATGGTGGATGCGGTAAGAGCGGCTAAAACCAAGTTCATGCTGGCTGAAAATTGCAACTATATGAATTTTGTTCTGGAGTGGGACAAGTACATAAAGGCAGGCAAGATAGGCACTCCCTTCTATGCCGAGGCGGACTATGTTCACGAAATAAGAGACAAGGTTGACGGTAAGTGGCGCGCAAATCGTGCACCGCTGCATTATTGCTCGCATAGTTTAGGGCCAATACTTAAATGGATGGATGACTATGTTGTGCGCTGCACTGCATCGGGGAGTCAGTCCCGATCATTTGAGAATAAAACTATCGGCAACATCGATATGCAGGTTGGACTTTTTGAAACCGCAAAGGGTGCAACCATCAAGGTGCTGAGGAGTTCGGTTGCACTTCGCCACCCGTCCATCGGCGGATACAGCATTTACGGCACGGGCGGCTTCCTTGAGAGCAGCCGTGAAGGCTACGACGGCGTGGGTCTTCGCTATTTCAGCGACCTTGACCCGGATGCGGGTCGTAAGATTGCGATTTCATCCTCTGATATTGACGCACCCAAGGAGGCGCAGGAGGGTGGCCACGGCACAAGTGAGTATTACCTTGTGCGCGATTTCTTAAAGTGCATTGAGGAGGACACTACACCGCCCATTGATATTGTCCGCGCAATGGATATGACCGTTCCCGGTCTTATCGCACACGAGGCGGCAATGAAGGGCGGCGTCTGGCTGGATGTGCCGCGAATTACGGATTAACGACAAAAAGCTCTGTGCTTAGCACAGAGCTTTTCCTATTTCTTCGTTCATTTTAATCGGGGTTTCCAACCCGTTTCGGGTATTCTCGAAAAAGATTTGGGGGACTTCTATATTTTTTTCAACCAGGAGCACCACGGTGGAGCCGCCGTATAAGAACATACCTTTTTCCTCACCGCGAACTACTTTGCCCACACCCCGGTGGTTTTTGATTTTACCAACCAGCATAGCGCCGACCTCCATCTGGACGATTTTTCCCAGAGTCGCACTTTCCATAACCGTATATTCACGACAATTGCGGGTAAATACGGGGAGGGATGCGAGAGCTATGGGGCGCACTGTGTGGAGTTTCCCCGGGATAAAGATATTTTCGCCCTTGCTGCCGGTAACCGGGTAGCTATAGCGGTGATAGTGATTTACACAAAGACGGAGAACTATACAAGTACCGCCGATAAATTTCTCGGCAAGTTCTTTGTTTTCAAGCATCTCAGACACTGAATACACGCTCTGTTTAATCGGGATTATTTCATCCCCGGTAATGGGATACGCGGAAAGCAGACCATCAGATGGGGAGATAAGCGAGGTGTCAGGTGCTGTAATAGGACGGAGACCGTCCTTGATTTTGCGGACAAAACAGTCGTTAAAGCACTTAAAATTATCGCTTTCAAAATCTCTTAGGTCAATATTATTTTTCTCCACAAACGATTTTATTAAAAAGCGGGAGAGTGAGGAGTCCATAAATTTACCGCACAAAATTGATATAGGACGGGAAATAAGAACTCTGAGTATCAGCCGGCCGAAAAAGTTATGGTATAAAAATTTAAGACCAAAACCATCCTTTTCCGGGGCAACACCTTTTCTGTAATCAGCCATAGTATTACCTATTTAGAATGAAGATCGCAAGAGCGATACACTCAATAACACCAATACCTATCATAACCAGAATACCGCGCATACCAAACTTCGGCACATTGAACTTCAAAAGGAAGCACAGACCGGTTATGAGAAGGAAGGGCACATACAAGAAGGAAAGGTCCGCGGGAACAAGATACTGCAAGAGCATAATTGTGGGGAAGATAAGCGCGGAGTTTGTCACCGGAAGGCCGGTATAAACCCTTCTTGAGCCACTTTCACTTTTCTGACGAAGCTCCTCGGTTACATTGAAGTGTGCAAGGCGGATCATAGCCGCGAGCACATAGAAAATCATAATCAGCGCAAAGGGGAGTTTAATATACCAATAGTCGAAGTTAAGTTCAAAAAGCGAGAAGGTCTCGGCAAAAGGTGATACCCGGAGGCAAGCGATGCCGATACATACGGGAAGCACGCCGAATGCCACTAAGTCAGAGAAGGAATCTATTTGTATACCAAAACTCTTTTCTGCATCGGTGCGGTTTCTTTTAGTGCGGGCAACCCTGCCGTCAAAGGAGTCGAGAAGACCACAGAAAAGCAGGAAGAAAACGCCTAAATAAGGATGCCCTGCGCCGCTTAAGGACACAACAATGCCAATACACGCGGAAATTAGCGACAAATATGTTAAAATTACCGTATAATTATAAACACCAATCATATCTGAAACCCCTTTTTCTATTTCTTATCCCTTTTTTTAAGCGCCCTGTAACCCAAAAGAGTAATAAGACCGCATATTATAACACAAATGTAGAATGAAAATGAGCGGGAAACAAGCTCTAAACTGACAGCGCTCGTTTCGCTCATAATCGCGCCAAAACCGTCTAACATAAGGTAATCGGAAACACCTATTGCACCGGGGATTGGGATGGAGTTTGAGCCCAACACCACATAACCCTGAAGCGCAAATAAATCAAACGCCTTTGAGGGACTTCCGCCGGAAGCTAGATAGGTAAACATTGTGACAGCGATTTGCGAGATGCGCTGAAGCAAATTGAAAACAAAAGTAAAAATAAGCGTTTTGGAGTGGCCGGAAAGAAGCTTTGAATACTCACGATATGAGTTCATATATGCATTAAGCTTTTCCTGGCGAGCATCTTCGTTCTTTAAAATCCTAACCTTGCACAGCAGGTGTAAGCCACCGCGACAAATTTTGTGAAGCAGCTTATCGTGTCGCAAGAGAAGGAAAAAGAACAAAGCGAGTGCCAATTGAACAACCGCACCGATTATAATGAGCAGTTGTGAGAAACCGCTGAAGGTCGCGAAGGTTGAAGGAAAGAATACAAAGCAGAAAAGACCGATAGCGATAATGGCCAGAATATACATAAGAAGATTTGCAAGCAAAATTACGGTTACCACCATAGGCGGGATATTATCCTTAACCATAAAGTAGGCACTCACCGGCTGACCGCCTGTGGCAGACGGGGTGATTGCGGAAAAGTAAATGTCGCCTGTTGAATATAAAATTCCACGATGCAGCGATTGCTTGTACCCGAAGGCGCGACACAGAAGCAGAAGAGCGAAAGCCTCAAAAACAATAAAGCCAAGCATCGAAATAAAGGAAATCACAAGCCATAAGGGGTCGGAACTTTTCAAAAAATCGACAAAGCGGGAAATGGAAAACTCACGACTTTGTTGCATGACAACAAAGATGCTGAGTGCGGCAATGAATACAAAAAGTACCGACCAAAGCACCTGCTTGCGGGCGTATGTTTTTGGGGACTCATGCTTTTTGTTTCCAGAAATCATAATAAAATATCCTCATTAGCGCACTCCTTTTGAACCGAGGCCGGCTCAAATTTATAGAAAACGCGCCATAATTTAAACCGTTTGGATAAGAACCAACCGATTTCAAGAACGGCAATTCCTGCTAAAATATCCACCACAAAATGTTGCTTGACCAATACGGTGGAGGCGAAAACAAGAAGGGTAAACACAAACTGCGCGGGGGCATACCAACGGGGAGCGTCCTTTACCATACAAGCCGCCCTAAAGCAAAGCCAACTCTCAACACAGTGGATTGAGGGCAACAATGAAGTAGGCGTATCGAGATAATAGATAAGGCGGGTCACATGATCCCAAAAGCCGTTACCGGTAACCTCGGGTCGTACAATTGTTGCAGGGAAAACCAGGAAAAGAACAAAGCAAAACACCTTCGCAATAAGGTCGGCGGTAACCATATGATAATACCCACCGCGGCCAAGGCGAGTGTGGTAAACATAGTTCCAGACCCACTGGACATACGCCAGAACATAAAAAAGCATAAACCAAGGCACAAAGGGGATGATTTCATCCAAGCGGGTTGTGAAATCATAGTGGTTGGCGTTTAGCGTGAGAAACTTAGTTCCCGTATATGCGATGAGATTAAATATAATTATAAAAATGACCGGAATATATGCAAATTTAGGAAAAAATTTACCGTTGTTATCTTTAAGTTTCATAAAAAAACCCATTTCATCAAAGTGGAATACCATTTATGAAATTATACCATATTTGCATAGATAAGTAAAGACAAAAAAACAAGGGGCATTGCCCCTTGTTCTTTATTTCGTATAAAATTTGCGTAAAGCACAGTAAAGTTCGTACTTTTTGTTATAGATCTCAGCCTTTCCCGGATCAGGAAGGTAAGATTTACCATAGCGAAGGAAGTGCTTTGCCACATCAAAAACAGGAAGGCCTTTCGTCGCCGCAAAGCCTAAAATCGCACTGCCCATAGCGCCGGTTTCATCCGCTAAAACAGGAATGATCTCGCAACCTAAAATATCCGCCTTGATCTGAAGCCAGGGTGCGCTTTTCGCACCGCCGCCGCAGGCAAAAAGTCGATCAAGCTTAATGCCGCCACCACTTAACTTTTCCTGGTTATAGCGCATTTCAAGGGTTATACCCTCCAGTACTGCACGGTAAATGTCAGAAAGACGGGTGCTTGTGGTAAGACCCGCTATAAGGCCGGTTGCGGAAGCATCTACATCGGGGGTGCCGCCCATACCTTGCAGGAAAGGGAGCACCATAAGATCCGACGGAGTGTCCGGACAGGTATCGTCCAAATATGCATAAATACTCTTGTCTGCACTTTTTGCACCATCCAGCAGGGCAGCCTCAAAGCAGTCCCTGAACCATCTGACGACCGAGCCGGCGGAGATATTATAAGCGTATGTAACATAGCCGGAATTATTGAGATATGGAACCGAGGCAAAATGATTTGCATAAAATTCGTGATTTTCCGGTATATCAGAGAAAAGCGGAGTTATGCACTCGCAAGTGCCCGAGGTGTCCACTGCGTCACCGGGATTTAAAACACCGGCACCCAGCGCATTTACGATCTGGTCGTGGCCGCCGATGACGATGGATGTATCTTCGTTTAAGCCAAGTTCACGGGCAAGGTCGGGTAAAATTTTCCCGATAACCGAGCCGGTTTTGACAACTTCGGGAAGCTCATCTTTTAAAATGCCCGTTTTTTGGAGCAGTTCATCGGACCAACACCTGTTTTTAACATCAAAAAGAAGACTGCGACAAGCAAGAGAAACATCTGTTGCGGTCTCACCGGATAAGATGTAGGTGATGTAGGTTGCCACAAAAAGGAACTTCCATATGGATTTATCCGCAATTTCCTTGGTATAGAGCATATTGGCAAGGGAGAAGGAGGGGTCGGGCAGGACTTTTGCAATTTCTACAAAGGTATCATCGCCGATTTTTTCCACAAGCTTTGAAAAAGCGGAGGAGTCGTGATTGCCGTAGTAGAGCAGAATATCGCCAACGGGCGTACCATCCTCGTACAGTGCGACAAAAGATTCGCCAAAGGAAGCAACCGTGATGGCGCAGACCTCTTTCGGTGGGATTTTCTTAAGACACTCTTTGAGTACAAAAAGTACGCTGTTCCTCAAAACTTCAGCGGGCAGAGTGGTAGTGCCCGAAGGAAGATTATACTCGGTATATGCTTTCGCGTGCTGGATACCGTCTGAGGTAAATGCAACGCATTTACAGCCGGTACCGCCTATATCAATACCAAGGCTATACATTAGCGAACCTCCAATTTGGAGTGGTTTCCGGTTGTGTGTAAGAAGTCGTGAATTACCCAGCGGGTGCGCTCGTAAACCTTCTGCTGAGCATATGCGATGTCGCCGGGCTTTTCTTCGATTGCAAACTCATAGGGCTGGCGGATCTCGGTACCTACATTGATCTTTGCGATACCGTTTGCGATAGCCTCTAAAATATAACTCTGCTTAATGCCACTGCCGCCGTGGAGAACAAGGGGCATACCGCCGGTTGCCTTAAATAAGGTAGCAATATGCTCTATGTCAAGGCGCGCCTCAGGCTTCTTTAAATGCTTGGTGGAGGATGCAATAGCGCCGTGGAAGCTGCCTGCCGCAACGCTTAACCAGTCACAGCCGGATTCTTTTGCAAAACGGGTAGCCTCTTCGGGTACGGTAAAGCCCTTCTTGGATGTGAAAAGTTCCTCATAGCTTAAGCCGATACCGCTGCCCTCGTGACCGGAAACCGCGCCAAGCTCTGCCTCAACTGCTGCACCGAAGGAATGAGCAAGCTCTGCTGCCTTTGCGGTGGTTGCGATGTTTTCATTAAGGGATAAGCGTGAGCCGTCAACCATAACCGACTGATAACCGGCATCCAGTGCACGCTTTAAAATCTCGATATAGTCAACCTTAAGCTGATCTTCATCGATTGCGGGAACATGGTCTAAGTGAAGTAAGGTGTAGCCGTCCTTGCAGTGCTTAAAGTACTCTTTTGCAACCGCTTCAGGACTCTGTGACTCGAATTTTTCCCACTCGAGGCGAGCAACCTGCACCATAGCGATACTGTCCTCGTCCTTAATAGCCTGGGTAACAGGCTCTACCATAGGAAGATAAGGGATATTGAATGCGGGGATAATTGTGCGGGCATCCAGCGCCGCGCGAACTACATCTGCTGATTTCATATTAAAAACCTCCCAAATTATATTTCTGTGTTAAGCGGCGATATGAGGTCGCCGATTTACCTTGTAATTGTTGGAATATGCGCGAAAAATGACCATAGTCGGAGAAACCCACCGCATAGGCTATGGCACTTACCGACATATCCGTGTCCCGTAGCATTTTACAAGCGTGTGCTATGCGCTGATTTCTGATATAGGCGGCGATACTGCAACCTAAATATTCATTGGCGATGCTGTAAAGGCGAGTTCGCTTAATATGAAACTCAGCACAAATGTCGTTTACCGTGATATTTTTATCCAAATTTGCCTCAATAAAGCTGTCCATATGGCGGATAAACTCACTTTTTGCAGGGGTTACCCACTGGTTGGACATAAGATAGGAAACCAGTGCCTTTAATATGGTGATGGTAGCTTCAAGCTCGGCAGAGGTTTTGACGGGAATAGCATCGATGGCCGCGTGAATACCGGGGAAATCATCCTCGCTTAACTGACGGTGAAGCTCCTCGCGGGTGAGCTTTGCGCCTTCCTGCATAAGCACCTGGCCGAACATCACAAAGCCTAAAATTCCATTGGTGTCATATATGGGAACGATCGCCTCGGAAAGACCCATATGACAGCGATAGTGCACGATCTGCTTCGCCTTGGAGCACAATTGAAAGTTAGCGTAGTCACAGTCGGAACAGCGCTGTTCAAGCGCCTCATCCTGTTCAATAAGTGTGCAGAACTCACTTTTTGATTCGGGGTAGGCAAGCAGTATCTGCCCCTGATTATCGAACAAAACAATTCTTATATTGGTAAGCGTGTGAAAATCGCGAAAAGCTTTATACAAATTTGATGTGTTTATATTAAGCATTATTCATCACCAATTTTGAGTTTAGCACGAGAAAAAGCTTTTTTCAATAGATTTTTACAAAAATTATAATAAATTTATTCGATTTTGAACAAATGTTACACAAAACGGATAAATATACCTTTTATGCTGAACAGATAATAAATATAATGTAAGTATAAAGGAAGGTGGGAGAATATGAGGCTGGACAGCATTGATGGAAGAATGGACGCTTACAACTATGTGGGCAATACCTACCAGATAGGCGGTACCCGTCACTATCGCTTGACCGACGGCCCGGCACAGGATACAAAGTGTATTGATGTCCGTACGGGAAGCGGCTTTGAGTACACGATAGTTCCCGATCGCGGTCTCGATATTTCCCTCGCATCTTACAAGGGATTAAATCTCGTACACCTTACCGCAGGAATGGAAACCAACCCGGCTGCAGTTGACCCTTGGGGCGCTGACTGGCTGCGCGCGTTTTCGGCAGGACTTCTTACCACCTGCGGACCAAATCACCTTGGTAATGCCTGTGTGGATGAAGGCGAGCATTTAGGACAGCACGGCAGATGGTCCTCAATTGCCGCGCGGCAGGTGGCTGATCTTACGGATTTTAAAGAGGGTAAAATCGAAATCACAGGCAAGCTCTATGAAATGATTACCTTCGGCCATAAAATAGCAATAAATCGAAAAATAAAGAGTGAATTCGGTAAATCCTATGTCATAATTGAGGATGAAATACGGAATGAGGGTAGCAGACCTGCTCCGCTCACCGTGCTTTATCACATAAATTTCGGATATCCTTTCCTGGATGAAAATGCAAAAGTGCATATTCCTTCTAAAGAATGTGTGGGTGCGGATGATTACACAACAGAGCGACTTTCCGAGGTTGGTACGGTTAAAAAACCGGACGGTGCAAATTTTGAAAAGAATTTTACCCATACCTTTGACGGTGATGAGGTTTGCGCCTATGTGCAAAATGGCGACCTCGCGGTATATATCAAGTTTGACTCAAAGGACCTGCCCTATATGACCCAGTGGGTGCTTGAGGATATAAAGGACCATGTTGTGGCGATTGAGCCTGCAAATGTTCCCTGTGAGCCGAGATGTGCTCTTCGTGAAAAAGGAATTCTTCCGGAAATCAATCCGGGAGAGGTAAAAAAGTTCCGTGTTGAAATCGGCATAGCTGAGGGCGCGGAAATAGAAAAATTAAGTAAATAACAGGTAAAACCTGTATAAATAAGGAGGAAATTCAAAATGGTACAGTCAAAAGCAGCTTTTATTGTATACGGCGTTCATAAGGACGGTCTTCGCGATCCGGACGGTAATCTCTTTATCGATTACGGCAAAATTGAAAATTCCAAGGCAGCTCTTAAGGCTCAGGGCGTTGAGCTTCACGAGGAAGAGCTCATCATCGCTACCAAGAAGGAAGCACGCGACATCCTTCTCCCCTTAGCAAAGGATGACAGCATTGACACTTTAGTTTTATTCTCCGGTACTTGGGTTTGGGCAGCTCATATGATTCAGGCTGTTCGCGAATTCGCAAAGACCGGTAAGGGTATCGTTATCTGGACACACGACGGCTCTCAGGGCTGGCGTCCGGTTGGCGGTCTCGTTTTAAGTGCAGCTCTTAACGAAGTTGGCATCAAGCACAAATTCGTTTACGGTGGCGCTGATGATATCGAAACCGTTAAGCGTGTTGCTAACTACTGTAAGGCTTCCGCTCTTAAGAAGAGCATGGAAATGACCACTCTCCGCGCATTCGGCGGTCGCGGTATGGGTCAGACCTGCGGCGTTGCTGATCCTTCCCAGTGGATGCGTATGTTTGGTATCGATATCGATACCCGCGATACATACGAGCTTGTTGAAACCGCAAAGAATATTCCTCAGGCAGAGGTTGACGCTGTTTGCGATTGGATTGATGCTAACTTCAAGACTCCTGTTGACCGCACCGAGGGCAACTACCGCTCTGTTCGCCTTTACCTTGCTCTCAAGGCATTAAAGGAGAAAGAGGGCTTTGACTACTACACAATTCAGTCCTTCCCGGGTATGGGTGACTACTATGTAGCAACCTGCTTTGCACAGAGCATGATGTTAAACGACGGTGTTCCCACCGCAACTCTTTCCGACTTTAACACCTGTCTCACTTCCATTATGATTATGGGTCTCAGTAAGGACCCGATCTACTACGGTGACCTCCAGCATGTTGACAAGAAGCGCGGCGAGATCAAGATCATCGGTGACGGTGCAATCCCGCCCTGCCTTGCTAATGAAGACGGCGTTTCTCTTGCAGGTCACGGTATCCCCACCGAGGGTGAAGCAGGCGGTATGTCCATCGATCTGGTATGTAAGAGCGGCAAGGGCGTTTTAGCTCGTCTTTCCAGAGTAAACGGTGAGTTCAAGATCGTTGTTGCTCGTTGTGAAGTTGTTCAGCCCAAGAAGGAAGAGTTAGAAGCTCGCCGTCACGAGTGCGGTATTCCCTTCTGGCCCCATGCATTCGTTCAGGTTGAGGGCGATGTTGGCAAGATGGTTGAAACCTGGAACAACGAGTATGGCTGCCTCGGTTACGGCGAGGATCTTTATGATCAGATCATCGATTTCGGTAACCTTATGGGCATTGAAGTTATCGCATTCTAAGGAGTGTAGTAAATGAAAGTTTTTGATGTACATATTCACAGTACAACAGATGCCGCTACCATAAATCCGCAGAAGTTACTTGCGGATATGGACAAGGCGGGCGTTTGGGGCGGTGCGGTATTTACTCCCGAGGCTGAAAGTCCTCTGGGCGGCGGATATTCTTATGAAGAGCGTATCGACTGTATGCACAAGTGGACGGACGGTTACACTGACAGAATTTTCCCCATCTTCTATATCCACCCATACGAAAAAGATGCTATTGCAAAGGCGAAAGACGCTGTAGATCAGGGCGCAATGGGCTTTAAGATGAGCTGCGACTGCTACTATGTTTACGAAGATAAGTGTATGGAGCTTCTCCGCGTAATTGCGGATATGAATAAGCCGGTGCTTTTCCATTCCGGTATTCTCTGGGACGGTCACGATTCCAGTAAGCACAACCGTCCGCTTAACTGGGAGAGCCTTATCAATATTCCCGGCCTTCGTTTCTCCCTTGCACATTGCTCATGGCCCTGGTGTGATGAGACCATTGCAATGTACGGCAAGTTCTTAAATGCTTATGTAACAAATCCCGGTATGTCCTCTGAGTTATATCTTGATACAACTCCGGGCACGCCGAAAATCTACCGTTATGATCTTATCAATAAGATTTACAACTGCGGTTACGATACACCCAGAAATGTGCTCTTCGGCACCGACTGTACCGCTAATGAATATAACATTCCCTGGGCTAATTACTGGGTTGAAAACGACGGTAAGATTATGGATGACCTGGGCGCTAAGAAAAAATTACATGAGCTTTATTTCGCGGAAAACTACAAGCGCTTCTTTGGTCTTAAAGAAAAGGATTTCCAGCATGTAATGCCAGTGCCGGACAAGGCTGACTCCTGGTCACTTGATATGGCAAACGAAATATTATAAAATAAATTGCAGGTAACAAAAGTTACCTGCAATTTAATTGAGGGTTGGTAAAAATGGGATATATTCTATCGCTTATAGCAGGTGTGTTCTGGGGTATAGCCGGCATTTTCGTAAGATATTTTAATACCCAGGGACTTAGCGCTCTTGACAACACAGAAGTAAAGATGGTCTTCGGATTTTTGGCGGTTGCCATTTATCTTTTGTGTTTTAAGAGAGAGTATTTTAAAATAAAATTAAAGGATATCTGGGTATTTGCCTGCAGTGGTATATTAAGTATTATGCTTATGTGCATTACATACTTTAAATCTATGGAATTTTCCGTATCCATTGCGGCGGTGCTCCTTTACACAGCGCCTATATTCGTAATTATTTTCAGTGCGATTTTCTTTAAGGAGAAAATCACCGCTAAAACAGTCGTGGCGATGATAATGGCATTTGTCGGCATCGCTTTGGTATGCGGAATTATTGGCGGTGACACATCAATGTCCTTGCAGGGCATACTTATCGGTGTTGCTTCCGGTGTTGCATATTCGCTCTATTCCATTTTCGGCCGTCTCGCGATAAATCGCGGATATGGCGCATGGACAATAACTCTGTATTCTTTCCTTTTCTGTATTATAGGAAATGCCTTTTTATGTGACTGGTCGGCGATAGGTAAGGCTATGGCAGAGCCGGTTAACATCGGCTGGGGTGTTGCGTTTGGCGTTGCAACCGCGCTTATTCCTTATGTTTTCTATAGCTTAAGCTTAGAGCGCATTAGCGGCGGCATTGCATCTATTGTCTGCTCCATTGAGCCGGTGGTTGCTACGATTGTCGGTGTCTTTATGTTTAGTGATAATTTCGATATTTACACAGCGCTGGGCATTATACTGACCTTGGGTGCCGTAGTTTTACTATCAGTTAAGAAAAAAAGAGCATAAAAACTTAATAAAATCACATCCTTTATTTAAAGGATGTGATTTTTTTGAACACATATTTTGATAACGGCACAATTAGGCTTGAAACGCCGCCATATCTGGTTGCAGGCGGTGCGGTAGGAGGCAAAAAAGAATCGGAAGGCCCACTTTGCGATTGGTTTGACGAGATTTCAGACGACGGGCGTTTTAGCCAGGATACTTGGGAAAAAGCGGAGAGTGAAATGCAAAAACACGCGCTGTACTTTGCAAAAAAGAGAGCAAAAATTGACGGTATCGACTTTATTTTCTCGGGCGATCTGTTAAATCAGTGTACAGCCTCGGCATTTGCCCATCGCGAAAGCGATACATCATATGTGGGACTATACGGCGCCTGCTCTACCTTCGCGGAGGGTCTTTGCCTTTCATCGCTTTTTTTAAGCTCGGGTAGCGCAAGGTATATAGCCACCTCGGTTTCATCCCATTTTTGCTCAGCAGAGCGGCAGTACAGATATCCGCTGAATTACGGCGGACAGCGCCCGCCCACCGCTCAATGGACGGTTACCGGCGCGGGAACAACGATTATGGGTCGTGATACAGGAATAGCGCGGGTAACCCACATCAATTTCGGTAAAATAATTGATATGGGAATAAAGGATGCCAATAATATGGGCGCGGCAATGGCACCGGCGGCGTATGACACCATAAGCCGAATTTTTAAGGATACCAACACAAAACCGGCGGATTATGATCTGATCGTTACCGGTGACTTGGGCTTTTTAGGTAAAAAATTGCTTGCCGAGCTATTCAAAAAGGAAGAGGGTATTGAACTCGGCGAAAACCTAATCGATTGCGGTGCCGAGATTTACGCCAAGGAGGCGCAGGATGTCCATTCGGGCGGCTCGGGAGCCGGATGCTCGGCAACGGTTTTCAGCCGTTTTGTGCTTGATGAAATAAAGGCCGGCAGATGGAAGAAAATCCTTTTTGCGGGAACAGGCGCACTCTTATCCCCCCTTTCCACACAGCAGGGGGAGAGCATTCCCTGCATCTGCCACGGACTTGTTATTGAGGTGTAAAAATGGAATATTTAAGAGCGTTTTTCGTGGGTGGCATTTTTTGCGTTATCGCCCAGATTTTAATAGATAAAACCAAGCTTACCCCGGGCAGAATTTTAACCGGATATGTGGTAGCGGGTGTCGCGCTTTCTGCTCTTGGACTTTACGGACCCCTCGTGGGTTGGGCGGGTGCAGGTGCTACGGTACCTCTTACCGGCTTTGGGCATCTGCTTGCTGAGGGCACGGCAGTGGCTGTTGCGGAAAAGGGTCTTGCTGGAGTTTTTACCGGTGGTATTTGCGCTGCGGCGGCGGGCATTACAGCGTCGGTGGTTTTTGGTTTTTTAGCGGCAATTCTTTTTAGGCCGAAGCAAAAGTAATTGAAATAGCGCCTTATCTGTGTTAAAATACGGGTGAGGTGAATATAATGGAATTAAAGGCCGGAATAAAAGGTAAATATACTTTAAAGGTAGAGGAAAAGATGCTTGCCAATACCGTTGGCAGCGGTGCAATTCCCGTGTTCTCCACCCCCTGGATGGTGGCACTTATGGAAGGCGCGGCTCAACAGAGCGTTGCGGATGCAATAGGCGAGGGTAATGTTACAGTAGGCACAGCTTTAAATATATCTCATCTTGCGGCAACTCCGCTTGGTATGGAGGTTTACGCTGAGAGTGAACTTGTTGAGGTTGACGGCCGCCGTTTAGTGTTCAATGTGGTGGCTTATGACGCCGTGGATAAGATTGGCGAGGGCAAGCACGAAAGGTTTATAGTGGGTGCCGAAAAATTTGTTGCAAAGTGTAATGGAAAAAATTAAAAAAATAGATTGACATATCATTTCATTTGTGGTATTCTATTATGGCACTATTGAGGCGATAAGCCTATGTGCTGTCGTGCCGCTGTGGTGGAATAGGCAGACACAAGGGACTTAAAATCCCTCGGTAGCAATACCGTGCCGGTTCAAGTCCGGCCAGCGGCACCATATATCGCGGAGTGGAGCAGTCCGGTAGCTCGTCGGGCTCATAACCCGAAGGTCGTAGGTTCAAATCCTGCCTCCGCAACCAAAAAGAAAAGACATCCGATAGGATGTCTTTTCTTTTTGGTTATGATGTAAAATTAAATCTGTGATCTTCGGGTTATGAGCCCGAAGGGCGAATAACTCGAAGGGGACATTTGCGACCGCCGCCGGTGGCGGATGAAGGGAGCAAAAAGGAGTGGCAGCGGTCGAAATTTTCAAGGTGGTTCTGTCCGACGCTGAAAATTTCGGGCACCGCAACAGGGCGTAGGTTCAAATCCTGCCTCCACAACCAAAAAGAAAACGGTCACATTGTGACCGTTTTTCTTTTTGTCTTGAAATTGGTTGGATTTGAAAGGCGGCTCTTAGAAACAGTCCGGTGGACTGTTTCAACCGCCGTGGCTTTTCCGCGTGATAAAGCAAATCCTGCCTCCGCAAGTACTAAAATGGAGTTCGTACGATTAAGCAGACTTCATTTTTTACTATGGTGATGTTAAATCATAAATACACAATCGCTTGTCGAACTATGGGAACTATGTTATAATAAAACCCAAATTAACAAGGTGGGGGTTTATGTGAAAAAGATATTTATGTATATTGCCCTTTGCTTTCTATTGCTTATTGCTTGTGCATGTACTGGAAATACAAAAGAAAAAGAGTGCGGTTTACAATTGATAAAAATGGCAAAGGAGCAAGCTATTCAATCCATTGAAGCAGGTGAATTGAAAAAAAGTTGCTTTTGATGATGAAACAGAGGCTGCTATTGGCCAGTATGGTGATGTATTAGGGGTCTTTGATTTTAATGATGTTAGAGAGGCATGCGCGGCAAAATTCTCACAGTTGTATCGTATATGTGCTCAACAACAACCGGGCACGGAATGGCTAATCCAAGCGAAATGGGGTGTGCTATGATTTTTTATGCCCCGATTTATATGGTAATGGCTATATATTACACCTGGATGGGTTGGATATACGCGATAAAAGAAAAAATGAGTTGAAAAGAGTAAACGAGTCAATTATTGCACGACACGGCGACGAAATCACCAAGGATATATAGCACAAAATAAAAAGGCCCGAGTGAATTCACTCGGGCCTTTTACTATGCGTTCTTTAGAATACGCTGCCTGCGAGCACTGCCGCTGCAACCTTTTAAATTATCCTTGGCTATTTAATTATATATCAAAAAGTCAAGTTTAATTGGCGAATGTGATATGGGATCGTTTGATAGATAAAGTTTATTGAAATTTAACTTAAAGATAGCAGATGATAGCATAGACTTTTGCGTAAAATGATGGTACAATATAATTGTATGACTATATTTATTTGTCAGAATATCAAAAACTTATTATATAGAAAAGCGGGAGGTAATGATATGTCATCCAACTTTGAATTTATGGCAAAATATTGGCCCGATATGGCTCAAATGGGAAAACTGGCGGAACTGTATTTATTTGCAGATCCGAATAAGTGTATTTGCAGAGTCGGTATACTTGCAGAGCGTGTGGCGCAAGAAATATGTGGTTTTGAAAAAATCAACCTACCGGAGAATGCTACCCATACAGACAGACTCCGCGCGTTTAAAAAAGCAGATGTCTTACCTCCCAAAATCGAGGATATGTTTCACACCCTGAGAACTGCAAAAAGTGAAGCGGAGTATACGAAAGCAGATGGCGCTGAGCGGGCAAAAACACTTCTTCATTTAGCGTTCAATCTTTGCAGTTGGATGATGGAAGTATACGGCGATTGGAGTTTTGAGGCATCCGAATATAAAGAGCCGGAAGACATTACCCAAAACGAGGATTTTAATGCAACGCTGATCGATCAGGAGAAGAAAGTTGACGAATTGCCGAAGGATATTGAGAAAACTAACACTGCCGCATCCGACGCATCAAAGGATGAGCGCACTCAAAAAGCGGAGCAGGCGGCAAAGGATTTACCCCTGAGCGAAGAAGAAACGAATTGTATCGGTAATGCTCCCATCCGTTTGGACATATCACAGCTTCCGGTAATAAACTATGCAATGCAGCAACAAGGTGTTGCGATAGTGCGGTCTATAGTCATTGAAAATACTACGGATAATGATATCGCAAATGTTGATCTTGAGATTTCATCATTGCCGGGATTTACTCTGCCCTTCTCGCGGCGTATTGACTATATACCGGCTAAAAAGAGCATAACCGTTTCAAATCCGAAAATTATTTTAAACGGTGAATATTTAGGTGGGATGACAGAGAAGGTTGTGGGAGTATTACATACGGAGCTGAAGAAAGAAGGAGAGATCCTGGCAGTTGACAATGTGGAAACCACGATACTTTCTTTTGATGAGTGGCCCGGATTAGGTATGTATCCCGAATTATTGGCTGCCTTTGTTACCCCTAATCATCCGGATCTGGCAAAAATTATTACTCGTGCTTCTGAGTTTATGGATGTGTGGACGGGCGAGGCAGCTATGGATGGTTATATGTCTCAGAATCCCGACCGCGTGCTCAAACAAGCTGCAGCTATTTACAACGCAATTAAAGAACAGGCAATTGCTTATGTTGTGCCGCCTGCGAGCTTTGAGAAAACCGGTCAGCGTGTTCGTCTGTGCGATATGGTGTTGCAGCAGAAGTTAGGTACTTGTCTGGACTTAACCTTGCTATATGCATCGTGCCTTGAAGCGATAGGTCTCCATCCGTTGCTCATTACTAACCCCGGGCATATTTTCGCCGGCGTGTGGTTGGAGGAAAAAATGTTTCCTGAGTGTGTGGAGGACGATGCTTCGCTTATTACTAAGCGTATAGCGGCCAATGTAAATGAAATTGCAGTAGTGGAAACCACTTGTGCTACTACCGGAAGGAATGTTTCCTTTGATGATGCGCGCATAGTGGGCGAGAAAAACTTGACCACACAACGGGTAGAATGTATTATTGATGTCCAGAGAGCCCGAAAGAGCGGTATACTACCGCTGCCTAATCGTATTCGTACGGATTCCGGCTGGACAATCGAGCGAGAGAGACACCCTGATGGCGACGATATGCTTGGCCCCAAGAAGTTAGATGAAACAATTCAGGTGGATCAGAACGCCAAGGATGACAATATACCCAAGAAGGTGCAGTGGGAGCGCAAACTCCTGGATCTCGGTATGCGCAACAACCTTATTAACCTTCATATGACAAAGACACAGATCCCGATTCTCGCAAAATCGCTGGCTGAGTTGGAAGATGCGCTGGCTGATGGAAGCGATTTTACAATTTTGCCAAAGCCAGCAGATCTCGGTATGGATGCGCTTACCTTTGAGGCGCTGAACGAGAAGAATGCAGAGGGAATTGTAAAGGCTGAATTTGAAAACAACCGCCTGCGCTCTGTTTATTCTGAGGGACTACTGACCAAAATTATAAAAGACTTGTATCGCACCGCCAAGACCGCTCTTGAGGAAAACGGTGCTAACACTTTATATCTTGCGATGGGTATGCTGCGGTGGTACGAAAGTAAGCGCAGTACCAAAGCACGGTATGCCCCCATCATTCTCATCCCCATTGAGATGATCAGAAAATCAGCCGCGCAAGGCTATGTGATTCGTCTGCGCGATGATGAGCCACAGATGAATATCACTTTGCTTGAGAAGTTAAAGCAGGATTTTGGTATTACGGTAAATGGTCTGGATCCCCTTCCTACTGACGAGCACGGCATTGATATCCGCAAGGTACTGACAATTGTGAGAAGAGCAGTTATGGATCAGGCACACTGGGATGTATTAGAGGTTGCAACTATCGGCGTTTTCTCCTTCTCTCAATTTGTTATGTGGAATGACATCCGCAACAGAACCGATGACCTTATGCGCAACAAAGTCGTTCGCAGCTTGATAGAAGGCAAACTTTGTTGGGATGCACAGCCGCTTGAAATAGGCAAGATTGTAAATGAAAACGATGTACTTTTACCTATGCCGGCAGACGCCTCCCAGCTTTATGCAATTCAGGCCGCATGTGCGGGACAGAGTTTTGTGCTTCACGGCCCGCCCGGAACGGGTAAATCCCAGACAATAACATCGCTCATCGTCAATGCCCTTGCTCAGGGATTGAGCGTGCTGTTTGTCGCTGAAAAAATGGCGGCATTGGAAGTTGTACAGAAGCGTTTGGAAAGTGTTGGCATAGGACCGTTCTGTCTGGAATTACACTCCAATAAATCGAAGAAAAGGGATGTGTTGGGGCAGTTACGCAAGGTCACGGAGGTCACAAAAACCAATACAGCTGAAGAATATGCAGCGAAAGCTGAGCAATTGGCTTCAATGCGTGCAGAGTTAAACTCTTATGTACAGCAACTGCATCAAATACTCAGCTGCGGATGCGATTTATATTCTTTGATTAATGAGTATGAGTATTACTCGGATGCCGCAGATATTGCAGGCTTTGACCGCGATTTCATCCGGGCGTTGACTAAACCGGTTTTAGAACAGCACCAGATTCTGATAGAGCGTATGATTGCTGCAGCTAAAGAGGTGGGACACCCGAAGGATCATCCCTTATCCAGAGTTGCTTGTCCTCAGTACACACAGAGTCTGCGAAATAGTCTGAAACCTACAGTGGATGCTTATGTCGCACAGCTTGAGAGCATCGGTACTTATGTAGGGCAGATGGTCGAAGCGATGGACGAAAAGTCGCCGGAGAGTTACGCGGATATGCAAAGACTCTTCAACATTGCATCCAGTATGCTTTGTTGGAATGGAATGCCCGATGCATGGGCAAAGACCACTTGCCCGCAGTTGTATTTTGAGGAAATAGCAAAGCTTGCACAGCATTCACAAAAGGCAAAAATGTTGAGAAACAAGCTGTATCAAAGCTTTGAGCCTGACTTCCTGGCAGAGGACGGTGCGCGCCTGTTTGCGGAATTTACAATGGCATCGGCAAAATGGTTTGTTCCCAAAATGATGGATATGTACAAGCTGACCAGGGTTCTCAAAGTGCACGCCAAGGTGCCTGTTGATATTACAAATATCCGCACCCATATTGTGACATTGCGCGATTATCAGCAAGAAAGCAAAGCTGCCGCAGAACTGCTCAGTAAGTACGGTGCCGAACTTGGTGCTTTGTATAACGGTGAAGATACAGACTGGGAGAAAATTGAAAAGATGTCAAAGATTGCCAAGTTAAGCGCGCAGACATTGTACGAGGAATATGGCAATTATGACATAATGAACAATTGCTGCGGTAAAACCGAGCTTACTCCGGTAATATCCGCTGTCAGGGATGGCTTTGCGCAGTTTGAAGAAACGAAGGCCGCGTTTGACAGCTTGCTTGGTATTGTGCAAGTGACAGAGGAAAACTGGATCGACGGTCAATTGAATCTTTGTCAGACCATCGTCGACCACGCCGATGAGCTGAAAGAGTGGATCGCATATGTAGGTGCCGCTGAAAAAGTGAAAGCGGCAGGTCTTGAAAATGTAGTCAGCAGCTATGAAGAAGGTGCGGAGCACAACGAAATTTTCCGTTCATACAAGAAAGTGGTGTTGCAGGGTATGATTGCCGATGCCATTGATGAGAGCGGTGCATTAAATCAGTTCTCTGGTGCGGTATTCAATAAGAAAATCGAGCAGTACAAGCAGATGGATCGGGAATGGGCGCGTCTTTCGCGACAAGAGGTCTACTGCCGACTTGCAAGCAAAGTCCCGAACTTTACTCTGGAGGCGGCACAAAGCTCAGAATTGGGAATTTTACAACGCTGCATCAAGAGTATGGGTCGAGGCGTTAGCATCCGCAAGTTGTTTGATCAGATTCCCACTTTGCTTCCCCGTTTGTGCCCGTGTATGTTGATGAGCCCGATTTCAGCGGCACAGTACTTAGACCCCAAGCGCGAACCGTTTGATATCGTGGTATTTGACGAGGCGTCACAGCTTCCAACTTGCAAAGCCGTAGGTGTGCTGGCACGCGGTAAGGACGCTGTTATTGTAGGCGACCCGAAACAGATGCCGCCTACATCATTCTTCGCTACAAATACTGTGGATGAAGAAAATCTGGAGACAGAAGATTTAGAAAGTATTCTGGACGACTGTCTGGCGCTTAATATGCCACAGTCACACCTGCTCTGGCATTATCGTAGTCGTCACGAAAGCTTAATAGCATTCAGCAATAGTCGATTCTATGAAAACAAGCTCTTCACTTTCCCGTCGGTTAACGATAGGGAATCAAAGGTGAGCCTTGTACATGTGGACGGCGTATTCGATCGCGGAAAGACCCGTACCAACAAGGTGGAAGCGCTGGCGGTTGTGGAAGAAATCAAGCGCAGATATAACGACCCTGTGCTGTCAAAGCAGAGTATAGGTGTCGTAACCTTTAACATTTCGCAGCAGCACTTGATTGATGACCTGCTCACCGAGGCTTGTGATAAGGATCCGGAGTTGGAAAAATGGGTACTTGGAGCAGAAGAGCCGCTCTTTATTAAAAACCTGGAAAATGTGCAGGGTGACGAGCGAGATACAATTCTGTTCTCTATTGGATTTGGCCCCGATGAAGAAGGGAAAATCTATATGAATTTCGGTCCCTTAAACCGTGAAGGCGGATGGCGCCGCCTGAATGTTGCGGTATCCCGTGCACGATGCGAGATGGTAGTATTTTCAACATTGCATTCTGAGCAACTGGATCTGAACCGCAGCAGTGCAGAGGGTATTGCTGCACTGCGTAGCTTCCTTGAATATGCAGAGGGCAAAAAAATCGCTCTTGAAGAGAACGAAGTAGAGGTGCAGAAGAAAAACGGCGAAGGAATTGCTATGGCTATCTGCAAGGCACTGAAGGAAAAGGGCTATGAAACAGATCTGTCTGTTGGAAGATCAAAGTATCGTATTGACATCGGTGTTGTGGATCCGAAAAACCCTGATCAATATATTCTCGGTATTTTACTTGACGGTTCCGGATATGGCGAAGCTAAAACTACCAGAGATCGTGAAATTGCGCAGATCGGCGTATTAAATGGTTTGGGTTGGGAAATTCTCCGTGTCTGGTGTATGGACTGGTGGGATAACAGGGACAAGGAACTGAAGCGTATATTCGACAAACTGCAGAACATCTGCGACAATGAGGATGCCGCCGAAGAGGAAGAACCCGAAGTTATAGAAGAACAGATCAAGCAGCAGGAGATTGTACCCGAAATCATTGAGGAGGAGCAACAGGATACACCGATACCGGGCGCACCGTTATATACGGCGACAAAACTCCCTCTCAGCGTTGTGCCTGCGGATTTGTTCATCGAGCCATGGAACGAGAGCGATATTGAAGCAAAGGTCAAAACAGTACTCGCTACCGAAGCACCGATAAGTAAGTCGCTACTGGTCAAACGGGTAGTGCTGAGTTATGGCATTAACCGCAGTGGTGCGCGTATTCAGCGGCATATGGATACTATTCTGACACAAATGCAACTGAAAACAACCTGGGACAAATCATCGTTCTATTGGAATGATGACCAAGAGCCGGAGATGTATGCAGGCTTCCGTGTAAGCGGAGATGGCGAAAATCACCGTGATATACAAGATGTTCCTGTTCAGGAAATAGCGAATGCGGTTTACACCGTTCTATACCAGCAGATGAGTATGTCTCATGATGACCTCCTGCGCGAAACAGCTAAAAAATTAGGCTATTCGCGTCTGGGCGGTAATGTGCTGGATGCCCTGAGAGGCGGACTGGAGTATGCGGAGAATAGCGGTGGCGTTGTTTTAGGCACTAACGATATGTTTGTGCTATCTGAAACCGGTACTGCTCGTGCAGAGGAAACCGAGCGTTTGTTCCAACAGGCATAACTTGCGCCAAACACTAAAAAACGATCCCGAACACAGCGTGTTTGGGATCGTTTTTGCATTTTTTGATAGTGAGATTCCTATTGGAAACACAATATACTTAGGGGGATTATCTCTCTTTCTGCCAGGAGTGCATTCCGTTGCTTGCCTTGGGGCATTTGCCGCCATAAGTTGCACCGGGTTTTACGGAACTGTTAGATGTTCTTCCGCACTTTGAACATCTCCAAAGGTGTACTGTTGCCATATTTTCATCTCCTCTCAAATTAAATTTTTCTGCTTACTACCCATCTGTGGGGATAGGGTTTGCCGTCCTTCATATTATTGCGGCGCGGACAATGCCCGGGCATAGGTCTGCCTTGATCGGCACGCCGTAGTTCGGTTTTACCGCAATATGTACACATATAAACCGTGGATTGAAGTTTTTTCATAGGTGATATTTCCTCTTCCCATTCACATATTATTTGCTTGATCCATTAATTCTTCATAACGATCCATAAATTTGCGACGCATATTTTCGTCCGTTGCCTTTTTTGCCAGATCCTTGCAACGAAGTGCTTGCGCCTTCAACTTTCGTTTTTCTTCTGAAATTGCAGCGTTCTCAGCCTCTTCTTCGGTCAAATATTCTTCATCCGCAGATGATTCAATGCCCCACATGCTTTTTATTCCGTTAAAACTGGCATCCTTTGTTGCGCCAAAAATTTCTGACCCAACCTCAATACCTACTGTGTCAGCCATTCCTTTAAGAACAGTGGAAGCGGTTCCGGTAACCACCAAAGCGGCGCTTCCTACCAATTTCAAACATCCTTTAATAAAACCCATAATTTTATGCTCCTTTTTAATAATTTTATTTTGAACGGCAGAGGATAAGCTAATCCTTGAAAATCCCGCGAATTGCGGCTATACTAACCACCACTACCGCCAATATACAGCAGATTTTTGCCAATGTTATAAAAAATGTCCACGAGGTTATCCAGTATACTATGGCAAATGCAAGCGCACACAACAGAAACATAGTTTTTCACGCTCCGCTAAAAGATTTTTCGTAAAATAGCGATCAGTATCAATAAAACTATGGCAGCAGCGCAGACTTTTGCTAATGTCATCATAATTTCAAAGCCGGAAATCCAACGAAGCAGTAAAAATGCAATAGAAGAAACGATAGCTGTAAGTACAAGCTTTGACAATACGCCACCATCCTCAATAATGCAGGATATTATTCCCACGATAATGGCGATGACGACTATTACATAAATCATATGACGAGCAACTCCTTCCGGATTTTCAATCCTGTGCGCTTTTTTGAATAATTCTCCGTATAGTTTTTTCAGAATAGTTATATTTGATTGCAAGAAACCTAATGTTGGTGCCGTCGTATTCCGCGACGATATTTTGTTGGATGCGAGCAGGGTTGAAAAACCTTACCGGAAAGCAAATTTGTTGCCCTTTAAACAGTTTATACATATCCATGGCGGTGTCCATACCGAGATTATCCGCTATTTCCCTATATACTGTGTTCAGGAGCTCAGCGTTGTTTTCAGCCATTCGCATCACCTCAATGCCAAATTTTAGCAGATTTTGTTGCCCAAGTATAATCCCAAAGGTCTTGTATTTGTCCGCGTTTGCAGGGCTGGAACAAAGGAATGCGAATTATCTGCATTTTGTAGCGGCAGCTGCATTTCAACCCACGCGCTATGACCAAAGCGTTTTTTCTTTTTACAGCGTTATAGTAACAAATAAAAGGGACAAATGTATGTCCCTTTGAAAATATTTATGCTTATATATAAACAAAAACCCCCGAGCGAGAAGCTCGGGGGTTTTAACTTTGCTATGTAATTTTTAGAATACGCCTTCTGCGAGCATAGCCTCTGCAACCTTCTTAAAGCCTGCGATGTTAGCGCCTGCGATAAGGTCATAGCCGAGACCAACTTCTTCTGCAGCCTTAGCGGAGTTATCGTGGATGCTCTTCATGATAAGGTGGAGCTTTGCATCAACCTCAGCGGGCTCCCAGCTGTAACGCATGGAGTTCTGAGCCATCTCAAGAGCGGAAGTTGCAACGCCGCCTGCGTTAACTGCCTTGGACGGAGCAACGATCTTAACGTTCTTCTTGAGGTAGTCAATAGCCTCGTTGGTGGTGGGCATGTTAGCAACCTCGATGTAGTACTGAACGCCGTTAGCAACGATCTGCTCTGCTTCCTTCATGCCGATTTCATTCTGGTATGCACAGGGCATGCAGATATCAACCTTCTCGCCCCAAACCTTAGCGCCGGGAACGAACTTGCAACCGAACTTGTCTGCGTAATCCTGAGCACGGTCACGACCGGAGGAACGCATCTCAAGGAGATAGTTGATTTTCTCTTCGGTAACTACACCGTCCGGATCGTAGCAGTAGCCGTCAGGACCGGAGATGGTAACAACCTTACCGCCGAGCTGTGCAATCTTCTCACAAACACCCCAAGCAACATTACCGAAACCGGAAACTGCAACGGTCTTACCCTCGAGGGTGTCGCCGTAGTGCTTGAGAACTTCTTCAAGGTAGTAAACAGCACCGTAACCGGTAGCCTCGGGACGGAAGTAAGAACCACCGTAGGAGAGACCCTTACCGGTGATAACGCCGTTCTGCCAGGTAGCCTTGATTCTCTTATACTGACCGTAGAGGAAACCTACCTCACGAGCGCCAACACCAACATCACCTGCCGGAACGTCAACGTCCGGACCGATGTGGCGATAAAGCTCGGTCATGAATGCCTGACAGAAGCGCATAATTTCGTTGTCGCTCTTGCCACGGGGGTCAAAGTCGGAACCGCCCTTACCGCCGCCGATGGGGAGACCGGTAAGTGCGTTCTTGAAGGTCTGCTCGAAAGCAAGGAACTTCATTGTATCAAGAGTAACGGAGGGATGGAAACGAAGACCACCCTTGTACGGGCCGATAGCACCGTTGAACTGAACGCGGTAGCCACGGTTAGTGTGGAAGTTGCCGTTATCATCCTGCCAGGTAACGCGGAAGGAGATCTGGCGGTCCGGCTCGCAAAGTCTCTCAAGGAGACCAGCCTTCTCATATTCGGGATGCTGTGCAACGATGGGCTCGATGCTTGCAAATACCTCTTCAACGGTCTGGATGAAAAGGTCCTCGCCCTTGTTGCGCGCTTTAACTTCGTCAAGAACTTTTTGCATATAAGGTGTCATTTTTCATTTCCTCCTATATATAAATATATTCAGGCTTGTTGCTATGTCTTCATTATAGCACTAAAAAAAATAAAGTCAAATGAAAAGCGAAAATAAGTAGAAAAAGTGGATATTAGCTTAAAATCTAAAGATGTTTTCCCCGTCGCTTTAGCCGCGCCACTTGCGCTTGCTTCCCCGGTTGCAGCTAAAAAAGCGGGAAATACTCTTGCGGCAGGCATCAATGCTGAATATATGTACCGCCAAACAGCGGGTGCGGCATTTATTCGCCAGCTGCAGGAGAATGAACTCCCTATCGAAGATGCAAAAAAGCTCGCTAAAAATGAGGCGATTGCGGATTACTCGGGCGCTCTATTTGAAGGCGGCGAGGTTCTCGATAACTTCATCGCCGAGAATAAGAGTGACCGTGGCGTTCTTCGCAGTATGTGGGATGCGGTTCGCGATGTTGCCAATGAATTTACCGGACGGCAGAGGGAACAAGCGCGTATTGCAGAAACCAAACTTACCGAT
>JAZNNQ010000028.1:0-9017 GCA_045580305.1 Eubacteriales bacterium
TGGTAAGTTCAGCGTCAGTATACCAGCCGTCGAAGGTGTAGCCTTCCTTGGTGGGATCCTCAGGCTTTTCTAACTTTTCACCCTTAGCTACCTGCTTGTTGGAAACCTTTGAGCCGCCATTGGTCTCAAACTTAACGGTGAGCTTGGAGTTCTCGCCTCCGCCACCGCCACCGCCGCCGGGACCTGCCGGGCCGGCAGGTGAGCCGCCGAATACGGTAATGTTAAAGGTTTCGGTAGAGTCAAAGCCGCCGTTGGATGCCTTAACAACCACTGCGTGTGTTCCGCGATGTGAGCTTGCCGGAATCCAGGTAAGCTTACCGGTATTCTCGTCAACGGTAATACCGGACGGACCGCTTACAAGTGAGTACTTGATCGGGTCGCTTCCTGAGCTGGTAGCCTGAATATTGAGTGTGAATTCAGCACCAACATCTGCGGTCTGGTCTGCAATCGGTGCGATCTGAGGACCACTATCACGAACAAGCGGCATGGGTATGCGGAATGTGCTGTTAGCGGCAATCTTGTACACATAGTTACCTGCGTCGTCTAACTTATCAACTAAAGTGATATCGCCGATGTCAAGGATGTAGTTGTTGCCTGACTTGGTAACGCCCTTGATTTCATAAGTAGCGTTGCCCGGCTGGCTGGAAGATACATAAATGTACTTGCCGATAAGATCGTTGGTATCAACCGCCTGGTCGAGAGATACTGTAATGGAGTTATTGAACTCAATACCCTTTGTAAAGTCTTGAACCTTACCGGTAATAGCACCCGTACCGGTAGTGTTACCGATCTTGGTACCATCGTTTACATAAGAGTAAATGTTCTTGCCGTCCTTCATCGAGTAAACACCAACGATACCCTTCATATTGAAGACATCGCCGATGTTGTACTCAACGCTGGAGCGTCTTGCAAATACTACATAGTCGATTCTGCCGTCGGTAAGTGTTACCTTAACAGCCTTAACATCCTCGTCAGCACCAAGTGCTGCGCCGTCTGCACGGGTAACGGTAACCTGCTCAATCTTGGAAACCTTACTCTTATTTACATAGGGTTCAAATACGGTTGTAAAGAGTGAGCGGAGATTTGTACCGCTGCGACGAGCGAGAATCCACTTGAGTTCCTTCGGGTTTTCTTCGATCTCCGGCGGAACACCTGTTGCAATAGCAACTTCGGAGAGGTCAAAGCCGTTAACCATAGTCATCTTAAGATGAGCGTCCGGGTCAACCGGGAAGTAGTCACGGAAGTCTTTGATCTTAAAGTCGATCATAAAGTTTCCGCCTGTAACGGTAGCATCGCGCTTTACGTTGTAGAGGTAATTGAAGCCGTTATATCCGACAGATGAGCTGCCTGTGCCGAACGCAACGTTTGCGCCTGCATATGTACCGCCGCTCTGCGCGGTTGTAGAGATGCCGGAGCTTGCTGCAATTTCATCGGAGAATGAATGGAATGAGTAAACGTGCTCGTTACCGCCGTTAACGAGGAAGAAGTCAACCGCATAGGAATCCTCTTCATCAATGTCAACTGCTACAACGATTCGACGGTAGATGGACGCAACATTCTTATACTGGTTAGATGCATCAGCATCCATTACCTTAACACGACCTGAATCGTCAAAGTGATATGGAACACCACCGGAAGTACGGTCGCTCTGCTGACGACCATCGTTTACAACAACTGTGTTGTGGGATACGGTAGTCTGATACCAAGCTGCATAAGCATCGCCTGTTGTACCGGTGGGGTAGCCGAGATCAGGTGCCATATCAAAGCCGTGTGCCTCGATACCGAGGTTTAATGCGTCACGGTGACCATGGCCTGCACCACGACCCCAGTACATCCAGAATGCACGCTGGGTATCACGGTAGCTATTACCGCTTCCGTAAACGGAACCGCTCTTGAGTACCGAGTAACCAAAGTCGGTAAGCTGGAGGGACTTATCCATATCGTACTGGCCGTGCTCTCTGATAACGGCGTCAATATCCTGCTGGATAGAGTTCGGGTTCTTCTTAGTAGCGTCATAATGGAGACCGTCTAATTTATTGCCGTTTAAGAAGTAGAGATACTGTGCAATTCTCGGATCTCTGGTGTAGCGGTAAGCCGGAATCAAGTGGAATGAGCTGACATCCCAGTCATTGTCCTTACCGGTAGCACCACTGTCACCGAGTGCGGGCATCTTTGTTCTTCTGAGCGCTGTATCAAGCTGCCATGTAAACATCTTTACAAAGCGGGGATTGTTGTACATATCAGCCTCGGGATACTTATCATATCCTGCGGTATAGCGCGCAACATTTGAAACACCGTTGAGCCAAAGTGCTGAGTAGTTAGGTGAGACCTCATCAGATACACCGTTTGCGTCAACCGCGTTGATAAGCTGGCGGTTAACATTACCGCCGGTGGTCTTGTTGACCTGGATGGCACCGTTTAACATCAACGCCTCGCCATCACGGAATACGAAGTCGAGCATTTCTTTGGTCTCGGGCATTGTATCGAGAACAACTGCGGCAAGCGCGAGAGTTGACTGCGGCATACCGAAGTTACCCCAGATATCGCCGCACTGGATCTCTGAAAAGATTTCGCGGAGAATGTTGTCTTCGCTGTTCTTGCGGATAAGTGCTGCAGTGGACTTATTGTTTGCCATGCCGTACTTAACTGCTTTTTCATTCAAGAAGGAAATTACCTTGCTGTCCTCGTACATGGGCCAGAATGCGTCATAAGCTTCAGACCACTGTTTAGCAAGTTGATTTTCCCAGATATAGTCAGAAACCTTACCCTTCGGCGGATAGTGACCACCGTCGGTAAACTGGTGACGGTAAACGCCGGTATCCATATCCGGATAAACATCCGCAATACGGTCGATCATAATTGCGCCGACACGACCGTACTTTACATCACCTGTATAGAGGTATGCATATGCAAGGTCGCCTACTGCATTGTAGATAAGACCGCTATGCCATAATCCCCAATGGTTGTAGAAGGAAATATAAGTATGGGTTGAATTTAAGGTGTTTCCTCTTACATCCTTGAACGTTGCAGAGTCAACATAGCCGTAGCCGTCGTCAACGCCCCAGGTAGCACCCTTCTCGGGGAGGGTCTCATTAACAAGGTAACCGGTTTGACCTGCTGCAACGAGTTTTTCATTCTCACTCTTTGCAAGTTCATAGTTCCAGAAACCATCGGCATCAATACCGAGCTCATAGAACTTTTCAAAGTCATTAGTCGGGAAGGACTTACGACACTCAGGACAGGTAACCTTCCAGGGTTTGTTCCAAGCATCAAGCATCCAGCAGTAGTAGAAGCTGCCGTAAATATCAGAAATTACCTTTCCGCAGTAACGGCACTTGCCCTTATCAGGGTCGCCGCGGTAGCCAACATAGTAGCTACGGGGAAGTTCCTGAGAGGTAATGGTGTTCCACATACGCTCTTCTTCGCCAACATAGCGCTCTGCATTTCTTACATAGCCGAGCATGGTAGCATTAGCCCAGTCATAAAGCTTTGCATTCTCACGCATAGCCTCTACTTTTTCAGTGGTATGATAAGAGCTTCTTGTCTTACCGCCGGTAAGGTCGATGGGCGCGGTAACAGCAATCGGAATTGAAATGCTGCCGCTCTTTCCGCCGGTTGCGGAAAGGTTTACCGTTGCGGTGGTGGAGCCTACCTTAAGGCCCTTTGCAGACACAACAATGCTGTTTCCGTCTTTCGCTGTAGTAACAGTTGCAACGGTAGAATCAACACCGCTTACGGTAGCGGTAGCACTAACTGCAGTACCGCTTGAATCCTTAATGGTAAGGGTTGCCGTGCCGGTGTTGCCGGTTGTAACGGAAATCTTATTTACATTAGAGGTAACGGTAAGCTTGGTGGTATCGGGCGTGGGAGTTGTGCCGCCGCCTTCGTTTCCGCCGGTGTTGCCGCCCTCATTGCCACTTCCACCCTCAGGCGCAACATATGCGCCGGTGTACTTAAGGGTAAACTTGTTTAAGTATGCAAAACCGGTTTTCGCTGAGCCTAACCTCATCTGAAGAATATACTTGCCGGCTTTAATTGCAGTAGGAGTACTTGTTACGGTATAAGTTGCAACCGCATCGGTTTCAGATCCGAGATCTACTGCACCTAAAATCTTATTGCCGGTGGTATTTCCGCTAATCTCATAGAGTGCTAACTGAATGTACTTGTTATCTCCTCGGAGATCTGCGGATGCAGTGTACATACCGTCTACAGGAACGATAATTTTAAAGTTAGAATAGTCGTTTCTGGTATACATCGCAACGCCGTGTGTACCGCCTGCCGCATTGTACTTAACGTAGCTGTTGCCGCCGGAAACATTCGAGCTATGGAATGCCCAGGGCTCGGATACAATCGCATCGTGAATTTCGCCGTATGCACCTGTGGTTGTATTTGCAAGGGTGATGTTGGTGAGGTATTCCTGTGCGAAGTTTTTCTTAGACTTATCGCCAACCGGCTTTGTGAAGTCATATACTAAATCCCTTGCCAATTCATTAGCCTCAGTGGACTTAACATTGAATCTTGCCATAGCTGCGCCAAGCTTAATGGTAATAGTACCATTACCGGATCCAATGCCGGTAACCTTAATCTTGCCGTTTTCCATAACTGCATCCATTTTAGCAAGGTTACTTACATTTAAAGTAGCCTTGGAAAGATCAGCGGTTGATCCGTTTGACATGGTAGCCTCAACCGGAATGGTGATGCTGCTGCCAACCTTAACGGTATATAAACCCTCATTGTCGCCAACCTTAATGTCGGTGGCAATGGGTGTGCTTGCATCTGTGAGCTTTAAGCCTTCAATAACAAATGTACCTGCACAGTTTTTAAATGTTGATACCTTGAGCACGTACTCGGTATTTGCCTTAAATGATACCGGAGTATTGCTTAAAGATACATAGTCATCGTATGTATCATAGCTGGGGTACATAATTGTACGAGTAGCAAGTGCATTGCCTAAAGTATTGGTGGACGGTGTGTACTCGTAAATTGTTGCGGTAAATATAGTTTCATAGCTGTAGTTATCCGCGCCGTAAAGGTTGAGCTGCGGAATATAGCTACCTGCAGTAGAAACCTTGAATTTAATCTGACCGGAGTAATAATCCTCGGTATTATTATTTGTGTTTGCATATAAATAAAGGCCTCTGCCGTTATTCATATACGCCCAGTAACCGCCGCCACCGTCAACGCCGGCGGAAACGCTTTTCACTGCCCAAGGTTCGGACGCAATGGTAGTATTATACTCATTGGCTGCTCCTTTGGTGGTGTTTTCATAGGTAATAGTTTTAACGTGGGCGGTACCCTTTCCGGTGCCCATATTACCCTTGATGAAATTAAAGTATAAATCTGTCCCTGCCGCCTCTGCAGTGGTAAACGCGATGTTGGGTAAAACGCTTACAACCATACAGAGAACAAGCAGTGCTGAAACTATACGACTTAATTTCGTCTTCTTCATTTTCCATGCCTCCCTTTATTTTTTATTGAGAAAGTCTTCTTTCCCAACATTATCGTATTATATATAATACCACATTTCTGTCTTTAAAACAACAAAACCGCGCAAAATGTTATATTTTTTCTCCTTTTCTCCCTTATGCACAATTTTACACGCTTTTTTTGTGCAAAAAACAAAGGCAAGATTTTAGAATCTTGCCTTTTGTTATTTTTACTTAATATGGAATGAAGTATCGAACAGTTTTAATGTGTTCTTGTAATAGATTTTATCCTTATCTTCATCGCTGAGGTCCAATTCCTCAACCTGACCCACATTTACTATATAGTTGCCCGGCATATCTGAGCCGAAGAGAATGCGATGGGCACCCACCTGCTCGATTGTATACTGAAGCTCGTCACCACGGAAGATGGATGAGCACATATCCACCCAAACATTGGGTAGTGCACGAATGGCGGGTATCGAGTGGTAAGCCGAGCCTCCCAAGTGCGCCATAATTATCTTAAGCTCGGGATAGCGGCGCGCGATATTGGCAATATGATTGCCAAGAGTTTCGTATAAAAGCTGGTCGTGTGCCTTATAGAAAGCGTGAAAGAGAATCGGCATATTATAGTCGATCATAAGCTCCGCCATTTTGTTCATGGCAGGATCATCGGCAAAGGTGGACATCCAGACTTTAAGGCCGATTGCGCCGTTTTCCTCAATACCGTATCTGACCTCGTCGATTGCCGACGGTAGCTCGGGAGATGCATAAACATAAGCCTCTACTTTATCCGGCTCTGCGCGCTTGAAATCATATACCGCGTCATTGTAGATGCGAATAATCTCCTTTGTAGGCGTGCCGCCGCCAAGACCTGAAACATAAATTTTATCAATTCCGTAACGCTCCATAGCAGAAAGCAAATTATTATAATCCCGTTCATAGTTTTTAGCACCAAGATGAGTGTGCACATCAATAACCATATTTCCCTCCGTAAAAATTGACGCTAAGAGGAACCCCATAGCGTCAGATATTTCTTATCTTTCCGGATTGTAGAATGCCTTACCTGCGTAAACAGCATCCTTAACTTCCTGAGGACAGTTTGCATAGTCCAGATATAATGTGGTGCTCATCATACAAAGAAGGGGCGCACCGGAGCCGTAAACAACAGACTCAAGTGTTCCTTCATTGTACATAGTATCAAAGCCGAAAAGTTCGTTTTTAAAGCCGGATGTATCAACACACACATTGGGTGAGTACTTAAGCATATTCTTAAGCCAGCCCAGCTCACCGTTTCGAGCGTTACAAATAACTATCTTAAGATCACTGTGACGGCCGATAAATGTATCAACATCCCAAACGGAAAAGCCCTCGGTTAAGAACATATACTCGGTTCTCTCATCCACCATACGAAGATTTAAGAAAAGGGGCAGGTTGAGTTCCTTTAAAAGTGCGCAAAGGTTTTCAACATCCTGATCCTCACCTAAACGGTACTTGTGGAATGACGGGAGAATACGGACACCTGCAACCGGGAATTCACTTACCATACGGCGGATGCTATCTAAACAGCCAGGAAGCTTAGGATTAACAGTAACTACATGCTTGTAGTCGCTTCCTGCAATTTCCTTTGCTAAAAGCGCATCTGCCTCGTAGGGGTCGTGATAGAAAATAGCCTCAAAAGCAGAAACATAACCGTAGTCGATGCCCACCTTCTTATGTAATTTCTTTAAATCCTCAAAGGTGTTGTTTCTGATTCTGTGGAAGGGCCAATTACCAACATAACAGTTAAAGTCAACTTTTGCCATTACTTTCTGCCTCCTTCCACATAGGTCTTGGTGTCGAATACATGAAGTGTATTCTTGTAGTAGATCTTGTCCTTCTCTTCCTGGGTAAGGTCTAACTCCTCAACCTGGCCTACATTTACGATGTAGTTGCCCGGCATATCGGAGCCGAAGAGAATTTTATCAACGCCTACCTGCTCGATTGTATACTGAAGCTCATCGCCACGGAAGATGGAACTGCACATATCTATCCATACATTGGGAAGTGTGCGGACCGCCGGAACTGCATGGTAAGCAGAGCCGCCGAGATGCGCCATGATTATCTTGAGTTCGGGGTAGCGACGGGCAATGTTTGCAATGTGATTACCAAGTGTTTCGTATAAAAGCTGATCGTGTGCCTTGTAGAAAGCATGGAAAAGAACCGGCATATTGTAGCCGATCATGGTCTCTGCCACCTTGTCCATCGCCTTATCATCTGCGAAGGTGGACATCCAAACCTTAAGGCCGATAGCGCCGTTATCCTCGATGCCATACTTGATCTCGTCAATAGCACCGGGAAGTTCGGGAGATGCGTAAACATAAGCCTCTACCTTATCCGGCTCGGCTCTTTTAAAATCATATACCGCATCGTTATAGATACGGATAAGCTCCTTAGTGGGGTTACCATTCATACTGCTAAGTCCGGAAACATAAATCTTGTCTATTCCGTAGCGATCCATAGCGCTAAGAAGCTGTGCGGGCTGACTCTTGTACGCAGGACCCATAAGGTGGGTATGCATATCAATAATCATAACTAATCCCTCCTAAAAATAAAACCCTTCCTCTATACATTTATACTGTCGTATAGAAAAAGGTGTAAAAGATCTTTTTGCGGTATTTCGCGGATTTTTTACCCTTTTTCTATGGAGTCACCGAGGGGGTAACCACACTCCCCCACGATGACACCATATTAAGAAAAGGAGTAATAGAGAAAACCTCTGATTTTGCTTTAGTTTTCCCTGCGGGGGAATAATCCCCCGCAGGAGTTAAAGATTTTACTTATTGAGGATACGGTCAAGAACGACAGCAACCTCGGCACGAGTTGTGTTTGCCTTCGGGTTGATCTTACCGTTAGATCCTGCAATGAGGCCGGATCCGATAAGTGCATCAACTGCATCACGAGCATATGCGGATACCGCATCTGTATCCGGGAAGGTAGTGTCAACCGTCTTTTCAAGGTCTATGCCTGCTACCTTGAGTGCACGATAGATAATTACCATCATATCCTGACGGGTTATCTGTGCAGTCGGTGCAAAGTCAGTTGCATTTACGCCGTTTACGATACCTAAAGTCTTTGCAATACCGATCGGGTTTGCATAGTACTTAGAAGCATCTACATCAGCAAATGTTGCAACCTCTGCTTCGAACTTGAATGCGCGGACGATAAGGGTTGTAAAGTCTGCTCTTGTAATATTTACGCCCGGTGAGTAGGTGTTCTCACTTGTACCGTTTACTACACCTGCCTCAACAAGTCTGTAAATTGCTTCCTCTGCCCACTTATGGTTACCTAAGTCGATGAACTTGCGTCCCTCGGTCTCACCCTCTACCCACTTAGCGTAGAGTGTAATTGCCGCGGTAACGGTAGTGTCAAAGTCGTACTTGGTGGTAAGTTCTGCATCAGTATACCAACCATCGAAGGTGTAGCCATCCTTTGTGGGATCTGCAGGCTTCTCTAACTTTTCGCCCTTAGCAACCTGCTTATTGGAAACCTTTGAGCCGCCGTTGGTCTCAAACTTAACGGTGAGCTTGGAGTTCTCGCCTCCGCCACCGCCGC
>JAZNNQ010000029.1:0-15329 GCA_045580305.1 Eubacteriales bacterium
GCGAGGAATTTTTCCTCGCATCTTTTTTGTTTGTACATAGCCTACCCTTATGGTAAGGGGAGGTGGTGCGCAGCACCGGAGGGGATAAGAAGGTAAAACACATTCTATCTCTCCCTCAGTCTCGCTCCGCTCGACAGCTCCCTCATCAGAGGGAGCCTAATTTTTGCCTTCTCCTTTGTGGAGAAGGGGGACCGCTTGCGGTGGATGAGGTGGAAATATTGAAATTAATAAAATTGAAAAAATATCTCATCAGTCTTGCTCCGCTCGACAGTTGCCTTTACACAAGGGAGCCTTTTTCTGTAGGGAATGCATTTATGCATTCCGCAAAAAAACGGAAGGGATAAATCCCTTCCCTACAATTGCCGTAGCCTTTGTAGGGTTTGGCGGTTTCCGACAAACCGCGGGCGGATGTAGGCATCCGCCCCTACGGGAGAACACCGAGGATTTTGACATATTTGCAGGTACCGACATCAGCTGCCCTCTGATGAGGGAGGTGGGTTTGCGAAGCAAACTCGGAGGGAGAGATAGAATAAGTTTAGAGTATCTCTCCCTCAGTCTCGTTACATTCGACAGCTCCCTCATCAGAGGGAGCTTTTTATTGGCCTTCCCCTTGAGGGGAAGACTTTTTTGCGGAGCGTATCGTGGTACGCCTCTATGTGATTTCGCGTTTTATGTTTGTCGGGATTGTATGGAGACATATCTGCTTTTTTTGAGAAAAACACTTGACATTTAAGGAAAATGTATATATAATATCTAAATGTGTCAAGTAAATAATATACCGAGATGTGGCTCAGTTTGGTAGAGCGCTGCGTTCGGGACGCAGAGGCCGCAGGTTCAAGTCCTGTCATCTCGACCATAAAATAGAGGTGCGCCCGAATGGGCGTGCTTCTTTTTTATATTCGAGAGGGCCTGAACCCTAAGAAGGCAATAATAAAGGCTGAACATATCTGTTCAGCCTTTATTATTTACATATTCTTTCCGAAGAAGTTTACGGTTTTTCTGATTTTAACCATAAGCTCGTCAAAAGTGTCGGGAGTGATGGACTGTGGACCGTCGCAAAGTGCAACCGCCGGATTATTATGCACCTCAATCATAAGACCGTCGGCACCTGCGGCGATAGCTGCCATTGAGAGTGGCTCAACCATATTTCTTATACCTGCCGCGTGGGACGGGTCAACTACGATTGGCAGATGGGTTTTCTGCTTAAGCATTGGAATAGCAGAAATATCAAGAGTGTTGCGATATGCGGTCTCAAAGGTTCTTATTCCGCGCTCGCAAAGGATGACATTCTCATTACCGCCCGCCATAATATACTCCGCACTCATAAGCCATTCCTCGATGGTATTGGACATACCGCGCTTTAATAAAATAGGGGTATTTAATTTGCCAACCTCTTTTAGCAGGCGGAAATTCTGCATATTTCGCGCACCAATCTGGATTAAATCCACATCTTTGAAAAGACCAATATCCGATGTACCCATAAGCTCGGTTACAATGGGGAGTCCGGTAACCTCTTTCGCGTGGAGAAGGAGTCTTAATCCTTCGTCCTCAAGACCCTGGAAAGCGTAGGGGGATGTGCGGGGCTTGAATGCGCCGCCACGGAGTAGTTCCGCGCCCGCGCCTTTTACGCGATTTGCGACCTCGGCGATTTGCGCCTCGGTTTCAATGGAGCAAGGGCCGGCGATTACCTGAAAATGTCCGCCGCCGATTTTAATGCCACCAACATTAACCACGGTATCCTCGGGGTGCATACGGCGATTTGTCGCCTTATAAGGCTCCTGAATTCGTCTTACCTCGGCTACCGCGTCGTTTGCGATAAGCTGGTCAATATTTATCTTGGAGGTATCACCAACAAGACCCCAAAGCAGTGTGTTTTCGCCCTGGGACTCGTGAATTGTCATACCAAGTGCTTCAATTTTCGCCCTCAGCTCAGAAAAACTGTCGGGACTTGTGTTTTTCTTTAAAATTACGATCATTCTGTATCAACCTCTGTGTTAGTTTTAATTGCTGAAAGGTGCGTGATTACAGCACCGGTGATTACGCCTAAAATTGAGCCGACGACCACATCGCTCAAGAAATGCACGCACAGATAGATGCGGGAAAAAGCAACTACTGCGGCAAAAGCAAGGGCGATTGCGCCATATACTTTATTAAAATGGAAGAGCGCCATTGCGGAGGCGAAGGCGGTTGCCGAGTGGGATGAGGGAAAGGACGAGCCTAAAGGCGGTGCAATTAAAAGCTTTATCCCATCCACTATTAAATACGGCCGCGGGCGATTTACAATGTTTTTTATAACCACCTGGCTGAGCAGGAAGGTAAATGCCAACGAAAGCAGCAGAGAAATGCCGATAATACGGGTTTTCTTAAATATTAAAAGAATAATCCCGCATAAAATCCAGATAAATCCACCCTCGCCAAGATAGGTCACAAACATCATTATTTTGTCCAGAATAGGGGGCGGGGCAGTGTTTGCAAAAAACTGAGTTATTGCAACATCCAGATTAACGATCGCCTCAATCACGGAAGTTCACCCCCGTGTCAGTGGAGAGCATCTTCTTGTATTCCGAGGGTGAGAGCCCAACAATACGCTTGAAATGGCGGAAAAAGACGCTGGGCTCGTAGTTGAGAGAATTTGCAACGCTGGCAACGGTAGCCTCGGGATAAGCGAACAATTCGCACGCTTTTTGCATTCTGAGTCTGGTAAGATATTCCTGCGGGGACAGGTGAAGCTGATTTTTAAAAATTGTAAAGAAGTAGCTTCGGTTAAGACCTACATGTGCCGCAACATCGGAAACCTTTATGGACTTGGTATAGTTTAAGTCCATATACCGAAGCGCCTTTTCAATATAATCGTCTGAATAAAGATCCGGAATTGAATCGGGATAATTTTTGCGCAGGAAATTTATCAGATTATCAAAGAAAAGGTAAGCACTGCCGGTTCTGAAAAGCTCGGTTTCATCGCTGAGAACTTCACATGCAGATATTGCCGCATTAAGATGGGGAAGAAACTCCTTGCCGTTCTCCCAAGGAAGCATTGGATTTTTAATTGTTATACCAATATTCTTAAATAAAATACCCGAGCGGATACCGATAAAAGTTACCCAGGATAAATGCCATGGGTCTTTTTCATCTGTGACTTCGGTAACGACCTGTCCGGGGAAAACTACATAAGCTTGCCCTGCCTTGATTTCAAAGGTGCCGCCGTCTGTTATAAGCTTGCCGCGACCCTTGATGCAGTAGCGGAAAACATAATAGGTTCTGATAAGCGGGCCCATGGATATTTCGTCGGCCTCAACCAAGTAATTGGCCGCACCGTTATATAAAATTAAATCATAGGGTTTATTCGCGTCGATAGCAGAGGTTCTTATCGGATTAGTAATAGCGTCTGCCATAAAAAACACCTCAAAAATAACATTTAGCACGATAATTCTAACATTTATATATATACTTGTCAAGATGGATTTAATGATGTATAATATAGAAAAGCATTTTTTAAAATGCAAAAAATTAAAGGAGGATTTCACAATGAAGAAGACTATGTGGAAACGCGTTGCTGCACTTGTTATGGCTGCTGCTATGATGTTCTCTATCGCTGCATGTGGCGGCGGAAATGTCGGCACCGCAAGTGAGTCACTTGCAGGTTCTGAGGTATCCATCACCGTGTCCAGCCACGCTACTTGGCCCCACAGAGACGACTGGAAGCTTTGGCAGTATATGGCCGAGGCTACCGGCGCAAAATTGAACCTCGTTTCTATCCCGCAGGATGACTTTAACACCAAGGTTAACCTTATGTTATCCGCACCGGAGACCCTTCCGGATCTCATCCACTTCACTATGAAGCAGATTGTTGACAACACCGCGAACCAGGGTGCATTACTTGCATTTGAGGATTATGAGGATCTCCTCCCCAACTACAATGCATATATGGAGTCCTTACCCGAGGCTACCCGTAATAACCTTCTTGCACAGCGCCGCGGAGCAGACGGTAAGGTTTACAATGCTCCGGCAACAGGTACCGAGAGTGTAAGTAATGTTCGTGCATGGCTCTACCGTAAGGACATCTTCGAGAAACACGACCTCAAGGTTCCGGAAACCTACGATGAGGTTTATCAGGTTGCAAAGCAGTTAAAGGCTCTCTATCCTGAGTCTTACCCGGTTTGCTTCCGTATGGGCTTCACCGGTATCCGTAACATGGGTGCACAGTGGAAACCCTACCAGTCCTTCGATATTTACTACGATTTCGACAATAAGGAGTGGCGTTTCGGTTCCTTCGAGGACACCACCCGCGATATGGTAGCATGGCTTGCTAAGATGGTTAAGGAAGGCCTCTGCCCGCCGGATATCGTTGATATCTCCACCAAGGGCTGGGAAGAACTGATGATGTCCGACCGTGGCTTCATTACTCTTGACTACATCGTTCGTCTTGACCACTTCAACTTACTTATGGCTGAGGCTAACCCCGAGTACGAGCTTGCATTTATGAAGCCGCCGGCAGGTAACGAGCTTGGCCTCCACAAAATGACCAATGCTACCGTTGATGCTACCGGTTACGCTGTATTCAATACCGGCAAGGATCAGAACATTGCTAACGCATTCGCTCTCGTTGACTGGATGTACACCGACGAGGCTTATGAGCTTCTCTCTTGGGGTAAGGAAGGCGAGACCTTCTATGTTAACGAGAATGGCAACCGCCGCTTCATCCTCAACACCGCTGATGACACCCCGCGTGGTCTTTACGGCGTAGCATCCTTCGGTCTCTACCAGAGAATTAATCCCGAAGCTTATGCTGCATCCTACACTGAGAAGCAGGTTGAGGCTGCTAAGGAAGCTGCACAGTATCAGGAAGAAAATGTTAACCCGATGTGGTGGATGTCCTTTACCGATGAGGAAAGCGACCGCCGCGCTGACCTTGACCTTGAGATTGGTAACTACGCTAAGGAATGGATCGCTAAGTTCATCTCCGGTCAGGAACCCATGGAGAAATGGGATCAGTTCGTTGAGGGTAGCAAGGCGTTCAATGTAGACGAGTATATTCAGATCTACGAGACCGCTTACGCTCGCGTTGCAGGCTAAATATATAACTAAAAGCATACTTGAAGCGGTTTAGCTGCTATAACTAACCGTCTTACAGGCGCCTTGGGTTTTCAAGGCGCCTATTTTTGTCCAACTGCCAAGGTCGGGATAAAAAAATTTCAAAAACCAACATTTAGCACGATTAATCTAACATTTGTCTGTTTACCTATTGAATTAATTATAGTAATATTAAATTGTGAATTATAGTGCACTACATATCTACTTTTTAAGGTGATGTTATGCACAGTGATGATAAAAAGGGGTTTTAAGCGGCGCATTTTAAGATCCGGATTGTCATCACACAAAATGCATTTTAAATGCAAAAAAATTAAAGGAGGATTCACAATGAAGAAAACCATGTGGAAGCGCGTTGCTGCTCTTGTTATGGCTGCTGCTATGATGTTCTCCATCGCTGCATGTGGCGGAAACAACGACGGTCCCGCGTTCGACGAGAACACAACTCTCTCCATCACTGTGTCAAACCATGCTACATGGCCGCACAGAGATGACTGGAAACTCTGGCAGTATATGAGTGAGGCTACCGGTGTTACCCTTAACCTTACTTCCATTCCGCTCGAGGACTACTTTACCAAGGTTAACCTTATGATGTCTGCACCGGAGACTCTCCCGGATCTTCTTCACATTACCCAGAAGAAGATGGTAGACGACAATGCTAACCAGGGCTCCATCCTTCCTTTCGAGGAGTATGAGGACTTAATGCCCAACTATGTAGCATATATGGAGTCTTTACCCGAAGCAACCCGCGAGAACTTACTCGCACAGCGCCGCACTGCTGACGGTAACATCTACAACGCTCCGGCTACAGGTACTGAAATCGTAACCAGCGTTCGTGCATGGCTCTATCGTAAGGATATCTTTGAGAAGCACAACCTTAAGGTTCCGGAAACCTACGATGAGGTTTATGAAGTTGCAAAGCAGTTAAAGGCTCTCTATCCTGAGTCTTACCCGGTTTGCTTCCGTATGGGCTTCACCGGTATCCGTAACATGGGTGCACAGTGGAAACCCTACCAGTCCTTCGATATCTACTACGATTTCGAGAACGGTAAGTTCTGCTATGGTTCCTTCGAGGACACTACCCGCGATATGGTAGCTTGGCTTGCAATGATGGTTAAGGAAGGCCTCTGCCCGCCGGACATCATCGACATCTCCACCAAGGGTTGGGAAGAGCTTATGATGTCTAACCGTGGTTTCATTACCCTCGACTACATCGTTCGTCTTGACCACTTCAACTTACTTATGGAAGGCAGCACCGAATATCCTGACTACGAGCTTGCATTTATGAAGCCGCCGGCAGGTAACGAGCTTGGCCTCCACAAGATGACCAACTGTTCTGTTGACGCTTCCGGTTACGCTGTATGTAACACCGGCAAGGAAGCTAACATCGAGAACGCATTCAAGCTTATCGACTGGATGTACACCGACGAAGCTGAGGAGCTTCTCTCTTGGGGTAAGGAAGGCGAGACCTTCTATGTAAACGAGAACGGCAACCGCCGCTTCATCCTCAACACCGCTGACGATACTCCTCGTGGCCTCTACGGCGTAGGTTCTTTCGGTCTCTATCAGAGAATGAATCCTGAGGCATTTGCTGCATCTTACACCGAGAAGCAGGTTGAGGCTGCTAAGGAAGCTGCACAGTATCAGGAGCCGTATGTTAACCCGATGTGGTGGCTCTCCTTCACCGATGAAGAGAGCGATCGTCGTTCTGACATCGACCTCGAGCTTGGTTCTTACAGCCAGGAGTGGATCGGTAAGTTCATTTCCGGTCAGGAATCTCTTGACAAGTGGGACGAGTTCGTTGAGGGCGGTAAGGCATTCGATGTAGATGAGTATATCCAGATCTACGAGACTGCTTACGCTCGCGTAACCAAGTAATAAAAGCTAATTAATAGTTAGTATCCCTTATGGGTGCCTTGGGATACCCAAGGCACCCATTTTTAAACCAAAGCCAATCTTTTACTAAAAGGAGGTATGGGAAATGGCTGGAAAATCAAAGTTTAGTTTTAAGCGGTTACTTTCCGCTGTTCTTGCGCTCTGTATGATTATCGGCGCGCTTCCGGGCGTCGCACTTTTTGAGGCAAAGGCTGCAGGCGACTTATACTATGACTTTATTAAAGGAAATATCGGTACCGGTATGGGTACCGCCCATGTTAAGACAATTAATGACTACAAGTTCACCACCGCAGGCGATGCGGCTGAACTTAACCCCACAATCCCGTCCGAGCCCTGGTATGTTAAGACTATCAGTGCCGGCTGCGACGGTGGCGGCGGCTACTTTGCATATATAGGTGCGGGCAAGGGCCCCTACTTATATGGTAATGACTACAAGGCAGGCGCTAACACTTATTATGCTGAAATTGCGGTTAAGGTTACCGCTGACGGTAAGTACATTCCTCAGGTAAACCTTTGCGGTGCTACCGAGTGGACCTATGAGACCATCTTTACCGCAACACTTTCAGATTCAAATGGTGGAAAAGTTGCTGAGCGCGTTATTATGTTCCCCACATACGACGTGCCCAATCATTACCTCTCCCTCACAAACACTCCTGTTGAGATGAAGAAGGATGAGGAATATATCTTAAAGCTCACCACAATGGCACCCGGTAACGGTACCTTCATCGTCAACGGCTTAAAGCTTGCTGACGCATCTACCGCTATTGGTACCGATATGATTATCGGCGACAATGACGGTATTTATACCATTAAGGTTGGCGAGAGCGTAGAAGTTCCGCTTTCCGTTACTATGTCCGATGGATCTACTGCTGATCTTTCTAAGGCTACCTTTGAATATTCTACTGCAGACATTGCTACTGCAGAAATTGCAAATGGCAAGCTCAAGATCACTGCAGGAGAGGCCGCAGGTAAGACCACTCTGACCGTAAGACACGGTGCTGCTATGGCTCGTACTAACATCGAGGTTGTTGAAGAGTACGCTGCTGCAGGCGATCTTGTTTATGACTTCGTTAAGCCTATCGGCGTTAGCGATAAGAAGATGTACAGCCAGGCATATGTAGAGAACATCACCTTTGGTAATACTACCGCAGGTGGTTACGGCGAAATTCTTGGACCGAGCCGTCCCTCTGCTCCCTGGGCATTCTACAAGTCAAGCGTTACCGGTGGTAACAGCTATGTTAAGTACAACAACAATAACGTAGATTACGGTATCGCAATGTATCAGCGTGGCGACTATACCTACTTTAAGGTGAAAGTTACCCATGACGGTATGTACACACCCAGCGTTACCCTCAACGGTACAAGCACACAGGTAGGCATTTCTCTTATGCCTATTGACGGCGATACTGTTGATGTAAACAACCCGTTATTTAATAAGGGTGGTATTGGTGCAGCCGGAAGCACACCGAAAACATTCCAGCTTGCCGACGGTCCTGTTGCCATTAAGGCAGGCACCTATGTCGTTAACTTTAACCTGGGTAAGAGCTCATCCGATTTTGCTTACTTAAATAAGCTCACCCTTAAGTATGAGGGCGAGATTTCTGCAAACCTTTTCGTTTCCGCTCAGGAAACCGCAAAGGTTGAAATTGGCAAGAATATCGACATTCCGCTTACCTTAACTATGGGCGACGGCAGCGCTATCGACTACTCAAAGGTTGAAGTTGCTACCGAGTTTAGCACTGCAAACATTGCAACCGCTACTCCTGTAGTTGATGATACCAGCGCTAAGGTTACATTCAAGGGTGATGCTATCGGCGAGACCGAGGCTACCATCACCGTAACCTATTCTGCAGGTGCAACTCCGGTTATCAGAACCACCAAGGTTAAGTTAACCGTAGATCCTCTTGCTACTGACATTATCACCGCAAGTATTGATGCAGGTGTTGTTACAATGAATGCTGAGTCCAGCGTCACCGTTCCTGTTAAGGTTGTTGACGCAGCAGGTGATCCGGCAGACGTTTCAACCCTTTCCGCTACCGTTACCGGTACCGACGGCGTTGCAACCGCTGAGGTTGATAAGACCAATGGCCTTGCAATTAAGTTTACCGGTGTGGCAGAGGGTACTGCTACCGCAGCTATCGCTGTTACAAACGGAAAGTCCACCTCTAATATTACCTTAACCGTTAAGGTTAATGCTAAGGACTACGTTGAAGTTCGTGACTACTACTATGACTTCAAGAAGGGTTATACCGGCGACACCTCTTTACAGAGCGTACAGAAGGTTACTTACGCTATGACCGAGGCAGGCTCCGCTTCCGAGGTTAACAAGAACATCGTTTCCGACCCGTGGGCATACTATAACGATGACTCTGCGGCTCAGAACGATGGCAACAACTACTTTAAGTATAACGGCAACCACTATGGTCCCTGTAAGTCCAGAAAGAACTTTGGTGCATTAAAGATTAAGGTTTCAACCTCCGGTACTTACGTTCCGTTTGCTGTTATGTACCATGGCACCAACGTACTTACCACCACTAAACTCTCCAAGGTTGGTGAGAATGGCAAGCTTGGTGATAAGATTGCTGAGACTGAGTTTGCAGCAGGTTCTATCACCGAGACCAAGGATTACCAGATCGGTACAGAGCCGGTTTACCTTGAAGCAGGTGAGTATGTTGTATCCGTACACAACTCTGTTACCAACGGTCTTTCTATCATCAACGGTTTCAGACTCATTAACAACGCAACTCTCCTTACCGGTACTACCGACGTGGAAGGTGCTGTCGTAGTTAAGGGTTCTACCGCTGATGTTAAGCTCACCGTTAAGGATTCTACCGGCGCTACCGTTAAGCCGTCCGACCTTACAACCACCGCTACTTTAGAAAATAACAGTTTTGCAACGGTTGCAGTTGGCGCTGACGGCGACGACGTTAAGCTTACCTTTACCGGCGTTGCACTGGGTTCAACCAATGCGGTTGTTAACTTCTCCACCGCTGACGGTAAGAAGGGCTCAATCAAGATTCCGGTTGAGACACTCTCTAACTTTAACCTTGATATTACCTTAGATATTAAGGATCAGATGGCGGTTGGCACAAGCCAGGATATTACCGCAATCGTTAAGAAGGCTGCAGTTGGATCAACCGCTGCAGGCGAGGATGCAGCAGTTACCGTAACCGCTACCTCCTCTAATGCTAATATCTTAAAGGCTACCGTTACAGCAGGTGCTGACAACAAGAACAACAAGATTAAGCTTGAGGGTCTTATTGCAGGTGCTGCAAACGTTAAGGTTGTTATCACTTGTGAAGACGTTACCAAGACCTTTAACTTCCCGATTCTTGTAACCGATACTACCAAGAACACAACCAAGAACTACAAGTACTTATATCATAAGAACCTGCCCTATGGCGGCAATGGTTTTGATATCACTACCGTAACAAGCTTCCTTGATACTCTTCCGGGAACCGCTCTCCGCGCAGGTGATACCGACAACTGGCGCTTTGCAGGTATTTCCGATGGTGCTAAGTTCTACAGAAAGTACGACACTTATGGTGGCGCACTTGAAATGGGTCAGGGCATTTGGACTTCAATGGAAGTTCGTCTTCCCAGAAGTGGTATCTACGAAATCGTAGGTGAAGCTACTGAGTACACCATGGCAGGTATCTACCGTATTTACATTGCACCCAAGGGTGCTGAAAATCCGATGGATCCCAAGTGGTCCGTAGGTTCTCACGACTGCTACTACAGCGAGAGCAAGGACTACACTGTTCCGCAGATTAAGACCACTCTCCGTACTATCGAGTTAGAAGCAGGCGACTACATCGTAACCTGGGAATGTGCAGGTAAGAACGGCAACTCCGATATTGCGTCCCCGAGACTTTATCCGGACGGTATTTACTTCAATGCCAAGGAAGCACTTCCCACAATTACAATTACCCCCGCAACTACAAGCACAACACTTCCCAAGTACACCAAGGCTCTTGTTAAGCTCGAAGGCTCTGTTTCCGACGGCTCAGCTGACGACCTTTACGGTGCACAGTTTAACGTAACAGCAACAACTGCTGACATCGTTGATGCAAAACCCGTATTTAACAAGAACGGCGTATTCCTTGAACTTACAGGTAAGAATATTGGCTCTACCAAGCTTACCATTGATGTAACATTCAACGGAACCAAGCGTGCTACCTTCACTCAGGACGTTACCGTTACTGAGGAGAGCATTCTCGACAGCATAAAGCTCGGCCTTAAGGCTAACACTATTGCAAACGTCATCTACCTCCATCCCACCAATTCGGACAAGAACGTTGATGATGTTAAGATTACTTTAATTGATACTTTAGGCCGCGAAATCGCTGCAGAGTCTGTTGCGCTTCAGGACTTCACCGTTACTTACGCATCTTCTGATACTTCTGTTGCAGAGGTTGATGCAGAGGGCCATATCAAAGCATATAAGGCCGGTACAACAGATATTACTGTTACCGTAAAGCTTTCCGGTGTTGAAAGAACCGATACCTTTACCCTCTCTGTTACTGCAGGCGGTAAGCAGAGAAGCTCATACCGCACCAAGGAAAGAGTTGCGGCTATGCGCGAGAACGCAAGACTTTACGACTGGGCTACATCCACAATGCTCAGCTACACCAACCAGGCAGAGAAGTTTATCGGCGAAGAGGAAAAACTCTGGAATATGATCACTTCTCAGGACCTTCCGCGAAGCTACTATGTAGGTTACCGTGGCGACCCGAAGGTAGGCTACTGCCGTTACTGTGGCGCTAACATCGGTGATATTTACGGTTCCGCACTCACTTGTTGGCGTGCTGATCCCTGGAATGATCCGTGGAAGATCCAGTGTCCTGAGTGCCGTAAGAAGTTCCCGTCTAATGACTTTGAGAAGTTCTATGCTCTTGGTATCGACGCAGACGGAACCTGGAATTATGAACTTGCAAAGGCTGAAAATCAGAAGTTGGTTGATGCAGGCCAGCCCGGCTATCTTGTAAACGAACTTCACCCTGATAAGGGCGAGGGCTGGGGTGTTGACGATGGTTACGGCTATGTTGACCCCAATGAGAAGTTTACCGATATGCAGGGTAATACCATGAACTCCGTTCATACCTACATTTCCTACTACAACCACGAGAAACTCTGGCACGCAAGCTTCATTTACAACACAGTTGATGTTCTTATGAACTCATACATGTACACCGGTGACCTTAAGTATGGTCGCGTAGGTGCTGTTATGATCGACCGAATTGCTGACCTTTATCGCGATTTCGATACAGCTCCCTACCGTCATCAGTTCACCGACGGTGGTCACTATCCGCCGAAGGGTAAGACCTCCGACTACATCTGGGAAAACCAGAATGCTAAGATGTGGGTTGAAGCATACGACGTATTCTGGGATGTATACGAGGATGAGAAGGTAATCTCCTTCCTTTCCGATAAGGCAGCTAAGTATGGTCTTGCAAATTCCAAGGCTAACGAAACCCTTATCCGCAACAATATCGAAGACAACATTCTCCGTCACATCTTCGAAGAAATGAAGATCGGTGACATCTGGGGTAACTTCGGTATGCCGCACTCCACACTTGCACTTACTGCAGTTGTACTTGACACAATGCCTGAGACCAAGGAAATGCTCGACTGGGTATACCAGGACGGCGAGGCATATATGATCAACGGCTCTCTTCAGTACAACCACATTACAGGTGGTAACTTATTACGCCAGTTAATCAATGCGGTTGACGCAAACGGTGTATCCGATGAAATTGCGCCTAACTACTCAGCACTCTGGCTCAACGGTGTTGCAAATATCGCACGCTCTACCGCAGGCTATGACAAGTACCCCGAGGGTGACCTTTACAACAACCCGCGCTTTGTAAAGATGTTTACATGGCAGGTTGACACCTTCTTACGTCGTAAGAAGATGCCGGCTATCGGTGACTCGGGTGCTACCGCGATGGATAACAACTACCATCTTTCCAGCTTCTGGCTTGTTCCGGCTTATACCCAGACAAAGGATCCGCGCCTTGCTCAGATTCTTTATCAGCAGAACGGAAATAAGGTAGAGGGTCTCCACTACGAGGCTACAATTAGAAATCCGAACTCAATTCAGGATGACATTATGAACGTTATCCGTGAGCAGGGCGTTTACGACTACGATAAGTCACTCCAGCTCACAGACTTCGGTTACGCAGTACTTAAGAGTGGTTCACTCTACGGTTCCGGCGATAACCAGCGCGATACACAGCGTGCATTCTGGATGTTCTACGGTCGTGGCTCCGGTCACGGTCACCGTGACGCACTCAACTTAGGTATTGAGGCACACGGCTTTGATATGGCACCTGATCTTGGTTATCCGGACGGTACTACCGGTCCCAGATACGCAGGTTGGGGTCAGACCACCGTTGTTCACAACACCGTTGTTGTTAATGACAAGCGTCAGGCAGGTGCTCGTTCAACCGGTATTCCGTACCACTTCGACGATGCAGGCAGAGTTAAGGTAATGGATGCTGATGCTAAGCACCAGTACTCACTTGAGGCTTACCGCCGTATCGTTGTTGCGGTTGATATCGACGACGAAGACACCTATGCTGTTGACTTCTTCCACGTTAAGGGTGGTAATGAGCATCTCTACTCATTCCATTCACACTCTAATGAGATTACAACCACAGGACTTAACCTTGTTGAACAGGTTGGCGGCTCTTATGCAGGTCCGGACATTCCGTATGATACAAACGTATCGGATCAGAACGGCTACGGCTTCTTAAAGGACGTTAAGCGTGCAGCTAACGTTACCGGCGGTAACTTCTCCGTTGACTTTAAGATTAAAGACTTCCGTGACTACTATGAGACCGATCCGGATGCTCATCTCAAGATGACCATGGTTAACGGATTTGATCTTAGCGAGGTTGCTACCGCAAACGGCAGACCTCCGGTACGTGACGGTAACCCGACTGAACTTACCTGGGTTCTCGCACGCCGCAGCGGTCAGAATATGAACACTCTCTTTACTACAGTATTTGAGCCGTATGTTGATGACAGTAAGATTTCCTCTATCGAGGCAGTTGAGGTTAAGCGCGCTGATGGCGCAGCACTCGCTGCTGACGAGGACGTTAAGGCTGTTAAGGTTACCTTGAAGGACGGCAGAACTGACTACGTTGTATTCAACAGAAAGAATTCCGTTGAGTATCGTGTAGCTGATCTCTTCAATATTCAGGGTATCGTCGGCGTTTACTCCGTAAAGGACGGCAAGAACATTTACTCCTACGTAAATGACGGTGGTAAGATTGGCGACTTAACCGGCACAGGCAACTTAACCGGTAAGGTAGTTGACTTCACTAAGGGTATCGAGTTTAAGAATACTCTTACCATCTCCATCGATCAGGTAGTTAATGTTGATGATCTTATCGGCAGATACGTTTACGTTTCCAAGACCGGTACAGGTAATGCTACCTATGAGATTCTCGGTGCTACCAAGTCCGGCAACAACTACGTACTTGACATTGGCGACATCACTCTTGTTGATAAACTTGATGATGAAGGCGACTACGTTTATGCAGTTGAGGTTGGCAAGGACATCAGAATTCCGATGTCTCTCGTTGCTGATGCAGGTCCTGTAATCGAGCCGATTCCGGATCAGCAGACCGAAGCAAATGCAGAATTCAAGTACACTATCCGCGCAACCAGCCCCAATGGTGAGCCCATCAAGTACTTCCTTGTAAGCGGCCCGTCAGGTATCACTGTTGATGAAACCACCGGCGTTATTACCTGGGTTGCTCAGGGTTCACACCGTGGTACACATGCGATCGTTGTAGGTGCATCTAACGGTACCTTTGACTCTACCACAACCTTTAACATTCTTGTTCACAACGCATCCAGCCCGAGCACAGGCGGCGGCGGTGGCGGAGGCGAGAACTCCAAGCTCACCGTTAAGTTTGAGACCAATGGCGGCTCAAAGGTTTCCAATAAGCAGGTTGCTAAGGGCGAAAAGTTAGAGAAACCTGCAGATCCCACAAAGGATGGTTTTGTATTCGACGGCTGGTATACTGATGCAGAGCTTACCAACAAGTACGACTTTGACACAGCAGTTACCGCAGCACTTACCCTTTACGCTAAGTGGGTAGAGGGCGAGGCAGATGAAGACGGTAAGCGTTTCATCGACTTAGGTAACCACAAGTGGGCAGAGGATGCAATTTACAGACTTGTTGAGGCAGGCGTAGTAAACGGAACAAGTGAAACGACCTACTCACCGGGCGTAAATATCACAAGAGCAGACTTTACCACCCTTATTGTCCGTGCATTCAAGTTTGAGGCAGAGGTTGCAACGTTTGCCGACGTAGATCCGAGCAAGTACT
>JAZNNQ010000030.1:0-2776 GCA_045580305.1 Eubacteriales bacterium
GGTTAACCACTACTACTCAAAGACCTTTACTATGGCAAACTCCACTATCGGTGCCTATGGTGAGGCTGCAAACACTGCACAGGCATCTGATACATGGGGTATTGTTAACTGTACCGACAGATCAGGTACCGTAGTGCCGAATTTCTACTTCTCCAGACTTTATTCCGGCTATGGTTTCTTACACGGAGACATCGGTAACGCAACAATTAAGATTCGCGTACCGGTAGATGGTATGTACTTCCCGGCAATCAATATTCATGCAGCTCTTGGTACTGCTACAACCATCTCTCTCTGGAAAGAGGGCGAGAGCGATTATATTTTTGCCACTGCACTTGATTCAACTGCAGCGGTAGGTGAGAATGCGCTTTACTCTAAGAATATTGCGCTCACCAAGGGCGATTATCTCTTAAAATTCAATAAGACCTCTAAGGGAAGCAATATCTTCAACGGCTTATCCCTTGATTATAAGGGCGAGATTTCCGATGAAGCTATCGTTGAGTTTACTGCAAACGGTTCTTACACCGCTATTGTTGGCGATGCGGCATCCAACGTAAGCGTTAGCTTAAAGAAGGACAGCGCACCGGTTTCCCTTCTTGATTCTAAGGTAACCGCGTTTACTGCAACTTCTAAGGATGCTACCATTGCAACCGCAACGGTAAATGCAGACCGTACAATTTCTGTTACTCCTCTTAAAGCAGGTATAACTTCAATCGACGTTGCAATTACATACGACGGAAACAATTACACAGCAACCATTCCGGTTACCGTTAAGGAATCCGTTGTTACCTTTACCGCAAGCAAGTACACCGGCGTTTTAGGCACAGCTTCAAACGTTGTAATGTCACTTGATAAGGACGGCAAAGCAATTGCGCTTACCGATTCCAAGGTAACATCGGTAACCGCAAAATCTACCGATGAGACAGTTGCAACCGTTTCTGTAAATGCTGATAATACAATCACCGTAACTCCGCTTAAGGTAGGCGGTGCATTCATCAACATCGAGCTTACATATGACGGTACAAAGTATACTCAGACCATCGAGGCGGACATTATCGCACCCGCAGCAGGTGCTGAGTACACCTACGACTTTACCGTACTTGCAAGATCCGGTGCGAACACCGATTTCACAAAGACCATTACATATGATATGGTTGCCGCTACCGGAAAGAGTGCCCCCTGGGCGTTCATGGACTTTACACCGGGTAGTGATTCCGGCAACAACTATTTCACATATGTTTATGGTGACCGCGGCTTCTATTTTGCAAATGTGGCAAGAAACACAACCACTACCGGTACACTTAAGTTCAAGGCAGCAAAGACCGGTAATTACATCCCCATGATCGTTATGGACAGCGGTGCAAACTGGGCAGAGGCAGGCTTTGTAGAGTTTGCCATCAATACACTTGACGGCACCACCAAGGGAGAAGTGCTTGCAAAACGCGGTATCAATGCTACAAACGCAGGTACAGGCGACTATGCATTTGCGCTTACAACTACTCCCGTTGCGCTTACTGCAAACTCAGAATATGCTCTTACAATAGAGACCAAGCTGGTAAAGAGCCGTGCTGCGTTCAGAGCACTGAAGCTTGTTCCGGTTGAGTCTCCCGTTGCAACTGAGGTTATTGTCGACAATTACTCCGGTCTCGCAAACGTAAACATGGGCGAGACTAAGGAAATTCCGGTATCTGTTAAGATGACAAGCGGAAGCGCTGATTTATCAAAGCTTGAATTTGCATATTCAACCGCTGACGTTGTAACTGTAACACTTTCCGGTACAAATCTAAAAATTACACCTGTAAAAGAGGGCACAACCACTCTTACAGTAAAGTACGGCGAGGTTCTTGACCGTATCAACATCAAGGTAAATCCGCAGGGCACAACGGTTGAAGGCCGTGACCTTTACTACAACTTCCAGGCATCAATGCCGTCTAATGTTGAGACCGAGGTTAACCATCCTTACTCCTCAACATTCAGAATGTCAACCGTTACCGCAGGCGCATACGGCGAGGCAAAGAACGATAGCTTCACCTCTGATCCTTGGGGTATTGTTTCACGTGTGGACGCAGCAGGAGTTGAGAAAGAGAATTTCTACTTCTCCCGTCTCTATCAGGGCTACGGTTTCTTGCACGGTGACATTGGTACCGCAACAATCAGAATCCGCGTACCGGTAGACGGTATGTACAACCCGGCAATCAATCTCCACACAACACCGGCAACCGCTGAAACCGTTTCCATCTGGAAGGTTGGTGCAAGTGAGTACCTGTGTGCAGGCGTTCTTGACGCAGATGCACCCATGGGTGAGGTTGAAATTAGCGATATGTATATCCCCATGGAAGCGGGCGACTATTTAGTTAAGTTTACAAAGTCTGCTTCCGGTTCAGTAATTATGAACGGTCTTTCCCTTGATTATAAGGGCCCGATCTCCGGTGAGGACCAGATCGTTCTTAAAGACAGCGGAAATTACTCCGCAATCGCAGGCGCTACACCTATTAATTATGCTGTAAGCCTTAAGAAAAACGGTGATCCGGTAGCTCTTACCGATTCTAAGGTAACCGCACTTACCGCAACATCTACCGATCCTGATACGGTATCAGTTTCCGTAAATGCTGACCGCACAATTAAGGTAACTCCGCTTAAAGTGGGCAGCGCAACGGTAAATATCGCTCTTACCTACGACGGTAAGGAGTATACAACCTCATTTAGCGCAACCATTTCCGCACAGAGCACAAAGAAGAACTTCGTGTTCGACTTTAAGAAGCTTGTATTATCCGCAAGA
>JAZNNQ010000031.1:0-19443 GCA_045580305.1 Eubacteriales bacterium
GCATCCTGAAAAGATGAATTTTGGATGAAGTTCAAGCTAAAAACGCCCCATAATCCTGACGGATATGGGGCGTTTTTGGTGTAGAAATTCGCCAAAAGGCGCTTTTTCAGGACAATACTTCCTTGCCTGGCTGTGGCGAATTCACTTCGGTTTTTCTTTATATTTTAATGAATTTGCTAACCAAGTCATCCATATTGTAGAGTCCCGGTTCCTTGCATTCCGCAAGGAAAGCACCGGCTTTCACGGCACCGGAGGCAAAAACTTCGCGAGATTGAGCGGTGTGCTTGATTTCAACAACCTCATCGCGACCTGCAAAAATCACCTCGTGCTCACCAACGATAGTTCCGCCGCGAATTGAGTGTAGACCAATTTCCTTGCGGTCACGCTTCTGACGAACATTGTGGCGATCATATACATATTCAGCATCATAGGGGAGAGATTCCTTTAATCTGTCAGCAATCATAAGCGCTGTGCCACTGGGCGCGTCAACCTTTTGATTGTGATGCTTTTCGATGACTTCAACATCAAAAGTGTCGCCTAAAATGGTAGCAGCGCGCTCGACCAACATTAAAAGCACATTTATACCGAGAGACATATTTCCGGAGCGGAAAATCGGGATTTTCTTTGATGCTGCCGTAATCTCGGCAATCTGAGTCTCTGAGTGACCGGTGGTGGAAATTACAACCGGAAGCTTTTTATCGATACAATAAGTAAGAAGTGACTTCAAGACCTGGGGATTTGAGAAATCGATTACCACATCGGCTTCTTCCTTAACATTGGTTATGTCATCGTATACCGGAAAATCGGAAAGCTGAGCGGTATTTATGTCAAGACCTGCAACGATTTTTAAATCATCACTCTTTGAGCATATGTCGCATATGGCACGCCCCATACGGCCGTTACAGCCGGAGAGTAGTATTTTTATCATCTGTAACACATCCTATGGTTTTTATTCAGCTAAAGGAACACCTGCATCCTGCATCGACTTTTTAAGAATAGCAAGATTAGCATCGGAAATCTCATATAACGGGAGTCTTAGAATGCCGTTGTCTAAGCCCATAAGCTTAAGTGCAGCCTTTACAGGAATGGGGTTAACCTCGATAAACAGACGATCCATAAGGTCAAAATACTTAAGTGCAAGCTCGTTGCTCTCTTTGACCTTGCCTTCAAAGAAAAGCTTACAAATCTTTGACATCTCACCGGGAAGAACATTGGCAAAAACGGAAATAACACCCTTTGCACCAAGAGCAAGCATAGGAACGGTCTGATCATCGTTACCGGACCACATATTGAGGTTGTCACCGCAACGAGCCATAGTTTCAGCCATGAGTGAGAAATTGCCGCTTGCTTCCTTGACACCGTTGATCATCGGATGCTTTGACAGCTCATAGTATGTGTCAGCGGTAAAGGAAAGTCCGGTACGGGACGGAACATTATACAAAATAATCGGTGTGTTCAGGCGGTCAGCAAGATAGGTGTAATGAGCCGCTAAACCGCGCTGAGTTGTTTTGTTATAATAGGGAGTTGCCATAAGGAGACCGTCAACACCGTAGCTCTCAGCACATTTTGAAAGTTCAAGAGCGTAAGCTGTATCATTGCTTCCGGTACCTGCAATTACCGGTACACGACCTGCAACCTTTTTTACACAGTACTCAATAGCCTGGCAATGTTCCTCGTGAGAAAGGGTAGAGGACTCGCCTGTTGTACCGCAAATAGTGATAGCATCAATTCCACCGTTAATCTGGAATTCGATCAAATCACCAAGACGGTCAAAGTCAATTCCGGTTTCGGTAAGGGGGGTAACAATAGCAACATTAGCACCGGTAAAAACTGGAGTTTTCATAAAATCAACCCTTTCTAAAATTAGTCGATATATCCTTCTGCGCAAAGAAGCTCTGCAACAAGTACAGCGCCACCTGCGGCACCGCGAAGGGTATTGTGTGAAAGACATACGAACTTAATGTCATACTGAGTATCAGGACGGAGACGGCCGATAGAAACAGCCATACCATTTTCTAAATTGCGCTCACTTTTTGTCTGAGGACGATCGTTTTCGGTAAAGTAGTGTAAGAACTGCTTCGGAGCAGTGGGAAGGTTAAGTTCCTGCGGACGACCTTTAAAATTCTCCCAACGAGCGATAATTTCATCAAGCTCAATCTTTTTGTCGAAGGAAGCAAATACTGCAGCCATATGGCCATCAGAAACCGGAACGCGTAAGCACTGAGCAGTAATGGAAGGGGAGGTAGCATTTACAATTTCATCACCTTGAATGGTACCCCAGATCTTCATCGGTTCCTTCTCAGACTTCTCTTCTTCGCCACCAATGTATGGGATAACATTATCTACCATTTCCGGCCATCTCTCAAAGGTCTTACCGGCACCGGAAATAGCCTGATAGGTGCAAGCGAGCGCTTTGGTAATACCGAGGTCCATTAAAGGATGAAGCGCGGGAACATAACTCTGGAGTGAGCAGTTAGACTTAACGGCGATAAAGCCGCGCTTAGTACCAAGGCGTTTGCGCTGTGCAGGAATAATTTTAGCGTGATCAGCGTTGATTTCCGGAATGATCATCGGAACATCAGGAGTGCCGCGATGAGCGCTATTGTTGGAAACAACCGGGCATTCGGCCTTAGCGTAACGCTCCTCAAGGGCACGGATTTCGTCTTTTTTCATATCAACGGCACAGAATACAAAATCAACCATACCTGCAATCTTTTCAACATCAGCAGATGCGTCCATAACGATAAGGTTTTTCATGCTCTCAGGCATAGGAGTTGTCATAGCCCAACGGTCACCGACAGCTTCCTCATATGTTTTGCCCGCGCTTCTGGGAGAAGCGGCAATTACCTTAACGGTGAACCAGGGATGGTTTTCAAGAAGGGTAGCAAAGCGCTGACCAACCATGCCGGTACCACCGACAATTCCAACATTATATTTTTTCATTTTAATACCTCCAGGTTTTAATTTTTCTATAATTTAACACTTTTGTGTGTTATGGCAAATATTTTTTGGTGTACAATTTAAGCGATAAACCGCATGTTTTGCAGTGATACTAACAGAATAATGTCATTTTATAATATGCAGATATAAGTATAAATGTGAACAAAATTAAAAATTAAAAAAAGTCGGTTGAAAAACCGACCGTTTTTGTAATATAATATACTAAGATATCGAAATGGGTAGAATTACATAAACGGATAGCTCTTCATCATTTTATTGATGACAGTTGCAGAGTTAATTCACCCTGCACCCAGAAAAGACATGACCGGACATATCCCTCTTCGGCGATAGTCCCTTTCAAAACAGGTCGATGAGCCCACGGTGCCCTATCTGCTTTTACTGATGATTTTCGCGCCTCTATCACTAAGATATTCAATTATAATTATGGTATCATATATCATTATCGATGTCAACAAATTTTAACGACAAGGAGTGTGTATAAATGAAGAAAATATTTTGTTTCCTTGCCTTTGTTTTAATATTTACAACTTTATGTTTTGCTGCTGAAGATAATCCTGTTTTAAGAGTTGGTCTTTATTATGATGAGGATGCTATGCCAACTGCTAATCTTCAGGTTACAAACGGCGAAGGGTATCGCTTAGGTTTTTATGACAGTACATTGACATTTATAGAAAAATACTACACAAACGCTAAGAAGATTACAATGACAAATGACCAAAATCTTTGGTATCTTGATAATAAATTTTATACTGCTAACGCACCAAGTGGTGCAAAGGTATTGGGCGCGTATCATATTGAGTGCACGACACAGTTTAATGATTTAAGTTCCGCAAATGCATCTCTTGCGGGATTTAAAAATCAAGGACATACCGGCTTTATTGCTTATATAAACGGTACATATCGTGTTCGTCTCGGTGCATATTCAAACACAAGTGATGCTGAAGCGGTTCGTGCTAAAATCGGCGGGACAGTCGTCGGCGCATCGAAAACTGCGGTAGGTGTATATAATACTGATACCGGTGAAATTATTTTTGAATATGACGGAGGCGTAAGTTCATCCCTTGCTGTTAATCCGACCAAGGGCGAGGTTAATATGCCGCTGACATGGTTTAAAGCAATGAAATTCCCGGGTGCTTTCGAATATGTAAGAAACGGCGGCAATATTACTGTTGTTAATGTTGTTCCGATGCAGGACTATTTAAAGGGCGTTTTACCTTGGGAAATGTATCCCAGCGATCCGCTGGAAGCACTTAAGGCACAGGCTCTTTGCGCACGGACATATGCCTATTACAATATGGGTAAACACGGCTCTGATTTTGACATTTGTGCAGGTACTCATTGTCAGGCGTATCGCGGTATGGAACGCGCAAATGACACAACAAATCGCGCAGTAGACGAAACTATCGGACAATATATTTTATACAACGGAAAGCCAATCAACGCGGTTTTCCATTCATGCGACGGTGGTGCAACCGAAGATGCGAAAAATGTATGGGGTAGCGAAATTCCTTATCTTAAAGGTAAGGTTGATCCCTACGAGAAAACAGAGGAAGCATATAATGGCATCTGGTCATATGAATATACACCACAGGAACTTACCGATATATTGAATACCAAAGGCTATAGTGCGGCGCTTATTTGTAATGCAAAGGTCGAGCACACAGTACTTGGAAATGTTTTGAAGGTTACTTACACCGACATAAACGGTAAAGAGTGGGTGTTTAACCGCGAGAGGGCAAGGACCATTATAAATAGTTCTACACTTGGCAAATATACCCGCAGTCAAAGATATAATATTACCCGCAGTATTGGAACGAGTGGACCTGTTATGACGAAAGTAAATAATATTACTGAAATTAATTTGTTAGGCGGCGCTATGTGGGCCATCGGAAAAAACGGTGCTGCGCAAATTTCGGGAAGTTCTATTACAGTTATGACCGCTGACGGTATTAAGACACTTTCGGGTGGCGCTCAGACCACCGGTAGCGGTAACTTTATTATTTCCGGTCGTGGCTGGGGACACAATGTAGGTCTTAGTCAGGAGGGTGCGGCTGATATGGCAAAACTCGGCTTTAGCGCCGAAGAAATTATACACTTCTACTATACAAATGTTACTATCACTAATGAGGAATAACTGAATGAAAAAGAGCGATTTTTATTTTGATTTACCTGAAGAACTTATAGCGCAAACACCATTGGATAAGCGCGATTCATCGCGGCTTCTAACATTAAGTCGTGAAGACGGCGAGATTTCGCACAAGCATTTTTCGGATATATTGGATTGTCTTAATCCCGGGGATTGCCTTGTGCTTAATGATTCGCGAGTACTTCCTGCGCGCCTTATAGGTACAAGAGAGACAGGGGGTGCTGTGGAAGTCCTGCTGCTTCGTGATCTGGGTGACGGTGTTTGGGAATGTATGACACGACCTGGCAAAAAGACACGAACCGGAACAAAACTTGTTTTTGGTGATGGTATTTTAACGGCAACGGTTATGGCTGAGGTGGAAGGAAACCGACATATAAAGTTCCACTATGAGGGGATTTTTCTCGAAATATTGGAGCGACTCGGCAAAATGCCGCTTCCGCCTTATATTCACGAACAGCTGAATGATCCCGAACGCTACCAGACTGTATATTCTCGCGCTGTCGGTTCTGCGGCGGCACCTACCGCAGGCCTGCACTTTACCAATGAGTTGCTTGACGCTATTCGTGCAAAAGGGGTAAAATGCGCCTTCGTTACTCTACATGTAGGCCTTGGTACATTTAGACCGGTTAAAGAAGACAATATTTTGGATCATAAAATGCACAGCGAATATTTTGAAATATCAGATGAAGCAGAGACTATAATAACAGAGACAAAAAAGAATGGTGGAAGGGTTATCGCCGTTGGAACTACATCTTGCAGAACGATAGAATCGGCGACCGATGAGTTGGGAAATTTTGTTCGCAAAAGTGGTTTTACCGATATATTTATATATCCGGGGTACAAATTCCATATACTTGATGCGCTTATTACCAATTTCCACTTGCCGGAAAGTACGCTTATTATGCTTGTTTCGGCACTTGCAGGCAGAGATAATACTATTGCTGCATACGAGACTGCCATTAAAGAAAAATACAGATTTTTCAGCTTTGGCGATGCTATGTTTATTTATTGAGGTGAGTTATGTTTAAACTACACAAAACCCAGGAAAGGGCACGAAGAGGTGAGTTTCTTACGCCTCACGGTGTTATTCAAACACCAGTTTTTATGAATGTGGGCACACAAGCGGCTATTAAAGGCGCTTTGAATGCAGATGACTTGAAAAATATCCACTGTCAGGTGGAACTATCGAACACTTATCATTTGCATCTTCGTCCCGGCTCTGATGTTATAAAAGAGCTGGGCGGACTTCATAAATTTATGAATTGGGATCGCCCTATACTTACCGACAGTGGAGGCTTTCAGGTGTTTTCACTTGCAGGACTCCGAAAAATAAAAGAAGAGGGCGTTACCTTTGCGTCTCATATTGATGGCAGAAGGGTTTTTATGGGCCCCGAAGAATCCATGCAGGTTCAATCCAACTTAGGCTCAGATATTGCGATGGCATTTGATGAGTGTATTGAAAATCCATCACCACGCGATTATGTAGAAAAGTCTTGCGCCAGAACAACAAGATGGCTTATGCGTTGTAAAGAAGAACTGGCAAGGCTTAATGCCTTGCCCGATGCTGTTAATCCCGGTCAAATGCTTTTTGGCATAAATCAAGGTGGTACTTACGAAGATATCAGAATTGATCATATGAAAGAAATTGCCAAACTTGATTTACCGGGATACGCTATAGGCGGCTTGGCAGTAGGTGAGAGTACCGAAGATATGTATCGTATTATTGATGCAGTAGAGCCGCATATGCCAAAGGACAAGCCACGGTACTTAATGGGAGTTGGAACACCCAGCAACATAATTGAGGCTGTCGCACGCGGTGTGGATTTCTTTGATTGTGTTATGCCGGCGAGAAATGCAAGACATGGACATCTCTACACTTGGTCTTCGGGTACAATTAATATTAAAAACGAAAAGTATAAGTTGGACGATCAACCTATAGACCCTATATGTGACTGCCCGACTTGCAAGGCACACTCCAGAGCTTATTTAAGGCATCTGTTCAAGGCAGATGAGATGTTGGCAATGCGACTGGCCGTTCAGCATAATCTCCATTTTTACAACACATTAATGGAGCAAATCAGAGATGCATTGGATAATGATACATTTGATGAGTTCCGTTTAAAGTGGTCGGGTGAAATTGATAAGAGAAACTCTTAAAATTATGCTTGTAATTTATTGGGAAATAGGTTATTATATATTATGAAGAAATTGGAGGTATAAACTATGATGAATTTTCTTTTCTTAACCGGTGAGGCCGCAGGTGGCACACAAAACGCAGCAGGTGGCGGCGATCTCATTTCGATGTTTTTGCCTGTTATCTTGATTTTTGTTGTTTTTTACTTTTTCCTTATCCGCCCGGAGAAAAAGCGCAAAAAAGAAATCGACTCTATGCGCAGCTCTATTAAGGTCGGTGACAAGGTTACCACTATCGGTGGCATTATCGGCACTGTAACTTATGTGAATAATGATGATGATGTCATTGCTATCAAGACTGGTATTGACGGTGCGGAGCTTCGTTTCGCTCGTTGGGCTATCGGTACTAAGGAACAGGTTGCAGAAACCGTTGAAGAAACTACCGAGGAAACCGCTGAAGAATAGTAATTAAATTTTACTCCCTTGAATAAGTATTAAGTAAGCTTATCAAAAGGGGAGAATAATATTGAAAAACGGTGAAAAAGGCCAGCGAACTTTTGCGAGTGTAGTGGTTTCGCTTTTGATTTACGGTGTCTTGTCAACACTTCTTGCACTTCTTTTTATACTTTTATTTGCAATATTAATCTCAAAAGAGGCATTATCTGCAGGAATAGTTGATTATGTAGATACAGTCAGTGTCTTTTTAGCCTCGTTCATATCCGGATTAGTTTCCGCAAAGGCACAGGGAAGGGCACTACTTACATCCTTACTTCAAGCTATTTTCAATTTTATCGTTTATTATCTTATGGGAATGCTCATTTTTATGCGCATTGTTCCGCAAAATTTCAGCATTTATTGTTTCATTGCATGTATGGTGGGCGCGGTACTTGGCGGTGTATCATCTGCATTTTTGATACCGCGACGCCGTAAAATAAAAAAATAAACAAAGGAGAATATTATTATGAATCATGTTAAGACAATTAATTCCGCAGTATTAAAGGAAAGCGCTTGCAAGGGCGGTTGCGGCGAGTGCCAGACCTCTTGTCAGTCTGCTTGTAAGACCTCTTGCACGGTTGCAAACCAGAAGTGCGAGAACAAGAAGTAATTTTCCATTGTGTGAAAACGACGGGTTGCCACATTGGCAGCCCGTTTTACTCTTATTTATGTGAGGAATTTTAGAAATGGTACATACATATAGACAAGGCGGATATAACATTGCCATTGATGTTAATAGCGGTGCTGTGCACGCTCTTGATGATGCGGCATTCCGCGTTCTTGAACTTATAAATGAAAAACCCTGTGATAAGAATTGTCCGCAAGAAATTATAGATAAGCTTTCCGACGCACTTGATGCTGATGCTTGCGCTACCGCATATAGTGAGCTTTATAATTTAGCTGAAAATGGGCTTTTATTTGCGGATGATGACTATATAGATGTAAGTCGTGCTTTTCCGGAAAATCCGCCGTTAAAGGCGTTGTGTTTACATATTTCCCACGACTGTAATCTCAGGTGCAAATATTGTTTTGCCTCTACCGGCGATTTTGGAACGGGAAGAAAACTTATGACGCCTGAAATTGCGAAGGCGGCTATTGATTTTGTTATTGCGCGATCACAAAATCGCAGAAATATAGAGATCGACTTCTTTGGCGGTGAGCCGTTGATGGCGATGGATTCTGTCAAGGAAGCGGTTGAATATGCAAAAGAACAAGGAAAACTGCACAACAAGGTTTTTCGCTTTACCATTACCACAAACGGCTTAGCGTTAAATCAGGAGAACATAGATTATATTAACCGCGAAATGTCAAATGTGGTTCTCTCTCTTGACGGCCGTCCCGAAGTAAACGACGAAATGAGAAAAACCGTAAGCGGTGAGGGTAGCTACGACTATATTGTTCCTAAGTTTAAAAAGCTTGTAGACTCGCGTGATAAAAAGCTTGATTATTATGTGCGCGGAACATTTACCCGTGATAATTTAGACTTTACCGAGGATATTCTTCATATTGCAGAACTTGGCTTTGATCAGCTTTCCGTTGAGCCGGTAACCGCCGAAGAGGGTTGCTCATATGCATTGCGCGACTGTGATAAGGAGAAGATTTTTGAAGAATACGAAAAGCTCGCTGAAATTATGAAAGAGCGTCGTGATTTCAATTTCTTCCATTTTATGGTTGATTTAGAACAAGGCCCTTGTGTTATAAAACGAATCCGTGGTTGTGGGGCAGGGTATGAATATGCAGCTGTTACACCTGAGGGTGATGTTTATCCTTGCCACCAGTTCGTTGGTAAGGAAGAATACCGCATGGGCAATGTATGTGACGGCACTTTCAATAAGACCATCTCCGATGAGTTCATGGGTTATAATATATGTACCCGTGAATCCTGCAAGAAGTGCTGGGCTAAATTTTATTGTAGTGGTGGTTGCAGCGCTGCAAATCTTAATATGAACGGCAACTTGGAAGAGTCATATGAGCTTGGCTGTGAACTCGAACGCAAGCGTTTGGAATGTGCAATTATGTTAAAGGTACATGATGCGCTTAAGGACTGATTATAAAAAATAGGGAAGGGCTACGGCAAAACTGCCGTAGCCCGTTTTTATAATTGTGGTGCATTTGAATACCGACCACAAGGGAATGTGGTTTTATTGGTTTACATAATATGGTTTACATAATATTTTTGGTTGATTTACACAAAAATAAAAAAATCCTTTATTTTCACTTGAAATTTGGCTCATTTTGAGGTATATTTTATGTTACTGGTTTTATGTAAAGTAATTTTGGAGGTGTGACAGCGATGAAGATAGGTTTCTGTGGTGTAGGAAATATGGCAGGGGCTATCTTGAAGGCAGCACTTTCTACCGGCGTTTTTAATCCTGACCAGGTTTATGCTTATAATCCTACCAAAAGTAAATTAGAAGCTTTTGCCGGCATTAATATTGCAAATTCAAATCGTGAGGTTTGTGAGAAGTGCGACTTGGTCTTTCTTGGATTTAAACCGCAAAAGTTGATAGAAATCGGATCTGAACTAAAAGATTGCATAGATAACAAATGTATTGTATCTATGCTTGCAGGAGTGTCGGTTGAAAAACTGAAGGCGACACTTGGCAATGTATACGCAATTCGTGTTATGCCTAATACACCAATGGTGGTTGGCAAAGGCTGTACGGCTATTGCCCGTTCCAATGCACCTGATGAGATATACAAATTAGTTTTTGAGATTTTCGAAGCATCGGGAGATGTGGTTGAGGTCGAAGAAAACGAAATAAACAGAACTATTCCGCTATCCAGTTCCAGTCCCGCTTTTTTCTTTAGATTTATCCGTGCGATGTGCGATGCGGCGGTAAAAAGTGGTATGGATTATGCCACAGCGAAAAAACTTGCCGTTTCCACAATGCATGGTGTTACTCATCTTATGGAAAAAAGCGATAAAACACCGGATGAACTAATCGTTCAGGTTACAAGTCCGGGCGGAACTACGCTGGCTGGACTTACAGCATTTGATGATTTTGAATTTGAAAAAATGATGAATGAGGTATTCACACGAACTGTTAACCGTGCAGAAGAGTTAGGTAAATAGCGAATATTTCAGTCGCTCCTTTCATATTTATATTGAGATGAAAGGGGACGAGCATAATGAAAGCTAAAAATTCGTTTTCAAAAAATGCTATAACATTTATTGCTTTATCTGCGGTTCTGTTGTGTGGCGTTATCGTGGGGTCAGTGACCGCGTCTTTTATTGAAAGCGATACAGCTTATAAACTCAGCACTTCAATATCAAGTTCTGCAAGTGCAGGAATAAATGATACGGCGCGTTTTTTGCCAACAACATTGTTAAATTTATTGAAGTATCCTTTGATCGCGTTTTTGCTGGGTTTTACTTTGTTGGGAATAGGACTCATACCTCTTGTCGTTGGGCTTAGGGGCTATTTTCTCGCCTTTTCAATAGGAGTGGTTATAAAACTCTACGGACTTGACGGAATATGGTTATCCGTTGCTTTATGGGGCTTGCAATGCCTTGTATCCATTCCGTGTTTACTTTTGATTTCTGTACAAAGTTTTAATTGTGCGAGAGCGCAAATGCAACTTTTTACCGGAGGAAAAAGAGTTATTATTGGCTCGGTTTTTACGAAGGCACATTTTGTTTTTTTTGGTATATGTATTTTAGTGTTAATTTTGTTTAGTTTTATCGAAGTGTTCATTACACCTAAGCTTATAAATTTTGCTTTTACAAACATTTAGAGAAAGGAGGCTTGTGCCATGACGCAGGCATATTTAAATGATTATCAGCAGTTTTTAATTAAAGAAAAGCGCGCGTCTGCAAATACGCTGGCGTCTTATGTGCGAGATGTGTCAAAGTTCTTGACATATGCACCGGCAAAGCTTTCTAAAATAACTACTGATACGGTTGCAGCTTATCTCGAAAGTATGCAAGAAGAGGGAAAATCTTCCGCAACACAAACAAGAACAATCGCATCACTACGCTCATTCTTCCACTATATGATGGCCAAAGGTGCTATTGATCACGATCCAACAAAGGGTTTCACAACTATACCATCTCCCAAGAAACTGCCGCAGATTTTAACAAATAAAGAGGTTGATCTGCTTTTAGCACAGCCGGAGCGCACATCTCTCAAAGGTTACAGAGATCGAGCAATGCTTGAACTTTTATATGCTACCGGTATGCGCGTCAGTGAGATGATATCTCTTGATATTAATCATGTTAATACAGAAATCGGATTTGTAAGAATTATCTCAAACAAGAAAGAACGAATGGTACCGCTTTATCCCGCTGCTGTATCCGCGCTTAACGAATATATAGAGCAGGCAAGAAATATCCTCGTGGCAAGTCATACAGAGCAAGCTCTGTTTCTCAATCTTTCCGGCGAGCGTATGACAAGACAGGGCTTCTGGAAGATAATTAAGCATTATCAGGAATCAGCAGGTATCAAGAAGGAAATTACACCTCACACATTGCGCCACTCTTTTGCTGCACACTTGCTGCAGAACGGAGCTGATTTGCGCTCTATTCAGGAAATGTTAGGACATGCAGATATTTCCTCTACTCAGGTGTACGCTATGCTTCTGCAGCAAAATCTTAAGAATACATATAACAAATTCCATCCTCGCGCTTAAAGGAGATATTAATATATGGCACGAAAGAGAAGAGAGTCTAAATTTACTCGTCCGGGTAAAGGTGTTGACGCGAACGAAAGAAAAAAGAATACGGTATTTCGTTTTTTTGAGCTTTTAGTTAGAAAAATAACCCGTCTTTGTATTTTAAATATCCTTTATCTTGTATGCATATTGCCGCTGATATGTGCAATCATTTCTTTGGGAGTGCCAATGTTCGGAATTTCTGAAGAACTTGTCAGAAATACGGTTTTCATTAATTTGATCATGCGCCTGTCATTCTGGGTGCCGCTTCCTGTGGGTCTTGCTTTGGTTGCTGTTTCTGCGATATTTTATGGACCAATTACTTGCGGATTCACTTATTGTATGAGAAACCTTGCTACAGAGCGTCATGTGTGGTACAGTGATTTATTTTCAAAGGCGAAAGAAAATTTCAAGCAGGGTATACTTATAGGCCTTATTGATATAGTTGTTTTTTCAAGTCTTGTTCTTTACCTGCGAATGGATGCATCCGCGGTTAGCGGCGTGATGTATTATTACTATACAGCACTTAGAATTATCGCAATTTTAATTGCTATATTCTATGCATTTATGCGCTATTATCTTTATACGCTTATAGTTACTTTTGAACTTCCGATTAAGGGTATATTCAAAAATTCATATATTTTTGCAGTTTTAGGTTTTGGTCGTAATCTGCTGGTAACAGCGATTATACTGCTTGCCGTATTCTCGTTAAGTTCAACTCCGTATCTTGATATTTTCCTTATGGGAACATTTACCTTCTCGTTCTGTGGCTTCCTTGCTAACTATGCAACATATCCGGTTATAAAGAAGTATATGTTGGATGTTAAAGAAAAGCCTGTTCCCGAAATAGAAGATGAAACAAAAACCGCCTGATAAGGCGGTTTTTTCTCTTGTAACTTGGGGCGTAATATGTTATCATAATTATGTTCGAGGTGATAAGTTTTGAGTCGTAGAAACAATAACGATGATATAGATTTTGTTGACTGGAACTCTGTTTGGGAAAAGGAAGAATTCGAGCAGAACAATAAAGACAGTTTTGATGAAGCGTATGAAATTGCTATGCGTGCTAAGAAAAAACAGCGCAAGGTGGTTTCAGGCTCTACACCCAAACGGACAAAAAAGACAACTACTGTAAAAAAGGTTGCAAATAAGAAAAGAGTTGTATCCAACAAAAAGACAGCGAAGAAAAAGAAGAAAAAGTGGAGTTGGTTCAAGCGTATTATCTTTTTACTCCTTGTTTTTGTAAACCTTTATATAATTGCGGTTTATTCTCAAATTCCGTTTATTGCCAAATGGCGCACGATTTATATTGAAACGGCAATGAGCACTATGCGCTATCAGTGGCTGGCAACGGCATTTATTCCCGGTGATGTTATTGACGATGTAATGCGCGATAGATATCTATTAGACGAAAGTCAAAGCGATTTAGTATCTAAATGGGACGGAGGAATAGGTTTTTCTCCTAAATCTATTTTAGAGAGTAAGCGCGATTACTTTGAGCGCATTTTCCACGAAATTGATATGGAAAGTTTTGATGAATACGCCGAAGATCACGATGTTTATAACGAGAACGGAAATGTGATGATCGACAAGGCGGATTTGGATGATGACGGTACCACTATAAAAACGATTTACGGCGACCAAGTGCTTGCTATTGACGAAGAAAATGGTATTCTTATCGTAAAAATCCACGGAGACGGTTTTGTGGCTCGTATGGCGATTGTTAAAGACCCGGCGCAGGTAAAGCTTGGTTTGTGCGAAAACTTCGGTTCTGTAGGCTCCAGAGCGGAGCTGATTGTAGAAGAGAACGGAGCTATATTAGGTATTAATGCAAGTGGTTTCGTGGATCCCGAAGGAATGGGTAACGGCGGTAAAGCGTATGGTTTGGTTCTTTCGGAAGGTAAACTGTATCAAAAAGTAGACAAGGGCACAAATAAAATAATAGCCTTTGATTACCGCGATCGTCTTAACATTGGTAATTATAAGTCGCTCGATACCTTCCGCGATGGCGTTGAATTTAAGCCGGCACTTATTATTAACGGAGAGAAACTTGTAAAAGGTTCTGCCGGTTGGGGAATTCAGCCCCGTTCGGTAATTGGTCAGACGGAAAAGGGAGAGGTCTTACTACTTATAGTAGATGGCCGCGCCCCCGGATATTCTATAGGTGCTACACTCGGTCAATGCGCTGATATTATGATGACCTACGATGCTGTACAAGCCTGCAACTTAGATGGCGGTTCATCAAGTATTATGTACTACAACGGACGCGAAATTTCCCGTCCATCAGCCGCCAACAAGGTTAAAGGACGAGCTATTCCGAACGGATTTTTAGTTTATCCGAGAAAATAAACTCTCGACATTTTCCGGCAACTATAGTATACTCATTTATAGCGTTTTAAAATTTACAGAATATACTGTATAAGCTTATTATTTTTAGTCAGAGGTTTTGTTATGTCAGCAGATGTATGGGGAAACTTGGCCCCGCTTATAGGCAACACTCCACTTTTAGAAATTAAATATAAATACAAAGGTAATAAATACCGCACTTTTGCTAAGGCAGAGTATTTTAATCTTACCGGCAGTATCAAAGATCGAGTTGCATATTATATTCTTAAAAAAGCAACCGATGACGGCACTTTGAAGAAAGGTGATATTATCGCTGAAGCAACCAGTGGTAATACAGGTATTGCGTTTTCGGCTATTGGCCGTCACTTGGGCCATAAGGTTAGAATCTATATGCCCGATTGGATGAGTCACGAGCGAATCAGCCTTATGAAAGCTTTCGGTGCTGAAGTTGTACTTGTTTCAAGAGAGCAGGGTGGCTTCTTAGGTTCTATTGCTATGTGTGAAGAATTAGGAAAGCAGGGCGGGGTGTTTTTACCACGACAGTTTTCCAATGAGGACAACACCAATACTCATATCATCTATACCGGTGAAGAAATTGCAAGTCAGCTTAATGACATTGGCGTTAAACCCGACGGATTAGTTGCCGGCGTAGGCACCGGCGGTACCGTTATGGGTCTTGCGAAACGCTTGGAGAAGGAAAATCACGAGCTTAAGACCTATGCGTTAGAGCCGCTTAATTCTCCCACACTGTCAACCGGGTACAAGGTAGGAAAACACAGAATACAAGGTATCTCCGATGAATTTATACCGAGCATATTAAAGCTTGATCAGCTTACCGGCGTTGTATCTGTAGATGATGAAGACGCTATTATTATGGCTCGATTGCTGTCGGAGAAATTCGGAATAGGCGTGGGCATTTCAAGCGGTGCAAACCTTATCGGCTGTATTATGAAGCAGGCCGAGCTTGGTGGCGGTGATTTTGTCACAACCTTTGCGGATGACAACAAAAAGTATTTATCCACCGATTATTCTGCACCTTACGACATAAATAAAGGCAGTATCACCAGAGATATTGAACTTTTGGATGTAATTGCTCATAAGTAAATAAAAAAAAGCGACGAGATAAAATCTCGTCGCTTTTTTATATGTATTACATACTTAAATTACGAGGGATTCGCACATTCCTTGGCCTTGTGCGCGAATTAAAAAATGTGATGAACTTAAGTGAATAAATATCACACACAACATATCTATTTTCTTCTTCTTGATATAATGTCAAAAAGTTTACTCCAACAGAATATATTACACCATCCTTCAGTACGGTTGAATTAGTGCCGATCAAGAACTCACACACCACATACTGACCTATGTTATTGCTTAAAGTTGCATTTAATGAAGCTCTGTAAACTTCTTCAGATGTTTGAGGGTCTGCAATTATGTTTTGCGGCTCACCGGGTTGTAGATTAAGTGGATTGTTTGGCATTGTGTCCATATTAAATCTCTCCTTACTAAGTTTGAAAATAACTATCGCTGGGATTGTAAAAACAATGCTTACCTATTCGTGTTATGAAGTAGCCGTTCTCATTGGGAAAGTTCTGCCGGCAAATGTCGGAAAAGGGGTTAAAAAACCAAAGAGCTGTGCCAAGCGGTGGCAAACGATTTCCGGCGATTGCCCAATCCGCTATATCATAATGTATTTGCTCCGGCCTCATATTATATATATTTTGTGAATTAGGTCGTCCGTTTTCGGTAGTGGAGGCACATACAAATTGGTCCTCCTGGAAAATTATATTTCGTATATTTCCTTTACCTACGCGCGCATATTCGCCGCCCGGTGCATTCACGCGATTCATAATTACACTTGCCACCGCGCGCATACCGTTATCGCCTTCGCCGCCGGCTTCACACTGTATTAGTCGCGCAAGAAGCTCTCTGTCGGAATAAGCCATAAGCATCGCCCCTTTATGGTAAATTATATGTTATTTTCATCGCGGGTAAAACCCGATAGGTTGACCCTAAAATTTATTTTTTAACATTGCTTTTCGAGTATTGCACCTTGCTCTTCGGGACATAATGAATACAGCCGTCTTTGGATGGCTCGCCTTGTGCTGCGGCCTGCTTGAGATTGCAAAAACCATCCTTTTGATATACACAATTGCTGGTACAGTTAATAAGACTCAATTTAATCACCACAATTTAGATGAATTTTTACATTAAGATTTGCAAAAAACACTGAAATATACAAAAAACGGAGATGCGCTATATGAAGTTTAAAATAATTTGTGTTCTATTTACAGTTATCACTATATCTGCTTTATGGCATTATTCACCACAGCGTCAATATCAGACACGACCGTCGGTAGAAGTAATTATGCCCAAAATAGAAGATGTACACGATACTGTGGTTACTCGCGGCTCAGTTGAAGAGGAAAAGAAAACCAGTGTGCGTCTTGATAAAACTGCAACGGTGGATAAGCTATATGTCTCTGTTGGAGATTATGTGGGTGAGGGGAGTATACTAATGGATGTGAGTGAAAAAGAAAACGAGTTATCAGACATTGCGACATTAAAAAACTTTCTTCCTAAAATTGAGGATATATCCGATATAACCAAATTTTATGCGCCTAAGAAAGTAGAGGAACCGACAACACTTACGCCTGAAGTAGCCGCACCGATTTCTGGTGTTGTGACAGACATAGCTGTAAATGAAGGGGAGACAGCTCTTGGACTTTTGCCTATTATAACCATATCGGATTTTAATCAGTTTTGTATAAGAACATCGGTGTCAGAACTGTATGTAAAAGATATTCGGTTAGGGCAAAGGGCGGAATTAACCGGCGAAGCCTTTGGAAATAAGAAATACATTGCCACCGTGAAAGAAATAAGTCCAACTGCAAGCAAAAAAACATCTCTTACCGGCAGCAGTGAAACAACTGTTGATGTTTTGCTTTCGGTTGTATCAAAAGATACCGACTTGCGTCCCGGATATTCGGTTACAGCGAGAATTTTTACAGATACTCACAACGATGCCATTACAGTGCCTTATACTTGCATTTTCCAGGAAGGTAGCAGGGAATATGTATATGTTGTTGATGCGGGGAAAATAAGTAAAAAAGCCATTCGCACAGGATTTGAATTGGATGACCGTGTAGAGGTTTGCAGTGGTATCGAAGAGCACGATTTAATAGTTAAAGATCCGGATAACAGTTTGAAAGAGTCCATGGCGGTAAAGGTGGTAAAATAAATATGCATTTCAAAGATATTCTCAGGTTATCGGCATTTAATGCGCGGCGCGCAAAAAGCAGAGCGATTCTTACTGCATTGTCTATATGTGTGGGGGTGTCGAGTGTAATGCTTATTTCCACGCTTGGAGATAGTGGAAGCGCGCTGATATCAAATGAAATCGACAAAATAGGTATGTCGGGAATAACTGTTTATTCAAAGAAAGCCGATATTTATCTTGAGGAGGATTATATAAAAGTTATCAGTAAAAATGTACCTTCAGCTTTGGAGGTACAACCGCTTATTATAGAATCGGGTAATTATTATATTAAAAATCAAAAGGGCAATACTGTTATATGGGGTGTAGACAGTAATGTAAGCAATGTGATTTCACTCGAACTGCTATATGGAAGACTTCCCACTAATGCAGATATATCACAAAAAAGCAAGGTTGCGGTTGTTGACACGGAGTTTGCAAACAGCATTTATAACAGGACGAACATTGTCGGTAAAGAAATCATATTAACGGTTGCGAATGTGTCGGAAAGATTCGAAATAATCGGTGTTGTGGCATCTCAAAAAGATGGTATAAATCAAATGTTTGGCGGTATTATGCCGCATTTTATATATGTACCATATAAAACCTTGGCAATGATACGAGGAAAAAACACAATAAGCCAAATAGCAGTAAAAAGCAACAGTACCGCAGAAAATGACAAAGTAGGGGAACAGGCTGTGGCAACACTTTCAAGGGTAAGCGGACTTGACAATGCTTTCGGATATGAAAACATAAATACTCACATAACGCGATTTAAAGGTATTTCTTCCATAGTTGCATTGCTTATTTCAGCTATAGCCGCTATATCATTGATCGTTGCAGGACTTGGTATAATGAATACAATGCTGGCGTCAACAAATGAAAGAAGAGAAGAAATAGGAGTAATGATGGCTATCGGGGCAAAACGCTGTGATATTGCATACTGCTTTATGACCGAATCCGCTATTATTTCCAGTGTTGGTGGTACTGTTGGGGCAATTTCGGGTATAGCATTATCTCTTGCCATAACAACGATGTTTAATATGCCAACGGTAATAAGTCTAGGTAAGTTATTTTTTGTTGTTTTACTTTCTTTATTATGCGGAATAATTTTTTCTTTGATTCCTGCTTATCGCGCCTCACGCCTTAACCCTGTTGAAATTTTGCACAAATAAAAAAACATCGGCTGATTCGCCACAGCCAGGCAAGGAAGTATTGTCCTGAAAAAGCGCCTTTTGGCGAATTTCTACACCAAACACGCCCCATATCCGTCAGGATTATGGGGCGTTTTTAGCTTGAACTTCATCCAAAATTCATCTTTTCAGGATGCAAGGCAGTTTTGAAAGCAAGGTTTTTTGTAAAGAGAAAGAATAAAATTCCGGTAATACTGGCGTATTACCGGAATTTTTGATGCACTATTTACGGAAAATATGGTATCAAAACCAATGCT
>JAZNNQ010000032.1:0-20368 GCA_045580305.1 Eubacteriales bacterium
GGAATGCCTTCCAGTACAGCGGAAGCCGCACGAGCTACCATTCCGCATTTTCGCGAGGTTATTGGAGAAGCGGCACCACCTATAACCCCAAATATCCCATTGTTTGCAGCGGTAATAACACGGCAACAAATATGTTCATGAACTCAACAGTTACCGACACCCTTGTGGATATAACAATAAGCGGTGCAAACGCAAGCGTATTTTATGCATCGAGCATTGTGACAATAAGAAAGCTTGTTTTGGGCGAAAACATAGCTGCAATGGGTGATTGGTTTAATCAATGTGCCAATCTGCAGAATATAACAATTGAGGGAACAATCCCGAGTGTAACTCACTTTTCCTGGTCCAAAAAATTGAGCGCGAAAAGTATTGTAAACATTGTGGAACACTTGTCTGATACAGCGCAAAACCAGAGCATTTCCTTTTCCGCCGCAGCGGTAGAGAGTGCCGATTGGACAACTACCGATTATGATGGCTGGGACTCGCTGGTTGCCATTCGTCCCAACTGGACCTTCACGCTGTCGTAAAGGAGGGGGAATGGATATGACAATATCAAAAAATTTAAACAGAATTACCCTCACCGCCGCCAAGGGCAAGCTTATTACCGACGGCGGAGATATCTGCGGTAAAAAGGTGATTTTGGCGGTTGGCCGCGACCATAAGGAATTTTACGAAATTGATGAAAGCGAGGTGGCGGAAAATGGAATATCTGAATAACCTGATAGCGCCAGAGCTTTTTGTTCTCGTTCCTGTACTGTATTTAATCGGTATGGGCATTAAAAAGAGCAAGTGGTTAAAGGATGAATTCATTCCGGTTATATTGGGCGTTTCCGGCGTTCTGCTCGCCTCATTATACCTGCAAAGCATCAGCTTTGCAGGTATAACCCAGGGCATTCTCTGTGCAGGGGCATCGGTCTATGTAAATCAGCTTATAAAACAGGGTGGTAAGCTATGACCGAGGCTATAATTGTGGCAGTTATCAGCGCACTTGCAAGTGTTATTTGCCAGGTTATCATCTCGGCAAAGACTAACAGCCTGACCACTTACCGCATCGACCTGTTGGAGGAAAAGGTCGAAAAACACAACAATATGGTAGAGCGGCTGTATATTGTTGAGGAGCGCTCGAAAAGCAACCGGCATAGAATAGACGAGTTGGAGGCGATAAAATGAATATATTACTCATCGCAGGCCACGGTGCTCTCGATAGCGGCGCGGTTGCCTTCGGCAGGCGAGAGGATGTTCTCGCCCGTGAGGTGGTGACGCTTTTGCAAAAAGAACTTTTGAAGTTCGAGTGCACCTGCGGCGTTTACAATATGGCACTTTCCGCTTATCACGAGTTTATAACACTTGGTAAAGGCTATGATTTTACACCATATGACTATGTGCTCGAGGTGCATTTCAATGCATTTAAAGAGGATAGCGGGGACACCTTGGTAAAGGGCAGTGAGATATATGTTACAAATGCCGAGAAAACCATATCCACAGAGCAGAAAATACTCGCAAAGCTCGCAAACCTCGGTTTTACAAATCGTGGTGTAAAGCGCACGAATTTTGCCGTGATCGCAAGGGCAAAGGCTCAGGGTGTGTCAAGTGCGCTTTTAGAGCTGTGCTTTATCGACGATGCAGATGATATGCGGATCTATTCGAACAACAAAGCACAAATTGCAGTTGCGATCGCCGAGGCGATTGCCGAGGAATATAAACTCACGAGAAAGGAGATAGCAATGTTTTCCGATATCGAAAACCACTGGGCGAAAGCCGATATTGAAAAAGTGGCGGAAGCGGGCATTATGAACGGTTACTTTGACGGGACCTTCAGGACCGAAAAACTGGTAACACGGGCGGAGCTTGCAACCGTTGTTGCACGACTGCTAAATGCACAAAACTAAATGAAACCGGCAGGGGGGAACCCCTGCCGGTTTACATAAAAAAGACCTAACAAAATGCCATAATTTTTTGCAGCAAATCTAACATTTTGCCATTCCCTTTTTTGTAACAATATTGTAATATAATTATATATAATAGGTGTAATGTGGAATGCTTTGTAAATTGTGCATAACACACATAATCTGCAAACCGGTCTTGTTACACCAAATACACAAAGAACAGAAGGTACTTGAGGAAATGGCTGGGAAAACATTTCGACTTAAAAGGGAAGGTCTGAATTTTGTGTAAAAACCAAGAAGGAGGAATATTGTATGAGAACTAACTCATCAGGCAGTTTCAAGCGCATAATGTCTGCTTTGCTTACACTTTGCATGATCGTCAGCGTGCTTCCCGGCGTTGCACTTTTCTCTGCAGATGCTGCAGCTACCGCACTGTATTATGACTTTACAGTTGCAAACACCACAGGCACTATGACTACAGACACTGTCAAAACCATTACCTACGATGTAGTTTCCGCTACAGGTGCTACCACCGAGCCGTGGGCATTCAATGCTTTCACCTCGAACAGCACCGCAGCAAATACATACTTTATGTATGCAAGCTCAGGCGTAGGTTTCTACTTCGGAAACGGTGAGCGCGACAAAACATCCACCGCATCTCTGAAGTTCAAGGTTTCCACCGCAGGCACTTATCTCCCGATGTTAAACATCAAGGGTGTTGCCAACTGGTCGGATTCCGGTTTCGCAATGGTAAGCATCAAGTCAGCAGACGGTGCTACTACCTATGCAACAAAAGCCATTAACTTTGCTGACTACACCGCGGCAGGTCACTATGTGTCACTTTCCGACACAGGAATTGAGCTTGCTGAAAACGGTGAATACATTGTCGAGTTCTATACCGACAAGGTTAAGGGCAAAGGTATTATTGACGGCTTAAAGCTTGTTCCGGTAGAAGATGCTACCGCAGCAAAGCTTGTAATTGACCACAACTCCGGTCTTGTCTCCGTCAATATGGGCGAGACCGCAAGCGTTCCCCTTGAAGTTACTATGGCAAGCGGTACGGCAGATCTCTCCAAGGTCACCTTTGAGTACTCTGCGGCTGACATTGCTACCGCTGAAATCGACGGTAACAATATCAAGGTAACTCCGGTTGCAGTTGGTACAACAACCCTTACCGTAAAATACGGCGATGCAATGGCTCGTACCAACATCAAGGTTAACGCTGAGGGTACAACCGTTGCTCCCAACGACCTTATCTACAACTTCCAGGCAAATATGCCCTCTGCTGTAGAGAGCGTTGTTAACCTTTACTACACTCATTCTATGGCTAACTCCACCGAGGGTGCATATGGTGATGCTTACAACACATCCCACACTTCCCAGCCCTACGGTATCGAGAGTCGTCAGGATAGCTCCAATGTAGAGCAGGAGTCCTTCTATTTCTCCCGTCTCTACCAGAGCTACGGCTACCTCCACAACACAAACGGTACCGTAACCATGCGTATCCGTGTACCGGTAGACGGTAAGTACACTGCAAGTGCCTATGTGCATGCTGCTGACAAGGCTGAGACCATTTCTTTCTGGAAGCCGGGTCAGAACACTTATCTTGCATACGGTGTAGCTGCTCAAGGTGTTACCGGTGCAGTTGATCTTGTTACAACTCCCATGGAACTCACCGCAGGTGACTACCTCGTTAAGTTTAACAAGACAAGTTCCGGTTCCAACATCTTCAACTCCCTCACTCTTAAGTATGAGGGTAAGCTTGATGGTGCTGAGCCGGTAATCACTCTTGTAAGTGGTGGCGACGTTTCCACCATGGTTGGAAATGACGCATCCACCGCAACTGTTAAGCTTACCAAGGATGGCGAGAATGTTGCGCTCGATGATGCACTCATCACCGCATTCACAGCGACCTCCAAGAGCGATGCTATCGCTACCGCAGAGGTAAATGCTGATCGTACCATCAAGGTAACTCCGGTTGCAGAGGGTAATACCACAATCGATGTTGCTCTTACCTACGACGGTAAGGAATATACAACATCCATCGCTGTTGCTGTTGCTGCAAAGCCCGCTGAGGACGTAATCGAGCTTACGAACGGCGGTTCTGTTACCGCAGTAATCGGCACCGACAAGACCGCAACCGTTACTTTAACCAAGAACGGCCAGGCGGTTGACCTTTCTGATGCGCTTATTACCGCATTTACCGCAACAAGCGCATCTGATGCGATTGCTACCGCAACCGTAAATGCTGATCGCAGCATTAAGGTAACTCCGGTTGCAAAGGGTAACACTACCGTTGAGGTTGCTCTTACTTATAATGGTAAGGATTATACAACCACCATCAACGTAGTAGTTGAAGAGCCCTTTGTAATTGATCCCTGCTACTTTGACTTTAAGGTAGCTGCTACCTCAGCTTCTGCTGCAGGCACCGACTACTTTAAGTCCATTACTTATGATACCGTTGCCGCTACAGGCAAGAGCGCTCCCTGGGCATTTGGTAGCTTTACAGGTAACGGTACACTCTCCGGCAATACCTACTTTATGTACGTTGGCGCAAACTCCAGCGTATACTTCGGTAATGCTGAGCGTAATAAGACCCTTGCAGGTACCATTAAGTTTAAGACCACCGATGCAGGATCATTTATTCCGATGATCAATTTAGCAGGCTCCAACAAGTGGAGTGATGCAGGTTTCGCTGTTGTAAGCGTTAAGAGCGCTGACGGTACTACAACTTTAGCATCCAAGCCGATTAACATGGCAAGTATCGGCGGCAAGAACCACTTTGTTGCACTTTCCGATACGCCTGTTGCTTTTGCCGCTAACTCCGAGTACTTACTTGTTGTTGAGTCAAACCTCATTAAGAGTAAGTTCGTATTTGACGGCTTAAAGCTTGCAAAGGTTTCAGAGAATACCGCCTCCGGCATGGTAATCGACCATAATTCCGGTCTTATCGAGGTTAACATGGGCGAGACCAAGAGTGTACCCCTTGATGTTACCATGGCTACAGGTACTGCTGATCTCTCCAAGGTTACCTTTGAATATAGTGCTGCTGATATTGCTGCTGCAACCATTGATGGCACTAATATCAAGGTAACTCCGATCGCAGAAGGTACAACCACTCTTACCGTTCGTTACGGCGATGCAATGGCTCGTACCAATATTAAGGTAAACGCTGCAGGTACAACCGTTACCGCACGTGATCTTTACTACAACTTCCTCGACTGTATGCCCGATTATGTCCAGTCCGAGGTTAACCACGTATACTCCGGCACCTTCCATATGTCAAACACCACTGAAGGCGCATACGGTCAGGCAGGTAACACTCAGCAGACCTCCGATCCGTGGGGTATGGAAGCTCGTTACAACGCATCCGGTGATCCGGCAGATATTTACTTCTCCCGTCTTTACAGCACTTACGGTTTCTTGCATTATGATAAGGGCACTGCGGTAATTCGTATCCGCGTTCCGGCAGACGGTAAGTACAATGTATCTGCTAATTTACAGAGTGCAACCGCTGCTTCTGAGACAATTTCTCTCTGGAAGCCGGGCGAGAACACCTACATGACCTACGGCGTGATCAATGCAAGCACCGCTGCAGGCAAACAGGCTATTCTCGATACTCCTGTATCACTTACAGCGGGCGACTATCTCTTGAAGTTTAACAAAACATCTGCAGGCAGCAATATCTTCAACGGTATTTACCTTGACTTCGCAGGTCCTCTCGAGGGCGGCGAGGATGTAATTGCTCTTACCGGTACCACTTATTCCGATACCGAGGGCAATGCTGCAAAAAATGTTTCCGTAACTCTTAAGAAGAACGGCTTAAATGTCGCTCTTACCGACGAGAAGGTTACTGCAATGACTGCTACCTCCAAGAGCAGTGCAGTTGCTACCGCAACCGTTAACGCTGACCGCACCATCGCAATTACTCCGGTAGGCGCAGGTAATACAACAATTGATGTAAAGGTTACCTTTGAAGGTAATGACTACACAACCACAATTGCTGTAACCGTTAACGCTAAGCCTTCTACCGCAAGTGGCTTATACTATGACTTCAAGGTTGCAAATACCGCAGGAAGCCATAATAACGCATATATTCAGGGCCTTACCTATGATGCAATCGCAGGTTTCGGCGGAAGCCAGCCCTGGGCATTTGATAGCTATACCACCACCGGCGGCTCAAGTGGTAATACCTACTTCATCTACGCTGCAAGAAATGTAGGTTTCTACTTCGCAAACGGTGTAAGAAATACCGAGACCATCGGTTCCGTTAAGATTAAAGTACCTGAAGCAGGCTCTTACATCCCGATGGTTGAGATCCACGGTATGAGCGGCTGGGGCGAAGTTGGTTTCGTTGAGTTTAGCTTAAATTCTCTCGACGGCAAGACCACTTACGCATCCCGTGGCGTAAACGGTGCAAGCTATAATACAACCACTTTCGTTCCGCTTACCACCACTCCTGTTGCACTTGAAGCAAACGGCGAGTACCAGCTTAAGTTTGCTATGGAGAAATTAAACGGTAAGTTCATCTTTGACGGTTTCAAACTTGTTCCCGTTAAGGAGAATACCCCTGCTGAAATCATCATCGACCACAACTCCGGTTATGCTGAGGTTGCTCTCGGCAATACCGTGAATGTTCCGGTTGAGGTTAAGATGGCATCAGGTAATGCTGATCTTTCCAAGATGACATTTACCTACAGCAAGTCAGGAGTTGCTACCGCAGCTACCGAAAACGGCGCAATCAAGGTTACTCCGGTAGCCGAGGGCACCGTAACCATTACCGCAAAATACGGCGAGGCTATGGCAAGCTTCAATGTAAAGGTTCAGCCCACAGGTTATGTAAAGACCCCGACTGATCTTACTTACGACTTTATGAAGTCCATGCCCAGTGCTGTTCAGTCCGAGGTTAACCTCCTTTACTCCAAGAATATGCTTTTACAGCACAGCACAACCGGTGCTTATGGTGAAGTTTACAACCCGGGTCATGAATCATCACCCTGGGGTATCGAGGGTTGCTACAATACAGCAGGTCAGATTGATCCCAAGTTCTACTTTGCTCGTGTTTATAGTGACTACGGTTTTATACACAACTCCACCGGTACTGCAGTTGTTCGTATCCGCGTACCTGTAGACGGCTACTATCTCCCGACCGTACTGCTTAACAGTGCTGCTGCTACTTCCGAGACCATCTCCATCTGGAAGGTAGGCGCGAATGAGTATCTGTCATCCAAGTCCTTTACCCAGGGCACAGAGGCAGGCGAGGTTGATATTGCTGATGGCAATATTGCACTCACTGCAGGTGACTATCTTGTTAAGTTCAACAAGACTACCGCAGGAAATAACACCTTTAACAGACTTACCTTATATTACAGAGGTCCGCTCTCCGGTGAAGCATTCGTTGAGCTTACTGCAGGAGACTATGCAGGTCTTGCAGGCGGCGCTTCTACCAATGTTCCGGTAACCTTGAAGAGAAACGGCGAGGCGGTAAACCTTACCGATTCCAAGGTAACCGCAATGACCGCAACATCTAATGCAACCTCTGTTGCAACCGTTGAGGTTAATGCTGACCGTACAATTAAGGTAACTCCGATTGCAGTTGGTACAACTACAATTGATGTAAAGGTTACTTACGACGGCAAGGATTATACAACAACCATTCCGGTTGAAGTAAGTGCTGCTAACGCTAAGGATTCCTACGAGTATGACTTCAAGAAGCTTATCAAAGGCTCCAAGTCATTCTACACATTCACAGCTCTTACCGATTTCTCATACACCACTATGGGTCATGCAAATGAAATCCATAAGGGAACATCTTACTGTGATTACACAGATCCATTCATTTTCGTTAAGACCGAAAATGATGCTAAGTTCGCAATTACCGACTCTACCTATGCAGCAATGCTCGACGGTGGTATCGGTGCTGCAGTAACTCTTAAGGTTCGTGTAGGTCAGGGCGGTGTTTACAGCCTTACCACACATCACGGTATGTACAACGGCGGTGCGCTTGTTGACATTTACTTCGCACCGGACGGCGTAACAAATACTATGCAGCCCCAGTACTATGTTGGCCAGCTTGACACTTACAAGGCTGACTATCAGTTACAGGACTGGAACACCAGAACCCACATCCGTAACATTACCGTTCCTGCGGCAGGTGACTATCAGGTAACCTACCGTCTTGCAGGAAAGAACCCCTCCGGTATCGCAATGCGATTCCCGATTGGCGGTATCTTACTCCTCCCGAGCCAGGGCGATGAGGCGGTTATGACTCTTGGCGAGCTTGATCGTGTAATGGTAAGCGAGACCGCTACTGTTCCTATGGGCATCGCGGTTAACAGCATTGCAAAGGACTTCTCCATTGCAAGCGATATTACCGTTGCATCTTCCGAGGACGGTATCGTTGAGGCTTCTATTAACAGAACCAACGATAATAAGGATGCATCCCTTACCGTTAAGGGTCTTGCAGCAGGTCAGACAGTTCTTACAATTACCGCTACCGTTGACGGTAAGCCGGTTAAGCTTACAAGAACTGTTAAGGTCGTTGCTCCTTCTGACAAGAGTGAGGAAATCTTTATCGACTTCACCAAGAAGCAGGATATTCCGATCTTAGAGAAGACCATTGCAGAGCACGGCTGGGCAATTAATAAGACCATGACTCCGGCTGCAATTTACAGCCCGGCAAATTCCAAGCATTTCCGCTATCAGGCATACGGTATTGCGGGTAACTATCAGAATAGCGCAAATACCGAGTTTAATTCCGACATTACCTTCGATGTAGATGTACTGGCAGCAGGTGCATACGAGCTCCGTGTAAACGGCGGCAAGTACACCAGCGGTGCTAAGGTTGCGGTTTATGTCGACAAGCAGTATGTCGGTGAGTACGACTTCTACGGTACTGAGAACATCGCAAGCCAGGGAGAGAAGCAGCTTAACACTGTTAACCTCGGCGTTGGCGTGCATCAGATTACCTTCCGTAGAATCAGCACCGAGACAGCACAGGCTCTCCTTTGCCTCGGCTCTATCAGACTTACTCCGGTAGCTGAGATGCCCGAGTTTATTGGCTTCGTTGCAGAGGCTGACGAGACCGAGCTTGTAGTAGGTGAAAAGGTTTCTGCTATCATCGGTCCCAAGACCTCTGACGGCTCACCTTACTACTTCGGAAAACTCTTTGCAGGCAATGCAGATGATACTCAGAACTCTTACAAGTTCACCAATTCCGACAGTAGTGTTGTTTCCTATGAGGACGGCGTTCTTACCGCTCTTAAGGCAGGTACAGCTAAGCTTTCCGTTGCAGGCGTTAAAGACGGCACACCTACCAATAAGGACATCACAATTACTGTTGTAAATGATCCGTTAGCTTCCGTTGAAGCAAACTTCAAGGCTTCCATCAACAACGGTGAGCAGGTAATGATTGAGGTTGTTGCAAAGACCGAGGGCGGTCGCGTAATCAACCCGCTTTCCTACGAGCCTGAGTTCACTTCATCCAACACATCCGCTGTTATCGTTCGTGACGGAGTTATTTTCGGTGTCGGCAGAGGCGAGTCTACGATTACCACCTCTGTTACCTTCAACGGCATAACAAAGACTACCTCCGGCGATGTTGCAATCGCAAACGACGGTATCAAGATTTACGCTTATGCAGACAGAACCGCACTTGCTCCCACTGATACTCAGGGAACACAGGTTCGTGTTGCAGACAGCTCACTTAATCTTATCAACAACGGCGTTACCTACAAGAGTACCAATGAAAAGGTAATTAAGGTTGACGCTAACGGTAAGGTAGTACCTGTTGCAGTAGGCCGTGCATCAGTTAATGTTACAGCAAGCTACAAGGGTACAACTTATAACTTAACCGTTCCTTTCAATATCACCGAGGGTAAGAGCGCAGCTTCCTACTATACCGGAACTCGCGTTGAGGCTCTCCGTGAGAACAGAAAGAACTACGACTGGGCACTTGACACCTCTGTTGCTACCATCAAGCGCGCAGATTGGCTCATTGAAAATGTTCCGGACTTCTACAGTCTTGTAACTACTCAGGAGCTTCCGCGTTCCGCAACAGTCGGCTTCCGTTGGGACCCGAACAACTATCACTGCCGTTATTGCGGCATTGACCTTGCAAACTCCTCATGGGGTTCCTACGGTTGGATGCTCGATCCGATCAATAAGCCCTATAAGGTAACCTGTCCTGACTGCCGTAAGGCATTCCCGACAAACGACTTCGAGAAGTTCTATCAGCTCGGTATTGCTGAGGATGGCAAGTGGTCATACGAGCTTGCTAAGGAAGAAAATGCAAAACTCGTCGCAGCAGGCCAGCCCGGCTATCTCGTTAACGAGTCCTTACCTGAGAAGGGTGCAGACTGGGGTGTTGATGACGGTTACGGCTACCGTACCGGCAAGACCATCACCAACTCCAAGGGTGAAGCTGTTGAAGAAGTTCATACCTACATGTCCTACTACAACCATTGGGGCGTATGGTACCATGGTTACGGTGGCGAGAACGCAGGTATTGTTCAGCAGTCTGTATCAACCTTATTTGATGCATACTTAAATACCGGCGATATCAAGTACGGTAAGCCGGCAGCTATCCTTATCGACCGTATCGCTGACGTATATCCGGATATGTACATCGAGCCTTACTTCCCGCAGTTCTTTAACTCCGACTCTACAATGCCGAAGGGTAAGATGGTAGGTTGTATCTGGCAGCATGGTATGTCCCGCGCATTTGTACAGGGCTACGACGCTGTATACGATGTATTCGACCATCCGCTTGTAATTGAAGAAATCAACGCAAATGCCCTCAAGTACAACGCAGGTGTAGATAAGTCCAGCGCGGTTGCGATCCGTGACCACATTGAGAAGAACTTAATTCTCCAGACCTACGTTGATATCAGAAACGGTAATATCCACGGTAACTTCGGTATGCACCAGTCACTTGCTGCATACACCGCTGTTATCTACGATACAATGCCCAAGACTAAGGAAATCTTAGACTGGATGTACGCTTCCACCGCTGACACCTTCGGTGCAGACGATATCGGTGGCGGTAATGTATCAGCTCAGCTTATTAACCTTGTTGACCGTGACGGTTTAGGTGCTGAGAGTGGTGCTAACTACAATGTACTCTGGGCAAACTCATTACTTAATATCTTCGGCCCGACCGAGGGCTACACCAAGTATGCAGATGCAGACGGCTTCTCTAACCCCCGTGTTCAGAAGATGTTTAAGGCATACTTACCGCTTACTCTTATCCGCCGCTCCACAGTTCCGATAGGTGATAGTGGTGCTGTTGCAAAAGCGGGCTTTGATATGACATCAACCCTTCTTGCTAAGGGCTTTATGGCAACAGGCGATGTTGAGATGGCACAGTTCTTATATCATATGTATAAGGGCAATCTTATGAACTTACACGCTGACAAGTGGACAAAGAATCCTGAGGAGATTCAGGGCCTTGTTCAGGCGGTAATCAAGGAGCACGGCGAATATGACTTCGACCGCAGCCACCTCCTCTCAGGTTACGGTTTCGGTATTCTCCGCGACGGTACACTCAGAGAGGCAGCAAACGATGCTGACACTATCGATACCCAGAGCGATATGTGGATGTACTTCGGTGGTGCTAACTCCCATAAGCACATGGATGTATTGAACCTCGGTATGGAAGCATTTGGCGCAACCATTATTCCTGACCTTGGTTATCCCACAACCGCAGACGGTTCCGACCGTACCATTAACTGGGAAATGGGTACTGCTAACCATGTAACCGTAATGGTTAACGAGAAGCAGCACAACCGTAACCGTTCTTACAACAACGGTGTTGCTCGTAACAGCGGTCGTCCCGCTCACTTTGATGATTCGGGTCGCGTAAAGGTTCTTGATGTAGTCGCTCCGACCAACGCAACCGATTCACAGCTCTTCCGCAGAAGTATCGTCTATGTTAAGGTAGACGCTGAAAACTTCTACGGTGTAGACTTCTTCCGCGTAGGAAACGGTCTCTCACAGATTTATCAGTTCCACGCATACTCCAATAGCATTCACGAGACCGAGGGTCTTACCCTTACTGCACAGAACGGTGGTTCCTATGCAGGTGAGAGTATCGAGTTCGGTACACAGGGTATCTCAAACGGTCACTCCTATCTCTACAATGTACGCAAGTCACCGAGCGCAACCGGTAACTTCGCAGTAGACTTTAAGATCCAGAACTTCCGCGGCGAGAGCTGGGGCAAGGATAACATCCACCTCCGTACTACAATGGTCAACGACTTCGCTCTTGATCACGTAGCAATCGCTAAGGGTAACCCGCCGAGTCGTGACGGTAACCCGGAACAGTTAGAGTTCGTAATGGCTAAGCGTACAGGTACCGGCCTCGACTCACTCTGGACCGCAGTTTACGAGCCGTACAAGGGCCAGCGCTATGTAGAAAAGATCGAGTCCGTTCCGGTAACTTATGCAGACGGCTCAGCACTTTCTGCAACAGATGCTAAGCAGACCAAGGCTGTTAAGGTAACCCGTGAGGGTGGCGTTGTAGACTACATCGTTTACAATACCAGCAATGCAAGCTTAAAGGTTGACAGCAAGTTCGACTTCCAGGGCTTCATTGGCGTTTACACCTTAAAGGACGGCGAGTTTGTATACTCCTACGGTCAGGATACCTCCAAGATCGGTGATGCTACATCTACTGCAGCATATACCGGCAAGGTAACCGACTTTACCCGTGAACTCTCTACCAAGAACTACATCACCATCAAGTTCGATTCTGCGATTGATGCTAGCAATGCAGTTGGTCGAATGATCGATGTTACAAACGGCAGAACCGAGAACGGTAATGTAATTCTCGGCAATGTACTCGAAGACCTCGGAAATAACGAGTACAAGTTCGACATCGGCGATCAGTCACTGGTTACTGCGGTTGCAGACCCGACCGATATGAAGGCAGGATACCTCTACAATGCAGCAGTTAACAATGCTGTAAGAATTCCGCTTCCCACTGTAGTTGGTGCAGGTCCCAAGTTCCAGAAGATCAACAATATGACAGGTGAGGCAGGCGCTGAGGTTAAGTTCACAGCTCGTGCAGAAGCTGCCGAGGGCAAGACTCTTACCTACGAGCTCATCAAGGGTCCGAGCGGTTCTAACCTTAACCCTGAAACCGGCGAATTCACTTGGATCCCGTCAAATTCACATCGTGGAGATAATGTAATTGCTATTCAGGTATCTGACGGTGTTCTTACCGATACCTTGTATGTAACAGTTACCGTATTCAGTGGCACCAACCCGACTCCCAGTCCCGGCCCCGGCGGCGGTGGCGGAGGCGAGAACTCCAAGCTCACCGTTAAGTTTGAGACCAATGGCGGCTCCAATGTTGCACAGCAGGCGGTCGCTAAGGGCGGTACCGTAAAGGAACCCACAGCTCCTACCAAGGAAGGTTACACCTTCGACGGCTGGTATACTGACGCCGAGCTTACAACCAAGTTCGACTTTGCTACCACCGTTTCCACAGAAATGACCCTTTACGCTAAGTGGGTAGTGGGCGAGACTACCGAGCGTCGCTTCATCGACCTTGGTAATCATAAGTGGGCAGAGGATGCTATTTACAGACTGGTTGATGCAGGTGTTGTTAACGGCACAAGCTATAACACCTACTCACCGGGCGTAAATATCACTCGTGCAGACTTTACAACCCTTATCGTTCGCGCATTCAAGTTTGAGGCTGAGGTTGCAACCTTTGCTGATGTAGATGCTTCTAAGTACTATGCAGAGCCTATCGGTATTGCAAAGACACTCGGCATCGTAAACGGTATCAATGCAACAGACTTTGCACCTACCGCACAGATTACCCGTCAGGATATGATGGTAATTATCTACCGTGCACTCGGTGTTGCAGGCATTAAGCTTGAAAAGACGGTTGACGCTACCTTCCCGGATGCAGATACAGTTTCCGCATATGCAAAGGATGCTGTTGATGCACTTATCGGCTCAGGCCTCATTGCAGGTTCAAACGGTAAGATCAATCCGAAGGCTAACACAACCCGCGCTGAGGTTGCTGTCGTTCTTGACAGAATTCTCAACAAGTAAAAATTAAAAGAGCAGTGGCATTTGCCACTGCTCTTTTTTCTTTTAAAACATCTAACAAAAGACACAATTTTTTTACAATAAAACTAACATTATGCCATTCCCAAATTAGTTAAAAAGTGGTAGAATAATTCTATCGTTGTACATTTAATGTACAAAAGTAATAAATGGGAGGAAAACTCAATGAGAAAAAGCTCATCAAGTAAGTTTGTGCGTATAATGTCCGCGCTGCTTACCCTTTGCATGATTGTAAGTGTTTTACCTGCAGTTGCAATCACTCCTGCAAAGGCGGCTACAACGCTGTATTATGACTTTACAGCGGCAAACAGCGGAACATTTACAACAGACTTTACCAAAACCATTACCTATGATACGGTAGCGGCTTCCGCTACTGCATCTGAACCGTGGGCATTCAATGCTTACACCACGGATGCGACTGCAAGTGGTAATACATATTTTATGTATGCTGCTACAGGCGTAGGTTTTTATTTCGGAAACGGTGTAAGAGATAAGTCTTCCACCGGATCTCTTAAGTTTAAGGTATCCACCGCAGGAAGCTACATCCCGATGATTAACATCAAGGGTGTCGCTAATTGGGCGGACTCCGGCTTTGCAATGATTAGCATCAAGTCTTTAGACGGTGCTACAACCTATGCATCAAAGCCCATTAACTTCGCAAACTACACCGCGGCAGACCATTATGTGGCGCTGAGTGATACCGGCATTAGCCTTGCCGCAAACGGCGAGTATATCGTTGAGTTTGCTACCGATAAGGTTAAGGGTAAGTGCATTATCAACGGCTTAAAGCTCGTTCCGGTAGGCACAACTACCGCATCCGGTCTTGTTATCGACCATAATTCCGGTCTTATCGAGGTTAATATGGGCTCTACCAAGTCCGTAGACCTTGATGTTACTATGGCAAGCGGAACTGCAAATCTCTCAAGCGTAACATTTGAGTATAGTGCGGCAGGTATTGCTACCGCAGCAATCAGCGGCAACCAGATCAAGGTAACCCCTGTTGCTACCGGTACAACTACTCTTACCGTTCGTTACGGCGACGCAATGGCTCGTACCAACATTAAGGTAAACGCTGCAGGTACAACCGTTACCGCAGGTGACCTTGTATATAACTTCCTTGATTGTATGCCCCAGGCGGTTGAAACCGTTGTAAACCTTTACTACGGTTCAACCCATACTATGGCTAATACCACCGAAGGCGCTTATGGTCAGGCTTATACAGCATCTCAGACCTCCGCACCCTACGGTATTGAGGACCGTCAGGACAGAGATGGAAAATCCGTTCCGGATTTCTACTTCTCCCGTCTTTATCAGTCTTATGGCTTCCTTCACAGTACTGTAGGTAACGGTATTCTGCGTATCCGTGTACCTGTATCCGGTAAATACACCGCATCTACTGCATTACATGGCTCCACCGCGGTTTCCGAGACTATTTCTTTCTGGAAACCGGGTGATTCCAATTACATCGCATACGGTGTAGTCTCTGCAGGTGCTTCAGGTACTGTTAACCTTGTTACAGAAGCGATGAATCTTGAAGCAGGCGACTACTTAGTTAAGTTTAATAAGACATCTACTGGTAACAACATCTTTAACAGCCTTACACTTAAATACGCAGGTGCATACGATGCTAGTGCGGGCACCGGTGGCAACGAGGGCGGCAATGAAGGTGGTAACACTGGCGGAAACGAGGGTGGCACAACAACCCCGACCGACCCGGTCATTACACTTTCTATTGGTTCAATCGCTAGTATCGTAGTAGGCGACACCGCAACTGCACTTCTTGCAGTTACTGTTGACGGCGCAGCATCTAACTTTGCTAACGCAACATCCATCACAGCGACTGCATCCGATACAACTGTTTTAACTCCGACCGTTACAAAGTCCGGTAATTCTGCAAGCCTTTCCGTTAAGGCACTTAAAGCAGGTTCTTCTACCGTTACCGTTACTGCAAAGATCGGTGGCAAGGATTATACTGCAAGTAAGCTTATCAGAGTTACCGAAACTCCGTCGGAAACCACTTCTGCGGATCTTTTCTTCTACGCAGATCAGACCGCTATCGCTCCGACTCAGACCGATGGTGTGTACGTTTACGTTACCGACAGAAAGTTAGAGCCGATTTCTGCAAAGATTACCTATTCAAGTACCGATGACAGCGTAATCACTGTTGATTCCACCGGTAAGGTAAAGCCTGTTAAGGTAGGTAAGGCAGAGATTATCGCAAGCTTAAATTACAAGAATAAAGATTATTCTCTCACCCTTCCGTTCAGCGTAACAGAGGGCAAGAGTGCGGCTTCATATTATACCGGTGCTCGCGTTGAAGCACTCCGTGAAAACCGTAATAAATATCAGTGGGCACTTGATGATAGTGTAAACCAGATCAAGAAAGCTGATTGGTATGTAGAGAATATTGATGACCTTTACGGCATGATAACAACTCAGGAGCTCCCGCGTTCTGCTACCGTTGGTTATCGTTGGGACCCGGATATGTTCAAGTGCCGTTATTGCGGCATTGACCTTGCATCATCCAACTACGGTTCTTACGGTTGGATGCTCGATCCTATCAACAAGCCCTGGCAGGTTACCTGTCCTGACTGTCGTAAGACCTTCCCGTCAAACGACTTTGCTAAGTTCTATGAACTTGGTATCAAGGAAGACGGTAACTGGAGCTATGAGCTTGCTAAGAGCGAGAACGCAAAGCTCGTTGCAGCAGGCCAGGCCGGATATCTCGTAAATGAAAGACACCCTGAAAAAGGTGCCGGTTGGGGTGTAGACGACGGTTACGGCTACAAGAGCGGTGTTACCGTTAAGAATACCCAGGGTAACAATGCTGAGCAGGTTCACACCTACATTTCCTACTATAACCATTGGGGCGTATGGTACGGCACATACGGTGGCGACAATGCAGGTCTTATGGTTAAGGTAATGAACACACTTACCGAGGCATACCTTAACACCGGTGACGTTAAGTACGGTAAGGTCGGCGCAATGCTGGTTGACCGTGTGGCTGACGTTTATCCGGATATGTACATCGCACCTTACTTCCCGAACTTCTTCCACTCTGACTCTTCCACCCCGAAGGGTAAGATGGTAGGTTGTATCTGGCAGCATGGTCTCTCCCGTGCATTCGTACTGGGTTATGACGCATTCTACGATGCATACGATGACCCCAGAGTTTTAGAGTATATCCAGCAGCAGTCAAGCAGACATCCCAATCTCAAGTACGATAAGTCCAACGCTGTTGCTATCCGTGAGCATATTGAAAATGACCTTATCCTCCAGACATATAAGGACATTAGAAGCGCTAACATCTTCGGTAACTTCGGTATGCACCAGTCACTTTCTGCATACACCGGCGTTATCTACGATTCACTTCCCAAGACTAAGGAAATCTTAGACTGGACATACGCAAACCAGACCTCCGGTACCTTCGGCAGTGATGATGTTAACGGCGGTAATGTAACCGCACAGCTCATTAACTTAGTTGACCGTGACGGTTTAGGTTCCGAGTCCGGCGCTAACTACAATGTACTTTGGATTAACGCCATGCTTAACATCTTCGGCGCAACCGAAGGCTACACCAAATATACCGGTGCTGACTCCTTCCAGAATCCCCGTGTTCAGAAGATGTTTAAGGCTTACTTACCGCTTACCCTTGCTCGTAAGGCTACCGTTCAGATAGGTGACTCAGGTGCTACCGCAAAGAGTGGCTACCAGATGACAAACCTCCTTATCTTAAAGGGCTTTATGAACACCGGTGATGTTGAAATGGCTCAGTTCTTATACCATATCAACGACGGTAATATGTTAGATGTTCACGCTGATAAGTGGACTAAGAACCCTGAAGCAGTTCAGCAGCAGGTTCTTGATGTAATTAAAGAGCACGGCGAATACAACTTCGACCGCAGCCAGATTCTCCCGGCATACGGCTTCTCAATTCTCCGTGACGGTACCTACAAGAAGGCAGCAAACGCTGCAAACTCCGTTGATACCCAGCGCGATATGTGGATGTACTACGGTGCAGCTAACTCCCATAAGCACGCGGATGTTCTTAACCTCGGTATCGAGGCATTTGGTATATCCGTACTTCCGGACCTTGGCTATCCGACCACCGCTGACGGTTCCGACCGTACAACCTACTGGGAGAGCGGTACTGCAATGCACGCTACCGTTATGGTTAACAGCCAGAACCACAACCGTATCCGTTCCTACAATAACGGTACACCGAGAAATAACGGCCGTCCGCTCCACTTTGACGATTCCGGACGCGTTAAGGTAATGGATTCAATCGCACCGACCAATGCAACCAATGCAGGTGGTACCTTCCGTCGTTCGGTTGTTATGATTAAGGTTGACGAGGAGAATTCCTACGGTGTTGACTTCTTCCGTGTACAGGGCGGAAATACACATCACTATAACTTCCACGCATTATCCAATACCATTTCTGCTACCGAGGGCTTAACCCTTACAGCACAGAATGGTGGTACTTATGCAGGAACAAGCGTTGCATTCGGTACTACCGGTGTAGCAAGCGGTTTCTCATATCTCTACAATGTCCGTACATCACCGAGTACAACCGGTAACTTCGCAGTTGACTTCAAGATTGAAGACTTCCGTCGTGAAGGCTGGGGTGATAAGGATATCCACCTCCGCGTTACTATGGTTAACGGCTTTGCTCTCGAGCATGTAGCAATTGCCAAGGGTAAGGCTCCGATTCGTGACGACAATCCCTCGGAGTTAGAGTTCGTACTCGCTAAGCGCAGTGGTACAAACATCGACTCACTCTTTACCGCGGTTTACGAGCCGTACAAGGCATCCCGCTTTATCGCTAAGATCGAGTCTGTTCCGGTAACCACAACCGCTAAGGTTGCAAAGGCTGTAAAGGTAACTCGTACCGACGGTATCGTTGACTACATTGTATATTGTAACGATGAGACTGCAAATGTAAGAGTTGATAACAAGTTTGACTTTACAGGCTTCATCGGCGTATATACCGAGAAGGATGGTCAGGTTGCATATACCTACGGTCAGGAAGCAAGCAAGGTCGGTTCCACTACCGGTACCAAGAATTACACCGGTACCATTACTGACTTTACAAAGACTCTTTCCAAGCAGAACTACATCACAGTTCAGTTTAACTCTGCAATTGACCCGAGCAAGATCATCGGCAAGCTTCTTGTTGATACATCTGTTACCACCGATAACGCAAATGTTATTATCAACGGTGCAGAGAGCTTAGGCTCCAATAAGTATAAGCTCGATATTGGCGATGCTTCCATGATTACCGCTGTTAATGCCGACGGTTCTTATAAGTACAACTGTGCAGTTGGTAACAACATAAGCGTACCCCTTGCACTTATCGGTTCTGCAGCACCTGTTTTCAATAAGATTGATAACACTACAGGTGATGTAGGTGCAGAGGTTAAGTTTACAGTATCCGCAACTGGTGCAGCAGGTAAGACTCTTACCTATAAGATGACCAGCGGTGCTTCCAATGCAACCTTTGACGCAACAACAGGTCAGTTTAGCTGGATTCCGGCAAGCTCACATCGTGGCGACAATGTATTTGCATTTGAGGTTTCTGACGGTGTACTCACCGACACTATGTACGTAACCATTACCGTATTCGGTGGCTCACCCGGTCCTGCACCCGGTCCCGGCGGCGGTGGCGGAGGCGAGAACTCCAAGCTCACCGTTAAGTTTGAGACCGATGGCGGCTCAAAGGTTTCCAATAAGCAGGTAGCTAAGGGCGAGAAGTTAGAAAAGCCTGAGGATCCCACCAAGGAAGGCTACACCTTCGACGGCTGGTATACTGACGCTGAACTTACCACAAAGTACGACTTTGACACTACCGTTACCGCGGCACTTACTCTCTATGCTAAGTGGGTAGAATCCACTAAGGAGGAAGAGCCGACCGTTGAAAAGAAGTTTGTCGACTTAGGTAACCATAAGTGGGCAGAGGATGCTATTTACAGACTGGTTGCAGCAGGTGTAGTTAACGGTACAAGTGTTAATACCTACTCACCGGGCGTAAATATCACTCGTGCTGACTTTACAACCCTTATCGTACGCGCATTTAAGTTTGAAGCAGAGGTTGCGACCTTCCGCGATGTAGATGCGTCCAAGTACTATGCAAACCCGATCGGTATTGCAAAGACTTTAGGCATTGTAGGCGGTGTAAACGCGACAGACTTTGCGCCTTTAGCAAAAATTACCCGTCAGGATATGATGGTAATCATCTACCGCGCATTAAATGCAGCAGGAATTGAGATTACCAAGACAACAGATGTAAGCTTTAGTGATGAAAGCGCAGTATCCGCATATGCTCGTGATGCTGTAAAGGCACTTACCGAGGCAGGCCTCATTGCAGGTAGCGGCGGTAAGATCAACCCGAAGGCTAACAC
>JAZNNQ010000033.1:0-89984 GCA_045580305.1 Eubacteriales bacterium
TAGCTTCAACAGAGCCAATCGTTGTGCCTTGTGCAGCGAGCTGCTCAGGCTGTGCCACACTTGTCATGATAACATCTTCGTTGTTAAGCATAACAAGCTGAAGGTTGGGGGCATTGTAGATTTCCTTCATAGAGTTTCCCTTCGTTTTTTAAATTTCGCGGGCAAAAACCCACGATTTAATACATATTAATATTATATACGAGTATTTATAATTTTTCAAGTAGTTTTTATCTGTTTTTTGTACTTTTGTATATTTGCACAAATGAGTTGATTTTTTGCACAAAATAAAATTTTGGTCAGAACATTCTTTTAATGCTATTTGAAGTTTAGCAATGAAGTCATTTTTACCGTGTCCGTAAAAAGCTTCTCTTATATTCGCACCAATACTGGTTCCGCTACGAATAAGCTGATTTGTAAGTGCACTTTCTCTTTTATCACTTTTTACTTTATTACAAACCTTAATTATATCTAATGCAAACTGTTTTGATTTTATAAGCAATGGACTTCCCATAAACTTTCTCCTTATAAAACACTTCTTCCCTATTCACTATTACTTATTACTTTCCAAAAATCGACAAGGATTTTTAAGGAATAGTGAAGAGTGAAGAGGTAATAAGTAAAATCGACATTCCTCTGTCGAAGAATGTCGATTTTTGGAGCTGTTACCCGGATTTGAACCGGGGACCTCATCCTTACCAATTCTTTTCTTGCTGTTATGGCTTGTTGTATCTTATTGTACTTTATCGTCTCAAGCCTTACAGCCTCAACGCATATCGCTTTTTGCTTGTTGTATCTTGTTGTGGCTTGTCGTAGATTGTTCCTACCTATTATATTATATCGGTGTAAGTTTTGTGTAAGTTTTTTGAATAGCACACTCTACTTAACCATTCTTGCCAGTACGGCCGCAAGTTCCGCCCTGGTTACTGGCTTGTCCGGCTTAAAGGTTTTATCCGCATAGCCTTTCATCAAGCCCGCAGCTGCCACCTTTTCAATTTCAGCTTTCGCCCAATGGTTCTGTGTGTCAACAAATCCCACGGGAGCACCCTCTTTCTTTTTAAGTTTATATTCGTCCGCTATTGCCTTTGCTACTGCGGAAGCAATGGCAGACTTATTTTTTATGTAGATTGCCATATCGTCTGCGTCATCGATAAAGCATGTCTCAAACAGAGCACTCGATACGCCCTGGCGTTTCGCCTCGGTGATAACCGCAAACTTCTTGCGTTTAATACCCCTGTTTTTGAACCCAAAGGTCGCCATCGCTTTGAGTATCTTCTCCTCTACTGCAACCGACTTTTCATCAGGCGTTACGAAAAGTCCCGAGCCTTTGTTCTTGCCGTCTCCGGGATCATTCTCAAAAGCGTCAAAATGCACCTCAAATACATAATCATAGGGCTTGAAGTTGTAGTGATGTCCCTCTGCAATGATATCATGATACATCGACCGTGCCATATTATAGACGCCGCACTGGCACTCGTACTTTAAGAGTTCCCGCTGAAGCAGCGTTACAAATTCGCGAGCAAGGTCTGCCTCACGACGGCCGAATGCGCACGCGCCCGGATCATTTCCACCGTGCCCGGCAATAAGTATAATATTAAACATCTTACTTATGCCCCTCCATCTCATCTAAACGGTGTTGATTGCTTTTGCATCTCTGCTCCACAATTGTCAACCTCTCAATAAAGTTATTGTGTTTTTGCACCTTTTCTTCGAGCAGATCGAGCCGATACACAGTGAGGTTTTTACTCTTATTCGAAATTATTACCTGGCATATAACACTCGCCAGCGCACCGATGGATGCTACAATTATCGCCTCGGTCATTCGTCCTTGCCCTCCTGCTTAATAAGCTGATTAACATATACCGATGCACCGGCACAGAGCACACCCTGGGTAACTGCTGCAAAAATCGCACTAAAAATATCTGCAATTGATACAAATGTGCTTGTCGCGCCTATATAAAGAGCCGACAGCCCTACAGCAACAATTCCAAGCCACAATGGAATGTGCTTATCTCTCACAAACTCGGTCTTCTTGAGACCGATACCGATTAAATAAAGCACCGGAATTAAAACAACAAGCTCCGGGCAAATAAACTCTTTTAACATTTCTAACATTTCTAACATAAAATCTCCTCCTCAACTTTAGGTTGCATGGCCTCGTACTCTTCCTCGGTGATTTCGTGAAATGGTGCCATTTCAGCAACTATCACTCAAAGTCAACCTATCCTAAAAGAACATAGTTGTAAATTATACCCCTATTAAGTTGCCGAACTTCATCAATAGTATTATAAAAGCTCACTCTTTCACCATCCCAAGTAACAGAAAGTCTAATGGCTTCTATCTCATTATTTTGATTATTTCGCATATAAACCCCCTGGGTTGTTCCTTTTACAAGTACAAGTGGGGGTTGCCACGAATCAGGACCTGCATACGAATTAGCACCTTCAGGGGTGATGATTGCAATTTTAATATCGAAGGGTGCATTCAAAACAGTGGGATTGTCTTGTCCATATGTTCCAGTTCCAACATAAGTTCCAGTTACAATTTTAGCCAACAAGTGTTCAGCCGCATTTCCACTGTGAATGACCTCATGATCGTCCCCAGCTTCTTTCGAGTAACGCAATGATCCATCCTGTGAAAGATGCAATCTTCCATCAAAATCTTTTGTTGAACCATCTATATGGAAATCCAGTAGAGTACCTATCTCAACAGGTATATCGTATTTGTCTGAAGACTGACGGAAAGAATCAACTTCTACAATTCCGTTTACTTTACCACCCAAAATAGATAATGCCCCTATATCCTCGGGTGTGATTTCATCCTCGCCACCTGTTGCATGTCTGCTCGAGTGGTTATCGAACTCCTCGCGCGGAAGATATACGCCACTTTCCACAGTTAACTCAATTTGTGTTTCATTACCTACCCAAGTTACAAGATCGATGTTTCTTTCAACAACTGTGCTTGATGAGTAGGCAGGCATAAGGTCTGCGGTATCTCCAAAGTGGCCATAGGTGTAAAGACACTCGGGAACGGATCTTGTAACATTGCCCTCTGCATCTCTGTACTCCGCTCTCGCATAGAGCGCAAGCTCTCGGAAATAGAAATCTGATGTAATGTTCTCATTGGTATAGACACCGCCAAAGGTAACCTTGCCATCGGCTGACTTCTTGTGTTTGGACACACCTAATTCAATAACCGGAGCAACTACATCTGTGAGAGTTGTAGCGGTAGAGCCTGCTGGGATATTACCCGAACCGATAACAATTTTAGTGGGGATGAATACCGCTCCTGCCTGAACATCGGCAAGTAATATTCTGCCTCTGTCTGTTATGGATCTCGATTGTAAAACGCCCATAATGTGCGCCTCCTTTTTAAGTGATTAGAGAGTTAATCGCAAAGCAAATAACTCTCTGTGCTGACTTCGTGCAATGCAAAGCCTGCGGAAAGGTTAAACTCACCGCTTAACTCAATGATGATGCCATCGAGTTTTGCACTTGCTCTTTTTACCTTGCTCAACAGGCTCAAGAACTCGGCAAGTTTTTCATTTGAAACACTCGGGTTGGTGGAGTGAACGCGGAAATGCCCGGGCTCTCCGTCATACTCAAACCATTCCTTGAGGAATCCCTCTCCGAAATAGGTCTCAATGACATTCTCAACCGCCCACTTGGTACCGAGTTTCTTATAGACCATATCGCTATTTTTGATAATTTCGCGTTTAGCTGAAATGTCAGCCTTTGCATCGTACCAAAGGATATTTAACTCTTTGGCAAGTGCATCGAGTTCAGCCTCGCTCAATTCGTCTATATGGCCCCAAGTAGATAACTGCGGTATCTTTGGTGCCAGTTCCCGAATGAGCTTGTCAATGCCTGCGGATAGACCTTGCACAGCCGAATCCTCGCGCATAAACTGCGGTAAAAGTCTGATGAACTCAAGACCTGTCAGTTTCATTCATCTATCACCTCGTGAGATATTGCGATATTGCCCGAGAACTTCGCAACCTGTGTCTTGTCGAGCCTTACGAAAAAGGGGAAAGTAACATCGGCACGAATTGCACCTGTGCCATTTTTGGGTGAGAAAAGAAAATGGCGCAAGTTGTCAGGGTGAATATCCCTGCCAAGTGCCGCCGTCTGCCATTCGTTATAAAGGTCTATCGCTCCACCCTCGCCCTCAATGCTCTGAATGGTGGCTGCCTCGTTTTCTTTGGTGGTGTAATAAACAATGTGGATGTCATATTCCACCGCCTCGGGAGAGGAAACATTCACCTTGTCGGTCATCGGTCTTACATCGTCAGCAAGCACATCAACAACCTTTTGCAAGGTTTCCTCATCGGGCAACTCTCCGCCTTTCATAAGGGGGTAAATGTTGACCGTGTTCGGCTCATCCTCGGGGCTATCTATCGCGGCATCTATGATGTCAGGATCTGCCGATAGCACCCAATAACGATATGCACTCTCGGGGCCTGCGGTTGATTGAGCAGAGGGGGCAAGCAAAATTCTCTCACGATATCTGTTATCGCCATCCTCGGTGTAAGGCTCTCCATCATCGCCGCCCGTGCTCTCGGTGGTGTTTTTGGCACTTTCAACATAAGGGATGAGGTCAACAAGGGTTGCAATGCTACCTACAGTAAATCCATTGTAAGCAGAGCCGCCCGCTGTACACACTCCGTTAACGGATATTTCCGTGCTACCTGCCGAGATAACTGCGAGCTCTGCGGTAGCAAAATACACACTACCATCTGTTGTTATTCTCGTTCCCTCGGGTATGATCGTGTTTTCACTCTGTGCCGCGCTCAACTTAAAAAGGAATGTAGCGGATGCACTTGAGGGGGTTGCGCGAAATACATTCTGCCTTGTTCCGAGCGCATCAAGGGCAATGCCGCGCGCATATTCAAGCATCCTCTGCTTGCACTTATCGTTAACATCGTTGTAAACGGCGGTAAGTACAAGAGCAAGAGCCTCGCCAAACATTCTGCGCTCATCACCCGGATAAAGAGCCTCGTCGCAGTAATTCATAAGTTCTGTAATAATCGTTGTGTAGATCTTCGCACTATCTGCCTCAACGAAATTTAAGGTATTATCCATAAGAGGTTACACCTCCGTTTCTGTTGTGTCCGCAATAATGGCAAAATTGCCACCTGCGGCGGTTTCCTGCCGTATAGTAACGCCATTAAGAGTTACTCTCGGCTCATAGGTTTCAATGTTCCAAGCCGCCTCTTCTTGCAAGTCCACCTCTACCTCGTGCAAAGGCTTATCAACAAGGCGCGGATTGATGCCTTTAACTCTCTCAAAAGGCACCTCACCACAAAAGGTTTTTAAGAGGTTTTCTGCGCACACTTTAGGTGCGCCGTTTCCTGATGCTTTCATCTTTAGAATGACCCTCCTGATCCGCCGTGTACTCTACCCTCATAGTACGGTTTTGTTAAGTTGTATTTTTGAGTAACATTTGACACAATCGTTCTCCTCGTTACTCTGTCGGGGGCTGATGCAGATGCCGCTAAAGCCATTGAGATTTCTTCCTCTTTTTCCGCCTGTGCCGCCTCTTGTTGTGCACTCGTTTTTCTCCTCGTTTTAGAGGGGCCAAGAGCCAACAAAGCCTCCTCTTCCGCCGTTACCGCCTCCCCTTTTGCTTGAGAGGTCATTGCAGAATTAGAGCCTCCATATGTGCTACCTGTTGTTGTGGTAGTGGTGGTCTTTTTTGTTGTTTTTGAGGGGTTTGAACTCTTTGAGGTGGTGGATGTTTTTGTGCTTGTGGCGCCTCCGCCATCCTCTTTGAGGGTAATGCCTACCTTGGCCTGTAACATCTTGCCACTATTTGAGAGCAGAACATCCGAAACATCAACCTTGGTAAGTTTCATCTTGCTTGTTCCAAATTTCTCGTTGCCAATAAAAAGCGGATATGATTTACCGAGCAAGGCTTTCCATTCCTCGATCTGCGCTCTTGGGTTAGTTCCTGCGGCAGCCAAATAGTTTGTGCTGAATGCAACTTGCCCAAGTTCTCTGCCTCTGGTGTTGGTCTTTGCCTTTCCGCTTGTGTCGTTATCGTCATCCTCTTTCAATGCAAAGGCTGTTGTAAATTCACTAAACGGAATGACTTTATCAGTGGAAACAAGGAAACCTTTCGGCCCCCACTTTGCCATATACTGCATCAAGCCTCACCTCCTATGTATTGCTCCTCTGTGGCTATAATGGTGTCTATTTCCTGCTCAAAGGCAGCCACACCCATACAGTTACCCTGTCCATCCATTCGGGCAAGAATAAGCCCTGTGCCATCCTCAAAGAGGACATAAGCAACAGGGGTGTTAACGGGTAGGACACCGATAAGAAAAAAAGGAACTGTTAATGCAGGGGTAACAGTACCCCCGGAATAAGGGGTAATTGCTACGGCTTTTCCACCGTCAAGAATATTGGACACTTTGCCTTTGTTAACATTCATATCAATACCCCTCCAAAGGTCTGCGAAAAAACAACTTGCTCTTTCCCTTGGCATAATCATTTCTGATGTGGTGCAAGAATACTGCACCATCCCAAGAGGGAGCACGGACATTGTTTAACTCGACCATAGATGCCGCCGCATAACCGGGAAGAATGCGAGAACGGACATAACCTCTGCAACAATTCTTATTGACATCGCGCAAGAGGTTTTTTGCGAATCGCTCTGCCTCTGCCGAACTGTTAACAGGCCCGATATTCAACGGCTTATAAATTCGGCTTGCTCCATTGTCAATGGAAAACTCGCCTTTATAAAGACCGCTCTCTACAAGACAAGAGTCATATAATTCCGCGCGGTTGTCGGTGAATTTATAATCACCATCATAACCAACCTCAAGAGCCTCAATAGGATCCTGTGCCTCCATATACCGCTCTGAATAAAGAACAAGTCTCTTGTTATACACAAGAAAAGCACAGCCCTCAAGCCGTGCTCTCTTGTGTAAGAATGCGAAATCACTCTCGCTCTGCTGAATGTAGGAATAAAGCTCATCCTCGACACCATAACTTGCAAAATCAAGTCCGTTGCGCTCCGCGATGTCTTTTCCTATCTGCGTTAACCGCATCTTTTGCCAAGCCTTATTTTGCACCTCAAAACCTGATGCAGGGGCTGACATTGCCTCAAGGTCATACAAACCATTTTGAGGTATTGCAGATGTAATGAACATCGCCCCGGTGCTTATCGTTCCGTAGTCAATACGGATCTCATCACCTATTGAGGGTGCCCAAGCATCCCATTTGCGCTCTGAATCTATAAAGCGCATATTTAAGGTATCGGATCTACCGGATGCAAACATATCGTGAAAACATCGGTTGATGGCTACATCATTGGTAATGTCAACGCCGTTATAGGTTACTTGAATCATTCATCTCGCCTCCAAGGTGGTAAACTTGTGGGCAATGCCGCCTCGGGAGCATCCGGGATAAACAGCACGATGCCCTCATCAAAAATGAGGACATCGCAATAGTCGGGGTTAGCCTGAATGATGGTGCTTGCAAGTTTCTCATCGTTGTAATAAACCAATGCAAGATCGTCAAAGGTATCACCCTGTATCGTTTTATGATAATTAGCCATAAATCGGTGCTCCTCTCTTTGCAAGCCACTCCTCAAGGAAATCAATAAACTCGGGGTATTCTTTCTCAATAGCCGACATAATGCTCTCCTCGTCTGCGTGGCCTGTAATTGTGATATTGGGTGCGAAAACAATACCACCGAAATCTACAAAAGTGCTACTGTCTCCGCTACCCAATGCAAAATCGGTAGCATCGGCACCAAGCATTCTACCTGCCTGCGCCCAATAGGAAAGGTTTTGCTCACGATATGCCGGGTTAAAGCTGATAACAGCCTCTACCGGATATAGAGGATCCTCACCTGCTATGGACAGACCATCGGTAAAGCCACCTGTTGCATATCCATTCGCGGATGCCGCATCTGCAACCTCGCCTGACTCATCGCCAAAAATAAGGTCAACTACCCAAGAAAGGCCATCAGCTACCCAACCTACAACCTTTGCTACCCAACCGACAACAACACCTAAAACCTCGCCGATCACACCAAGCACAGCACCCACAGGCTCCATTACGGCAGCCAACACCTCAAGCAGAGGTGAGATAGCAGGTAGGAGTGCATTAACGAGCGACATTATAGGCTCCATTAAAGGCATTATGATGTTTTCAAGCAACACCAATAACAAATCAAGTAATGGAGTGATTATAGGAATCAAACTATTGATGAGGGTTAAAAGTACAGGTAGTATCATCTGCACAATCTGCACCAAGATAGGTAACAATGCGCTGATGATGCTTACAATAGGCGGTAATATTGCCTGTAAAATCTGAATGAGGGGCGGAATGATAGCCCTTATAAGGTCCATAATCGGGGGTAACAGGTTGCCGACCAACTCAAACAGAATCGGGAGCAATGCCGCCGCCAAGTCATTTATCAGAGGCATGATGTCCTCTAAAAGAGCAATAGCCTGATTGAGGAAATCCTCAACAAACGGCATTGCAAGTTCCATAGTCTGCTCAATAATGGGGCCGAGTTTTTCAAAAAGACTGCCTATAATCGGGGCCATTTTTGAGAATGTGTCAAAAATGATACCTGCAAGGGGTTGTAGTGAAACCTCCGCCTGTTGTTTAATCATTTGGAAAGTTTCGGCCCAATCGTAGGTATCTTGAGCCGCGCCTTGGATGGTTTCTTGGTTATCTACCAAGGCCTTTGTTAAGTCCTCGACATTCATCGTGCCGTTGCGAATAGCCGCCGCCATTGTAGAGCCTGCGCGAGTGCCGAATAATTCATTAGCAAGAGCCGCCGCCTCTGCCTCACTTCCTGCCTCTTTAATTTTTTCGGCATAGGATGTCATTACCTCGGTTGCGCTTATTCCGTCTTTAGCAAGTGTTCCAACAGATTTTTTCATCGCACCAAGAACTTCCTCGGTGTTTACACCTGCCTTTTCCATTTGGCCCATAAGAGCCGCCGCCTCTTCAAAGCTATACCCCATAGATTGGAGCTGAGGCCCAAAAGATTGCATATTCGACATAAGGGAATTAAAGCCCATTCCTGTGCTCTGCGAAACCTTGAATATGTAGTCCATTGAGGTACCCATATTGTCGCTTTCTATTCCCCATTGCTGAAATGCCTGTGATGACTTTTCAACTACTCCGCTCAAGTCCTCCCCGAGCATATCGGAAACCTGAATAGCCTGTACGGATAAACCTTGCAGCGCATCACCCGACAAACCAAGTCGAGTATTATAATCAGCAATAGCCGAACTTGCATCCTCCATTGTGGTAGGAACACTTTTGTAAACTTCTTTGAAATCGTTTGTGAGGCCCTCTAATGCATCACCTGTTGCACCTGTTCCTATGCGGATAGAATCAAATGCACTGTCGAATTCTCCGCCAAGGTCGCCAAGGTATTGAACACCTTTTGATATTGCGCTGACAGTACCCACCAAGGCACCTGATGCAGCCGCACCAAACATAAGGGCTTTTCCCTTAACTCCCTCTAACTTTGATGCCACACCATCAATGGTTTTTCCCAAGGTGGGGCTTATCTCTCCGGCGATGCTTACAACTGTTTCAAGGACTTTACCTTTTGCCATAGCCTCGCCTCCTATCTATGGCGTTTTGGTCTTAATTTTTGTGGCCTGTATGTAACAGGCTTTTTAGGAGAGTTTTTCTGTCTCTCTTTCTCGTCCTCAACAGCCTCGCGGAATTCAGTTAAGAAATCCGTTAACCTCATTTCTCCTGTTTCTCTGACACTGCATCTGAAGTGTCGGGAGTAGTCGCGGATTGCTTTTCGGAGTTGTTTTCCCCGGAGGGTGCCTCCCACCTCCGATAAGTAAAAAGCATTCCGATATCCGAAATCTCAAGTGCATCATAACCTTTGATGCGCTCAAGGTCTGCGATGTCGATTTCAGGGTTAACCGCAACAATCGCCATCATACCGAGATAAAGATGGAGTGCAGTATCGGTCTGCTTGAGGTTAAATGTGGGCTTTCTGTTCTTGGAAATTGCAGAGCTTAAATTGCAAGCCTCGGAGAACTGTAATGCGGTAATCTCAAGAGGGTTGTATTCAAACTCTGTATAGGTTTTTCCGTTAATCTGAATGGGGGTGTTAAGTTTAAGAACTCTGTTTAACATAAAAACATCTCCTTTAATTTGTTAAATAAAAAGCCCCACCGTGTAAAAATTGGTGGGGCTTTCTCTTTGTTTGTTTTCTTCGCGCTCTCTTTAGAGCATTGAATCTAAATCGGCATAGTTTTTGCCGTTGATGCGTAAGATGCCTGCAAGGCGGTCAACGAGCCACATTTCCTGACCGTCAACAAACAATTGATAACGAGTTAAGGAAAGAGCTACCGCATTTTCAACGGTAGAGCCTACCTCACCGCCAACCTCGGGTAAGCCCTTGGGAATGCCTGTGAGGAATGCCTTACAACCTACATTGCGAGTAGTGCCGTTTGCATCGGTAACGGTCTGTACCCATCTAACCTCAAGAGGTTTCATTTCCGGGGTTACAAGGCTTCTTAAACCGAGATCGTGTCCAATCTTGGTGATAGATGCCTCCATATCCTCAATGAGAGACCAAATAGGCATAGACATTGTGCCCATTGCCGGGAGGTCTGCGGTTACAGGAGTAACAGCAGGGAGTGTGAATCCTGTATCTCTTGCAACAAGAACATTGTTGCTATAAACAGTATCAGCCACAATAGGACCGTTGATATTTACGAATTTACCCATCTGTTACACCTCCCCAAAATAAGTATCGAAACCTGCGGTAGTATAAGCCACCTGTAAAGTACCGCTCTTGAACGGCGGTGTATGTGTGCCCTTGAATGACCAAGTAAAGTTACCCTGTACAAGGTCATCTGTGCTGTTGGAGGTCTCTTTGAACTCTACAACAGGGGTACCGATATAAGCACCGATAGCCGCGAGAGCATCCGCCTTTTCCTGCTCAAGGTTTCTGATAGTGTCAGCCATTGCGCGTGTCATAGGCGCATCAATGGTGAGCGCGTGATCTAACTGGAAACTGTTTGATGTGTACATCATCATACGGATGCTGACATCAAAGATTGAGCGATTATCCTCAATTGCGCCGTGTTCAAAAGCCGCAGTATGGGGGCCCCAAAGCACCCAAGCACCGCCCCAAAATACAACGGTAGTAATACCAACCTCATTGAGCTTGTTGCCTGTCTGCTGATCAAAACCGCGGTTGGTGCTACCCTCACCGAAATACTGTGCCGCAACCATCGGGAGAGCCTTGTTTGAGGGGCTTTCCATCGGCACACCATCGTGAGATGCATCAACAAAAATAGTGCCCCAAGCAGCCGCAACGGCAAGATGATAGATGTTGCCATCCTTGCCCTTGCTCTGCGGCCAATATACCTTGGAGAACTCGCTCACATATTCGTTGGTATTCTTCCAAGCGGTAGCCTTTGCGATGGTATCAACCTTGTCGGCACCATCAAGCACCGGGATATCAGCATATACCATAGCATCCCAATGTCCGTTGATCTTCTTTGCCGCCTTGAGCATCGCCTTGTAAACTTCGGGCTGTTCACTCCATTTCGGGCAGAGAATTAAGTTCGGGATGATATTAAGTGCGGTGTAAACAAGACCGACACAACCAAGACCGGAATACACACCATCAGCGGTTGCCTCACCGATAATAGCCTCTGCATCGATAGCGGATGTATCAACCTCTGAATAGGTTGCATAGACCGCGCCTGTAATCTCTGCATCGCCGATGCTGACGATAACAGCCTGACCTTTGGTGAAGTCATAGGAAAGGGCGTAATCTGTACCCTCTACCTTGTCGGCAATAACAAGGGTATCAAGAATGATCGTATCACTCTTGATGGTTGCTCTGCCGTTTACAAAGGAAAGGGAAACGGTTGTCTCATCCGCTTTCTTATGTGTTGCAGGATCAAGAACATTGATTGCAACGATGGGGCCAATATTGCCGTTCTCGTTGTCAAAATGCACCTTGAATGCCTCGCAAAGGTCAAAAGCACCCCAATTAGCCGAATAGCCGAGCTTGCTATAAACATCGTCAATATCGGCAAGTTTTACAGGGGTGTTTACATATGCGGAATAGCCGCGAATAAGGTTAACCGGGGCTACACCGACATAGACAGCAACTGTGTCGCTTTTACCTGCGACATCTCCAATACTCGACGCATACTCGCCATAAGTACCGTGTTTGTAATCTGCCATATTTTTGCCTTACCTCCTTATAGGAAATTTTGAGTATCTTCTACATTCCGCAAAAGCGGATATTTAACGCGAAAAGAGATCCACGCAAACCAAAAAGGATAGAGGTCAGGGATCGCCTCTTGCTCCGTCAATGGCCCGAACTTAATCGGGGTGGCTCTGTCTATGGTGTAATTACCGATGATGGTTACACTCTCGACAGCCCGGATGGCTATATCAACAAAGTTCCAAACATCGCGCCATCCCTCGCCGTTGCGCACAAAATACCTGTTGGCATCTGCGCCGCTCCATTCTTGAGATGTACCATCACCAACAGGATTGAGGATATCTTTTCCGTGCGTTCCGGGGCTCCAAGTTGAAAAACAAAACTGCACATCAACAAAGCCCTCTTTAATGTTCGGCGCATCTTCTCCGTTCATAAAACGGACGCAGAGTGAGGGAAAGGGTGCGTGTATGTTGGGGGGGAGTTTTTCCTCTGTGGGAACATACATTGCAAAGGCGGCAGGGTTTACAAGTGTGTGTTTGGTGTTGTACCCTGCATCCTCTGCAGCTGCCATATCCTTTGGGGGCTGTTTAAGTTTAATCTGTGAGCAAACATTCTCTTTTGCCCACTCGGTTAATGTGTCTATAAGGTGAACAACTGACATCTCTTAAACCTCCCTCTTTAGCCCATAATGTTCTCGCGGAGTGCTATGGTTGCTATGCCCATATCCTCCGACCAAGAATCAATAAGGCACTCTCTGCCGTTAATGTTCAGGCTTGCGCCGGGTGCTCTGCGAGAGGGCAAGTCCTCAACGCGAGCAAAAAACATAGTTCCGCTTTCTGCTATCGCCAAGTCTTGCCCTCCCTGTCTCTCTTTTAGCTCGTCATTGTCGAGCATAACCGGAATGGTTTTGCCCTCAACCATGAACTTTTCACCGAAAAAATCAAGGTTAAGAAACACAGATTTTATATCGGCGGAAACCATATCCTTAAAGCTCATTACTGCACCGCATCCTCTGCATCAAAAGTGGGAGCATCCTCGATATCATCCTCTGCGGTTTCGGTTGCAAAGTGTGCATCAAGAGCCTCAACCATTTCAGTCTTTGACATATTGCCCTTAAAGGTAAGTCCCTGCTCTGCACCGATTTTTCTCAATTCCGTTGCTTTCATATCAACGGAATATTTAGGAATATCAGAGGTCTCGCCATCTGCATTTGAGCCCTCCAAAAGATTGCTTGTACCTGTTGCATCTGTTTTTTCGTTTTCCTCTGCGGTTTCGGTAACATAAACGGCATTTTTGCTTTTAACAAGCTCTGCCTCGCGCTTTTTGTCAATAGAAAAAGGCCCACTATCGGGGCCCATTCCTACAACGCGGATAGTTTCATCAGCATTTTTTATGGGTAAACCATAAACGCCTGCGATCATCTTAATCATCGTGCTTCTCTCCTTTCTTCTTTCAATTAGTCAAGCACAGTTGCAGAAATAAACGGATTCTTGGTGCGCGGAATGAATAACGGACGGCTGGACACAGTAAGAGTGCGACCATCCTTATCTGCCCAATACTGCGGTACGCGCTTGCCCATATGGGTAGCATATGCACCAGTGCTCTGCTCCATCTGTGTAACAGCACCATAAAGGCCGCGACCTGCGCCCGGAGCGGTAACACAAACACCCTTTGTGGGAATGTAGGGAGTGAGGATGCCTGTCTCCTCGTCAACATAGGTTGCATCGTAGGTGATAAGGTCAACCATACGACCACGAATGTTAAGGCGACCAAGACGAGCCGCACCCTGCGGAAGTTCGGTAGCATCTAACTGACCAATGCGGTAGTTGTTAAGATCAAGTAATTCCTTGATCTTTGCATTGTCGAGCAATGCGGTTGCGGCATCAGTACCGAGAATGACATCAGATGCGGCATTGCCCTTGGATGTGAGCATAAAGATCATCTGATAGAGGTCTGCGAGAATGTTAGAGCCTGCCTCACCCCACTTGATGCCGGGCATATACTGTGCAGGGTTAGCATCCTCGGTGTAGAACTTCATCTCATACTCGGTGAACTCACCGGAGCCGTACTTATCGCCATACTGCTTTAAGGTGTAGCCGTTGTTAAACATACACTTTGCCGCGATGTATTCCTCACGCGCGGTGTGCATCTGATCAAAGTCTGCTAAATCCTGTGTAAGGATTTCTGCCTGTCTCTGCTCCGGAGTGCGGTCAGAGAATAAATCCTCACCCATCTGCTTGCGGTTGAGGTCATCAATGGTAAGCGGTCTGCAAGGTGCAACAAGCGGAGGTACCATCTTGGAGGTGGTGTAGCCCTCGCGCTCTACTGCAATGCTACCCTTGCGCGGAAGAACAACAGGAGCCATCTTGTTGCCTGCTGCATCCTTGTACTCTACGAGTACCTCAGCACAGGGGAACATATCGCCTGCGCCTGTCGGGAAATAACGATCACGCAGGAAAGAGGTTGCAGGTTTCATCTGCTCGACAGCCGCGAGCATTGTTTTAGTCTTGTAAATATTCATAGTATTAAATCCTCCCTTTGATTTATTTACTTAACAGCATTCTCAAGGAAAATGCCGCCATCACGGAGTGCCTTGATATCGTCAGCGGAAAGAGTGTACTCAGCCTTGACGATAAGGGCGTTTGCATTGAAACAGCCTGTGAGGTAAACCTCTGCAACTGCATCAGCCGCGGTTGCATCAACATCATCACAAAGGATTGCGTGAGCGGTAAGGCCATCATTACCGATAACGCCGAGTTTACCATCTGCATTGATGCCTAACACGGTACCGCGCTTGAGATCGCCTGCACCTGAAACGATAACGCCTGTTGCGGTGATAATCTTAACCGCAGGGTTGGCGATGAGGTTATCCTGTACCATCTCGCCGATTTTCTCGATGTACTTTGCCATAATTATTTGTCCTCCTTTTTCATAGTGGGGTGAATTGCGGAGATGAGAATATTTTTAGCCTGGGCATCCTCATCCTCGCCCTCTTCGGTTTCGGGATTTGCCGGGGTAGGCTCTACCTCTTCGGTACCGCTCTCCTCGGTGTCCTCCTCAAGGTTTTTCACTACGGTTGCACCGATAGCCGCCTGTGCTTTCATTGCTTCATATGAAAGCTGTTCAGCGGTAAGCGGATTTTCACCGTACTTTGCATTCTTGACAAGTTCAGCATTGCCGATGGCGTTCTGAATAGCCTCGATGCCCTGAATGCGGTTGCGTTCTGCCCTTGCACCCTCTGCCTTTGCAGATGCTTCAATCTGCGATACAAGTTCGGGGAATGCAGTTCGCATTTCTTCGACATTCTTAATGTCCATTTCATTACCTCCTATAAGAGAATTATTTATGTCGGACGGATTTTCCGCCTGCATACTGTTTTCCGGGGTTGAGATTTCCTCATCTGTTGCGGACATCTCGCCCCACTCCTCCGCGCTCATATGCGGAATTCTGTCAGGGATGTTGCTCAAGCAACAAGCAGCCACAGCCATACCATTTACCATAAGGCGAGTGCTATCGGGAGTGAGTTTCATCTCAACAGGCTCCTCAACCTCTGCACTTATTACCTCATCGGCAAAGCCCTCTGTAACCGCCTCCTCGCCTGTCATCCAAGTTTCAGCATCAACGAGCTTTTTGATATCCTTGAACGCGCGACCTGTGCGCTCCTCATAGATGTTGATACCTGCCTTGTTGTGCGCCTCAAGCTGTTTGATAGCCGCCTGTAAATCGGGCACCTGATAATATCCATAAAGGAAACCAAGTGCGCCGTGGATCATCAGGTTACTACCGCTGTTGACCTTTCGCACATCGCCTGCCTGAAAAATAATAGAGCCTGCGGATGCGGCTAAACCATCGTTAATGGTGATAACCTCGCCCGAAAGGCCCTTTAATCTGTTATAGATGGCTATACCGCCGTACATATCACCGCCAACACTATTGATGTGCACGGTAACCTTTGCCTTACTCTGCAATTCTTCAATATCGTTGAGAACTTCATCAACGCATATGAAATTGCCCGGCACAGGCTCACCTGTCCACCAATCAACAGGGCGAGAACTGACAACCTCACCATAGAGGTTGATTGTTGCCTCATCGCCATCTAAAACGATGTTATAGGGCTTAATTCCTGCCCCAAATTTCGCGTTTTTAGGCATTGTCCTTATTTCCTCCTATCTTTGATATTTTGGCTCTCTAAAGCCTCGTCAACGGCTGAATAAACAAGGTTAACAATCGCATTGGCAAGGTTTGAGTTGCCTCCGCTCTGCTCTCCTGCTCCGTTTGCCGTTCTTAACTGTTCATTTTCAACGGTCAATTTATCCACATTTCGTGCATACTCGCTACCGTTGAGCTTGACAGCCTCCGCCTCGTGTGTAGAAAGTCCGTGCTCAATAGCAGAAACAGCAGCCGCGACCTCTTTTGTCGGGTCTAACTGTCCCTGTGAGGGGCCTATCCACTCACTACCAAGGTAAGCCTGTCTTATAATCGGATCTGTTAAGAAACCGGGAGCGGAAATTCTGCCCCTTGCAACCGCCTCGGTGAGCCATATCTCATAAACAGGCTTGCAAAAATCATCTGCGAGCCATTCTCGGCGCATTCTGAAACCTTTCCAAGCCTCAAGCAATGCCGCACGGCTTGCACTATAACTTGAATTAAAGGACATCAAAAGAAGATCCGCCGGGATTTCAAGAGCCGCGCCCACCTGCTCACAAAGTGCCCTGATGAAACCATCAAAGCCTGTGTGTGGGTGTGTGGGCTGAACTGCATTGACAGTCTCTCCCGGCTCAAGGAAATTGACAGTACCGTTACCCATCTCAATCTCGTTGGGGTCTTTGCTGACCTCACCGCTGACACCATCGCCACCGCCAACCTCATTAAAGGGGTTTTCGGCATTGTTGCCCTCGGTAGTAATAAAGATCGTGAAGAATGATTGCACCATAGCCGCCATTATTTCAGCCTCTGTGTATCTCCGCATTTGGAGTAGGGGCTCAATGGCTTGTGCAAGGTACGGCACACCGCGATACTGTTCGGGGCGTTCCGTGTCCATAATGTGCAGGATGTTAGGCAATCCTGTTTCCTTGCCGTAGGCTGATACCCTGACGAACTTCTCCGGCTCTCCGTCATATTGGTAGGGGTAAGTGTTGGCGATGTGGTAAGCCACAACAGCACCATTCTTATCTACCTCAACACCATCATAGATGGTATTGCCGTTTTCAAGTTTGGCGGTGGTTATATTCGTAAGGAGGGGGTTGTTCATCACCTTTCCGCCTGTAACAGCGGTGGGAGTTCTCACCCTGTCCGCCTCAAGAATATGCAACCGCAATGAGTAAGGCATCAGAGGGGTAGGATCTGCCCTTTTAATCAAGGCAAAGACATCGCCACTCATAGGCCAAGAGAGGGCCACAAGCTGTTGCATTCCGTAGAAATTGTTAACTCCGGTAGCATCACAAGCCTGTTTCCTCTGCGCCCACAGGTTGAATTCCGCCTGTGTTTTTCTCTGCCATTCCTCCGCCTGCTCTTTGGTAAGCCCCAAAGTGTCGCGGTCAATGGTTGCCTTTAATTTCAGCCCTGCACCGACAATATTTGTCCTCTGTCTCTTGAGCGCCGCTGTTGCAATGGGAGCACCCATATAGAGCATTCTTGACCTCTGCCGTAGAGTGTAGTTATTGGCATTGATATCCTCGGATGCACTACCACTTTCCACATTGAAACCTTTCAAAGCCCTTTTGGAGTGGCTTGCTCCTGCTTGAGAATAGCCCTTGTTTATAACAGGCTGAACGATATATGCCTGTTTCACTTTTTGCATTGTCTTTTTACCTCCTTTCGTGTGTATTTTTTAAGCGGAAACAGGGGGAGAATAAAGGAGCAACTTCTCCCACCGCACCGCTTTATATGCAAAAGGGCTGTGTGTATCTCTACACATCAGCCCCTATTGCCATATTTTCATCTGCGGTGAACATTTCCGCGTATTCTTCCTCGGTGATTTCGTAAAAGCCATCAGAGGAAAGACCAACCTCAAGTGCAATCTCCTTGCCGTAGATTTCTGCGCCATCGGTAACCATCTTGCCCTCATCGGCAAAAAGGTGTGTTCTGCCATCAATTACTTTAACTATCATCAGCCCACCCCCTATGCCTTTGTAAATGTCCAATTAGGTTTTGTGGCTATAAGATCATCCCATGATGAATATTCGGTAGTTGACCAATCCGCATTTGTGATTGCTGTGGTAGAGAATGCAATACTCTTACCTGTTGCGGTATTGGATAGATGTTCAACGATGCTAACCATACTCTGTGCGGTAAGTTTTGTACTCTGTGTAAACTTGGTTGATACAGGGATTTCACCCTCTATTGTTATGTTCTCCAGTGATGCCATATTAGTAAACCAATCACCCATACTTGTAATACCACTACCGAGTATCAGCTTGCGGATTGTTTTAATACTTGAGCCATAGAAAACAGAAGCATTCGCACCGCTTATGGTAATCGGTACAAGGGTATCTGTAACATATGAACCACCAAACATATTTGATGCACCGTTTGCCGCACAAACAATAGGGTGCTTCGGGTTGTATGTTGTGCCACTTTGCCAACCTCTACCGGAAAAGTAGGTATTATAATATGTGCGATTTCCATTTTGCTGTAAATCGTCCCAAACCCTGTCATATTCAGCCTGTTTTCCCTCTTCGTAGCCCTCAACCTTGCCTTGTTCTCTGCCATCAGCAAGCCCGGCGGTATAACCCATCGCCTCGCCTTGCTGATAACCTGCCTCATACACTTTCGGCACATTCTCCGCTACTATAGTGAGTTTCTCTGCTATACTCATTCGGCATCACCCCCGATATAAGCCTCCTGCAATGTGAGAATGGCATCAATGGCGGTGTCAATATCACCCGTAACAGTTGTCGAGATTTCCTCGACAAGTGCTTCCTTTTCCGTAAGGGTGTAGTAGTCCTTACCCTTTACAGGGGTGTAGCCATCTGCACCGTCTTTGCCATCCTTGCCGTTGATACCGTCTTTTCCGTTAAGACCATCGGAGCCATTTTCACCAACACCGCGCCAACCTGAATCAATATACTCCTGCTTTTCTGCATCCCATACAAACCAATTCATATTGGTGCCGATAATCGGCTGATGAGATGCGGCATTCTCCGCTCTGCCGGCTGCCGCTTCTGCTTTCTTGATCTGCTCTGCAAAGACATCAACATAGCTCTCACTCTCGCTCTCGCAATCGCAAAGAGCCTCCGGGGCTACATCAATGTAAAATGTCGCACTTGTAATGCGCTTGCCCTCCGCATCGAATAAGGAAACCTCCGTCTTGGCAATACCCTGTGCGGTAAATGCCTGTGGTTTCGGTGCAAAGAGCACAGATCCTGCGCCCTCTATCTCGCCATCAGAAACACAATAGGTGTTATCTGCCTTGGCAATCTTCAATATTGCCGTTGAGCCCTTGGGAATGGTGTAAGGGATATGTGTCTCACTCCACTCGCCCACCTTGCGTTCAAACAGATGCACCCGGAACTTTGCGCCTGTATCGTGGCATTTAATTGTTAACCTCTTATCGGGGTCATCCCTGCCGATGCAGAGGTTAATATTATAGGTTATCACTATGTATCAACTCCTCTCTCACCAATCTCGCGGAATTACACCAACAGCCTTGCGCCTGCCTCCGCCGTTGAGTTGTGCATTTAGGGCATCGATCTCTTTTTCAAGCCCTGCAATCTCTTTTTTGAGTTTCTCAAGGTCAAATTTCGTGAGGTTTCTGCTACCAATCGCGTAAGATTGTACCTGACCACTCAAAAGAGCAAGGTATGCTTTCCGCGCCTCCTTTAGGGATGCCTGCCTAAACTCAAGCCGTTCCTTTAATTCTGCTCTGCTTGCCATCGTTTCTTACCTCCCTTTTTACCAATCTCCGCCCGATGCGGTGTTATTATTTCGCACCCTGCGCCTTGTTCTCGGTGCAGGGGCTTGTTTTTCTGTCTGTGGCTGTGCCGTGCTTGTGGCTTTAAGTTTCTGCTCCACAGCATCCATATCAGGATCAAGTACCCTCAATGCCGCATATGCATAGTTACGGCAATCAAGAGCCTCGTTGCGTTCGTGTCCGGGGATTTTTTCCCAAGCATAGCGAGTGCGCCCCTTGTCGTGCTTTACTGTCAAGGTCTCGGACAAAAGACCATTGAAAAAAGTAAGGTCATAGCCTTGCTCTGCTCTTATGGGAAAGTGGCAATATTTCGGCCCTGGCTCCATTACCTTGAGTGAGCCCTTGAGGATGTCTGCTTTGCCTGCATCTACACCTATTGTGTAGAGCCAAACCTTACCGACAGCGCGGCCATTTGCCATAATGTTAACCTTGCTCGGTGGTTTGATGAATGGGATATCATCGCCACCCTTACCCTTAATGGCAAAAACTCTCCTGCCCTGTCGCATCGCGCAATGGCGGTAAACACTCTGTGTCTTGTGTCCGCCACTATCAACGAATGTAAGGGAGATTTTCAATCCTCTGCCGTTCTCAAACAGGTAAAGGTGATCTATAACCTCATCCAACCGCTCCCAAGTGTCAGCATCGTTGGCATCACCCATAATGACGCCCTTTTTAATGCCCCAACTCTCGCCGTAGTGCCCCCAACCGACAACCTCATACTCAAGGCGATCATCCTGTGTATCGACACCACAGGTCAGAACAAGGACACCCTCGGGCAATTCAATAGGTGTGCCATCTTCTCGGTTGCCGTAGTCCTCGCGCCGGGAGAGGTATGTATCCTCATCCTCAAGATCTCCGCGCTCCTCCCACAGCTTGCCAAACATTGTGTTGTAAATTACCTGCAATTTTCGTGGATCTTTTCGCGCCCGTAGGAATGAATAAACCATCTCGCTCCAAGGTTGCCATGGTGAGGCAAAACCATTAAGCCAAAAAGAGCGATGCCCACCTGTCGGCAAGTCCAATGCCGCCGGGTTTTCCATCACCCATTTTTGAGGTTGTCTCCTTATTTCCGCCTCGCTTGACAGGCACCCACAAGACGGACAACACCAATTCACGGATTTAACCTTGTAATCGATCTTGCGCCCTGTTTTTATCGTGTCAAAATCAAATTTTATATCGTTAAAGTCGATTTCGTGCCACTCTCCGCAATGTGGGCATTGATGGCACCATCTTTCTCGCGTTCCCTCATCGTAAGCCTCCGCAATCGGGCTTGAGCCCTTAATTGTGCAGGTGGAAACCTCGACAAGTTTAGCATTGTAGTAGGTTGTTGTTCTTTTCCTTGCCAATTCCCAAGGATCGCCCTCTGTTCCTGCTGATAATGCCCATCTGTCGCGCTCATCACCAAAAACACAGCGCACAGGGGTTGATGCAAGGGCTGACGGAGAATTGGAGCCGACAATCGACAATGCACCGCCCGGAAAAGATTTCTCTTGCACGGTATTTGAACTGTCGCGCCCTTTGGCTGCCGCCACCTTATCCCTCAACCTCGGACAATCGCGGATCATCGGCGCAATTCTTCTCTTTGAGAACTTCTTTGCATCGTCAATATTCGGCTGAATATAAAGCAAAGATGCCGGGTCTTGGTCTATCGAGTAGCCCAAGCAATTAAGAATAAACTCACTCTTGCCGACCTGTGAGGATGCAACAACAGTAATGCGCCTGACCTTTGGATCTGTGTAAGCATCCATAGGCTCCACAAGGTAGGGTGTGCGCTCATTTCTCCAAGGGCCTGCCTCTGCACTACTCTCTCGTGATAACACCCTGTATCGTGCGGCCCATTGGCTGACCGTCAAATTTTCAGGGGGCCTGAATTTGGCAAAGGCGATGCTTGCGGTCTTATCAACCGCCCTCATTCTTTTAGGTGTCATCGTCTGCACCCTCTTGAATCTCGCCCCATCCCTGCCGTTCCATTACGCGCTTTTTGTATTCCTCGGGGTTATAGCGGTAATCAGCAAGGTTGTTGAGTACATAATAAACCTCTCTCTTGACGGTTTCCGCCTGTTCGGCTGCCGTGTGTTCCCCTGCAAGGTCAACGGCTAACTTATTCGGCATTGCAAGGAGCAAACCGCGCAAAAAGAGGGTGTGATCTGTGAATATAGCCTCCACATCCTCCGCCCTGTGCATCTTGCCCTGAATCTCCTTGAGCTCAAGCCTTGCAATTTCCGCCTTGCTCTCCTTGATGGCAACCTCGCTCCGGAGTTTGTCCTCCTCAAGTTGCGACATCTTTTCCTTTTTGGCTCTGCCGTTGGCTTTATCCGAGAGATATTTTATGTATGCCTGAATGGTAGGGATAAAATCATATTTTGTGGGCTTGCCGTTCCCCTTGATAATACCCTCGTCTTTTAACTGTTGAACTCGGCGAGTGGTAACACCAAAAACCTCGGCAATCTTCTGTGTGCCTTGCATATCTTTTTCTTTTGGCATTCCGCCTCGCCTCCTTTTTGCTTTAACCAAGAATGTTATATATAAAAGGCCACCTCGTCCATAGAAACGAAATGACCTGTTTTTTTGTGTCAAAAATTAGAGGGAATTTGGGCCTCGCCAGCACCACAGAACAATTCGCCCTCCGGAAGTACCTTTTCATTTCCCTTTGGCAAGTCCTGCGCTCTAAATTTCGGCACTTTATCTTTTTAGAAAGTTGTTTTATTCCTGTGGAATTTTAACCGCTTAAATCGTCCGCTATAAGGTCAGTTCTGTTAAAGGTTGACCATATCCCTTTGAAATGGTGTAGCCTCTACCCTATCAGATAATACAATTTATATAGATTATTAAATAATATTATATAATAAATAATAAATATAGTTAATCTAATTGACATAGATAGGAGCAGGAGATATTCAATAGTCCCAATAGAGCCGTGCCCTATTTATTCATATATCGCTCCATATAGTGTGCCAATCTTTTGTCAAGCCCCTCATTGATTGCCTTGCTTATGTTGTCCTTGGTGCGCTCACTACTAACCATCTGCGGCAATGATATTGTCTTGATGGCCTTGATGTCTTTTCTGTTTTGGCTCTTTCTCTGAAAGGGAATGTAGTTAGTTCCTCCCGCTTGCTTGTTGCCTGTATGCATCAGCATAATGGGAGAGCTATTGCTTGACCTTGTTCCTGACTTTGTGAAGTTCTTTCCAAGCTGTGCCCGCTGTTTCTTGGAGAGTTTCTTAACCTTACCAAGGGTGGCTTTCTGCCCCTTGAGGATAGATGCCTTGAGAGTATAAGCATTTGCTCCCGGTGCCTTTGGTGTCATTCCAAAGTGTGTGGGTGTAAGCATTCGACCTGCATAGATGATAGCCGCCTCTTTAGGGTTGCTACCCTTGACCCTAACTGTTCCTGCGGCTCCGTTGCTTATGTCGGCTTTCTTGATGCCGTAAACCTTGACAACCTCGGCAGATATCCATCCGGGAACTCTTTTGCGAACATCTCCCATTAAAGCCTTGATAGCCTTTTCGGGAGCTTTCTTCATATCATCGAGTTCCTTTTTGATTGCGCCGAAATCGTTTAATGTAAACCGCTTGTATGCCATACCCTTGCACCTCCCACCTCGGAGCATAGGAAAAGCCGAAAGGTTTCCCTCTCGGCTTAATTCCCTCTGTTAAATTATAATAGCACGGCGTTTTTGTGGAACAATGCTCCTGGCGCGCTCTCGATATTGCTCCGATGGTGTAATGCTACCACACAAGTTTACTATTATTCAATGACATTTACTAACATTTACTGACATAGTTAAATCAATCCCTCTTTCTCAAGTTTATACTGGATGAGGTCTATCAGATAACTTGGGCATTGTCTATCCCCTAAATCCCAACTCTGCACAGTTCTATATGGGATGCCAAAGAACTTTGCAAACTGTGCTATATTCATCCCTGCCGCCTGCCGTAATTCTTTAATAGTCATTTTCGTTCTCCTTTCTACTCAATAGCGGTGTCGGTGTTATCAACCGCATCCTTTCCGCCGGGATATACCGTCCAGCGCGGTGCTTAACTATAAAACAGACAGCTCAATATCCTCGACCTCGGCAGGTGTAAAACCGAGAGCATACATATCTTTGGAGGCATTGGACAAGACAACGGATGCCTCCATAGTTAGTTTTTTGTAAAAAAGCTCTGCAAATATCTTATAAGCATTTATTGCGCCCTGCTTGCTGAATACTGTTAAATTACCAACTCGCGCGTTCACTCCGTATGTCATTACTTTTTCCTCCACATCTGAATTATTACTACTATTGCTACGATGCTCACCGCAATCATCGCAAGGTCGAGAATAATATCAACCATCTTTTTTGCCTCCTTTTCAATTTATTTGACAATGGCAAAATTTTGTATTATCCTATCTGCAAGGGGAGATTTCTCTCCCCTCGTCTTATCCTGTGAGTTTCTTAATTAAATCAACCACAGCAACGATAAGATTTACGATTGCGGTAACAAAGACGATGATTTGCAAGGTCGTGTCTTTGTTGCCGTTTTTCTTTTTTCTTGCCATTGATTTTTCTCCTTTCCGTGTGGTGTTCCTCACCTCACCTTATGTATATATTATACACAATGTGTACATAGAAAACAATTGACATAATAACCAAAATTAAACTTTTTATTTGTGCATTATACACAATGTGTACAAAAGAAAAAACCACCTGCACAGGTGGTCTTTTTTGTTATGTAGTTTTGGGTGTGCGTGTTTCTCTTATAAATTGCCGTATCAATTTATGATCTTTCTGCTGAACTGAAAAATGTTCTTTTGCACCGGATTTCTTAAAGACAATAACTGTGTCTTTGCCATTGTTGGCCCTCAACACCTCATAAACGCCTTTTGTAGGCTGTATTTCATATCCTCTTGAAGTTAGCCACCATTTCAGCAAATCGAGCTTGTTTTGGTGTAGCAAGCACCTTTCAGCCATTACCTCCACCACCTTTTTAATTTTCTTTTTATCTCCCAAAGCGGATTTGCCTCAGATGCATACCAACATCGTATGAATGTTTTACAACCGCAAAAGAAGTTCTTTTTAAAACCGGAATACCACCATTTAGGAATTTTGTTTTTCCTCGGTATGCCTATTATCGTGTTTTTTATTCTCTTTCTAAATCTCCGGTCGCTCTCCAAAAACTTTCTTTCTAATCCGAAAAATTCTGCGTGGAGGTCGAGCACTTCCTTTTCCGCTATGTTGAGGTTTCTCTTTCTTGCCATCACTCCGCACCGCCTCTCTCGTTTAGCCATTTTTGAACATACCACAACTGGCCACAACCGCCGCCAATATCGTCCTGACCGTCCGGGCTGAATACTCGCGTGTTATATCCGTCCATCAAAAAAAGCCGTTCAAAACTTCTTATTTTGTCAAGGTTTTTGTAGCCTGCTTGTTTCATATTTTCGTGTTTTGAGCAAACGACACTAAATGTGAAATTGAACACAAGCGGACTAAACAGCATTTTTAATTTTTCGGCATCTTCGGTTTTATTATTACTGCCATCAATGCAGTAATTTAAGTAAGGTTTCCTGCCTGTTTTTCTCCACCACAAAATACCTAAATCGCGGATTTCTTTAAGTGATAATTTTTTGCTGTACGGAATCAATTTGTTTCTTTCCTCATCATTGGATTTGTGAATTGAAAATTGCAGGCCGATTTTATCAATTTCCTTTGATAATTCAATTAGTTTGTATACTGAATCGTGTTCACAAGGCGCTATCGTGGATATTAAAAGTTCTGCGTGAGGGAATTTTTTGTGCAGGCATCGAATAGCACTCTCAACATTCTCCCAATTAAGCAAAGGCTCACCCATACTCATAAACATTATTTGGAATCGTTCTCCTCTCTCGTCAATATCCTCAATCTGTTTGTTTTTTAATACGGTTAATATTTGCGAAACAATTTCATCTGCCGTTAGGTTTCTTATAAACTGGTTGCCTGTGCCGCAAAATTTGCACCCCACAGGGCACCCACTTTGTGTTGAGCAACAAATTACCGTTCTTTTGTAAAAATCTTGATATTTATACAAGACCGTTTCTGCCACCATATCTTTTGAGGTAAAAACAAATTTCCAAACATTTCCCTCGCTACTTTCAAAAACTTTGAAGTTTTCCATCACTTTGCTCCTTTCATTCTCACCAAAAAGCCACCTGATCGGTGGCTGCTGTCATTGCTCTATATTTGACATTGCGGCATAGAATGCTTTAACTGTCTCTGTCCAATACCCCGATACCGCCCTTGCCATTCTTTGGATGTTTTCGACAGCCTCCGCAACCATAACTCCTATGTTAGGTAATATGGTGCTTATAACGCTCTTGAGTTGCACAAGCAACTCATAACTACCCTCATATGGCATTCCCTTTCCCCTGCAAACCAAGGCGGTTTTTTCAGCCTCGTTGCGGCTATATCCCTGCGACATCAGCAACTTAATAAACTTCTTGCGTGTCATTCTTGAATACCTCCTCAATGTTCTTTAATGCCCTACCGTGGGCGCGGAATATCATTTGCATTTGTGCCTCATCGTCATCGCCGTAGATAGACAAGGCTATTTCTCGCCAAGGAGTGTGTTTGCACCCTCGGCAATCAATATACCTATGGCGCAAGATTTCGCGCTCTAAACCGTCCTCAATGCTGTCTATCGCGCCTGTTATCTTGTCCATTTCATCCATTTTCCGCTCAACCTCATCAAGGGTTTTCTCCTCATACTGCAACCGCCTCACGATAGCCTTTGCCATTCGGTCATTGCCTGATGAGGTGTGTTTTGAGCCATCGCTCTCGCCCCTCGTAGGAAAGAGCTCGTTGCTCTTCATTCGGGAAAGGCGTTCAAGTTGGTTAGCCACCTCTTGGCGCAAGTATATATAGCTTTTTAGGCGTTTTTTAGTTGAGTTGGCTTCCATTCCTCGCCTTTCCTCCTAATTCTTTCAATTTAGCCCTCCAAAAAGGCTGGTCTGTTCATCTGTCGGGATGCGCGTTATGGTTATTTCTACGCGCGGATTATTTTTATCATAGAGAACCCTACTGCCATCATGCCCTACTACGATACACGAATTATCGTCCTTAAGAATTTCTGCATCGACAAGCAAATCATCAATCGCGGCCAAAAGGTTGAGCCCGTCCACCTTGCGCCTGGTCTGCATATAGAATAGGCATTTTACATTAACAGCACACTCAATCGGCTTTGGCGGGCGTGGGCGGAGCTGCCACAGTGCCGACTCAGTAAAAGCATCGTGTGCCGATCCCTGCCGTATCCACTGTTTTTCGTGTTTTCCGCAAGCGGGACACCGTTTACCCGCGCCGGCTATCATTTGGTGATTTTTCTTGGTTCGAGGATCCCCTCTTATTATGTATTTTATTTCTGCCATTTCATTGCATCTCCTATCTTTGTGTCGCTCGCTGTTCCTTTGAAAACATTCCTAAACCTCATATACTGCATAATATAAGCGGGCGTTTCCCACCGTTCCCAAGTTTCCATTGTCAATGTGTTGCGCTTAAATATAACAGCCGGAATACCTGCAAGACTCAACTGTAAATAGGTCATATGCACACATCGGGAATCTATATCAGAGCACTCGACAACCAAGTTTCTCGATATGTTAAAGTGATATTGATTGTAAAGAATATCAGCAGCTGCAAGTATCATTCCTCCCGCTCCGCAAGTCGGCTCATTGAGGGTGAGGATTTTATCCTGCTCAATATATTCATTTACAACAGCCTCATTGATCGTAACAGCAGCGCAGGCTTTCGATACACAATAGGGTGTAAAAAACTGCCCCGCATATTTGTTACTCGTTTCTGACCTCATATATAACTCACCAAGGTAGTCATTAAAGCCGACGGCCGGATTTGTTTGTTGTGATAATAGCGTATAGATTTCTGCAAAAACCTTTACCAAAAGTTCCAGCATATCACGGTCATAACCTTTGACTATCTGCAAGTATCTTTCCTCGCGTCGTTTCGCCTGTCGCTTGTCAAATTGATTTGATATAGTAATCGCTCCACACTCAAAAACATCGGACAAAAACTCGTGCCTACCAACCTTAAAACTGCCTTTTTCAAGTAACTTTAAGATCTTTGCCACGGATGGAAGATTTTCAACAGTGGTGTTATGTACAATAAATTCCTCATCCGGAACTCTCGCCATGTTGAACGGTCTTTTTGGCAGATCGTCCAATGGTGGCGCGCTGATTTTGTGTTTCTCATTGATTGAGGGTATTTCGATATCGAACAAAGACAACTGTTCCGCTATCTGTTGTTTCATAGTGTTACCTGCTCAGTGCCAGCCATTGACACCGCTCCTTTCTCCAACATAGCAATAATGTCCTTATGTACCAATTCCCGATTAAGGTATAATTGCTCGGGTGTAACCGATATATAATCATCAAGGTCAGGTGCTTCAACCCAATCATATTGGTCAAGCGTTCCGCAACCGTTCTGCATATTGTAATAACAAGGCTGACCGTCAAGAAAAATAATGCTATCGTGTACATCTGTGCCGACTTGGTGTATATGCCCGTTGACTTTGTCTTTTACCCACAAATTGATTAGCATCACCCCTCACCGCCTTCCAAAAAGTTCACAAACTTGTCATAACATTCAGGACACAAGTCAATGCGTTGACCAAAACTGCTTCGGGGTTCTCCGACCGGCCATAATGTGATTTTTGCCGAATAATTCTTTAATGCGTATGTAGGACAATAACATTCCATTGGATTTACTATATCTTTGCCGCATCTATCGCAAACAACCGCTACCCTTTGCGCCATCACCCCTCACCGCCTTTCTCATTATCGAGAGCCTCAAAAAATCTTTTCCATTCGTCATATGTCTCTTGCAATTCGAGAGCCTCTTTCTCTTTTTCAACTCTATATAACGCCCACGATTTTCCTAACGCAAAAGACAGAACACACAATAATATAACCACCATTCCTTTAACAAACATCATTCCGCACCGCCTTTCTCGGTTGGGTGGTCGGAATAATCCGTATCAATCAACTCATTTAAGTCAGAATAAAGCCAATCCCTTACATCTTCTTGGCTCATTTCTAATAGATTATTCGGTATCATTTCTCTGCCTCGCTCCCTGTGTAGTCGCTCCAATCAAGAGCCTGTCCGCACACAGCACAAAAATTAGGTGGTGTTTCGTTATAAACATATAGATCGTCCTCATCTATGCCTAAATCTTCTCTGCAACAAGGGCATTTAAAATAGTGTTTATCATATGATATAGGACTTAATTTGTTTGCTTTGTATAACGCCTTGACTGCGGTTTCACAATGTTCTTTGTTAATAGGGTATCCGTGTTCGTCAATGATTCTTTCAGCAAAATACTCGATTGCTTTTTCAACTGCACTTTTTTGAATTTTTCTTATAAATCTATCAACGCTATTTTCTTTCATTACTCCGCACCGCCTTTCTTTTTATAGCAATGTGAACATATCTGCTTATTCGTTCCGCACATCATTTCTCCTCGTCTGCGCTTTTGTCCGCATACAGGGCAAATAACAATTTCGTTGAGATATTCTGATTTATACCTAATCATTACTCCGCACCGCCTTTCACATCATCAGTTAATTTGTTACCACAATATTGACAAAACAATGCGTTTTTGCTTACATCTCTGTAACAACTTTTGCAATATCTCCTTCGTGTAAAATTCACAGTATCGTCAGGGAGTGATATTTCAAATATCTCACAGACTTTTGGCAAACAATCATCACAAACGGAACACATCTTTTTTGGAGAAGATACAGAGGTATGTCCGAAAGATATATATAATTTGTTTAATTCTCTTTTGGGGCGTTCTATTCCACATAACGAACATATTTCGGTGTAATATCTATAACTCATTCCTCGCCACCGCCTTTCTCGGTTATCAAACCACATTCTTTTAACACTCTTTCAACTTCTGCTACCTCTATTATTTCATTTTTATAAACCTTTACAGTTCTTATAAACTGTGGAACGCCTCTGTAAAAGAAAAACTCATTAACTGTTGATGTTTGTTTGGGGTGATTTAATTCAATAGAATAGGCCTTAAATCCGTGATATAAACTTCTTTCATTTATCTTCGGCTCTTCCAAATACACCCATATATATTGATGCCCGTTGCCGTCAATATTGCTTATTGAAGAAATTTTCATTCCCGCTCCCTCTCTTTCAGAGCATTCTCGGCTTCTTCTTTGGTGAGGAATACTGTTTTGCCTATATCGTATTTCAAAAAGAAAGTTCTACCGCAATGGAAAACTATATCATCTTGCATAATTTCTATTGACCTTATTTCCCATTTTGTAACGGTAGAGCCAAACGGAATATAGTACAATGTATCCCCCACCTTGCAAGGTAGTCTTATCCAACCGTCAGCAAAAATGTGGTCGGCGGTATATTCAGCGAGGCTTTTATCTGTTTCGTGGTCGTATTCTTTTTCAAGCCACTCGGAATGTGCTTTTTTACACAACCCAATCAATCTCTCACGCATTTTCGTTTTCCTCCTTAAAACTTACTTGACCATCAAGAGGGACTTCCTCTTCCTTTGTCTTTGTTGGTCCTCTCTTAACAAGCGTTATAATCGGGTGTCCTGTCCATTCCTTATTGAACATTCCACAGGCTTCGTAACTGTTTGCCCAATCTGTTGCCTCACTTGCCGATACTCCATATACCTTGCATTTTTTGTAGTAGCCGGAAATGAAATTGCCGCATTCTTTGCAGGTATGTTTTCCGCTTTTCTTGCCAAACTCTCGATGCATTAAAGCGATTTTACGGAGTGCTTTCATTTCCGCTCCCCTCCTTAAAAGTTCTTTATTTTTTCTGCCTCGAGCTCCTTGCACAGATTGTGGCAACCTTTTTGGTAATATTCCAAATCAGATTTCAACCTCTCAATCTCTGCCTTTTGGCGGTTGATTTCTTCCTCTGCTTTCAATACAGTTCTATAACCGGCACGAATTAAGCACACTTCGATACAATCTTCGCCTCCGCTTTCATTTTTGTATCGACTAAAGAAATCTTTTATATCTTTCTTATACCACGCTGTTTTTTCTTCAAAGGGAATATCTTTTATAATCTCGTTATCTTTCATTTTTACCCCTCCCAAAATAACATTGCATAGGGTAAGCCTGTTACCCTGATGAGTTTATCGATGAGTCCTTTCTTCGGCTCACTCTTCCCGGTGAGAATTTTGTTAAACTTCTCATAGTTTGCTGATAAAGGCTCAAGGCCCACTCTGAACATCAATGCACTCTTCTTGATCTTATTGACATTCATCCACTCACGGAGATGGAAGTAGATACACTCTTGGCTTGTGATTTCCTTAAACTTTCTATCACCGTACACACAGCACGCTTGAGATACACATTGTTTTGACACTCCGTACTTGTCTGCTATCTCTTGAAGTTTCATCCCTTTTTTCCGTTCTTCACGGTAAAGGGCACATCTTCCGTTTCTCATCAAACCGCCTCCTTGCATCGTTTCTTCATAACACCGAGCCACTTGTTTATAAAGTCCATGGTACATTCATCGGGCTTGGTATTTTTTCGGCCGTATGCCTGGAGAAGTTTCCGTTTCTTAAGGTCATATTCCAGGGTTACAAACGGTGCTCTTGGTGCATTCTTTTTCCGCACGAACATAATGACAACCTTACCGTCCGCCATCTTCTTGTCATAGCCCATATCACCAACACAATGCCCGAGGCTTTTCCCCTCGATTATCAGATCGGAAATATCCCGCGGCGCCACAATGGTGAAATCATCACCGGTAAGCTCAAAGGAAATTGCGCGGTCAACCACTTTTGCAAAATCCGCATAAAGCACGGCTCTCTTTTTACTGTCGCTCTTTGCAAGTTTGCTTGCATATTCGGATATTCGTAAATCGTGCATAGCGTAAAAGTCCTTTGGGTACACATTCTTCGTGTCGTTCAAATCCAACCCGAGGTCAATTACTGCCGTCAAATAATCGCTGTAATGGTCGAGCTCTATCGAATGCTTTTTGCAGTACTCACAAACTCGCTCAATGTTTATCGTCTTAACGCCCTTGCACGCCGGGACTTTTTCCAAAAACGACCGTCTCGCACGCAAGAGCTTCGCCGCAGCAATCGGGTCAATTCCGTGATTGTAAGCATACACACTCGCCCTCACCCCTACAGCTCTTACCCCGTCGGCGTTTTTAAAAAGGAATTTTCTAAAAGCCTTGTCTTTTTCCGCTTTCGCCACAAGCATCGGAGACAGCGGAATACCCAGCTTTCCGAAAAACTCTACCAAGTGATTTTCACGGTAAGCATTAAGATAATCGATAACATCTCCAAAGGTGAATCCGCAGTACTTAAATTCCTCGATATCCGCAAGCATTTCTTTATTAAGGCAAATGCAGGTGAAGTTAAATTTAAACTCTGCCTCATACCATTTATCGAAGTCCTCTTTATCAAATACCTTGTATGAGTATCCGTAAGAACCAACAAACCTGTCCTTGCACTGGAAAATCGGTACATATCCGGCCATGCCTAAAAAGATTAGGTTTTTAACAAAAATCGTCTTATCCCCGGTTGATCTTCTCCGTACCTCAGTTATCTGAACGCCCTTTTTCGCATATCTGCGAAGACCAAAGGCGCGCTCAACGATTTCGCCATCCAAGTACTCCAAAACACTTACAAAAGCAAAGCAAGTATTCGGCGCGTTTTCTTCTCCCCACTCTCTTACAAGACGGGGAATGTCATTTTCAATTTTTGTTAAGTCCATCGCGCACCTCATATCAAATCAAAGAGATTAAGCTGATTTGACGGCACCGGCTCTGCTGCTTTTTTAGGCGGAGCTTTTTTCTCTGGTTTCTTCTTCGGTGTACTTACCGCGTTTTCCTTAACCGCTTTTGCCTCAATCGAGTCTTCTTCAAAAAAATGTACCGCCCAACCAAATACAGTCGCATCGTCGATGACTGCGCAGCCGTTTTTAGCTTGTTTCTTTGCTTGTGCGGTAATATACGCCCAACACTGCTTCAAAGTCTTTTTGCCCCCGTTTATCTTCTCACGGAGCGCATCGCTTGCGTTGGCGTTTAAGTAATCAAGAATAATTTTTTCGTTTGATGTAGTTGCCTCAAGTTTTAGCATAATATAGCCCTCCATTTGCGTGGATTAAATCTTGCCGGATTTCATATCACGATCTACTTCGTAGTCCCAGTAATCGTCTTCGGTTTTAATCTTTCTTTTTCGATAGTTGTGGTAAACTCCCTCAATATAGGCCGCTGGCTTATCGCTGCCTTTGGCAGCAGTTTCCATTGCCTTTTCAAGCAAGAAAACATCATCTTTCGAGCAAGTAAACTCCTCCTCGTTAGGATAATAGAGAAGAATCATACATTTTAAGATTGCAGAGATTTCAAATTCTGTAGGTGTTTTATCAAAGAAAATTTCAAATCTTTTTTGGATTTCTTCGCGCACGCGCGCGCGTTCACCACCACCACCAGTATTTATTATTTCTGTATCTATCTCTGTATCTATACTCTTATCTCTATCTCTAATATCTATCTCTATCTCTGTGTTACATTTTGTTACATCGGCGTTACATTGTAACGCTTTTTGTTTTTCTCTTAATCGGCGAACTCGTTCAGCACCTGCAGTTTCACTCCCGATTAGTTTAGAAACTTCCGTCATAAAAATTGTTTCGTCGTCAAACACCTCAAGCATATTTAACTCTGCAAAAACTTTCATTGCTGATCTAACAATGTCTATGTTTGTGTTTGTAATAACGGATAGCATCTGTTCGTTATAAGGGATTGCATCACTGAAACGAAGAGCGCCCTCATGATCGATACTCTCAAGTAAGAGCTTTAAGTAAAACAAAATATAATCTTTGCCATTGGGCATAGATTCTATAATCTGAATGTCATGTCTTTTGAAAAAATCGCGTTTTAGTTTAAGCCAGTAATACTTTTTAGGCTCTGTCGTTTTTCCTGCCATTTTTTACCCCTTTCTGTGGAGAGCAGGGAGCCCACTCTCCACATTTTTGTAAGTCAACGAACTACACTCGCATCACTCTCTGCATTTAACGACCGCAGTAGAGCCGGAATGTTGACTAAATATGTATTCCCGCTTTTAATATGCGGCACGGTACCGGCTCGGCATCCTTGGCGTAAAAAATAAGCAGACAAGCCGGTAGTTTTGCAAGCTTCGTTGATTTTTTGAAAAGGTTGCTTATTTGCCATTTTACACACTCCTAATCCTCGTCAAATTCGTACTCGTCATTTTCCAAATCGCTCTCGACGGACTCATTGTCAAAAAACTTGTCGAAGTCTCCAATATCGGCATCTGCAGAACAATTCTGCGAAAGATCAGAAGGCTCCTCGCTCTCCCTGTTCTGCATACGCTCTGCATATTCACACTGCAGATAGAGATCGCGTAGTTTTTTACCATGGGTCTTTATTTTGTTCATAAGCGCATCAGAAATGATAAGTCGACCATAAATCCTTATGCCGATTTCAGCAATAGGAAATGTTAAAACGATTTTTGCATCCTTAGAAGAAACTCCTTGATCCTCATTCTCATATAACGCTATTTGAGCATCCATAGATTGGTCTTGAGAGATACTCAACGACATCGGGTATGTATTCGTGTTAAATTTGCCGATAAGGTAGTTTTCTGAAAGCAAAGTATCAAGCTTGTTCTTCTGCGAATTAAATTCCTTGAAATAGTCCATAATTAAAATCCTTTCTTAAAATGGGAGCTCTCCGCCATCATCGGCAGCCATCTCCTCAAAGTCCGTGGGTGCATAGTTGTTCGTGTTGGTGTTGGTGTTCTCGGTATTCTGTTTACTACCGAGGAAATGCACCTCATCTGCCTTAATTTCTACACTCTTGCGGTTGTTTCCGTCTTTATCTTTCCAAGAGCGAGTTTTTATCCTGCCTGTAACGCCTACAAGCATACCCTTGGTGCACCACTTACTGACCAATTCAGCAAGTCCGCGCCACACAACCACATCAATAAAATCGGTGTCCTTATTGCCGTCCCTATCCGCGAAATCATCATCGCAAGCAAGGGAGAATGATACAACAGGCACATTGCTCTTTGTGTATTTCAATTCAGGGTCTTTCGTAAATCGCCCCACAACAACAGCCTTGTTAAGCATCGGCTATTCCCCCTCGCCAAAGAATGCGGCTGTAGGATCTGCCTCTGTGGGAATATCAATAACCTCACCTGTTGTCGGCTCCGTTGCCACAGGCTCCGCATCGTAGGTGTTATCCACATAATCCACAGAGCCATCCTCATTGATTGCCGCCATATCCTTATCAATCGCGGTCTGCATCTCGATACTCATAATGCCCCACTTGCTGATAAGCTGACGGAGCATAGTTTTATAAGCCATTCCGTCAAAGTCCTTATACCAAAATGAGGAGTATTTCCACATATCGCCCTGCGGAATTTTGCCATCAAGCAGATCCTTATATTTCTCCGCGCTGAATGCCATACTATATTTATCTGCGTGAGCCATCATCTTTTCACGGCTCCAATACATAGCCTTTTTAAAGCCGTTCTGATACTCAAACATTGCATAGTAACCAACGGTAGCAAGGGCCTCTCTTTCGGTATCATCCTCAATGAGGTTAACCTCGATTTCCTCATTCAGAGGGTCAAAGCGCACAAGCTCTCCCTCTTTGATAGCAAGTACATTGAGTTTTTTGTAGTAACCGGAGCGGATCGCCAACTGGATATAGCCCTTGTAACCTAACTGGAACTGTGCCACCTTTGCACTGCGCTTTTTATCGTTGAACGGCACAAGGTAATACTGTCCTAACTGCGGAGAGGGTGAAAGTTTAAGGCTCTCACCTAACAGAGCCGCTGATAAAATCGAGCTATGATCACACTCGGAAAGTGTGGGGTTAACACTTACTGCGGAAATTACCGCGCTGATAAATCTCTGCCCATCTTTACCGCCCACCATTGAGTTAATGCGGTTTTTGATTGCATCCGATGTAAGGAATGCACTAAAGGTCTGCGGCTTGCCGCCTCTCTTTGTTGTTAATGAATTTGTAACAGCCATTTTTAAGCCCTCCCATATTTGATGTTATTGTTTTTCAAAAAGCCCTTTAAGGCCTCTAACTGCTCTGCCGTAGCCCACACACGAAATGCAACTGTGTGTATCTCGGGCGATGTGCATGCATCCTCAATAGGCTCACACTCTGCCGCTATCGTTTCGGTTGGTGTGTACTTTTCCTCTGTCTGCGGTGTGGATTTTCTCGCCTCATACGCGGCAAGTTCTGCCCTCTGCTTTTCGATGCGCTCCTTTTCAGCAAGAGCAGCCGCAAGGTCAAAATCCTTGAGGAAAACACCCTTGATCTGTTCTGCAACATCCGGCTCAAGGTTGAGTGAGTTGATAGATGCAAGACCTGCGGTAATGCCCTCAATCTTCCTTGCAAGTTCCTCTGTGATAGCCGCCTCTGATGTGGTTACATTCAACCATTTGGGGTTGTGCAGTTTTTCATAAGGAACAAGCCCGGCAAGATCGACGATCATATCCTCATAAAGTGCCTTGATGCCCTTGAGCTTTTCCTCCCTGCGGAATTCCTCAAAGGTCTTTACCTGTGCATCTATCTCTGCACTTTGGGTTTTGACCATTGCGATCAGTTCCTTTGCCTGCTTTTCAAACTCCTCATAAGGTTGCAGGTAGAGTGCTTTCATTTCCTTGCGCTTGCTGTCGATAGCATCCGCAAGTTTGTTGAGGTTTGCGCGGTCTTTCTTTGCCTCGGTTATGGTTGCCTCGGTGTAAACCCTGCCCTTGTAGGCGGCAAGACCATCGACAAGCCATTGCTTAACTTCCGTGTAATTCCATTCCACAGGTTGCAACGGATCACCGCTTGTCGGTGAAAAAATTTGAATTTCCATATTGCTCTCTCCTTTGCGTGGTTTAAGTTTGAATTTTCATTAGTTAAAAAAGCCGTTAAATAAATCGCCGGGCGTTGCAGGCTCGGTTATGTGTAGTATCTCTCCACGAATATGCATAATCTCACTTTCGGGAACATTCACCCTGCAAACCTTTGCCTCACTGTCGCCATACCTTGTAGGGACTTTCACAACATCTCCCACAGAAACAGGTACATCCGCTATGTATGTGTAATTCGTGCCGCCGTAGCCCTCACCGTAGCGTTTTTTGAATTGCACTTGCACAATGTTTTTTATCGGTTCCATTATTCACACCTCCTCTCATATCTCTGGGAGTTTTAATGGGGGTTCCTTATCATTGAGTACATATTCCTCCCAAAATCTGATCTCTTCGTTCAAGAGAAAATCAATATCTCCCTGCACCTGCGCTCGTTCAACCTTGTAGGTCCGCCGGGTAGTGGTGATCTCTCCATCCCACACCCTTTTTAATTGCGCGTGGAGCACGGCGAAATCCCACTCGGTGGCAAGCAACTGATGCAGTAATTGCACATAGTAGTTATCCGGTACGGCATCGCGCCACTTTTCCTTTGCCATACTCCGCAAAATCTCGGTAGTTTTAATCTCAAGAATGCCTTTACGCCCTGTCTCTCGCTCTATCAGTCGACCATCAAGTGTGGCAAACAACCAAGGGTATTTAGGGTTTTTAATCATATCAAAGGCGCCACCGTAAGTAACCTCATATTCGGGATAATCAAGAGCAAACAATTCCCTTATAGGCGCCTCTGCCGCATGTCCATAGGCAACATGAGCATTGCTTGAGATGTTTTGCGCCTCTTTGCGCCCGGTCTTCAGCCTCCAAAGGTCGGTGTTACTCATATAGGGGTTACAACCGATAACCGCCGATGCTTCACTCGCACCTATGCCCTTAAGTCGTTCCTTGAGCCATTCAGCCTCATTGGTGATTATTTCGCACATTCTGCACCACCCTTTGACCTTGGAAGAAAAAGGCTCCCTCGTTTGTTTCGTTTAAGATTTCCGCAATGAATCTGTATTTTACGAAGATCGGCGACCACGGGATTCCAACCGCAATGGTTGCAACTCCTCCCTGCCTCCGGACAAATAACACCCTTGTTGTACTCACAACTCGGACCGCAACAGACATTGCTCATATCAATCCCTCCATATAGTCAACAATGGATCTGCTGTACTCGCTTGAGGTTATGCCCTGGCGCCACAATTTACTCGCGCCACCTGCGCCCATGTTGAAGGTCATCAGCGCTTTGTGGATATCACCATCACAACCCTTGATGTAGTCAGCTAACAAGGAACAACCAACGCGGAAATTACCCTCGGCGTCCATAAGATCATAAACGCCCAAACTGTTCGCTCTCTCCTTGTGCCACCTGGGCCATATTTGGAAATAGCCGTAAGCTTTGCCGCCATCACCGTAGCTGTTTGTGAAATTCGTTTCACGCCATACAACGGCAACAGCGAGTTCATAAGGGATTCCGAATTCTTGCGATGCGTTATATAGTTTTTCTTGTAAGGCGTAACTCATTGGGACGGTCTCTATGTAAAAATCCTTTTCAGAGATGACCGGAGTAGCCACCACATTATCCGCAGCATTGACAACCTCTGCTGGAGAACTGGTCATGTTTTCAGGCTGTGGAACGCTCTGTGCCGTTTTTTCGCCGTTTTTCTCGCAAGGTAATAAAGTTAGTGCCCCCAAAAAAATAATGGCAAAAAACACTATTAAAACGCGCGTGATGAGTTCCCAGTCTTTGGCGTGTTTCTTTCTTTCGGTATTTTTGCATATAGGCTCGAGTGTAATTACCATTCCGCCCGGGTCTGATACACACCCTTGCACGCCAACAACGCGATAATTATTTTCATATGTCCGCATATTCACCCACTCCGTATTCCTGCAGCATTTCCATAGTGTAGCCTGCAGCCTCAAGTTCCTTTCCTCGTCGCTCAAGGCTTTGCAAATTGTAAAGGACTTCCCTGCGCTGCTGTTTGATCCGCATTTCTTGTTGAGCAAGAGCTACTTTTTTTGACTTTCTAAGCCTCTCGATTTCCCGCTCAACCTGCTCGTCTGTTAAAAACTCTTTTGCCATTTTCTCGCTCCTTTCTTGATATTCTCGCTATCTTCGTTCCACTTCTGGGACGACCGAGGCAAAAAAAATACAGTTTTTTTCTTCCGCGCTCTGTATCTGTAAAGCTTCGCATATTTTTTCCGCCTCGGAAACAGTAAAGATGCCCTTTCCATTAAGTTTTGCATTTAGAGTATTTTTACCAATGCCCATACAAGCAGCAAGTTTGCTTTGAGTAAAACCCTTTTCTACCATATGCGCCTTTATTTTGCTTGTGTTTACCATGCAGCTCCCTCCTTTCGTTCCATTTTTGGGACGCTTTTAGTATATCACCTGTTTTTTTGGCTGTCAACCATTTTTGGGACAAAATTTTGTTTTTTTGAAAAAAAGTATTGCAAAATTGGAACAGTCAATGTATAATGTCAACATAAAGGAAGTGAAACTATGAGCGAAATATCAAAAAGAATATCATCTGCAATGGCTTCTGCAAAATTGTCTTATGGTGAGCTTTCTCGTATTACTGGTATCTCAAAATCTGCACTTCAACGATATGCCACTGGTGAAACCGAGAAATGCCCATTAGACCGAATAACGGCAATAGCAAATGCTACCGGTGTTTCTCCTGCATATTTAATGGGCTGGGAAACTAATAATTCCCCTAAAGTTCATAGCGCCGTAAAAATCCCTGTTCTCGGTAATGTTGCAGCCGGCATTCCAATAGAAGCAGTCGAGAACATTATCGACTACGAAGAAATTCCAGAGGAAATGGCAATGACTGGAGAGTTTTTCGCTTTACGAATCAAGGGTGATTCTATGGAGCCCAAAATTTCTGACGGTGATATTGTTGTAGTTCGCAAGCAAGACAATGTGGACAGTGGAAATATCGCCATCGTTTTGGTGAACGGAGATGACGCAACTTGCAAAAAGTTTGTCCGTCATGAGAACGGCGTCAGCCTCGTTTCTTCAAATCCGGCGTACTCCCCTATGTTTTACACAAATGACGAAATAGAAAAAAAGCCCGTCCGAATACTCGGACGAGTTGTAGAGTTAAGAGCTAAGTTTTAGATTGTTATAAAAGGAGAACCACATTAAATGGACTTTTTAAGTTTGACTGACATTGTTTCATCTATCGAAAATTTATCAGACTCCACACAACTTTTTCTAAAAAAAGCACTTAAAGATATTTTGTTTGGAACTAAGCGCCCTATTGTTTTAACCGAATGTTCCGAGAAAGAGGAGCTTTTGTCTCTCGGAGTTTTAGCGGAAACATCCGGAAAGTACGAACTAAACGAGAAGTGGAATAGAAACGCAAAAAAACTATACTCATACCTCAGCCGAAAATTTGACAAAGAATCATATTTAGATCCCGAAACCTTTGAACCGATAGATATCCCAAAGGGTTCAACTTTTGTCTGCGAGATGGGCATAGCAAGTGGAGAAAACACTCTTTTTCTGCAATTCCCTGACGATGAAGTAACTGCTCTATTAGACTTGTTCGATTCTAATCCGTGTAAATACTGGAACAAATAAAAAAAGCCCTCGTCGGTGCGGCAACACCAACGAGGGCAAGCAAAAAACCATACCACGCAAATGGAGGGGTTTCTGCACCTCCAAATATATCACGATATTATTTTTTTGTCAACAATTCGTTAATTCATGTAATTGGAGGTATATGTAAATGGCATCTTATAAAAAAATGACCACTAAGGCCGGTAAAGTATTCTACGAAATAAATGTCAGCCGCGGGCGCAGCCTACCACGATTAACAACGCGATGGTTTCCACCGGACGGATGGAGTCAAAAAGCCATCGACAAAGAAGTTAACAAAGTCGCTTTTGAGTTTGAGCAGCAATGCAAGGATGGGAAGATCCTATCAAAAAGCGAAAGAGCTGCACTCGAAGAAACAAAGAAGCAAGAACAAGCGCAAATCAAAACGCTCGAGCAGTATTGCGAGCAAGTGTATATGCCCGACTTAACAATACGCTGCTCCGAAAACACCCGGTACTCGTATCAACAAAATCTTGATCATTGGATATATCCCGCTTTGGGAAACTTCAAACTACCCGATATAACACCGGCACAAATCAGTGCATTATTACTTTCGATGCAAGGACAAAAGAAAAGCCACTCGACCGTTGTCAAGTGCTACACGGTTCTGCAGGGCGTTTTTAAGAGAGCATATAAGACAGATGAAATAATCACCACCAATCCTATGTGGAAAGTGGATCGACCAAAGCCTCGAAAAGACGAAACTAAAAAGAAAATCGAATTTCACTCCGCAACCGAAACGAAATACATTCAAGAGTGCCTTGCAAAAGAGCCGCTAAAGTGGCAAGCATTAATCTTCCTGTTAATAGATACAGGCGCACGACGCGGCGAGTGTTGTGGTCTTGAATGGCCGCATTTGAATTTTAAGACAAATGAGGTTACTTTCAAAAATAATCTCTGCTATACCCCTACAAAAGGCGTGTACATCGACACGCTGAAAAACCAAGAAGAAAAAAAGATGGATGTATCTCCGTATGTAATGAACCTACTATGGCAGCTCCGCCTCGAACAATCAAAAACCGGAATAAGTAAGTTTGTGTTTACCAAGGACGGAAGCACCGAACCAATACACCCGCAAAGCCCAACCGCGTATTTACCGAAATTCGCAAAGAAGTACGGCATATCATACACACACCCACACAAGCTACGGCATACATTTGCCAGCATCGCCATAATAAACGGCGCAGATATTGCAAGTGTATCCGAAAAGCTCGGGCATTCAGATAAAGCAATAACACTTAGGATGTACACCCACGCCGACAAAGAAAGCATAAAAAAAGCCGGTGATATTTTCAGAGACTCAATAAAACAAGCATAAAATAATAACAAGCGGGACAAAATTCCCGCTTGTTTTTTTACCCCGTGTAAGTTTTTGTGTAAGTTTTTCTACTTACTCAAAACCCTGCAAAAACAAGAAAAAACCCCGCAACCGTTGTAGTTGCGGGGTTTTCCTTTGGAGCTGTTACCCGGATTTGAACCGGGGACCTCATCCTTACCAAGGATGCGCTCTACCTACTGAGCTATAACAGCATTTTTTCAGCGCGCTTGATTATTGTATAACAAGCGCGCCGATTTGTCAACACTTTTTTTAAATATTTTTTATACAGCCATCATTTTTGAGATTTCATACATCTGCTGGTTGATATCCTTATGCATATTAAGTGCCTCGGTAATATCAAAATCGCTGATTTCGCTGTTTACGGTACAAACAACACGGTTGGATTTGCCTGCCAGCAGGGTTTCAACTGCATATGCACCCATACGGCTTGCCATAACACGGTCACGAGCTGTGGGAGAACCACCGCGCTGGATATGGCCTAAGATAGTAACGCGAGAGTCAATACCCGTCTCTTCCTGGATGCGGCGACTTACCTCTATAGCATTGCCGACGCCTTCAGCAACGATAATGATGAAGTGAGAACGCTTATTGATACGACCCATACGGATTTTCTCGATAATATCTTCTTCAAAGTTCATTTCCTTCTCAGGAACAAGTACCGCGGTAGCACCGCAAGCGATACCTACATAAAGAGCAAGATGACCTGCATGACGACCCATTACCTCTACAACCGAACATCTCTCGTGAGACTGCATTGTGTCACGGAGCTTGTCCACCGCGTCGAGAGCAGTGTTACAAGCGGTATCAAAGCCGATACTGTACTGGGTGGAAGCTATATCATTATCGATGGTCGCGGGGACACCAATTGTGGGGATGCCCATAGAAGCCAAGTCGCGTGCACCACGGAATGTACCGTCACCGCCGATACAAACGATACCGTTGATGCCCAGATACTTACAAGTGCTTGCCGCCTTCTTTAGACCATCTTCGGTCATAAACTCCGGACAGCGGGCGGTGTAAAGCATTGTGCCACCGCGGGAGATGATACCGTTAACACTACGGGCGTCAAGATCCACAATATCGCCGTTGATAAGACCGTTATAACCACGGCGGATACCAAGGCAGGATATATTATAATATGCGGCGGTACGGGCAACGGCACGAACTGCCGCGTTCATACCCGGCGCGTCGCCACCACTGGTTAAGACACCTATTCTCTTTATGTTAGACATAACTTTCACCTCATAGTTAAAGTTTACCTCAATGTATATTATATAATATTTACCTTCTTTTGGCAAGTGCTTATTTGAGCACGACATTTTCCCTGCCTAAAAGATTTTCAAGTTGTACCACAAGTCGCTCCTCAGCCGCAATTGATATTCGCATACGCTTATTGCTGTTTGCAATGTACACAATTGTTTCACGAGTGCCGGGAAATGCACGAAGTAGGTCGCAAAGAATCACATAATTCGGATTTTCTTCACTGTCTATTCGCAAAAACAGCTTAAGCTTGTCCTTAACCTCAACCGTTGCGGGCTCCTCTACCCTTGTGCCGTAATTTTCAAGCAGGCGGACCTCGTCGCAAATGATCTGAGGAGTGCCGTTTTCACGGTCACTTATTCTGCCCTTTACGGTGACAAGCGCATCCGGGCGAAGGGTGCTTGCAGAACGCTCCAAAACTTTGGGGAACACGATTACTTCAAGAGTGCCGGAGACATCTTCAAGCATTACATATGCCATAAGTGCATTTGACCGTGTTGTTTTAGTGCGCAGGGATGAAATACTGCCCGCTATTAAAACCGTGTCGCCGTCTTTAAGTTCGCGGTCCTCAGCGGAAAGGCTTGCAATATGAGTCACCTTAAGGCGTTTTAAAAAAGCAGCGTAGTCATCAAGAGGATGGCCGGACAGGTACATACCCGTAGTTTCACGCTCTAAGGCGAATATCTCTTTTTTAGGATACTCGGGAATATCGGGAATTGGTATCTGGTTTAATTTTTCTTCACCCGATATGCCGAACAGATCCATCTGGCCCGCGATATTAGTACTGCGGTAATGGGCGATGGAGTCCATTATTTTGCCAAAAGTCTGCACCTGGGCATTTCGAGTGCCAAAGGCATCAAATGCGCCGCACTTTATTAAGTTTTCCAGCGCACGGCGGTTTAATTCACGCTCAAACATACGCTCGCAGAAATCCTGCAAGGATGTAAATTTACCGCCTGCTTCACGCTCTGCAACCACGGTCTGGATAAAGCCGCGGCCTATGTTTTTGACCGCAACAAGTCCAAATCGGATATTATCCCCCACTACCGTGAAGGTATCACAGGATTCGTTAATGTCCGGCGGCAGGACTTTGATGCCCATTTCGCGACAAAGCTCCATATACTCGGTAATTTTAGCGCTGTTGTCAAGCACTGATGTAAGGAGTGCTGCCATATATTCCTTGGGATAGTGGAACTTCATATATGCAGTCTGATAGGAAACAACCGCATAAGCCGCCGCGTGCGCCTTGTTGAAAGCATAGTTTGCAAAGGCGACGATTTCATCAAATATTTCGTTTGCGATCTGCTCGGATATGCCGTTATTGACAGCACCCGGGATGCCCTCTTCCACATTGCCATGTATGAAATTCTCACGCTCTCTTAAGAGTTCAGCTTCCTTTTTCTTTGAGATCGCGCGACGAACCATATCAGCGCGTCCGAGTGAAAATCCTGCAACCGACTGGAATATACGCATTACCTGCTCCTGATACACGATACAGCCGTAGGTTACATCCAGAATATCGCGCAATATGGGATGTTTATATTGAATTTTATCCGGGTTGAATTTACATTCGATATATCGAGGAATAGAGTCCATAGGTCCCGGGCGAAAAAGAGCAACGATAGCGGTAATTTCTTCTATTGATTGCGGCTTCATACCCACAACGACCGAGGTCATTCCCCCGCTCTCAAGCTGGAAAACGCCCGAGGTCTTGCCCTGAGAGAGCATATCAAAAGTGAGTTTATCATTGTCGGGAATGTCGGATAACTTAAAGCCACCGCCTACCATACGGGCAGCATCGTGCAATACGGTTAGGTTTCGAAGACCTAAGAAGTCCATTTTGAGAAGGCCCAGCTGCTCCAGAGTTACCATTGTGAACTGGGTAACGATGGACTCATCATTTCTTGCGAGAGGCACATAATCATAGACCGGATTTTTGGTAATTACTACACCTGCCGCGTGTGTAGACGCGTGGCGCGGCATACCCTCAAGGGATTTTGCGGTGTCAATAAGACGCTTTACCCCTTCATCATTTTCATACATATCGCGGAGAGGTTTTGCAACATCCAAAGCGCGCTCCAAGGTCATATGTAATTCCATTGGAATTTGCTTTGCAACCGCGTCTACCTCGGCGTAGGGCATATTGAGCGCTCGACCTACATCGCGCACAGCAAGGCGTGCCGCCATCGTACCGAAGGTTACAATCTGCGCCACTCTGTCCTTTCCGTATTTTCTATTTACATAGTCAATAACCTCTTCACGGCGCGCAACACAGAAGTCAATATCGATATCGGGCATACTTACGCGCTCCGGATTTAAAAATCGCTCAAAATAAAGGTCATATTTAATCGGGTCAATATCTGTTATATAAAGGCAATAGGAAACAATACTGCCCGCCGCACTGCCACGACCGGGACCTACCGGAATCCCCTGCCCCTTTGCATAGGCGATAAAGTCCCACACAATAAGGAAATAGTCAACATATCCCATCTGCTCGATAACCGAGAGCTCGTACTCAAGGCGTGCTTTATGCTCGTCGGTTACATTTTCATAACGCTCATTCAAGCCCTTAAAACAAAGTTCTCTCAAGTAGCCTGCCGCATCACCTGTATAGTTTTCAGGCAGGTCAAACTGTGGCAAATGATGGGTGCCAAAATCAAAATCCACATTACAGCGAGCAGCGATTATGCCGGTATTGGCGATTGCCTCGGGGTAATTTGGAAAAAGCGCTGACATCTCCTCTTCGCTTTTAATGTAAAATTCATCGGTGGCAAATTTCATTCGATCCGGATCGTCTACGGTTTTGTTCATCTGGACACACATAAGTACATCCTGCACCTTGGCATCCTCACGAGTCAAATAGTGTGCGTCGTTTGTGGCGACCATATCGATACCAAGCTCGCGGCTGATTTTTGCTACACCGCGGTTTACCTCACGCTGTTCCGGAATACCGTGATCCTGGATCTCAAGATAAAAATTGCCCTCGCCAAAAATGTCGCGCATTGTTTTTGCATATTCGGTAGCACCCTGCATATCACCCTGCAGAATAAGACGCGGGATTGCGCCGGCAAGGCAGGCAGAAAGCGCAATAATGCCCTCGCTATTCTGGCGCAGAAGTTCTAAATCGACGCGGGGCTTATTATAGAAGCCGTATACAAACGCCTGGCTGACAAGATAGCATAAATTCTTGTAGCCGGTCATATTTTCGCACAAAAGGACAAGGTGATATGACTCAGAGTCAATACCGTGTACCTTATCGGTCATACCGCGAGGTGCAACATACACCTCACAGCCGATTATCGGGTGAACACCCGCCTTTTTGCAGGCACGGTAAAAGTCGATCACGCCGTACATTACACCGTGATCGGTGATTGCGACCGCATCCATACCAAGACTTTTAACCCGCTCGGCGAGCTTTTCAATACGACAAGCTCCGTCAAGCAGGCTATATTCGCTATGTACATGCAGATGCGCAAAGCCACCCATTTATTTTTTCCTCATTTCTTCGATATTTCAATTAATTTACGCAGACGGTGGTTAAGGCCTGATTTGGTAACCGTACCGCCTAAAATTTCGCAAAGTTCGGTCATTGTTGCCTCAGGATTTTCACGGCGTGCTATCGCCACCTCATAAAGCTGAGGAGTGAGCGCGTCCAACCCGATCGTTTCTTCTATTTTCTTTATTGCCTCCATCTGTTTGCCCGCGGCATCTACGGTCTTTGATAAATTTGCATATTCACAATTGCTTATTCTGTTGACAGAATTTCGAATTTCCTTCATAGCTTTTGCATCCATCACACCCATTGCGGAAATTGGGGCACCCATTCTGGTTAAAATATCCTCTATTTCCTCACTGTCTTTGAAGTATACAATGTAATTGCCTTTTCTTTGGGTGATTTTCGCATTTATTTCAAGCTCATATAAAAGAGCTTTTACCTCACGGACAAGATAATAGTGAGATGTTACAAGCTCCAAATGATACTCATTTGCCGGATCCATTATCGAGCCGCCGGACAAAAACGCGCCGCGCAGGAATGCAGCACGACATAAATTATCCTCAACAAGTGCGCCGTTTAAATGTACGGTGTGCGCCTTTTCCATATCATAGCCGAAAGCCTCAAAAACAGTTTTTATTTTCTCCCTGTTTATTATGGATAAACTGTGTTTTTTCGTGCTTATCTTTCGGTCAAAATCGAAGCCAAAAATCATCTTCAAAATCCGCGAGGCACGGTGAGCAAAATCGGCATTTTCCGTAATTACCCGTATTTCAGATACAGAAAATGTGTTGGCGAAAAGGAACATTCCGCAAAGCTCCGCAAGTTCTATTTTATATTTATCTATAGGCGCGTTGCAAAGTTCCGCCTTAACTGTTGCCGAAAAAGTCATTACCCTCACCTAAAATTTCCATAAGTACCTGAGCCAACTTGTGGGGATCGTGGCGAGCAAGGTTACCGCCGGTGTTGAGCAAGGGCGCCGCGTAAAGCTGTATGCCCGCTTCTTTGAAAAGTTCTTCCTCAACTACTATTCTCTCCGCGCTTTCCTTCGCGTACTTTTCAGCAAGCTCTTTAGGTACTTCTTCATTATTCACAATACAAGTGTCAAAAAGCATATCCGTTGAATGGTCAAAAAGTGCCTTCACATGGTCAAATGCGGTATAGCCCTCGGTTTCACCCTCCTGGGTCATCACATTGCACACATACACCTTCTTAGCCCGTGTCGCATTCAGCGCGTCAACTACACCATCAACCAGAAGATTGGGTATAATGCTGGTATAAAGGCTGCCCGGGCCAAAGACGATAAGACGCGCCTGCAGTATTGCATTCACTGCTTCTCTGAGCGCGCGTGGTTTTTCAGGTACAATTCTTATCCGCGATATACGGGAATCCTGTTCTTTTTTTGCCGCGGCTATTTTCGACTCACCCCGGACACAAACGCCGTTTTCGAACTCCGCCTCAAGGAATACATTTTCCTCCGTTACCGGCAAAACTCTACCGGATATATTTAAAACATCCGACATCTTGACAACCGCATCATAAAATGATCCGGTAGTTCCGTTAAGCGCCGCCAAAAACAGATTTCCAAAACTCTGTCCCTCAAGTGTTCCATCGGGAAAACGATAAGATAAAAGTTTTTTCATAAAAGGTTCCGCATTGGAAAGGGCTACGATACAGTTTCGGATGTCGCCAGGCGGAAGGATTCCCAGGTCATTACGAAGTGCGCCGCTTCCGCCGCCATCGTCCATAACCGTTACTATTGCAGTTATTTTATCCGTATGTTTTTTAAGACCGCGCAGCATTGTAGAAAGGCCGGTTCCACCGCCTATTACTACAATTCCTCCGTTTGTCAGCATAAAAACTCTCCCCTACTCACGGCCGGCGTCACGATGCATTGCAGATGCAGAATAGCCGGCTTCACGAAGATGTGCGGCAAGATTTTCGGAAATCGCTACCGAACGATGCTTGCCACCGGTACAGCCGATTGAAACAACAAGAGAGGTTTTACCCTCTTCAATATAGTGCGGCACTAAAAAGTCGCACATAGAATGCAAATGGTTCAAAAACTCATGTGTCTGCTGGAAGGACATTACATAGTCACTCACAGGTTTATCCCTACCGGTCTGCACCCTCAGTTCGGGAATATAGTATGGATTGGGTAAAAAGCGCACATCAAACACCAGGTCAGACTCAACCGGGATTCCATACTTGAATCCGTAAGACATAACGGTTATATTAAAGGATTTATCGAGCGCGCCACTTTCCGCAAACATTTCAAAAACGCGTTCGCGAAGCTTTGCAGAACCTAAATTGGTGGTGTCAATAATAAAATCAGCCTTTGCTCTGACCTCTTCAAGTAGCTTATGTTCACGCTCAATAGCATTTTTTGTAGACACACCCTCTTCTGCAAGCGGATGGCGACGGCGGGTCTCTTTGTAGCGACGGATGATAGTTTCTGTTGATGCCTCAAAATATAAAATACGATAATTACAATCAAGGTCTTTCAGACAATCAAGCGCTTCAAAAAGAGTATGGAAATCATCACCGCTGCGAACATCGGTGACCAAAACAACCTTTTCGTATCTTCCCTTTGTGGCAATGCACATTTCGGCAAATTTGGGAATGAGCGCCGCCGGCATATTATCAACACAATAATATCCCAGATCCTCCAAAATTGCCGCGCCGCTGCTTTTTCCTGCGCCTGACATACCGGATAAAATTATAAATTCCACAGCTTCACCCCCTATTTGTTAGACGGTGCAAAAAGCACCTCACACTCTAAACTTATACCGTGGTCATGCTCCACGGTTTTCTGTATATGCTCTATAAGCTTGCGCACATCCGCACAAGTAGCACCGCCGCGATTTACAATAAAACCCGCGTGCTTTTCCGAAACCTGCGCGCCGCCGATCGCATAGCCCTTAAGTCCGCTTTGTTCAATAAGTGCGCCCGCAAAACTACCCTCAGGTCGTTTGAACACACTGCCTGCAGATGGCATATCCAGAGGCTGTTTATCCTTTCGACGCCCCATAAAATCCTGCATCTTTGCGGCTATCTCCTCACCGTTACCGGGGGCAAGCCTTAATTTCGCGCTTAAAATTATGCCTTTGTTTTCTTTCTTAAAACAGCTTGTTCGATAACCAAAATCGGCATTTTTGCCTTCTAAGCGCAATACACTTCCGCGGTCATTTATATAAACTATCGACTCAACTACCTTACTCATTTCTCCGTCGTAGGCGCCCGCATTCATATATACGGCACCGCCTAAAGAGCCGGGTATTCCGTAAGCGAATTCAAGTCCGCTAAGTTCCATTCTTTTTGCTGCATTTGCGAGTTTTATAAGAGGTGTACCCGCCGATGCGATTATATGCTCACCATTTACATTCCAATCATCACCGGATATTTTAAAAACAACACCCGGGATTCCCGCATCGTCTACAAGAAGATTACTTCCGTTACCCATAACAAAGGGTTTTATATCGAGCTCCTGAGCCTTTTTTACCGCTTTTTCAACCACATTTACAGTCTTCAGCTCGCAAAGAAGTTCTGCCGGGCCACCGATTCTAAAGGTGGTATGTTTGCTCATAGGCTCGTCAATATAGAGGTTTATATCAGGATGTCCGTCAAGAAATTTATATAGTTCTTTAATTTTCTTGTCCACGGTGTCACCTCCCTATCTAAATATTGTACCACATTATATCTTAAATTAAAATACCCCGGAGGCAGTCATTTTCGGCTTTTTCTATTTTAACCGTCAACGCCTTGTTTTTCAGTGCCTCGTCGGATTTGACGCGAACGAGAGTGTAATTTTCAGCGTGGCCCTGCCAAAAACCATTTTCCTGCTCTTCAAAAAGAACAATGCACTCTTTTCCGACTTGCTTTTCAAGATAGTTTTTTTGCATTTCCTTTGCCACATTCGCGGCAATTTTGGCTCGTTCTTCCTTTACGCTTTTCAGTACTTGATCAGGTGCTTTTGCCGCAGGTGTGCCTTCACGCTTAGAATATGGGAAAATGTGCATCATCTGGAAATCGCATTTTTTAATAAACTCCAGTGTTTTTTCAAATTCCTGCTCTGTTTCACCCGGGAAGCCGACAATAAGATCTGTAGTTATTGCACAATTGGGAAAATTCTCACGCAGAAGCTTAGCCGAGGTAAAATATCGTACTGTATCGTATTTTCTTCTCATCCGCAATAGGGTTTCATCGCACCCGCTTTGAAGGGATAAATGAAATTGGGGACATAGATTTTTAAACTCTTTTAAAACCTTGCAGAAATCCTCGTCAACGGTACGAGGTTCAAGAGAGCCTAATCGTATCCGCACATTGGGCACGCTACGGCAAATTTCCGCAACAAGCTCTGTTATAGTCCTTTTGGGATTTAGGTCCACACCGTAGGAGGATATTTCAATACCCGTGATTATAATTTCACGGTAGCCTTCCTTCTCAAGCCTCCTCGCCTCTTCAACCGCAATGTCAAAGGGCATCGAACGAATAGGACCACGGGTATAGGGTATAATGCAGTAAGCGCAAAAATTAACACATCCGTCCTGCACCTTCATCATTGCCCGTGTATGATGCGAAAGTCCGCCGGCGGGCAGAATTTCAAATTCACGACGACTTAAGGCCTTGTCTACGCTGATTTGTTTAATTTTCTCCGCATATGCCTTTTCCAGCATATCAAAAAATCCCTTTTTATCGGCGGTACCCGATACAACATCCACACCGTCTATACTAAGCGCCTGCTCCGGATTTGCCTGGGAATAGCAACCGCAAACGCCGATGACCGCACCCTTATGAGCGCGCACGGTTTTTCTTATAAGCTGACGGGATTTTTTATCACTGACCGCTGTAACACTGCAGGTGTTTATAACATATACTTGAGCATCCTCAGTAAACGGTACCACCTGGTGTCCGCGCTCACCCGCCATAAGTTCCAGCGCTTGTGTTTCAAATTGATTTACCTTGCAGCCCAGCGTTGTAAAAGCGATTTTCATAAATAATTTCTCCGAAATAAATATTTATACTTGCAAAATTCGACCTATTAGTATTATAATGTATAAAGCTTGTAATAGGCAATAGAAAAGTTGAAAAACAGGAGGGGATTTTTTGACTGCTTTTAATATTAAACTCTCATCTATAAATGATGTAAAGGCGCTGGTTAATGCCGCCTGCAAGATGAACTGTGAGATCGACCTTATTTCCGGTCGTTATGTTATCAATGCGAAGTCTTTGATCGGCATTTTCAGTATTGATCTTACCGAGCCTATAAAAGTTGAGGTGCACGGCACGGTTGAAGAAGCTAACGAATTAAAAAAAGTTCTCAGCGATTGTATCGTTGAATAATTTTAACGGATGAAGAATAATTCTTCATCCGTTTTTTATTTTGTTCAACAGTCTTTTTAAAAAACTTTCTTTTTGCGGAAGCTGAACACTTTTTTCTGCAATAAGAGGGATTTTTTCTATAACCTCATCGTTTTTTATTACGCGAAGTTCCCCTACCTGCTCGCCTTTTTCTACGGGCGCGTAGCAGAAACGCGGAAGGTATATTTGTGTTTCAAGCTCATCATTGCTTTTTATAGTGTAGCTCGCCGATTTTTCCGCAATTACATTTACCTCTCCCAATCCTGCAATCGGAAGCTGTGCGAGCCGTTCTCGTTCTGCACATATCCGACGCGTTTTAAAATTGGAAAAGCCGTAATCAAAAAGTTTTAAATGATCGTCCCAATCGTTCGGGTCGTACAGAGTAACCGCCACAAGGCGCATATTCTCTTTTTCGCCGCTTGATACAAGGCATCTGCCGGCAGCCTTGGTAAATCCGGTTTTTACGCCGTCTATATCATCACTCATCGTCAGCAGCTTATTATGATTTTTAAAACTTCTGCCCTCGGCTGTGTAGTTTTTTGTTGAAACTATTTCACGAAATGTGATATTCTTCATTGCATATGCGGTAAGCAGTGCCATATCATACGCGCTTGAATAGTGGTTGTCATTAGGCAGACCATGCGGGTTTTCGAAATTACTGTCCGCCATTCCTAATTCCTGCGCCTTTCCATTCATAAGATCCACGAAGCTTGCAATGTCTCCCGATACATATATCGCAAGTGCTTCCGCCGCGTCATTTCCCGAGCGCAACATAAGGCCGTAAAGAAGAGTCTTTACGGTTATCTTCTCCCCTTCCTTAAGATAAAGTGATGTACCCTCCACACCCACTTGTTCGGGCTTAATCACTACCGTATCATTCAAGTCACCGTTTTCTATAACAAGAAGCGCTGTCATAATCTTTGTCGTAGAGGCGATCGCCCGCTTATCTCTCGCGTTTTTCTCATACAACACACTATCGGTATTAGCCTCGTACAGAATTGCACTCTTTGCTGATGTGTCAATAGCATCGGCGCAAAATACAAAGCACATACACAGCGCAATAAAGGTTACTGCTTTTTTCATTTACACACCACCCATAGAAAAATCTATTCGGCGATATATAAAAAAATACCGTCCCGACATAGTATTGGGACGGTATAAATATTATTCGCTTTCTTTATCCTTCTTGAAGTAGCTACCGATTTTATCAACAACACCCGGCACCATTTCCACAAGGCGGTCAGCCGTGGTATTAGGCGCGCTTGCCATAGGAAGAACACGCACATCCTCGCCCTTGATAACTAAAAATGCAACTGGTGAAATAGTAGCTCCGGCACCTGCGCCGCCACCGAATTTAACACCGCTTTCCGGCTTGTTACCAAAATCCGAACCGCCGGAAGCAAATCCAAAAGATACCTTTGATACCGGAATGATGGTTATTCCCTCCGGAGTACTGATAGGTGTACCGATAATTGTGTTTACATCCAGCATACTTTTAATTTTTTCCATTGTTGTTGTCAATACATCGTTGAGTGCATGCTCTGACATTTAAATCTTCCCTTCTTTTTTGTTTTTAAGCTTTATATATCGCCATATGAAAGTAAATCCCAACCATAATATCTGCCAAATTGCAATGGAAACTCGTGCATCAAAGCGCGCTAACATTTCCTTTGCATCAAAATCTGCATTTACGGTTATTTCTTTCTTCCTGATATTAAAATTGTTCTCAATAGGCGGAATTAATATTCCGCATCCGGCCGCTGCCGTACCGTAAAGCATCGCAGTCTTAAAGGCATCATCACTTGCTATGGTGACCTCAGCCTTCAAAAGGTCTATTCTTATTGTCTTTAGCGCCTTACCAAACATCTTAAGAGCTATGCCGATTAAATCCTTAAGTTCAGACATTGGCATACCCTTTTTCTTTTCTTTCGGTGCTTCTTTCTCTTTTTTTACCTTTGGTGTGCCCTCTTTTTTGTCAAGTGGTATATCCATCTTGAAGAACACAATCCTCATAATCGCTCTTACTCCATCGTTGTCACCACTTATACGAAACCGTATTCGCACGATGAGTAGCAGTAAGATAAGCACAAGTATTATAAGCAATACCCACACGGCTTAAGCCTCCTCGGTCTGAAGGAATGTAAGCTGTTCTGTACCGTCCTCCTCAAATTCCGGAAGAGGCGGCAGGTCGTCAGTATTTGTAAGTCCAAATGTGCGTAGAAAATCGTGTGTAGTCTTGAAAAGCATCGGTCTGCCCGGTACATCAAGGCGGCCTGCTTCCTCAATAAGACCTTTTTCAATAAGAGTTGACACTGAATATGTGCTGTCTACCCCGCGCACCTGCTCGATATATGCGCGTGTTACCGGCTGACGGTATGCAACTATAGCAAGCACCTCAAGAAGTGCCGGCGACAGTCGCGCCGCCCTGCGGGTTTCCATAACCGCGCGGATTTTATCCGCATATTCGGGAGATGAGCACATCTGTAATGTACGCTCCAATCTGACTATGCGAATGCCTCGTTTATCAAAGCTGTACGAGTCCATAAGATTTTGCGCAATACGGTCAATTGTTTCCGGCTCTACCTCAAGGGTTGCGGCAATTCTATCGATTGATACCGGGTCACCGGATGCAAACAGTATCGCCTCTATTGCGCTCTCAATTTCTTTAATTTCCATAATTATTCCTCATCTGAAAGGCTGAGTTGCGGGTCTGCTTCCTCGCCAATTCTTACTTTACCCGATTTGCAAAGCTCCAATACCGCAAGGAAGGTAGCAACGACCTCCGAACGGGATTTAACCTTTGTAAAAAGACTTTTAAAACCGACCTTACCTGCAGATAAAAGTTTTTTCAGCACGAATGACACCTTCGCGGCAACCGAGAATATCTCTCGGCCTACAATGCCGGTGAATTTGCTGACCGGTGGCGGAAGTGCGTTATCCGCCCTATCCAGCATTTTTATAATAGCATCTGCCAGATCCGTTTTATTATGTGAAAAGCGATAGGTCTTGTCCGGCGTGATACACTCCGGCTCTTTTACGAAAATGTCGCGACCCACCTCGTATTTCGTAGACAAAAGGCCGCTTACCTCCTTGAACTTCTGATATTCAAGAAGCATCTGCACAAGGGTTGCACGGGGGTCTTCCTCTTCGATACCGTCATCGTGACGGGGTAAGAGCATTTTTGATTTGATGTAGAGAAGTTGGGCGCTCATAGCCACAAATTCACTTTCAAGCTCTAAGTCGCGAATTTCCATATTCGCAAGAGCGGCATCGTATTGCTCCAAAATTTCGGCAATTGGAATGTCATATATATTTACTTTATTTTTGGAAATCAAGTGCAAAAGAAGGTCAAGTGGCCCGTCAAATGCAGAAAGATGATATTGAATTTCCGTCATCTTATAACCCCACAATTAAATATAAAATATCAAGCACATAGGTACGCACCAATGTTATCAAATTATCAAAAAACGGGATATTAAGTAAAATCAGAAGAACTAAAAATCCGTACTGCTCAAACTGCATAATTTTAAAATAAATACGCTCCGGCAAGAGTGTATTTAAAATTTTGGAACCGTCAAGCGGCGGGATCGGAATCAGGTTGAATACAGCCAGTCCCACATTTAAAATCGCAAAAATCTGCACAAAGGTGGCGAGACCGACAAGCACTTCATACACCCAATAGGACGAGATTGTAATCAGTGTCAGCCCCTTTAAAACAAGAAGTGCAGCAAATGCAAGCAACAGATTTGATGCAGGCCCTGCCAGCGCTGTAATCGCCATACCTAATTTTCGATTTTTAAAATAATAAGCATTGACCGGTACCGGCTTTGCCCAGCCGAAGCCGAAAATAATCATAGCAAGTAAACCCCATATGTCAATATGCTTTACGGGGTTGAGTGTTAATCTGCCCGCGTTTTTCGCTGTTCGGTCGCCAAATAAATATGCCACAAAGCCGTGAGCAATTTCGTGAAGCACGATAGTCAGAAACGCCGCGGGGATAATCATCCAATTATAGCCGGTGAAAAGGCTCGCTATTTTTTGAGAAATCATAATGGAACAAAACTCTCCTGTCATTTCCCCTTTTGAGATATTATACCAACTTTCCAAGCAAATTACAACTTATTTTATATAAAAAACGCGCTGAAAAATTCAGCGCGTTTCATTAAAGTCCGTATATATATTCTTTTTCGTGCACATATCAGGCGAATAGTGCCATTTATCAATATGTCCGTCTTTTATAAAGTAGTTTATCTCAGACCTGTCGTCCTCTTCATCCAGCACATCTATAATAATAAGTTTTATTTTCATTCTGTCGTAAGCGATGTTTTTTATAAAAACCGACACCTCGTCACCCTCTTCAAGATCGCACCTCCGCTCGGCTAATCCCGAAAGATTGGGGGCAAGTTCTACAAAGATGCCGTAGTCCTCAACACCTCTTACAACACCCCTGACCGTTTGCCCCATCTCGAACAGCGCGGCATTTTCCTGCCAGGTGCCCAGAAGTTCACGATGTGTAAGGGTAATCCGTTTTTCCTCTTTATCTACCGTAAGGACAGCCGCGCGTATTTCCTGGCCCGGATAAAAACGGTCTCTGGGGTGAGCTATGCGGGATACGGAAATATTTTCTATTCCAATTAATGAGATATTACCGCATCCGATATCCACAAAAGCACCAAACGCCTCTAAGTGAGTTATTCTCGCGGGAATTACATCGCCGGGACTTAAGTTATGTAGTAAAAAGTTAAAAGCCTCCTCCTGCGCAGCTCTGCGCGAAAGGATAAGGGTAAGCTCTCCTGTTGCAAGAAGCTCTACTTTTTTTATTTTGACTGCCACCGGCTTACCTACCCTTGATATTACGGCAATTTCTCGCACTGTGCCCTCATTGATGCCCATTGCCGCCTCGTTTCTCGGCACTAACCCCACGAATTTACCCATTTTTACGATTAGATTATGAGCCGCATCGCACAGTGTAACCTTACCCTCAACTGTTAGGTTATTGTCCATCGCATATCTTAATGCCGCTATTGTTGCCGTGTTTTTCTTATTTTCTTCCGTATCAATAAGTGAGCCTTCCGGCATAAAATTTTCCTTTTGCATACGCTTCCTCCTTGCCGTTTTTTATATGTATATGCAAAAGGAACAAAAAAAGATGCAAGCATCTGCTTGCATCTTTTAAATTATTAAGCGTTCTTCTTAGCTACTTCAACGAGAGCTGCAAATGCAGTTGCATCGGACTGAGCCATATCAGCAAGCATCTTGCGGTTGATCTCGATACCAGCCTTCTTGAGGCCGTTCATGAAACGGGAATAGTTAATACCGTTTGCCTTAGCAGCAGCAGAAATACGGGTGATCCATAAGCGGCGGAAATCGCGCTTCTTTAAGCGGCGACCGACATATGCATAGGTTAAGGACTTCATAACAGCCTGGTTAGCCATCTTAAAGTGCTTGCTCTTAGCGCCCCAGTAGCCCTTTGCCATCTTTAATATCTTTTTTCTTCTCTTGCGCGTCATCATTGCGCCTTTTACTCTAGCCATCTATATGTGCCTCCATTCTGAAATTCTAGTTTTTTACTTGGTCATGAGCATACGCTGGAGTGTTGCTTCGTTTGCGGTGGAAGCGTAACCAGCTTTTCTAAGGGTTCTCTTACGCTTAGTGCTCTTCTTGTTCAGAATGTGTCTTCTGTTCATGTGACTGAGCTTTACCTTACCGCTTTTTGTTACTTTAAAGCGCTTTGATGCTCCGCTATGTGTTTTAATCTTAGGCATTTTTATTTCTCCTCTCGTGTGTTTGTAGATACTACTTACCTGCCGGCTTGGGAGCAAGGAACATAATCATTTGTCTACCCTCAAGCTTTGCCGGTTTTTCAACGATACCAAACTCTGCACAGTTTTCCGCAAAACGCGCCTGAAGCACATTTCCGATTTCAGTGTGTGCAAGCTCGCGACCTTTGAAACGAACGGTAACTTTGACCTTGTCGCCGGATTTAAGGAATTTGATAGCGTTGTTTACCTTAACATTAAAGTCATGTGTATCAATGCTGGGGGTCATACGAACCTCTTTGATATCAACGACCTTGCGTTTCTTGCGCTCCTCTTTTTCCCTTTTCTCCTCGTCGAACTTGAACTTACCGTAGTCCATAATTCGGCATACAGGCGGTACGGCCTTAGGGGCGATTTTTACTAAATCCAGACCTGCCTCTTCTGCTTTTGCAAGAGCCTCTGCTGCTGACATAACGCCCAGCTGCTCTCCATCTGTACTTATAAGGCGAACTTCATTGTCACGGATTTCCTCGTTAATCTGATGTTCCAAACGGCTGATAAATAAGCACCTCCATTGTAAAACAAAAAGCACGGATGACACACATCACCCGCACACAAAATCACCCTTGTAAAAAGGGGTTACGATTTTAACCTTTTTGCCTTAGGCGTAAGGTGAGGGGCAGGTATGCGTCCCTACTTTGTTTTTTCTTCCTAAAGATTATAGCATCACTATTCCCTTTCGTCAATACCTTTTTAAAACTTTTTTATTTTTTTATTTTTTGTGTTGATTTATTTTGAATAGCAAGGTATGCTTAAGGTATAATAAATTAAGTGAGGTGACACAAATGAACGAAGAGTACGGCGCAAACATCGTGTCTTTAACCGACGAAGAAGGTGTTGAGCACGAGTTCGAGCATCTCGATACTCTTGAGCTTAACGGCAATCTTTATCTCGCATTCGTTGAGGCAGGTATCCCCGAGGATACCGAGGTTGAGCTTATCATTCTCCGTGCCGATGTTGACGAAAACGGCGAGGAAATTCTCTCCTCCATTGATGATGAAGATGAACTTCAGGCGGTATACGAGGCATTCCTTGAGGATGAAGAGGAATAAGGGACAGGCAGAGTCTTGAACTTTCCCTTCTTCATATGCTAAACTGTTTGCAAGGTTAAATTTTCCTGCCGGGTGCGTGATGTATCCTTTTAAACCCACATTTACGAAACGGGATTCCGGCACTTCTGTCACCGTTTGCAGGCCTCCCGATGTGCATTTCGCGCGTCGGATGTTGGAAGCAGTAAAGTGAGAGAGAGGAAACCCACCTGCTTATATGGTGCAGGTTGTTAAACGGGTACACACGGCCACGGCGGGACTCTATACCCTGCATTACGAAAGAGATGAATTTTAATGGACACTATATTCCTGCGCGAAAAAATGCTTTTAGGCGATGAGGCCTTAACTAAAATTCATAATGCCCATGTAATTGTTTTTGGCTTGGGCGGTGTAGGCAGTTGGGCCGCTGAGGTTCTTGTGCGCTCCGGCGTTGGTGAGATAACTCTGGTCGACCACGACAGAGTCAGCGAAAGCAACATTAACCGACAACTTTGCGCTCTTCATAGCACTGTTGGTATGTACAAGGCAGAGGCACTCTCTTTCCGTCTGCACGATATCAACCCCAATTGCAAAATACACACGCGAAATGAACGCTACACGCGTGAAATGCGCGAGGAATTTTTCAATATTAAGTACGATTACATAATAGACGCCATTGACATTGTCACCTGCAAGCTGGATTTGATCGAAACCGCAATAAATCGAGATGTTCCGATAATCTCCGCTATGGGTACGGGTGATAAATTGGATGCCACACAGCTTACGGTATGTGACATTTCAAAGACTTATAATTGCCCCTTGGCAAAGGTTATGCGCAAGGAGCTTCGTGCGCGCGGAATAAATCATCACAAGGTGGTATTTTCTCCCGAAGACAAAACGCTTTCCGAGCAGATCGATACTCCGCCCGAAGGTCGCCGCCATGTTCCCGGCAGTGTTGTCTGGGTGCCTGCGACCTGCGGTATAATTATGGCAAGCGAAGTAATAATGGATATAACAAAAAGCTGAGAAGTTTAAACTTCTCAGCTTTTTTATTATTTTGCTTCTGCATCGGTTTGAGTTATTTTCTTATAGGTAATAGGATATATATTTGTCATAATGTCCACAGCTTCTTCATCCATACCCTCGAGACCTGTTATTTCAAGTGTATCACCATTTAAAACATAGGTTTCAAACTTATTTTCATCAAAGCTGTCCTGATTTTCAGCGGTGTAAAGTTTTCCATCCTTTGCCTTGTACACACCGCTCTGCGCGCTTTCTGCGATAATTTTCTTGAAGTCCTCAGCATTGAACTGCTTTTTAATTTCAGCTTCAATTGTTGTGCCTTCAGCGATACCGAGAATAGTGTTGATGTCAATATCCTTCTTCATCTGCGCCTTGAGCGCTTCAGCATAACTTACAAATCCTGCTGCTACCTGAGTTGCCATACTGTCCATCATTGCAGCAAAGGATTCTTCGGTAATTTCAGATACATAGGTGCCGTCTTCATTAAAGGTTGTTCTTATAACCACAGGCGTGTCGGTTATATTGATATATTGCTCAAGATCCGGGTTAACCTCGGTTAAAGAAGCCTTTATTCCCGCGCCGATGGTTTCACTCTTGTCAACAGTAGCCTCCCAGGTTCCGGTCAGATTGTCACCGCCGCCACATCCTGCGAGCAGAGACACCAGCATAACCGCACAAAGCAAAACAGAAATTCTTTTCTTCATAATTTATACCCTCCGTTTATTTATTTACCCCAGTGGGAATCTCATCATATATCGTCTTAATCTTAAAGCCTTCGCCAAGAACTTCACGCGCATCATTTATTATGATGAATGCACTGTTATCTATGCTTTTAATAAGTTTCACGATAACCGGCAATTCCTTTGGACTAACGACACAATAGAGCATTTTACCCTCGTTGCCGGTGTACATACCGGTACAATCCATACCGGTAACACCGCGTTCTAACACTTCCATTATTTTGGTGGCAATTTCTTCATATTTTGCGGATACCACCTGAACGCCCTTTGCAGCGTCACCAATTGCAACAATCGCATCGGTAACTATGGATGAAATATAAAGGGCTATTGCAGAATATACGGTAATGGTAAAATCGTGGAAAACCACACCGGAGAGTGCGATGATAAGAGTGTCGATTATCAAAATTATTGTAGCGACACTGATATGGGGTAAAAACCTTTTTATCATAAGTGCTGCAAAATCGCTGCCACCTGTGGATGCGCCAAATCTTACCGCAAGGCCTACACCCACACCCATAAGGATACCACCAACAATAGTGGCGATTATAATATCGTCGGTATACTGTGGCAAATAGGATGTAAGCTCAAGAAATAAGGACAGCGAAAGGATACCCGAAATGGTTTTAACCACCGCATACTTTCCCAAAAACTTATAACCTAAAACAAACAAAATAGCATTGCATATCAAGTTTGTAATTGACATTTTTACGCTGAATAAATGTAATAGTATGGTTGCAATTGTTCCCACACCGCCGCCGGAGGTCTTGTTCGGTGCCAGGAACATATTTATACTGATTGCCAGAATAAGTGAGCCTAATGCTATAAAAAAGTGCTCGCCGACAATGGATTTTATCTTTTTCACAATTATCACCTCATATTTAAACATTATAGCACAAGGCTAAATTGCCAACAACCCCCATTTTTATAAAATACCAAAAATAAGAAGTGATGTCACAATGCAAATTATGCTTATGGGAATGGACAGTGAATAGATGCAAGCGCAGACCGCAGGGTCAGCATTCATTCGTTCTGCCAGCACAGTGGATGTAGTTGAAACCGGTGCAAAGGTGCAAATGATAAGCGCCTGTTTAATTTCATTTGAAAACGGCAGCAATAAATAGAGAGTTACAACAGCAACTACAGCCATAACAAGCCTTACAACAGTAATGCTTATTACCTCTTTCAGAATACTCTTCTCAATTTTTATATCAAACATCATACCTATCATAAACATGGCAAGAAAGGCATTTGCAGCTGCTATTGGTGAAATAAAGTCGAGCACCTTTCCGGGTATGGCAATTCCGGAAATAGAGATACAAAACATAACAACATAGCTTATAAAAGGCGCACTGCTTAAAAGGCGCTTTACAATCAGCTTTATTGCCCCACCCTTTCTTTCATTCAGCATAGCATCGGTTATGGCATAGGAGCCACCGCAACACATAACCGCATTGCCCGCATCAAAAAGGCAGGTCGTGATTACCGCCGCAGGAGAAAAGAAACTCTGCGCAAATGGCATCGCAAAGGTGCCGATACTGTACCCCGGCACAAGATTTTGCCATAAAACCCGCTTCTCTTTCGACTTTTTACAGCTTAGTGCAATCGAAAGCAGCAATATGGCGACATTAAGTGCAAATCCTATTACCACCGCCAATATGAGGGATATATCCAGCTTATGAGATGCGAAGCTGGTTATTACCGCTGCCGGTAGCGTGACATATATTACCGCATTTGTGACCACCTTATAGTCGCGCTCTTTAAATAAGCCCGCTTTTTTCATCACATATGCCAAAATTATAATGAAAACAAACGAACATGACTTTAAAAGAATATCAATCATATCCTACCCCTAATTTTTACTCTCCAAATATTTGCGAATTTGCTCCATACGATTGTCTAAATTCGCCGCCTTTTCCGCACACTCCCGAAGTTCGTTCGCGATTTCTTCGGTGTGCTCGATATCTTTTTTGTATCTTATCTTATGTTCAAGGCTAGCCCACCAGTCCTGAGATATGGTGCGGAACTGAACCTCCACCTTCATAGGACGCTTTTCATCGTGTAAGAAGATCGGTATTTCAATAATAAGATGCAAGCTTCGGTATCCGTTATCCTTGGGATTTTCTATATAATCCTTTCGACTTATGAGTTTTATATCGTCCTGCTTCAAAAAAGCTTCGGACATTGTGTAAATGTCCGACGGAAAGCCACAAATAACGCGAACCCCTGCTATATCATTTAAATGGTTTTCTATATTTTCAACTGTCGGGATTATTTCGCGCCTCCGCATCTTGTCCAAAATGCTTTCAGGAGATTTAAGTCGGCTTTTAATTGCTTCTATGGGATTTCGGTCGTATTGAAGCGATAACTCTTCACTTAGCACCTTAAACTTTGTCTCGACCTCCATCATTGCACACTTATAATATGCCATAAGCTCCTTATATGGCATTGTATGTGTTTCTATAAGTTCTTTTATTTTATCCATTACTATTCTCCTTGAATTGTGGACAGCGTACCCATCTTTGCAGAATACGATCTTACATTCGTTATTGTCTCGCCGTCGATCTGCAGTGCGCTGGGGTTACTGAACTCCACAGAAATGCTCTTTCCTGTAAATATCTTAACTTTCCTTTTGTACTTAATGTGCTTCCCCGGGAAAATCGTGGGAAATCTCCACAGCGCATAAAGCTTTCCTGCATCGTGGAACACCATAGTAGAAAGTAGTCCTTTCCCTCTGTCCTGATCCGGTGTTACCTTCATTCCCCCACCAAAAAATCTGCCGATCATAGTCGGGGCAAGCCAGAGCTTTTTATATTCAAACCGCTCTCCGTCGATAGTAACAACCGCATCTGCCGGCTTATATCCGCTTATAAATCCCTTAAGAGCGATCAAAAGATAATTCACTTTTTTATTCTTGCGGCGTCTTTCATTGCCCACCATACAGCAGTAGCCGTCTATACCATAGCCGACGCCGTTCACAAAACGATATGTATCGGTCCCGTTTACGGTAACCGTCGGGAGATTCTTAATATATTGGGTAATGGGAAACGGGCGTTCACTCTTGTCCATACCTATATCACGGGCAAAATCATTACCCGATCCGAGGGGATAAAAATATACTTCGTTTTCGATTGTATCCATTCTGTTGACAAAACGGTTAAGAGTTCCGTCACCGCCGCAGATTACGATATAATCTTCAGCTGCCATTGATGGCAACACTTCGTCGTAAGTCTCCTCTTTTGTTATATCATAAAGCTCTATTTCATCTGTTAAAATATTGTAAAGGTTATTGATTTTTTCATCATTTTTGCCTTTTCCCGCAAGCGGGTTATAGAGTACATATGCAATCGACATAAAATCACCCCCGTTTCAATAAGCATAACATAAATTACAAAATTCGACAATGGTGTTTTAGTTAAAAATATTTTAAAATAACTTGACAGAACGAGGTATTTTGTGTATACTGTAACAGCTGACAAAATTTAGGGGTATAGCTCAGTTGGTAGAGCAGCGGTCTCCAAAACCGCGTGCCGAGGGTTCGAGCCCTTCTGCCCCTGCCAAAAAGAGAGATAACACTTTTTGTGTTATCTCTCTTTTTCTGTATTTAGGTAAATGGCTCGAACCCTGAGAGGGTGAGGTGCGTTAATAAAACAGTTTAGTAAACTGTTTTTAGCACCGAAGTCCGAGATGGGCACCGTTGCACGGCAACGGTCATTCGAGGACGATACCTGCAAAGCAGGTATGCCCTTCTGCCCCTGCCAAAAAGAGAGATAACACTTTTTGTGTTATCTCTCTTTTTCTGTATTTAGGTAAATGGCTCGAACACGAGGCACGCGGAGCGTGCCGGGTGAGGTCGCGAGCGCTGCCGGTGGCAGATGAAGCGAGCGTAACGAAGCGCCGTGGTCGACAAGTGAGCCGCGGCAGTGGCGAATCGTCGGGTACCACAAGCGGGGTTGCGAAGCAACTTCGAGCCTTATCATCCCTTGTCAAAAAGAGAGCTGAATCAACTATCGACAAACACTCTCAAACAGAGTATAATCAAAAAAAGAAGAATAATTTAAACAGTATTGCAAATTCACTTGCCCCTGTAGCTAACGGTGCTGCAACAATCACCGATTCAGACTCTGAAAAAATGGTCAACTTTCTTTATAGTGAAGAAAGTCTTGGCAAGAACATGGATTTTTTGAAAAGAAATGATTACCCTTCCCCTGTTGATCGCAAATTAAACCAACAATATTATGGCAAGGCTAATGAATTTAAAAATTTAGCTAATCGTCTCAAAACACAAACAGAGAACATCATTAATCCAAAGCTTCCCGATGCTACCGATCGCGCTTTTCTTAGCGGACTTATGGGCGATGAACGAGAAGATCAGGAATATCAGAAACAGCTTGCCAACGCAAAAGACACGAAAGCGGATTTTGCAAAGGCTTTCAATGGCTCACCGTTTGAAGGCTTGTTTAACACAAATGTCAACGCTCATAATACTGTACCAATAAAAAATCAAGGCTTATTTGATGTAACATCAACAGTAAATCGCAATCCCAACAGGAAACTCACACCCGACCACGCCATCAATCGCAATCCCAATACATCTCCCACCGTAACGCAGTTACCCTACGACATTAAGCATTCTTCAACAACAAACAATAACAGAGAAAATTCAATTGAAATATCACAACTAAAAAACACTAATCGTTTAGGAGGAGGCATTTGGTCTTTAAAAAACGATAGTCCTGGAGTTAGCATATTATCTCACTGGTTGTTTGGTGGCGGCAAGGATTACATTCACGAAGATGGTTATTGGGGGCAATATATGAAATCCAATGAAGTACTAAAGTCAAAAGTTAAGAATATTGTCTTACCTCTTGCAGATGGACTTAAAAACAATGAAAGCAAAGATGTGGATATAACAACATCGATGGTAATTGAAAACGGCGAAGACATCATTGGATATCAATATCTCCATGGTACTGATGAAAATGCAGGTGGTTTCAAAATTAAAGGAAAAATTTACAAGGATAGTTATGGCAATGTGACATATGATTTGAAATATACCTGGAATGATATAATTAATCCGAATTTGGAGTATTCTTCCGACTATGTCAAATCGGAATTTGCTAAATCAATTCCATTTGCAGATCCAAAAGATTATGCAATCAGAATTTCATGGAACGACAAAACAGTAATAAAAGCTAATCCCGGATGGTTTAACTGGAACTCTGGTTGGCTTAAATAGGAGGAAAGATATGCGAATAAAAAGGCTAATGTTAATATTTATCACTGTGTTGCTTTGCGCTTTTTTGTTATTTTCCTTTTTCTCAAAGCCTGTTAAACTGAACGAAGAAAAAAGCTACTTTTCAGACTTCTATGTAGAAGACGGTAAGGTATACTTCTATTGCGAGTTGGTAGTTGACAGTAGCCGCACTTGCGATGCAGAAATCATCGGCAATTTTGAACGGGAGCAAGACAAACTTTTAAAAGAAGCCACGGTTGTCGGATATGATAAAGAAACCGGAAGTAATACTTTTCACATTGAGAAAGGTTCTAACAGAATTTCCGTTGTTTTTGTCGGCGCTCAAGGTAACACCGATAAAAAGCTTGATAGGCTCTTGCCCGATGAAATTGAAATAATCCTCAAATAAAGGATCGAGTGTTATGAAAAAGCTTGTTTCTTCAATAGTTATAGTGCTTGCACTTATTTTTATTGTATGGCTACTTCCCTTTTTTAGATGTGAATATCTTACAGCGCGACATGGCGACGAATTTGACTTTGAATCGGCGTATAATGCAAATTCCGCTGAGTTTTTCAAGGTTATGTCTTATAATCAAAATGAGGCAGAAATATATTATGTAGGCAAAAATTTTTCAATTGGGGAAATCTTACATTTTAAGAGAGACGGAGAAAAATGGGTGTATAGCGACGCAGGAAATACAGTCTGGTCCGCTCTCGGCGGTACCGCTGATGACTCTATTTGGCCGTATTTCTGGCATAACTGGAAATATGTACTGATGCGGAAAGTAAATGTTGATTATGATAACTGCTCTTTCTCCCGCTTTTGGGTAGAGGATGACAAGGTATATTTAGAATGTGAGATAACAATCACCAGCAATTTAGAACACGATGTCAGTATTGAAGCCAATTTTGGTGCAGATGAAGGGAAACTTTTAAAAGATGGTTTGCTAATCGGCTATGATAAGGAACTAAAGAGCGACTCTTTCCATATTGAATACGGCACCAATAAATTTACCGTCATTTTCGTCGGCGACTATGGCGGAACCCCGCAAAAATCCGATGAGGACTTTTATGCCATTTGGGTCGATCCGTATGTGCACTAAGTAAAACCCCGCTAACTGCGGTTCTTAGGAGGAAAGATATGCGAATAAGAAGACTAATATCACTGTCTGTTGTGACTCTGTTATTCATATTGTCCGGATGTGGTAACCCTGCACTACAAACGGAAGACTGGGGAAGCTTTTCACCTGACAAAACACATAGCTACGATAATAAATATTATGCAGTTCAAAGTATTGAAGAAGCAGACAACGGTAAATACATAGTTGTCAGTATTTACGCTACTCAAAACGACGAATTTGTATTTTCGTTCACTCCTGCAAGAGCACGCGATTTTTATGGCATTTGTTGGGAAAATGATACTCATAATATTTGGATTCAATCAGCTGATATCGGAGTGTTATGCTATAAGTATAAAAATGGCAAGTGGGAAATAGACGATATGGCAGTTAGGCCTGAGTATATTCGATCTAAATACGACAAACACAGCACTACGAAATAGCCTTTCCACTAAACAAAATTTTCTTTTTTGTCCGTCTGCTATGGACAAACGCTGTAAAATAATGTATAATCCAACAGTAGAATTTTAGCGTAAAAGGATGAATCTTATGAAAAAAACTCAAATTGTAATTGATATGCTTATAACACTTTTCACATCGGTTTTATCCGCTGTCGCTCTTTACTGTTTTGTTGAGACCGCAAACTTCGCACCCAGCGGCATTGACGGTATCGCAATGATGACTCAGGAGCTTACAGGAATAAACATCGGTTATATTTCTCTTGCCATCAATATTCCCCTTCTTATTGTTGCATGGTTTATGATCAATAAAAAGTATGTTATCTACACAACCATATTTACCGTTGTTTCTTCTGTAATGATGATTATTATGGAAAAAATCAATATGTATCAGTACATATCCGAAGGTGATGCATGGATAGCTGTTTTTGCTTCCGGTGTTATGATGGGATTGCGTACTGCCTTTATGATTAAAATCGGTGGTTCTACCGGTGGCGTTGATATTGTATCCAGTATAATCCAGAAAAAGAAGCCGTACTTAAATATAGAAAGTCTTATTTCAATCTTTTGCTACATAATCATCGGAATTTCATTCTTTGTATATCGAAATGTGGAAAGCGTTGTTATGTCGGTTGCACAGATGATGATATTCAATGTTGCCATGAATAGCGTTCTCAAAACCACAAGAAATGCGGTTGAGGTTCGCATAATCACAAATAATCCGGAAGACTTCAAACACGATATTCTCCTTAATCTTAAGCATGGTGCAACAATTATCCCCTGCGAAGGAATGTTTACCGGTGATCAGAAGAAAATGCTTGTCACCATCATCAATATACGACAGATGGACGATCTCATTAAGTTATCGCGAAAATATCCAAACTCCTTTATTTACTTCAGCGAAGTAAACGGCGTTTGGGGCAACTTCAGATGGAATAAAACAGACGCAGTTAAATAAATTAAAGAGCAAGGTTAAACACCTTGCTCTTCTTTTCTGTATTTAATTACTTTTGCCGGGTTTCCGCCAACAATTGCATAAGGCGGTACATCTTTTGTAACAATCGCTCCCGCTGCGACAATAGCGCCGGTACCAATCGTTACACCGTCCAGGATTATTGCTCGTGCCCCAATCCAAACATCATCTTCTATTTTGACAGGATTGATTTCTGTAATTCCTTGCTTATTCATAGGAATATCAAATCTATCATATCTATGATTAACGGTATAAATCAACACATCACGCGCCATCATAACATTGTCACCTATCGTTGTACCATCCGGCACTTGAGCATTTGGACCTATACTCGAATTATCCCCTAAAACAATGTGCCTTCCTATGATGGCTTTGCGCTCAATATTAGCATTTTTGCCTATGCTTTCAGCAAATCCTGATGCAAAAGCTCTGCGAATAGCCTTTTGGCCTATTTTTATTTTGGAATAGGAATTAGGTAAATATTTAGCTATAGAATACATGCATCTACACACATTCGATTTAAACGAATTTTTCATATATTACACCTCTGACCAAACCGCTATTTAAACAGATTCATTTTTTTATAAATATCGTTTCGCTTATTTGCAATTTTTACAGATTGCACCAAGGTACTACTTTTGTTTTTTCCTTTAATAATTCGCCAGACATATCCAAACGGAATACACAAAAATGCAAAGGGTTTCAAAATTATCACTTTGTCAAAAATTTTGTGACGCTTTACTGCCATTTGGTGCATTGTTCGTATCTGTTGAATGACAGGTAAGTTTTTAAAACCGCCACCGGAATTTGAACTAAGGAAAAATCTGCTTCGGGATCGATTAGTGTCCTTAACACCAAATTCACCGCTTGCAAACACATCTTCGAAAAGCGGTGAAAGTTCATTTTCATCCACTACAAAATCGCAAGGAATCTCCGAATTGAGATATAAATTGCAAAATGCGGTCATGATACGGGCAAACTCAAAAATGCCGATATCACTAAGAACCGTTTTGCATTCATCGCGAAAAACTTCGTCTGAATATTTTTTAGCAAACAAAGCCCAATCGCAGACTTGACGAAAACTGCTGCCGGTGCGGGTCATATGCTGAATTAAATGGAGTAATAGGGACACTGCCTGTAATTTGACCGGAAGTGCCTTAAATTTATATCCGTTACATTCTGTTTCCACCGATTCTTTATAGAAATCAGCAAACAGCCGCTCCACTTTTTCTTTAACCTTTTTATCCGGTAACCCGCCCAGTGTGTGATGCACTTCTATGGTTAAGTTTCCTTTATTCAATGTAATATGGTGGTCACCGCCGCAGGGAATATGAACAAACCCTATATTCTTTAGCAGTAAAACCGCTCGGTCAAAATCTACTTTTTTCACAAGTACATCTATGTCACTCTGCATTCGCAGATTAGGGTTCGGATATTCCTTGCCAACAGAAATACCCTTTAAAATCGCATATTCTATATCCTCATTTTCAAAAAGCGAGATCATCTTTTGCTGTTGATGGAAAATCCCTTCAACAAACATTCCCTCTCGCATAGCCTTACCTTTCCATTCAGCAAGGAGCGCTTTATCCGGCTTATCTAAAAGGTCAAGTTTTAAAAGGCCATTGTAGCTTAGTCCTGCAACAGAATGAAGAGTTGCCTCTTCAAACACCTTTTCTGCTGAAAAGTCATCGGGTAATTCAATTGTTTTCATACCGAGACCCGCCTGTAGCAAGCACAAAAAGGCGCGCTCGTTGCAGTTTAAACTTTCCATAATTTTACCTCTCAAAATAATCTGCAACTTTTTTAAATTGTGTTGACCACTTCAAATTATTAAGAGCATAAGCTCTCATCTCATTCTGAATATTGTCTTTATCAAGACCGTCAAAGAAAGCAATTATCTCCTTGATGTCCACAGGATCATCATTACATTTCAGTTTCAGATAATACTTGCCGTTTGGATCCACATTGTTACTGTCTGTGCAGAAAACAAACGGAATCGCACGGGAAGTATATTCCGGTAATTTAAGCGTAGTGTCAACGATTATATCCTGACGATGCAGGCCAAGAGACCCTATTGCCACATCGCATTTTGCAAAAATCTCATTCAGCGCTTCTGTGTCTAAATATCCGTGCTTTATCACATATTCTTGAATGCCTGCATCCTCGGCAATTTGGATAAGATTGTCAAGAGTACCGTCAAAGGATTTACCGCAAAGATGGACATAGACTTTTTTATCGCTACCATTTGCATAATAGTCAGCAAGACCTTTTATTAACCTATCATATCCGTGCCAGTAGGAGAAAACCGCGGTAACAGCTATATGGAATTCTCCATTATGCTCTTCAAAGCCAGGTTTCATCGACACTTTTTCAACATCAAGTCCGTTTTCAATATTGATTGCAGGTGCGCCCTTGTAAGTATTTGCAGGCTCGCCTATCAGCGTGTATAAATCCACCCGTTTTTTATATGTGTTTTTGAACAACTTTGCGAAGAGCTTTACCAAGAAGTAAAATCCTTTTCTACTGCTGTTTTTAGCTTCCTTAGTGCCCGGGTATGTAGGGATCTCCACAACCACTTTTCCGCCATTTTTTCTTATTGCATTCAATGTTCTTTTATAGGTAGCACTGGGGGTTATGTAGCGCATATACACAAGCGCGGGTTTATTCTGTTTAACCCACTTGCGAACTGCCTTCATAATAAAATGCATTTTTATGAAGTTCTGGTTCTTGGACAGCGTTTTTCCTATAACCCTTTTATAACCTGCGTCTCCGTGTTTGTTTATATAAACCTTGCCATCGTCATAGCTTGTGTAGTAAACTTCACTGACGACCTCGGCCGCACAGTTTATCTGGGATGTGAATTTACGGTATAAATTGTTTTTTGTTCCTTCTTCCGGATATGGTATTAAAAACAATGCGGTCATATCAGTTTTCACCTTTTTTCAGTTTTTTATTAAGTGTGTAAAAAAGATAGCTGACATTTAAAATGCTTGACAGCAACACTACCAATACAGTGGCAAAAGCTGCACCCATAGAACCCCACCACTGTATAAAGAATACATCGGCAATAACATTTACAGAACCGGTTAGTATTGCAACAAATAAATTGAATTTGAGTTTCCTCTGAGTCACTAATAAAAGCCCCGCAAGAGTTCTGAATGTACCGGAGAAAAAGTAATTAACAGAAAGTAGTCTAAATATAGGAAGAGCATCCAAATACTGCGCTCCAAAGAATATTTTAATTACCAGTTCGCCAAAAATAACAAGTGTTGTTGAAATAATCGCATTTAAAACGCCCATTCCAAGGAACACTGTTTTGCAGGTTTTTAGACACCATTGTGCATCATTTCTGTGCTCTGCCAAATAGGGATATAAATATGTAACCATAATGCTGGGAATAAATGACAGTGCCGTAGGGATAACCGTTGCTACTTTATAACTGGCAATTATTGTTTCTTGCGGAATTACAATTCCAAGCACAAATACATCGGCCAGATATAAGAGTTGCGACAAAGCGCTATTACACATCGTGATAAAAGCTATGGAACGCATGGGCTTTTTATCTGTATTATCGAGAGGTGTCTTGCTCTTAAAATTCTTTTTGAATACATTTACACATAAAATCAACGATATGGAAGTTGATACATAATATCCTAAAACAAGTCCTTTTTCCCTAAAGGTATATGCACCAATTACACACATGCAAAAAGTTAGTATTGTACTAACAGTTGTAAGCTTACCAAAACTTTTATTCAATTTAATTGACCGAACAACATTCGTAATTGATGCGCAGAAAAACTGTAATGCCGGAAGAGCTGCAAGTAAAATCAATAATATGCCGGATCCTTCAATTTTAAACGGCACAAAAAGCCCGATCAATATCATAATTACCATAAGGATGAGATTTGCTATTGATCCAAATTTTACTCCGTAATCGAATACGCCCTTTATCTTTGCTCTGTCATTGGTATTTTCACTTGAAAGCTGCAACACAGCCGGAGCCATACCCATGCCTTCAAACAAAACAAGAAGACTATATATGTTCCATGCATATGCGAATACGCCGTATTCAGTTTTTGATAAAATTCTAACTAAAACAATGCTGCTTAAAAAGTGAATTATTTTGTTGATTACGCTACTGCCAAAAACATATAAAAAGCCTGTTTTTATAAGTTTTTTTACAATTTCGCCAACTTTGCTAAAAATTCTCATTACCTCTCTCCGCTCAATCTTTCCTCATTATCTTTAGGTATTGATGACTTTAATCCGGTCATAGCAAGCATCAAAACATGCCATGAACCTTTGTTCAAGAAAAATCCCAAAGGAATGCAAATAATGATAAGTGACACCCATAAAATTATTGCAATTTTGTCATCATTCTTTTTCGCATTTTTTAAAACCGAAAAAAGAAACCACACCATAAGACCAAGACCTATAATGCCGGTTGTAAAGAAGTATTCGAGATAGGTGTTATGGATACCCAGGTACTGTCCTACCGCCATTCTCGTAACCAGTGTTTCTGTACCGAAACCGTATCCGCCAAAGGTTCGCAAAACACTGTCCCGACCCATATATGCAAAAAGATGCTCCCATATATCAAAACGACCGGTACCTGCATCTTCTAATATACTTTCAATGGACAGTCTTTCCATTGATGTAAAATCCAAAACAGTAAGTATAAAGTAAATCAAAGCACAGGCTGTTAATGTAATAAAAATCGTTGTAAACTTGATCTTTTCCTTGTTAAATGTGAATATGTATATAATCGCCGATATCATAAGCGCCAAAATCGCACCGCGGGATGCAATAAAGAACATACCTATAACAATGATCACTGCACACACTGCATAAAAAATTTTAGCACTTTTTCTTTCTGTTGTGCTATATAAATCTATTGCAACCCAAAAAGCGAAAAGCATATTTGCCGCAAGGCCATTTTGATCTGCATGACCCGTTGAATTAGAAATGGTCCCTCGCGACCACGATACATCCTTGTTTGGCTCAAGATAAAATACAAGTACGGCCGACGGTATTACCATAAATTTTTTTATAAGTCGCAATTCTCTTGCATTGAAATTCCTGATAACACAAATAAGACAGAGTGCGACTGAACTTATAAATGTAATATACTGACCCATTGAAGTTCGCTGATGCACGCTCCAGAAAAGAGATAATGTGCACCAAATAGTAAAAACAATAAGGCTGGCAACAGGCTTTGACATTTTCAAGCCTTTTTTCCTCTTCATGAGTACTGCCATACCAATAAATGCAGCCGCAATAATGCCCACATAGCGGTTAATGGTATTACCGGTGAAGTTCAGAATCATATTAAGCGGTATGAGCGCTGCATATATCGCATATATAAATGCGTCTATACCAACCTTTTCAACCTGTTCTATTTGTGGTAAATTGTGATCCATAATTTATACATCCTTAAACAATACCTCATCATTGTTTTCGAGGCAAAATTCTTCTTTCCAGATACGATGGGCGCTTTCACCCATTTTTAAAACGGCTTCTTCTGACAGATCTGCAAACTCTTCAAGTTCAGCCTTTAATGCGGCTCCTCCACCATCAACATCAAAGAGGAAACCCGATCCTGGCTTAACCAGTTCCGGAATTCCGTTTATCGCAGGTGCAATAACCGGAATACCAAACGACATTGCCTCCATAATTGAAACAGGCACGCCTTCTACCTTACTTGAATTAACAAATACATCTATGTCATTTCTGCATAAATACTTTAAAACCTCGGTATTACGCATAAATCCTGCAAATTCATATTCAACATTGGTGAGTTTAGAAAGTTTGTTCTTTGCAAGTTCTTTTATCTCATCTCGCTGCGCCCCGTCGCCTATATGAATCCACTTTACTTTGCATTTTTCCCAATTTGACAATGCATCGATTATTACATTCAACTGTTTCACGGGGATGATTGAAGAGCAAGATAAGATTGTGAGTGTTTCGTGTTTTGCCCTGGCAATATATTTGCAATGTGCACCTATTGAACCTAAATATTGAACCACGAAATTGCTTTGCTTTTCCTTGTAATAGTCTAAAAACTCATTCAATATATTCTCTGAAATAAATGCAATCTTATCAAAATTATTGCAAATACATTTTTTCATTAAATATGGATTAACTGCATTTTTTGAAATTTGAAGATCAAAAGAGTGCGCCCTTGCTACCGCGTAGCACTCAGGATAATCTCTTTTTATTCGTGCCACAGCGTATGCATCGTATGTAATCCAAAAGGAGTAAAGGCATATGTCCTTTTTTTCTTCTCGGGACATAGATTTTCTTATAAGTCGTTCCATCTGCATTCCGCGCTTTGTGAAAAGGTAAAGTTTAGCAAGAAATGTAAATGAAAACTTCTTATCTTTGAGCATATGCTTTATCTCTGACACAAAATCGCAATTTAAAGCTTTTATAGCCGCTATAATTTTATCGATAGTCTTAACTTGATACTTACAGTTTGTTTCCCCTTTTTTATTGCAGAAATAAATACCATTTGGGCAAACTACATTAAATTCGCCAAATTTATTTAACAAAACACTCTTTTCCTGTAAAAAAAATGCATGCTCTTTTCCGGCCTTATTTATGGCATTGTTGGAAACATATATCAATTTACGCATATTACCATCCTTTTCAAGTTTATAATTCGTAAATTTCCCGCATTTTCTTGTTTACGGCTTCAATATCAAAATCAAGTACTTTTTCTTTATTATACTCGCCTATTGGTTCTAAATCGCGAAGAAGTATAGTTTCAAGCGCTTTCTTGCAAGATTCAGGACTGCGAGGACTAAAATATTCTCCTCCGTTATAATCTACGAGATCAACACTTCCTCTGATTTTGGAACAAACAACCGGAAGCCCGGTTGCCATTGCTTCCATAACAGAAACCGGTAATCCCTCACGGAACGACGGGAACACAAATATATCCGACGCGGAATACAGGTCTAATACATCTCGTCTGAACCCTAAAAGCTTGACACGGTGAGAAAGTCCCTTTTCATCAATAAGCGCTTGCAAGCTGTCGTTAAGCGGACCCTTTCCTGCAATTATGTAATAGACATCAAGCTTTTGTATCGCATTTATGACACATTTATGATTTTTATTCGCATTAAGCTCGCCGACGGAAATGAGCAATTTTGCATCGGTCGGAATTCCCAACTCTTTGCGTTTTTCCTCGCCCGCTTTCCAGTCTCTTTTGAAAAGAGATGTATCAATACCAACACCCGGCACATAGACCACATTTTTAGCCTTTATATGTTTTTTTGCAAATTCATAATCGTCTTTATTTATGTTAATGAGTGTGTCTGTTAAAAAGGCGCAGATCCACTCTATGGGATAATACATAAGCCAGTTTTTCTTCGGCGCCCCTTTGTAAAAATGGAAACCATGAGCAGTATAAAATACTTTTGTTCTTTTTTTGCGGGCATGACGGGCTGCCAAGCGTGTCAGCATTGCTGCAACCGGGGTATGACAGTGAACTATGTCATACTCGTTTTCATCGATAATCTTTTTAAGCTGTTTATACGCCTTTAGATTTGCTTTGCTTAGTGGCGAGCGCGAACAGCTTATAGGGTGTACTTTACAACCCATTTCATAATAATCCTGTCGTACCGGTGAAGTCGAATTATTTGTGGCAATGTCCACAGTGTGGCCGTCTTCAACAAGTTCTTTTATAAACGATGTAAAGAACCTCATTGTTCCACCGATTGTTGTTACATAAAGAATTTTCACATTTATCCCCCTATGCTCTGTATTGTGGGAAGAAGGATACCGTTTTATCCTGCCCGCTTAATTCAAGGAGCATATTATATTTATCTTCATCAAAAATTCGCTTTCCGATATGGAAACGAGGCAGGTCGTCCTTACGGTAAAAGGATTTTTTAAACTTGAAAAGGCTATCCTCGCCACTACCTACACCGCCACCCATATATAAGGTTTTGTACCCATTCGCACTACCCCAAAGCGCCGCCTCGTACAGAAGCAGATTTGTGGGTGCAAGATTTGCATATTCGCGGAGAGATCCTGAAAGATGATAGTTCATTCTTCCGTTGGCATAAAGCATAATTGATGCCGCGACTATCTTATTGTCAAGTGTTGCATAAAAGATCTGAGCATTTTCCTTCAAATCGCTACAGACACTTTCGTAAAACTTATCACCGAAGTAGTAGTACTTATCTGCATTGTCCTTATCCATTGTGCCGTTATATATATCTTTGAAGGTGTTATAAATTTCTAAATCACAGGTTCTGTGTATTTCTATTCCGCTTTTTTCAGCTTTTCGTATCATATTGCGGTTTTTGCTGGTTAAATTTGCCCAAATGGTATCGCTGTCCGTAGTATCCATAGCTACGGTCAAACCAAGGGGTATTACATCATAAAAGTCCTTTGCCTTCTCTTGATTCTGAAGCATCGGGTGGAAACGAACAAACTCACTTACAACAGAATTTTCTCTGCACCAAGTGTTATATTCTTTAAATAAGTTTTCATCATTACCTTCAATAATCCAGCCTCCGTAACCATAAACCGTAGCAAAATCAAAAAGCGCATTTTCTTCTATCTTGCCTATAAAGCGCTGAAGTTTTCCTATATCCCGCTTCATAACCACATTAATACCACGCGCCTTTTCGCTCTCGTAATAAAAGAGCACAGGCTCGCCGTCACCGTGGATTTCAAAGGCTTTTACATAGCCGGAGAGCCAATAGGTATCATACTCGGAAAAAGATTTTACTATCTCGTCCCACTTATTTGCATCTTTTAATGTGTATACGGATAGCATCAGTTACCACACCTTCTGAATTTTCTAATAAGCTCACAGATATATTCCATATCCTCTTTTGTATAGCGCTGGTCACAAATAAGGCTCAGCTCAGTATCAAAAACATTACTCTTTTCGCCGTGCCACTTTGTATACGGCCAATGGATTGGGCAGAAAACATTGTTTTCGATCAAATATTTGCGAAGAGCGTTTCGCTCTTTTTCCGGCAAAATAATCGGCACAAAAAGAGGAACATCATCTTCCCCTAACTCTTTATAAAGGGCAATCTCCGCCACTTCGGACAATAAAATTTTTGCGTTTTTGCGTCTTGCGGTCTTTATAAATTCAATATCCAGTTTGTTTGCCGCAAGGATGTCTTCATTATATGATGCCAACACACCTGCATCTTCAAGCATATCCTCGGCTGTTGAAAAAATATTCAAGTAGGCCTTATCTTCTCTTTTTCCCGATAAGTATTCTGCCTTCTCTTTCATAGCGCGAGCGCGAAGGGAGATGTATTTTTCATCTGCCACATCGGGTATCGGCATTGAGAATTCACCGTTAAGTTTTCTGGCAAAGCCGCCGGTTTTAAATCCTGCCCATTTTCTAAGGCTGCCGAATAAATACTCATCCGTTGCACTTTTTGCCCTTTTAATTCCCATATTGGGAGAAAAAAGCGAATGTGTAACATCGTAAATGACAATTCCGTGAAAATCGATCGGATTATTTCTCATGAACCCGAAATATTCCATAGTGAGCAAAATATCGCAGTCTGGAATAATGTCTTCATAAAAAAGTGTTACTATGCCCTCGTTGAGAAAAGGTAAAATCATACTGTCACAGCACCAGGAAGGAAGGGCCGCCGTTTTTACATTATGCTTTTCTTTTATGTCCTTAATGATAAACTGTAAAGCACTTCTTCCGGAAAGAAACCAGCTTACACCTTCAAAAAGGCCATTTTCCTTCTCACAAACCGGAACATTCCAATATTCACTTCCGATTTCACGAGAGACGGCTGTTGGCATTTGTTTTTCCCCCTTATATCAGGAGTTTTTAATCATTTCGAGCGCTCTGTCATAGGAAAGCTCTTCTATCTGCATATCGTTTCCATTCTGATCAAGCACGCGCAATGTATGACTGATTTTCTCAAGAGTCCTAGCCAGGGCTTCCGGGGTATCATCCATAACATGAAGCCTGTATATAACCCTATCAAGTGAATTTGTCTTGCTGATCTCGTCGCCGATTTTCTTGAAAGTAGCGTTTTGTAATACCTGGGGCATTTTTTCGACCTCATCAAGGCCGCGAATTTCCGTAATGACGCCTGCTTTTAGGGTTATGTAATAATTACAGCAGGTTTTTGTGTAATAAGGATTATCCTGTTCCTTTACATTTCCGCAGGTCATTTTGCCCGTTACGGAGAACTCTATCATCATATCAAGTGCGTTTATACCGTTAATGGGATTAGCAAATACATAAAACTGCTCGCCACCCATACGAAGGCCGGACTCATAGAAGTAAAATTTATTATCGTCAATGAAGCCCTGCATCATAACCACGCAGTTTTTAAGACCAAGGTCCTCAAACATATGCTTAACAGCGGCGTGCGCTGTTTCCTTGTACAGATCAATATAAGAGGATGGGAATACATGCAGAATTGCAGAGGAGGCTACTTTGCCTTCGTCGATTGCTTTCTGTTTCATAAATGTTGAAGAAAGACTGCAATATCCGTCCTGCACGGTATAGTGCAGATATATTTCTTTCGGGCTGTCAATGTATTTCTCAACAAGGATATCATCTTTCTTTGACTTAGAAAGGTCTTTGTAGTATGAAATGAACTCTTCCTCATTGTCGCAGCGTCTTACTCCGCGGCTTCCGCTCTCATCGGTGGGCTTTACAATGACCGGATAGCTGATCTTATCAAGGTCCTCTCTCTTGAAATCCAAATCGATCTTATACTCCGGAATGGTGGGGACTCCATATTTACGGCAGATCTGTTTAAACCGTCTTTTGTCATTTGAGAGAATATCAAACTGCTCAACTGTACCGCAGCAAGGTAATCCCGCCTTTTCACAGATTTCAGCATAGTACGGGAGGTGTGAATCGGTCCAGCCTACAAAAATGCCATCAATACCATTGTCGTGAATGAGTTTTACCGTTTCATCGATTTTGGAAAAATCGATGTCCCATGCCTCATCGGCAATAAGCTTTGCCGGAGATTTATCGGGTGAATAGAAATTAGCCACAATTGTATGCACGCCAAGCTCTTTAGCGCGCTTTACCGCCGAGGCAGCAAGGCCGGAGCCGTCAAAAAACAATAACTTTTTACCTTGTAAATTCATATATTGCACATTCCTTTTTAAGTTACTTTACAAATGGTCCCCAAATAGGACGAGAGCCGAGTCCATCGCTTCTCACGAGGCTATGTTGGAAACCAATATATCCTGCAGAAATACTGTTACCTTCAATAAGTACGGGACCGTCTTTTGAAATAGCAACATCCCAGCCTACATAGCCGACCTGTGGCACTACAGATGCAGCATCCGCTGTAAGCTTTAAAATTTCCTGCCAATATGGAATCTCAAATCCCTTTGCGATAAAGCCCGTATCCGGATGCTCGTGGAAAACCTGGTCACTATAGTTGCATAAATCCGAAGTGACCACACCGGTTTCCAAATCCACAATACCAAAAATTGAGCCTTTGAGTGCATTTGTTATATTGTTCTTATTCAATCCCAATGTGAACAGCGCACCCAAATGGGTACACTTTCCATCTCTGAAAAGGGTTGCAACTCTGATACAGTTTACCGCATAAGGATAAGCAGCAGAAATAACTTCATGCTGGTCTATCCATTCTTCAAGCACACCTTCAGGGAGGGCGATTATCTTCTTGTAAATTTCCTCTGTGCAGGGGTAATCCGCTTTGCTTATAACTTCAATACCGGTACCACCACTTCCCTCGCCCGGTTTGTATATAAATTTTTCCATCCCGGTCAAGAATTCTTCAAAATCCGCAATTGTTAAATTGGTGTTTCTAATGCATTTGCGTTTAACATATTTTTCAAAAGTCTGTGAGAATATGTATTTATCATTTAAAATCTGACGATACATAGGATCGTTATTTCTCTTTAAAAAGCGTTTAAACATCCTTTTTGTAAAAAAGGTTTCTTTCGCTTCAGCAGTTTTACTGCTAAATCCAAAATAGTAATACTCCTTGGGATTGACTCCGTACTTCAGGTAATCTGCAATCATATTGATCATAACTGTCAGCAGGCTTTTTCCGCTTCTTTTACTCTCTTTTTTTACCCACAACAATATGCGTTTAATAGTACTCATTCTACTTTACCCCCGCCATTTCCTCATTATTTTTAACCATATCTGCTCTTTCTATATGTAAACTGACAGGTTGTTGTTCACCTTGTCCTATACCTTCGCGCTTTAAAACCGACCACACAGTTTTAAACAATATTTTTACATCAAGCAAGAAGGACACATTATCTACATATTCAACATCATAGGCAAACTTTTCTTCCCAAGAAAGGTTATTTCTGCCCATACATTGTGCAAGTCCGGTAAGACCCGGACGGACTTCATGACGGCGCCGCTCTTCCTTTGTATAGTACATAAGATATTTAACCGTCAAAGGGCGAGGCCCTATAATTGACAAATCGCCAATAAAAATATTTACCAAAGACGGGAGTTCATCAATCGACAGCGCTCTTATTATCTTGCCATACTTATTAAGGCGATCCTTACCGGGAAGAAGCTTACCATCTTCGTCTTTAGCATTTGACATAGATCTGAATTTAATCATTTTGATAATCCGCTCTTTGCCGGTTACTTTGTCTATTTTACCCGGGCGCTCCTGGATAAAAAACGGATTACCCTTCATTGCAATCGCGCCGGTAATCGTAAAAAGCAAAAGGAATGGCGACAAAACTATCAAAGCAAGCAGTGACAGCACAATGTCAATTGCCCGTTTTAAAAAATTTCTATACATAAAACACCTCTATCGCGCACTAAGTAAAGCTTTATTTCCCAAAGCAGGATCTTACTGTCTTTATAATAATTTCCTGCTCTTCTTCTGTCATTTTATTATCGCTCGGCAGGCACAGACCTCTCTCAAAAAGATCCATACCAACATCCTGCTCCCCTGCTTTAACAAAAGGACAGTCTTTAAATATCGGCTGCGCGTGCATTGGCTTCCAAACCGGTCTGCCCTCAGCATTAATCGCGGCAATTGCACCCAATATCTCATCCGGACAGGTCTTACCCTCTTCTTTAGTATGAGATGTGGTAAGTTCATCCCTTACCTGCTTTGACATATAATCTTTATCAATCAGCATACAAGAAAGCCAGTAGTTCGGAACTGTCCTTTCCTCATCAAAGGGATTCATTGTAACAGGAAGGTCCTTAAACCCTTCTTTATAGCGCTCATAAATTGCTTTCTTTTGAGCGATATGCTCGTCTAAATACTTAAACTGACCTCGCACAACACCTGCAATTACATTGCTCATACGGTAGTTATAGCCAAGCTCCTCATGCTGATACCAAGCGGCCGGCTCACGGCTTTGAGTTGACCACTTGCGGACCTTCTTAGCTGAGGTTTCATCATTTGTGAGAAGCATACCACCGGAGGACCCGGTAATAATCTTATTTCCGTTAAATGAAATTACGCCAATGTCACCAAAAATGCCGGTCTGCTTACCGTCATAGGTTGCACCAAAGGACTCCGCCGCGTCTTCTATTAAAATCGCGTTATGTTTTTTACATATTTCGCAAAGTTCCTGCATTTTTCCGGGGGTGCCGTAAAGATTTACCACAACTACAACCTTTGTATCTGGATAAAGCTCAAACGCCCGCCTGAGTGCCTCCGGGTCCATATTCCAGGTGTCATATTCGGTATCGATAAATACCGGAATTGCCTTTTCATACGCCACCGGATTAACCGTAGCGGCAAAGGTCACATCCGAGCAGAATACATAATCTCCCGCCTTAACACCTGCAAGCTTTATTGCCATATGCAGTGCGGCAGTACCGGACGAAAGCGCAACTGTGTACTTACAGCCGATCTTCTCCGCAACAAGGCGCTCCACCTCATTAATATTTTCGCCAACGGTTGACATCCAGTTGGTTTCATACGCTTCCTGCATATATTTAAGCTCTTCACCGTGCATTGTGGGTGATGATAAATATATTTTTTTCTCAAATGGTTTTAACATGGTTCATCTTCCTTCAAGCCTATTTAGGGCATACTTACAGATAGTATAATTTTAGCATTTTAATATGCAAAAGTCAATGAAAAACACCCTTTTTTGACAAAAAAAGCGGCAGGTAAAACCTGCCGCTTTTATCTAATCTACATACCCTATATTTTATTCCTCAGCTAAAAGATGTGCACGCTCTGCAACGATCTTCTCCTGAACATTCATAGGAGCCTCTTCATAACGAGCAAACTCAAATGTGAAGGAGCCTCTGCCCTGAGTCATAGAGCGAAGATCGATAGTGTAAGTATGCATCTCTGCCATCGGCACTTCAGCATCGATGGTGGTATGGCCTGACTCAGCCGGAGTCATACCTAAAACACGACCGCGACGCTTATTTAAATCACCGATAACATCACCCATGTAGCTATCCGGAACGGTTACTGCAAGAGTACCGATCGGCTCGAGGAGAACCGGGTTAGCCTGGGGTAAACCAGCCTTATAAGCAAGGCTTGCCGCCATCTTGAACGCCATTTCTGAAGAGTCTACATCGTGGTATGAACCATCAACGAGTGTTGCCTTTAAGTAAACAACCGGGAAGCCTGCAACTACACCCTTGGAGATGCAATCACGGAGACCCTTTTCAACTGCCGGGAAGAAGTTCTTCGGTACAGCACCGCCGACTACCTTCTCTTCGAATACTAAATCTTCCTGATCGCCCGGCTCAAATTCCATCCAGACATCGCCGTACTGACCGTGACCGCCGGACTGTTTCTTATGCTTACCCTGAACGCGTACTTTTCTTCTGATCTTCTCACGATAAGGTACGCGCGGAGCCTCAAGCTCTACCTCAGCACCAAAGCGCGCTTTAAGGCGTGAGCAAAGGATATCAATATGCATATCGCCACAACCGGTAACGATGTACTGATGAGTTTCGGTATTGGTTACTGCGGTAAATGTTAAATCCTCCTCAGCAAGACGAGCAAGACCAGCTGCGATCTTCTCTTCGCCGCCCTTTACCTTAGCAAGAGCTGCCTGAGCATAGGTGGGCTTGGGTAAATCAAATCCTCCCAGTGAGCAAACAGCGTCAGCTGCACAGAAGGTATCTCCTGTCTTAGCGTCACCGAACTTGCTGATAGCACCGATATCGCCAAAACCAACCATCTTGGTCTCAACGCGATTCTTACCGCGAACAAAATAAAGATGACCAACCTTCTCGGTCTCACCTGTACGAGCGTTTACGAGAGACATATCGTCGGTAACCTTACCGGACATAACCTTGAAGTAAGAAACCTTGCCGTACTGATCGGAAATTGTCTTGAAAATTAAAATTCTGGTAGGAGCCTTTTCGGTACGCTCGATATCAACAAGCTCACCATTTGCATCCTCGCCGATTTCAGCGGGCATATCAAAAGGAGACGGAGCATATTCAATAATACCGCGGAGGAGAGCAAGTGATCCGATACCGGTCATTGCGGAACCGCAGAATACCGGAGTAAGGCTACCCTGCATAAGACCTACATTGATACCGTGAACATACTCATCGGTAGTGAACTCTTCGCCATCGAAGTACTTATTCATATACTCTTCGCTGGTCTCAGCAACACTTTCAGCGATCTGAGCGCGAACCTCGTCAACCTTTGCCTGCATCTCAGCCGGAATGGGCATTTCAACAGCAGCGCCGTTCTTTAATTCATAAGCTTTAAGCTTTACAACATCAACTATACCAACGGTATTGCCGTCAACAGTTGCCGGGATAACCATCGGACATACGGAAACACCAAACTTCTCGCGAAGGCCTTCAAATGCCTTGAAGAAATCAGCATTCTCTTCATCGATCTTGGATATGTAAATCATACGCGGAATTTTGCGCTCCGCAGTTCTCTTCCAAGCAAGCTCGGTACCAACGCCAACACCGCTCTTAGCGCTGCAAACGATTACCGCACTGCCTGCAACACGAAGTGCCTGCTGACGCTCACCGCCGAAATCAAGGTAACCCGGCGCATCAAGTACATTGATCTTATGATCGTTAAACTCAACGGGAACAAGAGATGCGGAAACGGATATTTTTCTCTTGATTTCTTCCGGATCATAGTCAGAAACTGTATTACCGTCAGCGACCTTACCAAGACGGTCGGTTGCTTTGGTCATAAATAAAAGACTCTCAGCCAAAGAGGTCTTACCGTCGCCTCCGTGACCAAGCAGACATATATTTCTTATTTTTTCTGCAGGATAGGTTTTCATAGGTGTATCGCTCCTTATCTAAATTTAGATTTGATAATATTATACAATAATTACCCTTTGTGCACAAGTGATAGTATGTAAAAATCACCAAAGTTTTTTTGTGCACTATGACGAAAAAAGACGGTGATTTTCATCACCGTCTTTTTATTTATTTTGGATATTAGAGACCGATTTCCTCGGCAAGTGCCTTGAAGTAACCGATATCGTTGCGGACAAACCAAACGCGATCGCCGCCGCGGGGTGCCTCGATACCGATGGGGCCCTTGTAACCCATTTCTTTAATAGCCTTAAGATATGCACGGTGATTGATGTCACCTTCTGCAAGAGAAGTGGGCATACGACTTCCTGCTACATTTACAGCATTCTTAAGATGCATGTAGTAGAGCTTTTCGCCGTATAACTTTGCAACATCTGCCGGAGACGGCATATTAAGGAAATATGCGGTATTGCCGTAGTCCATATTGATACCAACTGCCGGAGAGTCGATTAAATCAACCAACTTACGAGCGCACTTGGGAGTATCGTGGAGATAGCTCATATGTGTCTCAAAAGCGATCTTAACGCCGATTTCCTCACAAGCAGCACCGATCTTCTTATAGCTGTCAACCCCGAGCTTCCAATCTTCCTCGGTAGCGCAGAAAGAACCGGTAAGGTTGTAGTTCTCACCTGCCGGGGGGTTGGGATAGAATTCGCTGAAAGCATTGCAAACCTTGATATCACAGATTTCCTTTGCTTTGCGATAGAATTCGATAATACCCTCTACAGCTTTTGCACGCTCGGAATCGTCCTTAGCAGATGTGCCGGTACCCGGAACACCGAACATAACCTCGATACCGGTCTTTTCCTTTGCATCAGCGATTTCCTTTAAGTAGGTATCACGATCTTTGGTGTAGTTGTTCGGAAGCTTGCCGCGGTACTCAACACCGTCGAAGCCGAATTTCTTTGCCATCTGAGCAGCCTCGAGTACGGACATACCCATAGTCTCGTATGAGCTCTCAGCATAGTTAATATGCATAATGATAGGATTCATAGTTACACCTCTTAGTTATTTAAATACACGGTCTTGCCGGTCTTGGAAGACTCATAGATTGCAAGAATGATCTCAACAGGAAGCTTACCGTCATACTGGGTAACCATAGGATCGCGATTATTACGGATAGCATCAACCATATCGGTAAGCTGACGAACATGACCGGTAATTGCAAAGTTTGTGGGGTCATTGGAAGTATCTGCGGAATCGTTGGGATCGAACATTGCATCCTTGGGCGGAAGTTCGCCTTCAACATTCCATGCAGTAATCTTGTCTTCAACCATAGTGATAACACCACTATCACCGGAAATTTCTGTAACACGGGGACTACCCGGATTGATGGAAGTAGTACCAACGATCTGTCCGAGAGCACCGTTCTCAAACTCTAAAATAGCAACAGCGGTATCCTCTACCTCGATGTTGCGCACCAAGGTTCTTGCAAGCGCGGAAACAGACTTAACCGGACCCATAAGGTAACGGAGAATGTCAATACCGTGGATACCCTGATTCATAAGAGCGCCGCCGCCGTCCATCTTCCAAGTGCCTCTCCAGCCGCCCTTGTCGTAGTATTCCTGTGAGCGGTAGAACTTCATGCGAAGGTCAGCGTGAACGATCTTACCGAGTCTGCCCTCCTCGATTGCACCCTTGAGCGCCTGAACGCCGGGAGCAAAACGAAGCTGGGAAATAACAGCCATCTTAACGCCGTTATCCTTGCAAGCAGCAAGAAGAGTGTCAATTTCCTCATGAGTGAGAGCCATGGGCTTCTCAACTACGATGTTCTTACCTGCATTTGCAGCAGCAATTGCAAGAGGTGCATGAAGACCGCTGGGTGTGCAGATACAAACAACATCAATTTCAGGATCAGCAAACATTGCATCAGTAGAATCATACGCCTTTACGCCGTATTTCTCAGCGAATGCAATTCGAGCCGGTTCAAAAACATCGGTAACACCGACAAGTTCTGCACCGTCGATGGACTGAACAGCCTGAGCGTGCCAGTTGGAAATAACGCCACAGCCGATAATACCAAACTTAATAATCTTTTCCATTTCTATTTCTCCTTATAAAATTGCAGCAGCAACTTTTCTAATACCTGCGATACTGTCCTCGATATCCTTCTTGGTATGAAGAACACCGATGGTCATTGTAACGGTACGAGGCATAAGATCAACCGCTACCGGACACATATCCTCGGTATAAACGATTTCTTCATCAAACTGGTTAAAGGGGAAGCCGCTGGGATCAACGGTCTTCTTGTAGAATAACTGCGGAATCATATAGGTCGGACGACCGCCGTATAAGCAGAAGCAACGGATATTCTCAGCGTTGAGTGCATCGATAAACTTCTGGCAGGTTTCTTTATCCTTTAACATAAACTGTGTTGTACAGCCGCACTCGCCCTCGGGATCATTGATATGTACAAGCTCAATACCGTCAATCTCAGAGAGAGCGTCAACCATCATCTTCTTATACTCACGGAACTGATCGATCATACCGGGAAGTTTAGAGAGCTGAACGGATGCAATAGCACCGGTAATTTCGCTCATACGATAGTTCTGACCGAGGAAGATATCATCTTCCGCATTGGTAGCGAGGAAACCTTCCTTCTCACGGAACATACCGTGGTCATGGTAACGAACAGCGCGCTCATAAAGTTTGGGATCATTGGTAGAAACAGCACCGCCCTCACCTGTGGAGATCATCTTGTTGATCTGGAGTGAGAAGCAAGCGAGATCGCCCCAGGAACCGGACATTTTGCCCTTGTAAGAGCTACCCATAGACTGAGCAACATCCTCAATTACGATAAGGTTGTATTTCTTAGCCTCAGCAACAACCTCGTCCATACGGCAGGGATTACCGAGGATCGGTACAGCAATAATAGCCTTGGTGTACTTGTCAACACAAGCACCGATCTTAGTCGGGTCAATGGTAAAACTCTTGTCGATATCGCAGAATACCGGAACCGCACCTGCAGCAACAACTGCACCTGCGGATGCGATAAAGGTACAAGCGGGAACGATTACCTTGTCGCCGGGGCCGATACCTGCAGCCTTAAGCGCACAAACGATAGATGCGGTACAGGAGGTAACACCGACGGTGTACTTGGTACCGATATATGCGGATAAATTCTTCTCAAATTCCTTTGCCTTGCCGAGCACCTTTTCCGGACCATAGTAACGGAAAGGAGACTGAGCACGGATGACTTCAGCCGCTGCCTCAACCTCGCGCTCATCATATGCGGATGCGCCCGGGTACGGAGCGGGAAGCGGATCGGGTCTTACGGGAGTGCCACCGTTAATAGCTAACTTTTCTGACATAACAAATTACCTCCTATTTAACTTTCTTAAGTTTAACGGATATAAATTTTTATTTCTTTGCCTTTTCTGCTATTGACTTGTCTTTTTCTACAAGATTATCAAGAAAGACACATACCTAATCTATATTTTACCATATAAAAAATAAACTTCAAGCCTTTTTTAACCAAACTTTGCATTTTCTACTTTTATTTAAAGCCAATGTTGCCATATTCATTTAATTGCAGTATAATAGTAAAAAACTAAAGAAACGGTGATGTATTATGCAAAAATTAAGTTTTTTTGACTGTAATGCGTACTTTGGCCCCCGTAAGGTCCAGATGCCCGGTTCTTTCTCAACCAAGGAAGACCTTATCAAAAATATGGACTTATACGGCATTGAACGCGCCCTTGTTACTCACGCTTTTGCTCGTGAACTCGACCCGGTTGAGGGCAATGCTCGTCTGATGAATGAAATCAAGGATGATGCTAACCTCTCACCCGTTTGGGTGGCGCTTCCTCACCATACCGGTGAATTTCCCAAGCCCGAGGCCCTCATTTCAATGATGAAGGAACAGGATGTTCGCGGCGTGACTCTTCTTGCAAGTCCCGCTTACTACTTCTTCTCCCTGCAGGAGTGGAATTGCGGCGATTTGTATGATGCTCTTGAGGATGCGAGAATTCCGCTGTTCTTAGGTTATTCTCAGCTTGACCCCAACCTTGACGGTCTTTATAAGATTTTAAAGAAGCATTCCAAGCTTCCGGTTGTTCTCACCAATGCAAACTACCGTATAGCTCGCAACCTTTATCCCCTTCTTTCCCGTTTTGACAACCTTTATGTTGAAACCTTCGGCTTCAAGGCTCAGGATGGCATTGAGGATATCTGTGATAAGTTCGGTGCAGAACGCCTTATCTTCGGCACCGGTATGCCCGAGTCCTCAGGTGCCGGCGCAGTTGCAATGATTACATATGCAAACATTTCCTTTGAGGATAAACAGAAAATTGCAAGCGGCAATTTAGAGAAGCTTTTAGGAGGTGTGAAGTTCTAATGGATATCAGAGAAAAGATTTTAAATGGTTTACCTATTGACGATATCAGAATTATTGACTGTCACGACCATATGGGTCGTTGGAACGCCTTTTACATTCCGCAGGACGGTACCGCTGACCAGATGGTCGCTTCTATGGACAGATACGGCATCGACCAGGTATTTGCTACCGCACATTCCGCAATCGGTCCGGATTATGTCCACGGTAACGATATGATCGCTGCAGCTTGCGACAAATATCCCAACCGTATCTGGGGTTATTGTACGGTTAATCCCAACCATATGGAAGATATGAAGACGGAACTTGCAAGATGCTTCGCCAATCCCGGTTTTAAAGGTATCAAGTTCCACCCTGCTTGCCACGGCAGAGCAATTAGTGATAAAAACTACACACCCGCTCTTGAGTATGCAGATGAGCGCAAGCTCCCCATTCTCATTCATGTCTGGGGTGCAGGCGATGTAGCTCAGGTTGATAAATTAGCAGAGGCTTACCCTAATGCCCGCTTTATTATGGGTCATTCCGGCGCTGATCTTTACGGCATTTCACTTGCCATTGAGGTTATGAACAAGCGCGACAATGTATATGGTGACACCGCGCTTTCAACCGCTATGCAGGGTCAGATCGAGTGGCTGGTTAAGGAGGCTAACCCCAAAAAGATCGTGTTTGGTTCTGATATGCCCTTCTACGATCCGGCTCCTACCGTTGGTCGTATAGCTCTTGCGGATATTCCTTTTGAAACAAAAATCGATATCTTCGGAAGAAATATGGCAGAAGCTATGGGAATTGAATATTAAAAAAAGAGGTCGGTTTAACGCCACAGCCAGATAAGGAAGCATTGGTTTTGATACCATATTTTCCGTAAATAGTGCATCAAAAATTCCGGTAATACGCCAGTATTACCGGAATTTTATTCTTTCTCTTTACAAAAAATCTTGCTTTCAAAACTGCCTT
>JAZNNQ010000034.1:0-5781 GCA_045580305.1 Eubacteriales bacterium
TTAAACACCGAGGAATTTTATGGATTTTCGGTGCAGAGGACGAAGATAGGCTGGCGCCTTTCGAGGACGATAAGGCGAAAATGCGAAAATTCAACAAGTTTAAGGCTTGAGGGATATTGTTTCTCTCGGCTTAAGAGGTGAAAATAATGATTATTGATGTTCATAACCATCCCGACTGGTGCGGTCACGATTTAGACAAGTACCTTGCTAATATGGATAAGTACGGCATTGACAAGACCTGGCTCCTCACCTGGGAAGCTCCCCATAGTGAGTATGATCCGGAGTATCTCTGCCGCACCCCCATTCACAACTGCCCTTGGGGCCCAATTCCCTTTGAGCGTTGCCTTTCCTACATTGAGCGTGCGCCCGAGCGTTTTGTACTCGGCTATGCTCCCGACCCCCGTCGTCCCGACGCTATTGCAAAGCTTAAGGCTGCAATGGATATGTACGGTGTTCGAGTTTGCGGCGAGCTTAAGGTTCGTATGATGCTTGATGACTGGGATGCAATTCGTATGTACCGTTTCTGCGGCGAGAACAACCTTCCAGTTTTAGTTCATATTGACTATGAATTCTACCGCGGATCTGATTATCCCCGTCCCAACTACTGGTACGGCGGCGGTATCGATGCATTCGAGCGCGCTATCGCAAAGTGTCCGGAGACCAACTTTATCGGTCACGCACCCGGCTTCTGGTCACACATTTCCGGTGATGATCTTTTTGACAAGGATCCATACCCCACGACAAAGGTTGCACCGGGCGGTAAGTTAATTGAAATGCTCCGCAAGTACCCGAACCTTTACTGCGATATTTCTGCAGGAAGCGGCTGTAAGGCACTTTCTCGCGATCCGGAATTTGCAGTGCAGTTCTTAACCGAGTTCCAGGATAGAGTAATGTACGGTCGTGACTACTTCGACAATGTACATCAGGAATTCTTAAATTCCATCACACTTCCCGAGGGTGTTCTTGATAAGATCTATTATAAGAACGCGCTTAAGTTAGTTCCGCTGGATTAATAAAATTAAACCCCGTGATGATTTTCATCACGGGGTTTTTGTATATTACCGAAAGGAGTTGAGAAAATAAGGTAAAAGGAGTGGTGAAATGAATATAAAAGATGAGTATCTCGCAAAAGTTTTTGAAAAGGTGATTACCCGCAATCCTGCAGAGGCGGAATTTCATCAGGCGGTAAGGGAAGTCCTGGAGTCCTTATCACCTGTGGTTGCAAGGAGAGCGGAAATAAAGGACCTGGGAATAATCGAGCGTTTAGTTGAACCGGAGCGCAGTATTACCTTCCGTGTTTCCTGGCTTGATGACAAAAATCGCGTCAGAGTAAACAGAGGCTATCGCGTACAGTTTAATTCCGCTATCGGTCCTTATAAGGGTGGACTTCGTTTCCATCCGTCGGTAAATCTTTCTATCATTAAGTTTTTGGGCTTTGAGCAGATTTTTAAAAACTCCCTTACCGGTCTTCCCATCGGCGGCGGCAAGGGTGGTGCGGATTTTGACCCGAAAGGGCTTTCCGATTATGAAATTATGCGCTTTTGCCAAAGCTATATGACCGAGCTTTCTAAACATATCGGCGCGGATACCGATGTGCCCGCGGGAGATATCGGCGTGGGAAGCAGGGAAATTGGATATCTGTACGGTCAGTATAAACGCGTAAAAAACGAGGTGACGGGCGCGCTTACCGGAAAGGATTATACCTACGGCGGATCTCTCGTGCGACCTGAGGCAACGGGATATGGCCTGTGTTATTTTGTAAATGAAATGCTGTCTTCAAAAGGTGAGAGCTTCGAGGGGAAAAAGGTGGTTATTTCCGGCTCGGGAAATGTAGCGATCTATGCCCACGAGAAAGCAAGGGAACTCGGCGCAAAGGTAATTGCGATGAGCGATTCCGGTGGATATATTTACGATAAAGAGGGCGTAGACCTTGAGGTGGTGCGTTACATCAAAGAGAAAAAGCGCGGTCGAATTTCCGAATATGTGAATGAGACAAAGCGGGGAGAATTTTTTGAGGGTTGCCGCGGCATATGGAGAATTCCCTGCGATATTGCTCTTCCTTGTGCCACACAAAACGAGCTTGACGAGGTTGGCGCAAAAGAGCTGGTTAAAAACGGATGCAGATATGTTGCTGAGGGCGCCAATATGCCATCAACACCGGGTGCAATTGAGACTTTTATGGGAAACGGCATATCATTTGGACCTGCAAAGGCGGCAAATGCAGGTGGAGTTGCAACTTCTGCTTTGGAGATGGCGCAAAACAGTATGCGCTATACCTGGAATTTCGAAAAGGTTGATGCTAAACTTCAAGAAATTATGAAAAATATTTATGAAAATTCGGCGAACACCGCAGAGGATTACAATAGGGCGGGGGATTTGGTATTCGGTGCAAATGTAGCGGGATTTTTGAAAGTTGCAGACGCTATGATAGCACACGGTGTATCATATTGACTTATAGCTTTTTGGTTGGTAAAATTAAGTAAAGGCTAACTAAAAAAGCGAGGGGTTAATTATGAAAAAGGCATTATCAATTTTACTTGCGCTGGTTCTCCTTACGGGAAGTATGAGCGCTTTTGCCATAACCGGTGATCTTGGATGGACTATGCTCCCTAAGGCAGAATACTATACCGGATACTCGGTAGAGGTTGCCGAGGGTATTGGCGCAATTGTGTGCAACAGTAATTACAAATACGGCGTTCTTGATAAAAACGGGAAGGTGATCGTTCCGTTCCAGTTTGATTATCTTGAGGGACTCAATTCAGAGTATCTGCTTGCAGGACGCGACGGTATGTGGGGCGTTATTGATAAAACGGGAAAGGTAAGCGTTGCATATCAGTATGATTATGTGGATGCATTTAGTGATAAGTGGTTCATCGCATCCAAACAAGAGGGTGGTAGCTACAAGGCGGGTCTTCTTGATGTCAGCGGCAAAGAGATTATCCCTTTTAACTATGAAGGACTCAGCAAAATAAGCGACACACTTCTCTCGGCATGCAAAGATAATAAATACGGCGTTATTGACACAAGCGGAAGGGTGATTATTCCTTTTGAGTATGATAACGCTATCAGAAAAGCGGGCAACTTCCTCTGCATTTCAACATATGGCAACGGCTCGTATATTTTTAATATGAAGGGAAAACTTGTCCTCCGCGATGAAAAAATCGAGCATGTGGGTGACGGCTTTGCAAATTATATCACGGTTGCATATCGCACCGCGGAAAATCCCAATATTCTCGTTACTGAATATCGCGACGAAAACCTTAAAAAGGTAGATACCAAGGGCTATAACATTTCTGAGTTTAACGACAGCTTGTACATTGCCCAGACAGAGGGTAGCGACGGCTATAAGTATGGTCTTGTGGATAAAAAGTATAATGTTGTTCTTCCCGTAAAGTACTCAGGACTTCGCAAGGTGACCGATGAGATTATTTATGTAAGTGAAGACGGACTTAATTTCTGTTGCGCAGACCTTAAGGGAAACAGACTCCATGCCTTTGACGGATATATAAATGTAATCGATATTGGTGACGGATACCTTAATATCAGCAGGGAAATCCCCGACTATGCAATGCACAGACACGGCATTACAGACACAAACGGAAATATCATCCTCCCCTGTGAGTACAGCGCGGTAAATTATCTTGGTGACGGGGTTTTCGCAATTGAGACCGTGAGTGAGCGTCTGGGAATTGCGGAAATCGGCGCAGCAAATAAAATCTCTGACTATGTTGACGGTATCGTTTTGCAGATAAACAATAAAAATGCGAAGGTATTCGGTGAAGGTGCGGTAACCGATGTTGCACCCATCATCAGAAACAATTCAACCATGCTCCCGGCACGCTTTGTCGCAGAGAATTTGGGTGCCAAGGTTGACTGGGATCCTGTTCTCCGCAGAGTTATTATTACACCCGATGACCCGGGTGCCGGTCAGATTATTATGACCATCGGCTCTAAAACCGCGACGGTGCGCGGCAGAACCCAGACACTACACACAGCGCCTTTTATCGAAAACGGCAGAACCTATACACCGGTAAGATTTATTGTTGAAAGCTTAGGCTATGATGTCAAGTGGGAGCCAACAACAAAAACCGTTAAAATAATTGCAAAATAATAATAAAAAAACCGCTCGTCAGAGCGGTTTTTTTATTATGTAATTTTAATTACTTCTTGATGATCTCGCCGTAAACAACGCCGGAGAGTGCAGCAGCATTGGACTCGTCGGTATCAACATGCATAGCGGGAGCGAACTTCTCACTTACACGGCAAACAACCTCGTCAAAGATAAGAGCGCGGTCACCCTCAACCTTAACCTGAACGATTTCTTTGTCAGCAACACCAAACTTCTCAGCATCTGCGGGAGTTAAGTGGATGTGACGCTTTGCAACGATAACACCCTCAGAAATCTCAACCTCGCCTGCAGGACCAACGATCTTGCAAGCAGCGCTGCCTGCAACATCACCGCTCTCACGGATGGGAGCAGCAACGCCGATGGAACGAGCATCACTTAAGGAAATCTCAACCTGGGTAGCCGGACGCTCCGGGCCTAAGATGGAAACACCATCAAGTGCGCGCTTGGGGCCTTCGATACGAACGCGCTCCTCACAAGCAAACTGGCCGGGCTGGGAAAGGTCCTTCTTGTGGGTAAGGGTAGCGCCCTTGCCGAAGAGGATCTCTAAGTGCTCTTTGGTAACATGCACATGGCGTGCAGAGGTCTCAATTAAAATTTTCTTATCCATTATTAACACCTTCCATAATTATTATTGTAACTTTATTTTACCTAATCATCCGCAAAAAGTAAAGTGTTTCGACGGTTTTTTTGATTTTTCTAAAAAATATAAAAAAATACTTTACATTTTGTATTAACATATGTATAATATACCTACTGTCGCTTTTTTGAAAGGAGGTAAAATCGCTATGAATTCCAACTTTCCCCGCACATTATCCTTGCTTCGCAAAGAGAAAAAGATGAGCCAGCGCGCCGCTGCAAAAGAGCTTGGCGTTTCCCAGGCGGTTTTATCTCATTACGAAAATGGTGTCCGTGAGCCGGGCCTTGATTTCGTTGCCAAGGTTGCGGATTTCTACCATGTAACCACCGACTTTTTACTGGGTCGCACTATGTCAAGGGACGATTATACAATTAAGGCGGACGAACTTCCTGATATCAGCGAGGATAAGGAAAACACTTTAAGCGGTGACCTGTCACTCCTTTTAAATAAGAAGCTTTTAGTAAATTCCTGCGGTTTGATTTTTGACATTCTTGGCAAGGCTGAGAATAAAGAACTTGTTTCCGACACCGCTATGTACTTAAACGGTGCGCTTTATAAAATCTTCCGCATAATCTATAGCGCAAAGGGTAAGCAGGCGGATGAATTTTTCTCAGTACCCGAAAAGGCTTGGAACGAGCTTACCAATGCGGAAATGCAACTTTGCGAAATGCGTATTCGCCGTGCCATTGAAGAAGCAGAGCTTCCCGAAATTTCCCAGGAGTTTTTGCAGAAGGAGCATCCGGAACTGCTTCAGTCGCTTTTAAGCATTCTCCAGACCGTGGGCAAGCGATTAAATGAGCATCTTTAAAAAATAATAATAAAAAAGGCTTGACAAGTATCTACTTTTCTGTTAATATTGATTTTGCGCTCGAACGAAATCTGCTGGTATAGCTCAATTGGCAGAGCAGCTGATTTGTAATCAGCAGGTTGTAGGTTCAAGTCCTATTACCAGCTCCAATTTAATATGGGAGAATTCCCGAGTGGCCAAAGGGGGCAGACTGTAAATCTGTTGGCA
>JAZNNQ010000035.1:0-111373 GCA_045580305.1 Eubacteriales bacterium
AACCACCGATCGGGAGAATACCGCCGCCTGCCTTTGCGATAATGTTCTGGATAACTTCGCCTGCGTTGGTGGTGTCCTGACCGTTAGCGTCAACAACCCAACCCATGGGAAGCGGAGTGCCCTTCTTGTTGTAAACTTCCAGCTTACCACGGGGAACAACGGTGGTAGCAACGTCGTAAAGGAAGGGAGTGGGATCAGCCGGCATGGAGAATGCGATCGGGTTGGTACCGAGCATTGCGTTCTTGCCGTTGGTGGGGATCATGATAGCCTCGGTGTTGGTAAAGCACATACCGATCATATCAGCCTCAGCTGCCATTCTGGTGTAGTAGCCTGCGATACCGTAGTGGTTGGAGGGGTTAACAACAACCGCACCGAAACCGTACTTCTTAGCCTTCTCAATAGCCATGTTCATAGCCATCTTGGAAACAACCTGACCCATAGCCATCTTAGCGTCGATTACAGCGCTAAGGGGGGTTTCATGGGTGATAACCGGCTCAGCCTTGGGATCAATTCGACCGTCCTCTACGATACCGTTGTGGTAACGGATAAGACGCTGAACACCGTGAGACTCGATGCCGTAAAGGTCAGCCATAAGGAGAACATCGGTAATGTCCTCAGCCTGAGCCTGGGTAAAGCCCTCGCCCTTCATAACATCGATACAGTAAGCTTTTAATTTTTCATAGGGGAAATACTTGTATGCCATGATTTTTGCCTCCTTAATTATTAGAAAACTACATTACTTAAATAATATAACAATTTTTAGGAAAAATCAATATCCTATTTAGACACCTATTGAGATTTTTTTATCCCTCTTGTCGCTATTTTCCACAAAAGTGAGGCAAATTTTGTGAAACTGTATTATTTTTATTTTTTGAAAAGAGGTGTATAATAAAACCATACTTAAACGAAAGGAAAATCCGTTTTGTCTTTTATAATTGATGCACATGCACACATATATCCGGATAAAATTGCCGTACGCGCTTCCAACTCAATTGGTGAATTTTACAATATGCCGGTCAGCTATGACGGCACGGTGGACCACCTTCTTGAGCTTGGCGATGATGCAGGCATTGATATGTTTCTCGTTCAGTCGGTTGCCGTAGCACCCCGAAATGTCGAGAGTATAAATGACTTTATCGCCGCAACCGTTAAGGAAAGACCCGAACGCTTCATCGGCTTTGCAACCCTTCATCCCGAGATGGAAAATGTTGCGAACGAGGTTAAGCGCGCTAAAGAAATGGGGCTTTTAGGCGTTAAACTTCACCCGGATATCCAGAAATTCAATATTGATGACAAAATTGCATACAAAATTTATGAAGTATGTGAGGACAATGTGCCGATTTTAATCCACACCGGCGATCATCGTTATCTTCACTCCGATCCCCGCCGTATACCTCAGGTACTGCGCGACTTTCCGAAGCTAAAGCTTATCTGCGCTCACTTCGGCGGCTGGTCTCAGTGGAATGAGGTGGAAAAATATTTAGCAGATACCGGCGTCTGGGTTGACACCTCAAGCAGTCTTTACGCGCTCTCCGCACAGCGTGCAAAGGAGTTGATCTCTGTCTTTGGCGAAGATAGAATAGTTTTCGGCACGGACTATCCCATGTGGACTCCTGCAGATGAGATAGAAAATATCGAGCGTTTAGACCTTTCCCCGCGCCTTAAACAGAAGATTTATTATAAGAATTTATCCGATCTGCTTGGTCTTGGATTGTAAATTTTATCTTCTTTTAATCACAACTCGCAAATCACCGTTTTCGGTCAATGTTGTTGTTTGGAATTTGTTTTTGAATTCGCTTTCATCGTCTTCCCATTCGACAATAAATTTCTCTTTTGAACCATCAGAGTAACTAAGCGTAAGCGAACAAATATCGCTATAATCGCAAACACGATCAAAAATTGTCTTATTTTTAAATTCCACCATGTGTATGTCGTAATCAAAAAGTTTTTGTACTCCGATGACCTCCTTCTTCAGTGTGAAATCAACCGACACTTCTTCCATATTGTGGAAAATTCCACTGTCCGATTTTTTATGGTCATATGACTCAAAATATTCCATTGGGATTGCAACATATTCGGTATTCTCAAAAGTTATTTCTATTGTTTTAATTGTTTTACTCATATTACATACTCCTTTACTTCAAAACCGGCCACTTGCGGTAATTGCTACAACAATAGATTGCCTGATATGTTCGGCTTTCATTAAGTCCCTTAGTACCACACTTTGCTGAGTCCATTCTGCTTTTAACATCTACATAATTTAAGCGATTAGGGGTGCGCTCACCAAGCCAATATGCACAGGTTGCACAACAGCGGGTGTTGTTGGTTATCTGAGCCATTTTTTCACCTCCTTACATAATTCAAAAAATAATCCCCCCTATATATATTTCGAGAAAATTTTTAAAATCCCTCCTTTTTTCTGCAAAAAAGGAGGGATTTTTATCAAATTCAAAACTATCTAATTGAAATTATTGCGACTGTAATAATTTTTTAGGCTCTTGTTAAATCTCTTCGTGAATCTGTTCTTTTGCTCAATATTTTGAGAATTCTCGGCCTGTTATACCGCTGAATTACGATAAACTGGGCATCGAAAAGCATTGCCAAAATGGCGGTAGCAAGGAATATCCAAAACTCGCCCCAAAGGATGGAGAAGAAGATACTTACTATTGAAATAACCTCGTTTATCCAGTGGTCAACCTCACTTTTTGCCATTACATCCGCTATTTCATCCAAGGAGTGCTTTTCAAGGTCAAAGGCATCCGGATTGTAAGTCAGCGCCTTGCCCTTCCACTTTTTTACACGAAGAATTTTGTACAGCTTCTTTTCAAATTTCTGCTCTTTAAACCAGAAGTGGTTTCGGTCAATTTTAAAAAGCTTTGACACATTACCCATAATAATCCGCACCCAAAAGTGGTACAAAATCATAAATGCAACTATTCCCGTCCACAGAATTGCTCCGTGATCGGCGTTGCCGCTGTAATGTAAATAAAAACATACGGCGGATGTGCCAAGGCAGATCGCTATTACCGCATACATAAAAAGCGCCGGCCCGCTTATCTTTTTCATATCTCAAACCTCTCAATCTCCGCAACACACTCACAATGGCGGGTGCGGGGGAACATATCCACCGGGGTGACAGAGTTTGTTTCATAGCCGACCTCTGTGAAAAGTTTTAGGTCGCGGGCCAAAGTTCCCGGGTCGCAGGATACATATACCACTCTATTTGATGCAATATCCGCTATTGTTTTAATTAAATCCGGAGTAAGTCCTTTTCGTGGCGGGTCGACCACAACAACATCCGCCGATATATTTCTCTCCTTAAGTTCTTCTGCTGCCTTGGTTGCATCACCGCAAATAAATTCAGCATTATTGATGTTGTTTCGCTTGGCGTTTTCCTTTGCATTTTCTATCGCCTCGGGGATTATCTCAACACCGATTACACTTTTTGCACGCCTTGCAAGGGCGAGAGTTATAGTTCCCGCACCGCAATATAAATCCAGCACGGTTTCATTTCCCGAAAGTTCTGCCCTATCAAGCGCGATATTATACAGCACCTCTGCCTGGTCGTGGTTTACCTGATAAAAGGCGTGGGGCGCTATTGCAAATTCATTTCCGCAAAGGGTGTCAATAACATCAATATCACCCCAAAGGCACTCTATCTTTTTGCCTAATATCACATTGGTGCTTTCCTTGTTGTAGTTTAACAAAATTCCGCTCACTTCAGGGTGATTTTCGCAAATTCTTTCAACCAAGTCGTCACAGCGCTGCGGCTTTTTCGTAACCACAAGACAGAGCATAAAGTTACGCACATAAATGTGTCGCACAACGCCCTTTCCCGTTTTTTCATCATAGGGCGCAATATTAAACTCATCCATCCATAAAAGAACGGTTTTCGCTATCTGGTTTGCAAAGTGCGACTGGATTTTACAGTTATCACAAGGTACAATATCGTGGCTGTGTGAGCGGTAGAAGCCACAAATGCACTTTTCCCCTTTTCCAACGGGAAATTGCGCCTTATTGCGGTAGTGCTCAATATTTTGTGACCCAACAATCGGCTCTACCTTTAAATCAAGCCCACCGATACGGGAAATCACGCCTTGTACATTCTCCTCTTTAACGCGCAACTCTTCCTCATAGCTCATATGCCAGAAGTCACAGCCGCCGCATTTGGGATAGACTATACACTCAGGCTCTACTCGATAAGGAGATGCCTCTTCAATGGAAATGAGTTTTCCGTATGCTATATTTTTGTTTACCTTAAGGATCTTTATCTTACAAACCTCGTCGCGAATAACACCGGGGATAAACACAACCTGCCCATCTATTCTGGCAACACCTGCGCCTTCACTGCTGTAACCCGTAATCTTTACAATATGCTCGCTGTTTTTGACAAGTTGCATTTAATCACCTCCTATTTTGCTTTTATTTTAACATTATTTCAAAAAATAGTAAATAACATCTTCTAAATTGAAAATAAAAATGGTATAATAATTTTATGCTTATATTTTACAATGGGAGGTATACCCAATGACTGCTAAATTCCAGAAATTTTTAAATGATATTAAAGATAAAACCGTGTCCGTAGTTGGTTTTGGCATAAGTAACACACCCCTTATCCGCATTTTGCTGGATAACGGCACAAAGGTCACCATTCGTGACAAAAAGACCCGCAATGAGTTCCCCGCTGTTGCGGACGAGTTTGAGGCTCTTGGTGCCCGCTTTGTTTTAGGTGAGGGTTACCTTGAAAATATTACGGATGATGTTATTTTTAAAAGTCCCGGCATCCGTCCCGACCTGCCCCAGTTTTTAGCTGCAATTTCCCGGGGGGCAACACTTACCTCGGAGATGGAGATTTTCTTTAAGCTCTGTCCAGGAAAGATTATCGGTATCACCGGCAGTGACGGCAAGACCACCACAACCTCAATTATTTACGAGCTGCTTCGTGCCGAGGGTTACAACTGCTATGTTGGCGGAAATATCGGCACTCCCCTTCTTGATAAAGTACCGGAAATGAAGGAAAGTGACATTTGCGTGCTGGAACTTTCTTCCTTCCAACTTCTCACAATGAAAAACAGTCCGGATATTTCGGTTATAACCAATATTACGCCTAATCATCTTGATGTACATAAGTCACTGAAAGAATATATCGAAGCAAAAAAGAACATACTCAAATTTAACAAAAACTGTCGCATAGTTTTAAATCTTGACAACGAAACCACCCGTGGAATTGCCGAGGAATATCCCGCCCATATGTTCTCTCGCCAAAACGCGGCGGAATACTGTATGAAAGACGACAAAATCTATGCCAACGGCGTGGAGGTAATGCCGATTTCCGAGATTAAAATCCCCGGTCTTCACAATGTAGAAAATTACCTTGCGGCACTTGCCGCAACCGACGGGCTGATTAGCTATGATACCTTCCGTCAAGTGGCAAGAACCTTTAACGGTGTTGCGCACCGTATGGAATTCATCCGCGAAAAGGACGGCGTAAAGTATTATAATGACTCCATCGCCTCAAGTCCCACCCGAACCATTGCCGGTCTTAAGATCTTCGATCAAAAGATAATTCTTATCGCCGGTGGCAGTGACAAGAAAATACCCTTTGATACGCTCGGTCCCGAATTTTTAGAGCATGTAAAGGCGCTTGTTCTTGTCGGCCACACCGCGGATAAAATTGAAGCGGCACTGGTTAACACTCCCGGATATATGGGCGATCCTGCAATATATAAAATGACAAGCTTTGAGGATGCGGTTGCAAAGGCAAGTGCTCTGGCTGTGGATGGCGATATTGTCGCTCTATCCCCCGCCTGCCCGTCCTTCGACTTTTTCAATAATTTTGCCGAGCGTGGTGACTACTTTAAGGAATTGGTAAGTAAACTTTAGGATGTGAGTTTTTGAATATTTTTGAAACAATAGAAAAGCTTTGCGCGCACCCTGCGGTATCCGGCTTCGAGGCTACCGCGTCACGCCGCGCCGCCTTTATGCTGGAGCGTTATGCAGATTCGGTTTCCATCGATGCCTTAGGCAATGTTATGGGCATCCGCCGCGGTCAGAAAAAAGGTTGCAAAACCCTGCTGCTGGATGCACATATCGACGAGATCGGCCTTATAGTTTCCGGCTACGAGGGTGACTTTTTAAAGTTTGAAACCGTGGGCGGCGTTGATATACGAATGCTCCCCGCTCGCGAAGTATTAATTTTGACCGAGACCCCGCTTGAAGGTGTTATTACCTGCCTTCCCCCTCATATTCAGACCGCTGAGGACATGGACTTATCCATTCCAAAGGAGCGTCTTTATATTGATGCGGGACTCAAAAATGCGGCAGAGCGTGTACCGGTAGGTACGCCGGTTATATGCAATGCAGACTGCGTTCAATTGCAAAACAACTACATTTCCGGCCGTGCCCTTGATGACAGAGCAGGTTTTGTATCCCTTCTTTTAGCCTTGGAGAATTTAAAGGGCAAGAAACTTAATCTTGACATTGTTGTTATGGGCAGTGTGCAGGAGGAGGTCGGTTGTCGCGGCGCAAAAATCGGCGCGTATACGGTTGATCCCGATTGGGCAATCGCGGTGGATGTTACCCACGGCACCACGCCCGACGCAGGCAAGCCCCGTACTTTTGACTGTGGAAGCGGTACAGCTATTGGCGTCGGCCCCAATCTTAACCGTGAGATTTCCGACGCACTTCGTAAGATCGCAAAAGCCGAAAAGATCCCCCACACGCTTGAGGTTATGGAGGGTGAAACCGGAACAAATGCGTGGCCCATTCAGGTTAGCCGTAACGGTATTCCTACCGGTCTTCTGTCCATCCCCCTGCGCTATATGCACACACCTTTTGAAACTCTCTGTGAGGATGATGTTCGCGCCACTGCGCGCCTTCTCTCCGAGTATATTTTACATTTAAGCGCGGAGGTGGCAAAAAATGCTTGATACATTAAAAACCCTCTGCACACTTAACGGTGTTTCCGGCTGGGAGGACTCTGTTGCGGATTTCATCTACAACGAAGCCGCACCCTATGCAACCGAGATAGAGCGCGACTCTATCGGAAATATATTTGTTGTGAAAAAAGGCAAAAAGACGCCAACAAAGCCTCTTATGGTATGTGCCCATATGGACGAGGTAGGCCTTATAATCAAGAGCATTACCGAGGATGGTTATCTTAAATTCGGTTTTATCGGCGGGGTTGACCGCCGCGTAGTTATTGGAAAGCGTGTTATGGTGGCGGGTAAATACCCGGGTCTTATCGGCGTTAAAGCGGTACACCTTTCCACAAAGGACGAGCGCAAAAGCGTTCCCAAGACTCAGGAACTATATATCGACATTGGTGCCACATCAAAAGAACAGGCGGAAAAGCTTGTGTCCCTCGGTGACTATGCGAGTTTTGACAGTAAATATTACACCTTTGGCGACGGCTTTGTTAAAGCTAAGGCGCTTGACGACCGTATAGGTTGCGCGGTTATGCTCTCTCTTTTAAAGGAGGAGTTGCCCTACGACACACATTTCGTATTTACCGTCCAAGAGGAGGTTGGGCTTCGTGGCGCTACCGTTGCGGCGCACCGCATTGCACCCTATGCCGCTCTCGTACTTGAAGGCACTACCGCGGCTGACATCCCAAAAATGGAGGGCGCTCAGCAGGTGTGCAACTTAGGAGGCGGCCCGGTTATCGGCTGTATGGACAGGTCCACGATTTACGATAAAGAGTATCTCACAAAAATGTGCGCTCTTGCTGAAGAAAACAGCATCCCCTGGCAGACGAAAAAACTTGTCGCAGGAGGAACGGATGCGGGAATTATCCACAAAAGCGCTCTTGGCGTTCGTACTACATCGATCTCCGCGCCTATTCGCTACATTCACTCACCCGCAAGTGTTGCCTGCATTTCGGATATTGAGGATATGCTTAAGCTTGCGCGCTTGTTTTTACTAAATTGGGAGGTGTAAAAATGCTTGATTTTTTAGATACACTTAAAGCCTTGTCAAATATCCCCTCTCCTACCGGTGGCGAGGGTGTTCTTGCCAATAAAATTGCGGAATTTGCACGCCCCTTCGCGGACGAGATCCGTCGTGACGCTATGGGAAACCTTATTGTTCACAAGGTGGGTATTGGTAAAAAGCTTATGCTCTGCGCTCATATGGACACAATAGGAGCACTTAGCACCTATTTTGACGATAAGGGTTTTATCCGCTTCGGCAATTTGGGCGGGCTTGACCTTTGCACCCTGCACAACATTCCGGTGACCTTTACAAACGGTGTTGAAGGCGTGATCTCCTACGATTTAAAGGTCGAGCTTAAGGAGCGAAAGCTTCGCAATTTCTATATTGACATCGGTGCTGAAACCAAGGAGCAGGCACTGGAGATGGTACCCCTCGGCACACCCGCGTATTTCAGCGGTAATGTTCGGAAATTAGGTGAAGACAGAGTATGCTCACCCTATCTCGATAATCGTGCCGGCGTGGTTATTCTCCTTATGCTTTTATCCCATCTTCCAAAAACCGACTATGATTTATATTTTGTATTCTCCACCCAGGAGGAAGTTGGTCTGAGAGGCGCTAAGGTCGCCGCCTTTGATATTGAGCCGGACTTTGCCCTTGCCATTGATGTGACCGACACCGGTGACACGCCGGAGACCGATATTACAATGGATGTGTCCCTTGGTCGTGGTTGTGCCATAAAGGTTATGGATCGCTCGGTCATATGCCATCCCAAAATAACCGCTGCCCTTCAGGAGTGCGCTAAGGCAAACGACATTCCGTATCAGAACGAAATAATGACCGACGGTGGTACCGATGCCGGTGAAATTCATCTGTCCCGCGGCGGTGTTGCTACCGGCGGAATAAGCATCCCCACCCGCTATATCCATTCACCCTGTGAGGTGTGCGATATTCGCGATGTGGAGGCGGCAGTAAAGCTGCTGGAAGCTACTCTTGCAAACCACATTTTCTTTTAAATAAAAAAGGACCTGATGCGATGCATCAGGTCCTTTTTTATTATTCTTCTTCAAACGCGTCTTTGCCGAGACCGCATACCGGACATACCCAATCCTCAGGAACATTCTCCCAAGCGGTACCGGGTGCTACGCCGCCATTGGCATCACCCTCAGCCGGATCGTAAACATAGCCGCAAGGACAAATAAATTTTTTCATAACTAATTACCTCCTGGTTCTATTTTCTGTATTTGGAAATAACTTTATGCATAGCATCCCAATTTTTTTCCATGTCAGAAACCAGCTTAAACTGACTTCTGCAACGGTTCAAGTTCTGCTCCGGATAATGGATGCGATAGTATACATCACCCTCCAAGTAGTCGGTAAGGAATCTCATACCGTTCTCAAAGGTCATAATCTTCGCGCCCATGGGAAGCATATCATATTCGCAGTCGTTCATGATATCGCCGCACTCGCCTAAAAATCCCTTTGCAAAGATATCAAAAAGCTCTAAATCAAAATTCATCTTGGATAAATCCGGCTCATCCTCGACGCTTGTTGCCGCGCCGAAACGAATGGACTCACCAAAATCGTTAACAAGAAATCCCGGCATTACGGTACCAAGATCGATAACGCAGAGCGCCTTTCTGGTTTCATTGTCAAGCATAATGTTGTTGAGCTTGGTATCATTATGAGTAACACGAAGGGGAAGCTTGCCTGCCTTATTTAAATCGTGAAGCACATGGCAGTCCGCCTCGTGAGCCAGAACGAACTCGATCTCCTCCTGCACCTCTTTAGCACGACCCATAGGATTAAGCTTAACCACCTCTTTGAATCGCTCAAAACGCTTGGGAGTGTCGTGGAAGCCAACAATTGTTTCATAAAGAGTCTCAGCCGGGTAATCTGCAAGCAACTTCTGGAATCTGCCATAACCCACACCACTCTGGTAGAAATCCTCGGGCGTTTCGGGCAGGTCGTAGGTTGCCGCGCCCTCAATAAACAGGTATGCAGACCAATAGCTGCCGATAGAGTCCTGATAATAATTCTTACCGTCATATGCTTTTACGATATTCATTGTTTCGCGCTTCGGGTCGCCGCCTGCCGCTTCAATTTTCTTGCGGAGGAAGGAGCATATGCTCTCGATATTGTCCATCTGCTCCCAGGGCTTTAAGAAAATCTCGTGATTGATACGCTGGAGAATGTAACGGTGTCCCTCTTTCATATTTACAACGAAAGTATCGTTGATATGGCCGTTACCAAATGGGGCATAATCTATCATTTCACCTTCAAAGGCGAATTTATCTATAGCTTCTAACATTTTTGCACAACGCTCCTCATGTGTCATTTATAGTTCCTCCCAGAGTTTGTCCGGGTAAACGCCGGCACTCTTAAGGTCGGCAATTGCCTTGGTAACGCTGGGACGATCCTCCTGATATGTAACGCCGTGCCACTTGTCGGGCGTTTCCATAACAAGTACATCGCAAATGCCATCCTTTAACATATATCCAACCACATTTGGTAAGAAACATTCGCTCTTAAGCGGATTTGCGGGAACTTCCTTTTCCATAAATTCAACAAAGTAGTCATTGAGCTTTTCCATAATACTCTCGGTAAATGCCCACATATTCATGGACACCGGGTTATCTATGGGAAGGCTTACCCAAGTATTTCCGTCGTCCTCTGTATAAGCCGCACCACCGTCACGCTTTTCGATCTTGGTGCGCTCATTAATTGCGGCGAGCATATGGTTTTCGTCCACCTGGCAAACACCGCGGGCAACAGAGCCGTTGTCGGTAAGTGTGTTTTTAAGTAAATAGCCAACCATTGCGAAATGGAGCTTATCGGTATCCTCGGCTGTGGTGAGGAAGTTATAAAGCTTTACATATGCCTCTTTGCCGTAGTAGTCATCAGCATTGATTACAGCAAAGGGCGCGTCTATAAATTCTTTGGTTGCCATAATTGCGTGGGTTGTGCCCCAAGGCTTGACGCGGCCCTCAGGAACGGTGTAACCCTCGGGAATACTTCCAAGTTCCTGGAAAGCATACTTAACTTCCATATATTTTGCGACTCTGTCGCCAATTACCTCGCGGAAGGTCTCCTCAAGCTCGCGCTTAATGATAAATACAACGCGACGGAAACCTGCGCGGTAAGCGTCAAAAAGCGAGAAGTCCATAATAATATGGCCGTGCTCGTCCATAGCGTCGATCTGTTTTAAACCGCCGTAACGGCTACCCATACCGGCAGCCAATATGACTAAAATAGGCTCTTTTTTCATATTTTCGTCCTCCTATTCACTGTATCCGTTAGGATTCTTACTCTGCCAGTTCCATGCATCTCTACACATATCCTCAAGGGTATGTGTTGCCACAAAGCCGAGTTCGCGCTTTGCCTTTTCGGGGTTCGCGTAGCAGGCACCGATATCGCCCGGGCGACGGTCGGTAATTTTGTAATTTACCTTTCTGCCGCTTGCTTTTTCAAATGCCGCTACCATATCTAAAACGCTGTATCCGGTGCCGGTACCTAAATTGAAGGTAAATACACCGCGGTTCTTCTTTAAATAATCAATCGCCAACAGATGTCCCTGTGCAAGGTCGAGCACATGAATATAATCGCGGACACCGGTGCCGTCCGGCGTATCGTAATCATTGCCGAAAACGGAAAGGCACGGCAATTTGCCAACCGCAACCTGTGAAATATACGGCATAAGGTTGTTGGGGATATCGTTGGGGTCCTCACCGATAAGTCCGCTCTCGTGCGCGCCAACCGGGTTAAAGTATCTGAGGAGCACAACCGATAAATTCTTATCAGCCTTTGCAATATCGCGAAGCACCTGCTCAAGCATAAGCTTGGTCTGTCCGTAGGGATTGGTCGCACTTAACGGGAAATCCTCGGTAATCGGCACGGTGTGAGGATTACCATATACGGTAGCAGAAGATGAAAACACAATATTATTTACATCATATTTTTGCATTAAGGCTACCAAATTAAGTGTACCTGTGATATTATTATGATAGTATCTGTGTGGGATGGCAACGCTCTCACCCACCGCCTTAAGACCGGCGAAATGGATTACCGCGTCGAATTTGTGCTCTTTAAACACCTTTTCGCAAGCGTCCATATCAAGCAGATCAGCGTTGTAGAATATCGGTTTCTTGCCGGTTATTTCGGCAACGCGGTCCAGTGACTTCTCTGAACTGTTGCACAGATTGTCAAGTACGACCACCTCGTCCCCCCGCTCCTGCAGGAGCACGCAGGTGTGGCTTCCGATGTATCCGGCGCCGCCGGTTACAAGTACTTTCATAAAAAAACCTCTCTTCTCTCTATATCTCACTACATTATAGCAAACCATCATTTAAAATACAAGTACAATTAACAACGAAAGAAGGCTAAACTTTATGTATAAGGCAGTAGTTTTTGATCTTGACGGCACCCTCGCAAATACACTACCAACACTTTGTTATGTAGGCAATACCGCACTTGCCGCCTGCGGCTTCCGCAAGGTCAGCGAAGACAGATACCCTATGCTAATCGGAAACGGTGCAAACAACCTGATTTCGGGTCTTATAAATGTTGTAAATTCCATCCCGCCTTTTCCCGGTGAGGTCGAGATGGTAAGAGCTGAGTATGACAAAATCTACGCCGCTGACCCGCTTTATTTAACCGAGGCTTACGACGGAATTTTAAATTTATTAAGCGAACTGAAAGCGCGCGGCATTAAGTGCGCGGTACTCTCCAACAAGCCTCACGATATGACCGAAAAGGTGGTAGAAGGCCTGTTTCCTGCAGGCACCTTTGATGTGATTTTCGGTCAGCGCGACAATGTGGCTAAAAAACCCGCTCCCGACGGTGCTTTGGAAATCGCAAAGATGCTTGATATCGCGCCCGAAGCCTTCCTCTTTCTGGGCGATTCCGGCGTGGATATGCAGACCGGAAATAACGCCGGTATGACACCTGTGGGCGCACTCTGGGGCTTCAGGTCAAAGGCAGAGCTTGAGTCCTTTGGCGCAAAGCATTTGATTGAAAAGCCGGAGGAATTACTTTCTCTTATCTGACATTTCTTCAATTACGGAATTAAGCTCAGCGCCCGAGATTATAATCACGCCGGCGAAGTATACCCATAACATAAGCAGTATGACCGCGCCGATCGTTCCGTTAAAAACCGAGCTTTGAACGAAATAATTTACATAAATTGAAAAGCCGTAGGTAAGAGCGATCATTCCCAAGGTAGCGAGCATCGTTCCCGGGAAGGTGTGGCGCAGTTTCACCTTTTTATCCGGTGTTATCTTGTATACAAGAGCCAGGATAAAGAATAAAATCCCCACAAGAGCGACCCAACGGCACACTCCCAAAATCGTCATTATAAAAGGCGGAATATTCGTGATTTTAATTATTTCAATGAGAAATTCTTCACTTAATGTAACGAATAAAATAATCATTACCACAATTATTCCCGCCGCAATGACATAGAGCATCGAATAGAAAAAATTTCGAATGGGGTGTCGTGTCTCACATATTCCGTAAGCTGTGTTTATGGAAAAAGCGAGAGATCTTACCGCCTTGGATGCAGAGAAAATCACAACGATAACCGCGATGGATAAAAGGGTTATGCTTCTGTTTTGGGACACCTGCTCAATATATCCTGTTATAAGACCCACTATCTGCTCAGGGAAAACCGGATCAAGAAGCGCAACCAATTGATCGACGGAAATGTTCAGCGAGCCAATAAGCGCATTTAAAAATACCAAAAACGGGAACAGCGATAGCAGCATAAAAAATGCAAGTTGTCCCCCCACGCGGGATACATTATGGTCAAAAAATCTTGTTATCATAGTTTTAAGGAGATACATACCCTTACCGTCGGTAGGTTTTATTTTAAGCTTATCCATAAAAACTCCCTCCTTTAATCTATATTATACAATTAAACTTCAAAAAAGTATACATAAAAACAGCGGTGCATACGCACCGCTGTTTTTTTATTTATTTTTGTTTCTTTTCGTATTCCCTAATGGTTGCTTCCAACAATTCGGCTCTCGCATTTGACTTTTTCTTGTCTGCTTTCTCCTCAGAAATCTTGCTACCTACGGCAATTAAAAGGGTTACAAGCGCTACACCGATTGACCAACCCCAACAAGTAGACATTGAAACTTCTGCCGCAAACAGACCTAACCAAACGAAACCTCCAAAAATCAAACCTGCAAAAATGCCAAAAGGAATTGCACAGCCAACGCCGGCTTGATAGTTGTTTTCCGTATATGCTTTGACATATCTGCAACGCTCTCTTAAGTAGCCAAGATCATACTTTCCTATCTTGATCGCATAAGTGTCAATAAGAAGAGCCCCACTCTGTGAGCCGGAACCTGACATATTGCTATATTTCTCGTTTGCGATTTTCCAAAGGTCAGCCGCATATTTTTTTATCTCGTTGCCAGTAAATGTTTTTTCTATGCAGTCGCCTGCCACATATAAAATGTTAATGATGTTTCGCACGGTTGCAATATACTCCGCCGTGTACTGATCCTTTATGGACTGGTCAATTCCGTCGTAGTGGTTTTTCTCATTAAGATGTAAGAGATCCACCGCGTCGGTACATTTCCCCACAACTTCCTTTATGCAGGAAAGTTTTTCCTCTTCCGTCTTATTTATAAGGTTGAAAACGCTTTCAAGGCTGTTGGTAATGGAAATTGCCGCATTGCTTATTCCTGCAATTTTACAATCAAGTGCCTTAAAATATGTAGCGTAGAAATATGCCTCCCAGCTTGTGGGGTCTTGTGCAAGAATCATGTTGTAATACTGATATGCGGTCTCGTTATTGTTATCAGCCTTTGCACGGCGAGCGATTTCATAGAATTTCTGAAGGTCGGCACTCTTGTCAACGGTTACATTAACCGTGCCCTCAATCATCATTTTCTTAGCCGCCTCGGTTGTGTACTTCATACCACAGCTCTGGCACACAAAAAAGTCGCCATCCTTTATAAATTCGCCGCTTCCGCACATTTCACATACGATTTTATTCATTTATCTTTACCCTCCATTGCATATTTTCTTCATTATATAACAACCTAAGGTTGTTGTCAATAACTAACTATAGGTGTTTTATTTAACAATCTTTTATTGTTATTATAATTATGGGTGATGGATAAATGGTTAAAAATCTTAAGAAATTACGCACCGAACAAGGCGTTAGTCAGCAGGCTTTGGCATCTGCTATCGGCATTAGTCAACAATCGGTCAACAAGTATGAAAACCACAGCGTAGAGCCGGATATAACAACCCTTATTAGTATTGCGGACTACTTTAATGTTACCGTCGATTACCTTGTCGGCAGAACGGAAGAAAAGAATGACGATGTTTCCCTCACTCCCGCAGAAATAGCACTTTTAAGGAGCTATAAAGGCTTATCGGTTAAGGAAAAGACCTGTATCGACACGATTATTAAAGTTTTTAAAGATAATAAAAAAGGCTAAGCAATGCTTAGCCTTTTTTATTTAGCTTAATTTCTCAATACCGATTTTCATACGGCGGAGGCTTTCCTCTTTACCTAAAATGTGGAGAAGCTCAACGCCGCCACCCGGTGTTGTCTGCTTACCGGAAAGTGCGGTACGAAGCGGCCATAAAACGAGACCGTTCTTAACCTCAAGAGATGCAATAAATCCGAACAGAGCCTCGTGTATACCCTCGGCTGTCCAGTCGGAGATACTCTCAACCAACGGAATTAACTTAATAAGCATATCCTTGGATATCGCCTCATCGGTTTTCATCTTCTTGTGGCAATACATCGCTGTATCGTACTCGGGTAACTCGTCAAAGAAGTCTACCTTCTCGGGAATATCGGTTAAACGCTCGCATCTGGGCTGCAGGAGCGGCGCGATAAGCTTGGTATCAATGTTCGGGTTTTTAACCGTCTGTCTAATATACGGCTCTGCTATCTTGTGGAACTCATCAGCGGTCAGTGCTCTGATATACTCAGCGTTGATATAATCAAGCTTCTGAATGTCGAAAATCGCAGGTGACTTGGAAATTCCCTTTATGTCGAAAATCTCAACAAGCTCACTCAGTGTGAAGATCTCACGCTCGCCACCCGGACTCCAGCCGAGTAAGGTCACATAGTTGATAAGCGCATCCTTGAGATATCCCATATCAAGAAGATCCTCATATGAGGGGTCACCCTTACGCTTGGAGAGCTTCTCGGTTGCATTTTTCATAACCGGTGCACAATGTACATATGTGGGAACATCCCAGCCAAACGCCTGATATAAAAGGTTATACTTAGGCGCGCTGGATAAGTATTCAGCACCACGAACGACATGAGTAATGCCCATTAAATGGTCGTCCACAACATTTGCAAAGTTGTAGGTGGGCATACCGTCGGACTTAATGAGAATCTGGTCATCAAGCTCTGCGTTTTCAACCGTGATGTCGCCATAAACAACATCTGAGAAAGTGGTTGAACCCTCTCTCGGCATCTTCTGACGAATTACATAGGGTTTTCCCGCCGCAAGATTCGCCTCAATTTCTTCCTTGGAAAGGCGTGAACAACGACCGTCGTATTTAAACGGACTGTCACCGTGGTCTTCTTTACCGCAGAAGCAGTAGTAAGCTGCACCACGCTCAATTAAAAGTTTAGCATAATCAAGGTACATTCCCTCGCGCTCGCTCTGTGTGTAGGGGCCGACCGGGCCTCCAACATCCGGGCCTTCGTCATAATTAAGACCTGTGTCGCGCATTGTGCGGAAGATCAGATCGGTAGCGCCCTCGACATAGCGCTCGCGGTCGGTATCCTCAATACGAAGGATAAAGTCGCCGCCTTCGTGCTTGGTTATCATATAGGTATAGAGTGCGGTGCGAAGGTTACCGATGTGCATATAACCGGTAGGGCTGGGTGCAAAACGGGTTCTTACCTTACCCTTCGGAATCCGCTCCTCCATTTTTGCAAAATCTATCATAATTTACACCTCTATTTGCCTTTAGCAAAGGAATCTTTAAGTGATACTGTACGGTTGAACACCGGCTTTTCCGGGGTGGATAACTTATTATCAACACAGAAATAACCGTTACGCAGGAACTGGAATGACTCGGGGAATTTTGCATTCTCCATTCCCGGCTCGCACTTGGCATTCTCAATAATCTCAAGGGATGCAGGATTTAAATTGTCGGTAAAGGTCTTGCCCTCAGGAACATCGGAAGGATCCGGAGTGTTGAAGAGGTTATCGTAAAGTCTTACTTCAGCATCTACCGCGTGCTTTGCGCTCACCCAATGGATAGTACCGCGAACCTTACGGCCATCAGCGGTTCCACCGCCGCGGGATTCGGGATCGTAATCGGCGTGAACCTCAATTACATTGCCCTCATCATCGCACTTATAGCCGGTGCAGGTAACATAATAAGCATATTTTAAGCGGACCTCATTGCCGATAAATAAACGGCGATAACCCTTGATCGGCTCGATCATAAAGTCCTCAGCTTCGATGTAAAGCTCCTTTGAGAAGGGTACGGGATGAGTTCCGCCCTCCTCATTCATAGGATTGTTCTCAGCATCGAAATATTCAACCTGCTCCTCGGGATAGTTGTCAATTACAAGCTTAATGGGGCGAAGAACAACCATCTTGCGCTGAGCCTTTAAGTTAAGCTCCTCGCGGATGCAATGCTCAAGAAATGCGTAATCAACAACAGAGTAGGTCTTTGAAATACCGATTCGGTCACAGAAATTACGGATAGCCTCGGGTGTGTAGCCACGACGGCGAAGGCCCGAAAGGGTGGGCATACGGGGGTCGTCCCAACCGTCAACATGACCGCCCTCAACAAGTGCGCGCAGGTAACGCTTACTCATAACCGTGTAGGTCATATTAAGACGGGAGAACTCCATCTGACGGGGAGGCATCTCAAAACCAAGCTCACGAACTACCCAATCGTAAAGGGGTCTGTGATCCTCAAATTCGATAGAGCAAAGTGAGTGTGTAATGCCTTCAAGAGCGTCCTGAATGGGGTGTGCATAGTCATAAAGGGGGTAAATGCACCACTTATCGCCCGGGCGATGGTGATTCATATGAAGAATACGATAAATTGCCGGGTCGCGCATATTGATATTGGGAGATGCCATATCAATTTTTGCACGAAGTGTGCGGGAACCGTCGGGGAACTCACCATTTCTCATACGCGCGAAAAGGTCTAAGTTTTCCTCAACGGAGCGGTCGCGATAGGGGCTGTTCTTGCCGGGAGTGGTAAGTGTGCCGCGGTATTCGCGCATTTCGTCTGCACTGAGGTCGCAAACAAAGGCCTTGCCCTTTTTAATAAGTTCTACTGCGAAGTCGTAGCACTTCTCAAAATAGTCAGAGCCATAGAAAATTCCGCCGTCAGGAATAGCGCCAAGCCAGCGAAGATCCTCTTCAATAGAGCGGACAAACTCGTCCTCTTCCTTAACCGGGTTGGTGTCGTCATAACGGAGATTAAATTTACCGCCGTATTTTTTAGCAGTACCGGCACTTATCCAGATAGCCTTTGCACTTCCTATATGCAGGTAGCCGTTAGGCTCCGGCGGAAAGCGGGTGTGAATTGTACTGTCGCATCTGCCTTCTGCCAGGTCGCGATCCACCTGTTCGTAAATAAAATTACTTGAAACTGTATCCATTGTATCATCCTCCGATGTAAAAAAGACAATTTTACTCAGTATAGAAATATTCTACCACAAAACATCCTCAATACACAAGTAAAATATACGGATTTTTAAAATAATAATGGAAATGTGCCGACTTTTTCACCTATCTCCCCTGCCCTGCATAGGATAAAGAGAAAAACTGCAAAGGTGGGGCGTATATGTCCGTTTTATTATACATTTTGTCGGTTAATTTAGACTCAATTGGTGTAGGATTGTCTTATGGGGTGCGAAAAATACATATTTCGCGGCTTGCCCTTCTGATTATTGCCCTTTTTTCTGTTATTTGCTCCTTTTTGGCTCTGATTTTCGGCAGATTTTTAGGTGGATTTCTCACAATAGAGTCCGGAAAGGCGTTGGGAGATGGTGTTTTATTCTTCTTAGGGCTTTGGATTTTGCTGTCAGCATTAAAAAACGATGCACCTCGTCAAATCAAGGCGCACACTTTTTCGGTAAAACCCCTTGGAATTACCGTTTCGATTATGCAGGACCCGACACTGTGCGACTTTGATGACTCTTCCCGCATTGATGGGCGGGAAGCGGTTTATCTCGCTCTGGCACTTTCTCTGGATTCCATTGCGATAAGCATTGGCGTTGGTATTTCCGGCTTCACGCAATGGTATCTTCCACTACTTATCGGCGCATCCCAGCTTGTTTTTCTGGAGTGCGGGCGATATTTGGGCAAAAAACTTGCAAATAAATTTAAAATTTCAAACAAAGTCTGGACATTCCTTGCGGGTCTGGCACTAATTATTCTGGCATTGTTGGGATAAAAAAACACCGTTGCATCAGCAACGGTGTTTTAATTAACTATAGGAAATGAATTTGGGGTTTAGCTTACTTAAGCTCAACCTTAGCGCCAGCTTCCTCAAGCTTAGCCTTCATAGCTTCAGCATCGTCCTTGCTTACGCCTTCCTTAACAGCCTTCGGTGCGTTGTCAACAACTTCCTTAGCTTCCTTAAGGCCAAGACCGGTAAGCTCACGAACAACCTTGATAACATTGATCTTGCCAGCGCCAGCGTCAACAAGAACAACATCGAACTCACTCTTCTCAGCAGCAGCCGGAGCATCGCCACCAGCAGCCGGAGCAGCAACTGCAACAGCAGCAGCGGATACGCCGAACTCTTCCTCGATAGCCTTTACGAGGTCAGCAACCTCGAGAAGGGACATAGCCTTGATTTCTTCAACAATGTTAGTAATTTTCTCAGACATTTTAAAATCCTCCAATCAAAATTTTTGTTTTTTAAATTATGCAGTTTCCTGCTCGCCTTTTTCAACGATAGCATTAAGCGCAATAGCGAAAGATGTGATCGGGCCCTTCAAGCTGCCAAGTAACTTTGCGAGAAGAACTTCGCGGCTGGGAGTAGCAGCGAGCTGCTTAACCTCGTCAACACCGATAACTCTACCCTCAACGAAACCTGCCTTGATGTTAAATACCTTTTCATCCTTCTTTGCATAGTCAGCGATGATCTTTGCCGGAGCAACAGCGTCATCCATACTGATAGCAATAGCAGTGGTACCATGGAGTACCTCATCAAGAGCGTCAAAACCAGCTTCCTTTGCAGCGAAGCGGATAAGGTTGTTCTTGATAACGGTGTACTCTACATTGTTCTTACGCATCTCAGCACGAAGCTTTGTATCGTCTTCAACATTGATACCCTTGTAATCGACTAACACACCGCTGCTTGCATTTTTCATCTTTTCAGCAAGATCAGCGACTATAGCCTTCTTTTCTTCTAAAACCTTTGCGTTTGGCACAGTAAATTTCACCTCCGTAGTTAAAAAAAGTAAACCCCTGCATCACTTAAGACACAGGGGTAAAATAGACAAATGTATAAAATTACATAAGCGCTATTTCCTCGGTAGGCTTGAGTTACCTCAAATTATATCGCTTACGCGACACCTACTGTCTTAAGAGAAGCAAAATAGATTATAAACTAAATAGTTAGTTTTGTCAAGTATAAATTAACCCATTAACTTTGCAGAGTTAACCTTGACGCCCGGACCCATAGTTGATGCAACAACACAGGAGCGGATGTACTGACCCTTAGCAGCAGCCGGCTTAGCCTTGATGATAGCGTTCATAAGAGTGTTGAAGTTCTCAGAAAGCTTCTCAACGCCAAAGGAAACCTTGCCGATCGGGCAGTGAATGATGTTGGTTTTGTCAAGACGGTACTCGATCTTACCTGCCTTAAGGTCTGCAATAGCCTTAGCAACATCAGGTGTAACGGTACCAGCCTTCGGGTTCGGCATAAGACCCTTCGGACCTAAAACCTTACCGAGACGACCAACAAGACCCATCATATCGGGTGTAGCAACGACAACATCGAAGTCAAAGAAGTTCTCGCTCTGAATACGAGCAACGAGATCCTCAGCACCAACTACATCAGCGCCAGCCTCCTCAGCCTCTTTTGCCTTATCGTTCTTTGCAAATACGCAAACACGAACCTTCTTACCTGTACCATGGGGCAGAACTACCGCACCGCGAACCTGCTGGTCAGCGTGGCGGGAGTCAACGCCTAATTTAACATGAAGCTCAACGGTCTCATCGAACTTAGCCTTACCGGACTTAACAACGAGATCTAATGCTTCTTCGGTGTCGTATTGATTTGCACGGTCGATGAGCTTTGCGCTCTCGACATACTTTTTACCTCTACGCACTGTTTTTCCTCCTTCTGGTGGTTTTTCGGGTGCTTTGCACCCTCCCACTTGGGCGGTCATACCGCCTTCACATAAAATTACTCTTCTACTGTGATACCCATGCTGCGAGCGGTACCCGCAATCATGCTCATTGCTGTCTCGATAGTAGCAGCATTTAAGTCAACCATCTTGGTCTCTGCGATCTTCTTAACATCTTCTTTAGAGATCTTAGCAACCTTGGTCTTGTTCGGTACAGCAGAACCACTCTCGATCTTGCAAGCCTTCTTGATAAGAACGGATGCAGGCGGAGTCTTGGTAATGAAGGTAAACGAACGGTCTGCATAAACGGTGATGATTACCGGGATGATAAGACCGATGTCGTTCTTCGTGCGCTCGTTGAATTCCTTGGTGAACTGCACGATATTGATACCGTGCTGACCGAGTGCCGGACCTACCGGCGGTGCCGGAGTCGCTTTACCGGCGGGGATTTGCAGTTTTACATATCCAATAACCTTTTGAGCCATTGTAGTAGCACCTCCTTGTTAAAAATGTGGTAAATGGCGGAATGTCTTTTCGACACCCTCCCACGCGTGCAATGTTGCACATCTATGCAAGCACTATTGTGCCAACACACAAAATTTACTCTTCCACTGGTTCGACAGCCGCAAGGTCAACATCAACCGTGGTCTCGCGACCAAACATAAGCACAGTAACCTTGACCTTACTGTTTTCGATATCGATTTCCTCAACTTTACCGATGATATTTTCGAAAGCACCTTCAATAATCTTAATACTATCGCCAACCGCATAGTCAACGGTAACCTCGTGCTTTTCAACGCCGAGAGCGTTAAGCTCTTCCTCGGTAAGCGGTACAGGCTTGCTTTCGGGACCAACAAATCCGGTAACACCGCGAGTATTGCGGATTACATACCAGCTTTCATCGGTCATAACCATTTTTACGAGAACATAGCTGGGGAAAATCATACGCTCGACCTCGCGGCGCTCACCATCCTTGATTTCAACCACGGTTTCCATAGGGATATAGGTGGCGTGGATAAGGTCATGCAGTTTTCTGTTCTCGACGGTTTTTTCAATTGTGCTGGCTACTTTGTTTTCGTAGCCCGCGTATGTGTGAACGACATACCATTTTGCGTTTTCAGCCATAAAGCAAAACTCCCAACCTTACAATGTTAAGAGAGCCGCAACGCCTGCAGTAAGCCCTAAATCAATGATACCGATGAATACAGCTACAACAATTACCATCGCCATAACGATACCGGTATTCTTTACAACCTGGGGCAGTGTCGGCCATACAATTTTCTTAAGCTCGCTCTTCATTTCGCGGAACCATTTGCCCGCATCTCGTGAGCGTTTCTTTTCAGACATTGTTTTGCACACCCTTTCTCTTAATAAGTAGCTTACTTCGTTTCTTTATGAAGGGTATGCTTACGGCAGAAACGACAATACTTATTCATCTCGAGACGGTCAGGATCATTTTTCTTGTTCTTAACCGTATCATAGTTGCGCTGCTTGCACTCCTGGCAAACTAAAGTGATCTTAACTCTCATTCTAACGGCACCTCCTAAGATTATAGCCTCCCTGACGGGTATTCCCGCGCGGATAAGTGTTTTTCCGCATAAGGAGTCGGCCCAAAAATGAGCGCACAAAAAAAAGACCCCTCACAGGTACTATCTAATATAGCATAACTTTTCCACCGGGTCAAGTATTTTTTTAATTTTTTTGCAACTTTTATTTTTTTATGATAGAATAGCCTCGTAAGGAGGTTTTCTTATGGCACGAATTATGGGTATAGATTACGGCGATGCCCGGGTTGGGCTTGCCTTTTCCGATATAACCGGTTTTCTTGTAGGTGAAGCATTCACCCTCCACGAGCGCAACTTAGAGCGGGTGGTTGATGCCATTGTGACATACGCTAAGGAGCGAGGCGTCTCAGAGATTGTTCTGGGCTATCCGAAAAATATGAACGCCACCGTAGGTATCCGCGGCGAAAAGAGCGAGGCATTAGCTGAAATTTTACGGGAGCGCACCTCCCTGCCGGTAATTTTATGGGACGAGCGCAGTACCACGGTATCCGCGCATCAAATTTTAAACCAGCACAATGTGCGCGGCAAGAAGCGCAAGGACACGGTGGACGCGGTTGCCGCCACCCTTATTCTTCAGACCTATCTGGATTACAAATCACGAGGTTAACACTTTTCGCCTTTCCTACATATTATATATTATAATATAATAAGGAGAGGTTATATGCCAAACATATACTTAAGTCCCTCTACACAGGAATTTAACCAATATGTAAACGGCGGCACCGAAGAGCAGTATGCAAATTTAATTGCAGATTATATGATCCCCTATTTAGAGGCCAGTGGTATTACATACACCCGAAACACGCCGGATATGACCGCCGCATCCTCGATCAGGGCGTCAAATGCAGGAAATTACGACCTGCACCTCGCAATTCACTCCAACGCCGCCGGCCCGGGCAATGAAGGTCAGGTTCGGGGCTCCATCGCCTTTTATTATCCAACAAGCGTTGAGGGTCAGCGGGCGGCAGAGATTATTGCAAATAATTTTAAGCTGATTTATCCCGACCCTTCATTGGTATCCGCGCGCCCTACCACCACACTTGGTGAGGTATCGCGAACGAGAGCGCCCTCGGTGCTATTTGAGATTGCCTATCACGACAATCCGCAGGACGCGGCGTGGATAAAAAACAATCTTCGGGATATTGCCCGAAACATATCCCTTTCGCTGACTGATTTCTTTGATATTCCCTTCGTGGTACCGGAAGCGGCGCGTGTTGGCACGGTAAATGCCACCGCACTTAACATCAGAGCGCGACCCAACACAAATTCCGCGGTACTCCGTACCGTACCTAATGGCACACAGCTTGATATTTTAGGAAGTGCCGACGGCTGGTACACAGTGAATTACGACGGTACTACCGGATATGTAAGCTCACAATATGTAACGATAAATTAAAAAAAAGCACACCGCTCCGCGGTGTGCTTTTATTTTTTTACTTTCTGCTCTGGAAGATTTTTAAGATGCCCTCATAGGGATCTTCTTCGTCGTCCTTCTTCTCTTCACCCTTAGCGGCACTGAGAATTTCCTCAAAAGCGGCGGAAACTTCCTTTTTTGCCTTCTCCTGAGTGTTGACAGTATCGCCACCTTCAAAGCCGGTAGCAATAACAGTAACGCGGATCTCATCCTCCATAGTGTTATCAAGTGCCGCACCGAAGATAATGTTAGCCTCCGGATGAGCAGCTGCACGAACCATCTCAGCCGCGGTCTCGATTTCGTCAAGGCCGAGGTCAATTGAGCCTGCAACATGTATGATAACGCCCTTTGCACCGTCGATGGAAGACTCTAAGAGCGGGCTGTGGATAGCCATACGAGCAGCCTCGGAAGCCTTGTCCTTGCCACTTGCACGACCGATACCCATATGAGCATAGCCTGCACCGCGCATAATCTTGCTTACATCGGCAAAGTCAAGGTTAATGAAGCCCTGAGCGCTGATAAGATCGGAAATGCTCTGGATAGCCTGCTTAAGTACATCGTCTGCAATTTCAAAAGCGTTCATAAAGGTGATCTTCTGCTCGGAAACGCAGCTTAAACGATCGTTGGGGATAACGATAAGGGAGTCAACCTTCTCGCGAAGAGCTGCAATACCCTCATCAGCCTGGCGCTTACGGACAACGCCCTCAAACTTGAAGGGTTTGGTAACAACGCCAACGGTAAGAATGCCCATCTCACGAGCGAGATCAGCAATAATGGGAGCCGCACCTGTACCGGTACCACCGCCCATACCCGCGGTAACAAATACCATATCGGTATTCTCTAAAACTTTTCTGATCTGGTCGCGGCTCTCGTCAGCAGCCTGACGGCCGATCTCGGGGTCAGAACCTGCACCAAGACCCTTGGTTAACTTCTCACCAAGCTGGATCTTGTATGTAGCGCTGGAATTGCGGAGTGCCTGCTTGTCTGTGTTAGCGGCAATAAATTCTACACCGCGCACATTTGAATTGATCATACGATTAACAGCGTTACTACCGCCGCCACCTGCACCGATAACCTTGATAGCAACAACAATATCGCGATCTGCATCGAGTTCGAATGCCATAAAAAATTCCTCCTATATTTAAACTTCCGAATCCTTTTCCGTATTCTTACCCTCTATTTTATCTTTTTTTTGCCGAAAGGTCAAGAGATATCTTCGCATATCTGCAAAATTTTGAAATATTCTTGTACCAAACACTACTGCAGCAGGTAAAAACAGGTTCAAATCAAGTCGGTCGCCAATGAAGGTCATACCCCAGGCAATTATGGCGTTCCCGAAAAATCCCGACAAAAATATTTTAAGTTTAAAGCGACCGCGGAGCATTGCATCAATTCCGCCAAATGCGGAGTCCAGCGCACCCAATAGCGCGATTGCTACATATTGAGAATACGCCGCCGGGATCGTCACCGGCAAGAGAAGTGCGAGAATTGCGCCAATGGCAAGTCCGATCAAAACATACATTCTCTATTCCTCCTCAACCGGTTTTGCATATCTGAAGGTAACATCGTAACGAAGTGCATCTATTACAATATTATCACTTTTTGCGATCTCAACATGAATTTCAAAGGTAAGCAGCTCGTCAACTATACCGCCTCTCATTTTGAGAGCGGCCTCCATCACATCCGGGTCACCTATCGCGGAAATAACAAAGGGAATATTGTATTTTCTGTTATTTATGCTTACCACCGGGCCGGCACAACGGATTTCCGAGGTTGCGAGAATTCGCTCGCCATTTAAGCTTATCGCCTCGGCACCTGCAGCACGAAGCTCATTTATTACGCGGAGCAGGTCGGTATCGTGTACCACAAAGGCGTTTTCATCGACGCCGGTGTTTGCGCTGACGCTGTCAGAGAGCGTAACCGTAATTCCCGGGCCGTATACCGCGCGCTGACCGGATAAAATCTCGGCACGGTTTAATTTTTCACCCAATACCGTGGCCTCGCCACCGCTTTCCTGCATTTCCTTGCGGAACTGCTCGTTTTCCGCTTTATATTGATCCAATTGCAGATTAAGTGCCGCGTTGCGCTCCTGCTCATCAATCAAGAGCTGTGTAAGCTCCTCGGTTCTGGTAGGTACCGAATTTTCCTGCTCGTGTATGCGCACGCTTTTAAACTGCAATGCAAGAAGAAATCCGAGCAGCATACAAACCAAAAAAATCGTTATTTTTGCGCTTTTATTTTTCATCGTAAACAACCCTTTCAGGCGTAAAGCGCGCCTCTCCTAAGTTGGATAAATTGAGCCTGCCACGATCTGTCGGTGCAAGCTGCGGAAGAACAACCGCAAACATATCAAGCTTTTTGGTAAGCTCTTCATTTGTACCCAGAATAACGGTAAGTCTGTCCTCATATGTAAATTGCAGGGAATAAACCGTGCTGACATCCACTTGTGTCACCTTATCTAAAAGTTGATGTTCGCTAAGTTTCCCCATCACGGAAACAAGAGCGTCCTTTTTGCCCGGTGTCTCCCAGTTTATCTCGCCGCCCGCAAAAGGTGTCACAAGCTCTTCCTCGGCTTTTATCCAAGCGCCCTCCAGTATTCCCTCGCCCTCTACACGCTCCAGAAGATAACCCTTGGCATCCACTATCCAGCGGCAGTCAGCGGTTTCGATATAACCGCAAGGCTTGCGCTCGGTTACCTCAAAAAGGAAGGTATCCGGCAGACGGCGGGTGATTTTTATCGTTTCGAGATACGGGAAATCACTCTGTATTTGCTCGATCGCTTCAAATTTATTTACACCAAAAAGGTTGTCGCCCACCTTTATGCCCGAGCTTTCGATAAGCTGCTCGGAAGTATAGTATGTATTGCCGGAGACCTCGATGCTTCCTACCTTAAGGAAAACCGTGAGCGATGCAATTATCGCGCCGGCAACTATTAAAAATGTAAACAGTGTCCAAAAGATGCGCGCGCCGCGTCTTTTTCTGCGGCGGCGGGTATATGATCTCTTTTGTTTAGCCATTCTTACACTTCCCTTACTATTTGTGCGCCTATTTTAGCAAGACATCCTTCTATATTTTCGTATCCTCTGTCTATATAACAAAGATTTGATATCACGGTCTCACCCTGTGCCGCGAGCGCTGCCACAATCATTGCCGCTCCGCCGCGCAGGTCATATGCCTTAACCGGGGCACCGGTTAAATATTTTCCGCCGTTTACCATTGCTACCTTGCCCTCTACCCTTATATCCGCGCCCATTCGCATAAGCTCGGGCACATGAGTAAAGCGGTTTTCGAATATATTTTCCACAAATATGGTAGTTCCGTCACACTGTGTGGCAAGCGCCATAAACGGTGCCTGAGCATCTGTGGGAAAGCCCGGGTGGGGCATGGTTCTGATCGTGCTCATGGGATATAACGGGCCGTTGCGAATTATTCTTATATAGTTATCCCCGGTCTGGAGAAGACAACCGCACTCGCCCAGTCGTGTGCAAATTTCTTCTATATGATCGTGTATAACATTTTCGATCAAAACATCGCCACCGGCAATCGCCACTGCGGACAAATAAGTTGCGGCAGCAATTCTGTCGGGAATAACCCAATGCTCGGCATTATGTGTTTCCTCGACACCCTCAATTTCGATAATACTGCTCCCTGCGCCGCTGACCTTCGCACCGATCGCGCAGAGAAAATTCTGAAGGTCCTCTATCTCGGGTTCCCTTGCAGCGTTAAAAATTCGGGTCTTGCCCTTTGCTCGCACAGCGGCAATCATTATGTTTTCGGTAGCGCCCACCGATGGAAATGACAGATTTATATCACAGCCGCGCAAGTTTTGGGCATCGCAGATTATTTCGCCTCCGCAATCATTAATTTCAACACCCAACTTCCTCAAAGCGGAAAGATGCAGATCAATTGGGCGCGAACCTATAGCACAGCCGCCGGGATATCTTATCGAAGCGTGGCCGCAACGAGCAAGAATACCGCCTAAAAACACGACCGAAGCGCGCATCTCGCGCATCAGACTATCTTCTATATTACAGCAATTTATACCACTTGCATCTATGATTACCGTGTCCTTTTCCCTTTTAACCTTAGCACCTAAAGATTTTAGAATATCAAGCGCGATCTTTACATCGCTAAGCTCGGGACAGTTATGTATTATCATCTCACCCGGATGAATTATAGTTGCTGCAATAATCGGCAGCACACTGTTTTTAGCGCCGTGTACGGAAATTCTACCATCCAGCCTGGCACCACCGTTTATCTTAAGCACGCTCATATTAAATTTCCCCCTGCCGTTTTGTCTCGTACGCCATTCTATGCGCACACGGCATTTTCCGTGTTTTACCTTGCCAGCTCTATTATTTCTTTATAAATTCTCTCGCATCCGTCTAATATGGCAACCTTAGACAGATTTTTTGACATCTTTGAAAGCTTCTCTTTATCACTCAAAAGTTCTTTTGTTTTACTGTACAGTATTTCCGCCGTAACCTCGGACTCGCGGAGCATAACAGCACCGCCTGCACTTTCGAGTACAGCGGCATTTTTCTCCTGATGATTCTCCGCCACGTTGGGTGACGGGATGATTATCGCCGGCTTACCCACCGCCGCAATCTCACTTACAGTAGAAGCACCGCCGCGGCATATGACCAGATCCGCCGCCGCCATAACACGGGGCATATCGTGTATATACTCGCGAAGCTCTACATTACCGTGAGCGGAAATATCCACACCGCTTTCCTCTAACATCTGCGGCATCCAGGTGCTGCCGAATTTTCCCATAGCGTGAATGTGATTAAACAAGTCCTCTTCACACTCAAGCTTTATAAATCGCACGACTTCCTTGTTCATCTCACGGGCACCGAGAGATCCGAAAAAGCTAACAACAAGCGGGCGTGCATCTATTCCAAGTTCTTCTCTCGCTTCCTTTTTATCCTTATACAGCATATCCTGCCGTACGGGCATACCTATGGTCTTTACATTATGATCGTACTTCAAATAATCACGGGTAGCATCGAAATTAATAAGCACGCGCGAAAGACGCGCGCCCAATGTTCGGGTAACAAGACCGGGGTATGCGTTTGACTCGTGAATAATTGTGGGTATTTTAAGGCGAGCGGCGCAATTCAGCACCGGATAGCAAGCATATCCTCCGGTACCTACAACCACATCGGGCTTAAATTCTCTGAGTATTCTCTTTGCCTTCACCCGCGAGGATATGACCTTACCCGCAACGCGGATATTGTTTAAAATTCCCTTTGGTGTAAGCTTGCGGCTCATACCCTCGATATCAATGGTCTCAAGGTTGAATCCCTCAGCCGGGACAAGTCGCGATTCCATACCGCGACTTGCGCCCACAAAGAGGATTTCACTTTCCGGTCGTCTTTCTTTAACCATTTTTGCCACAGCCAGTGCCGGATTAATGTGACCGCCGGTACCGCCGCAGGTAAAAAGAACCTTCATAAAATCACCCTGCCTTCGGTGCTTTGATTTCCTTTGACACCGAAAGTACTAATCCTATTTCAATAAGCTGCATAACAAGCGCAGTGCCGCCATAGCTGAACAGCGGTAACGACACACCGGTTACCGGGAACACGCCGGTAACAACCGCTAAATTAAGCACTATCTGCAATGCAAGATGTGTGGTTACACCCACTACCACCATAGCGCCCGCCTTATCGGGAGCGCGCATTGCGATCTGGAAGCCGCGAATAATAAGCATAGCAAAGAGCACGATTACGATCATTGCGCCGATAAAGCCAAGCTCCTCGCATACGATAGCGAAAATAAAGTCATTGTGCGGCTCAGGCAGATATAAATACTTCTGTCGGCTGTTGCCGAAACCCAGACCGAAAAGTCCGCCCGCGCCGATAGCATAAAGCGCTTGAAGGGTCTGATAACCTGCGCCCTGCGCATCTGCCGCAGGGTCAAACGCGGTTAAGATACGCTTCAGGGCATAAGGCTCACGAGCAATTTTAACCGCAATGGCACTCGCCGCAAGAACGCCTGCGCCGGCTACCCATTTAAGACTGCAGCCGCCGATAAGCATCATAACGCCGCCGATTGCAGCGATAATGATAGCACCCGAATAATGAGGCTCTAATACCATAAGAACACATATGATACCCAGTACAAGGGCAAATGGCAAAACGCCGTATTTAAATGTCTTTATTTTATCGGCATATTTGGTGGACAAGAATGCAAAAAACAGAATTATCGAGGTTTTCGCCACCTCCGATGGCTGGAAGTTAAAGCCGATATATATCCAGCGTTTCTCACCGTATAGGCCGACACCTACTGCAAGAACCAATACTAAGAGTACGATACTGCCCAGGATAGCAAGCCAAGACCAGTTAAGGAGTTTTCTGTATCCTATTTTAACCACAATGAATGCCAAGCCAAGGCCGAACACGGCAAAAAGTGCCTGACGGCGGAAGTAGTATGTACTCGCCAAGCCCTCGTAATATGCGCTGGCATAGCTTGCAGAGAAGACCATTAAAAGTCCTATGCTGAGAATGATTAAAGTGATTATCAGAAACGGATAATCTATAGTACCTGATGCGGTTTTTTTGGCTTTGGTTTTCTTTTTAGCCATTACTTAAACCCCCAAGAAAAAAATCAGAAAATGTATTTTGTAAAAAGTCCGATGTATGCAACAATGCAACCGATAAATGTGACAAGTGTGAACACGAAGCAAAGCTTTTTCTCGCTCCAGCCCTTCATTTCAAAATGATGGTGAATGGGAGCCATTTTGAAAAGGCGCTTGCCGTGTGTAAGTTTGAAATATGATACCTGCAGTATAACGGAAACCGTCTCTACTATGTAAATAATTCCAACGGGAATTAAAATAAGCGGAATATTAAATGCAAAAGCAAGACCGCAAACCATACCGCCCAAAAACAGAGAGCCGGTATCGCCCATAAATACGCGGGCGGGGTTGAAGTTGTAAATTAAAAATCCGAACAGCGCCGCCATCACCGCAGATGAAAGAACGCCTAAAGCGGGCGCGGTAAATACCATTGAAATAATTACGAAAAACATCATTACGGGAACGGTAACACAACTTGCAAGACCATCTATTCCATCGGTTAAATTGACCGCGTTTACCATAGCCACCGCAACGAAAATCATAAAAATAAGATAGATAAGCCACGGGATTTCAACAACAGTGTCAATAAAGGGGATATAAAGCTCGGAGCTGAAATCGCCCATAAATCTGAGTGCCGATAAAAACGCCGCGGATGCTGCTATCTGCAGGAGCAGCTTCTGCAGAGCGGAAAGTCCCTTGTTCTGCTTCTTCGTGATTTTTGCATAGTCGTCAATAAAGCCAATAACGCCAAAGGCGAGCGCAAAAGCGAACACCAAAAGATGCTTGAAATTGCCCGCTAACATCTGGGGAATTCCCACAATAAGAATGGTTATCGCGATGGGAAGAACAAATATAATGCCGCCCATTGTGGGAGTGCCTTGCTTTGACATATGCCAGTTAGGACCGATCTCCAGAATGCTCTGTCCAAATTTTAGTTTAACCAAAAGGGGAATAAATATTTTTCCCGCAAGTGCTGTAAGTGAAAATGCAATAACTGCCGATAAAATATACTGCCACATATTGTTTTCCCTCCTGTTTGTTAAGCCTTAAGCAACGCCTCAACAACGCGTTCCAAATGCATACCGCGACTTGCTTTAACAAGCACTGTGTCACCGCTTTTGAGTATTCCGCTAAGCGCATTAGCAAGTGTTTCTGCGCCGTCAAAGGTGTGCACCTCAGCGCCGCTTGCACCTTTTTTAACCACCTCGCGCATATCACCGGTCGCAAAAATCACATCCGCACACTTTGCGGCATATGCGCCGATTTTAAAGTGGGCATCCTCTGCCACCGCGCCAAGCTCCAGCATATCCGCCAAAACCGCGATCTTTCGTCCCGTACTGCGGGATAAAAGCGTGAGAGATGCTCGCATTGAGTCGGGGTTTGCATTATAACAGTCGTTTATTATGGTAACGCCGTCTTTTTCGGTTATCTTCTGGCGCATACCGGTATTTTCAAAGGCATCAAGTCCTGCCGCCATCTCATCTGTGCTGAGTCCCAACTCACGGCCTACGGCAATAGATGCAAGAGCATTTTGCAGGTTATGACTGCCGCCCACATTTATTTTAAATTCGCAGTTTGGGATTTCCCTTACTTTAAAGATGATTTGGGAAAGACTGCTGCTCTTTTCAATGCCAAAAATATCGCACTCTGCGTTTTTAATACCGTAATAAACGGTTTTGAAGGAGAGTGTCCCCTTCAGTCCCCAGAGAAGCGGATCGTCGCCGTTTAGAACAACCACACCATCCTTCTTGAGGCCCTCTAAAATCTCAAGCTTTGCGCGGAGAATACCCTCTTTTGAGCCTAAAAACTCAATATGTGACTCGCCAATTGTGCTTATAACCGCGATGTTCGGTTGCGCAACCCTTGTAAGGCGGGAAATTTCGCCAAAATGGTTCATACCCATCTCGATTACCGCCGCCTGATGGCTTGAATTTAACTCAAGCACGGTAAAAGGCAAGCCGATTTCGTTATTTAAATTGCCTTGGGTTTTAAGTGTATTGTATTTTTGTGAGAGCACACTTGCTATCATTTCCTTTGTTGTAGTTTTGCCCACACTACCGGTGACGCCCACAACCGGGATATCAAATTCCTTGCGATAGCATTCTGCAATTTTTTGAAGTGCTGCTACCGTATCCTCAACCACAAGGGTGGGAATTCTCAGCTGTATATCCTTCGATAAAAGTGCTGCTGATGCACCGGCATCTGCCGCAGAGATAGCAAAGTCGTTGCCGTCAAAGTTTCCACCCTTAATGGCTACAAACAAATCTCCCGCTTCTACCTGACGATTATCTCGCTTTATTCCGCAGATGACCGTGTCGGGGGCTGAGGTTTCCATATTCAAATATGCGGCAAGCTGTGCAAGTGTTCTCTGCTCCACAAAAAGCGCTCCCTCTATTTATTGAAGTATTCTTGTACTACCTCGCGCTCATCCAAGTGATGGCGCACACCGTTTATCTCCTGGTATGTTTCGTGGCCCTTGCCCGCAAGCAATACCACATCGCCTTCTCTCGCAATGGAGAGCGCATAGTGTATTGCCTTTGGCCGCGACTCCTCAACATAAACCGTAGCCTTTTCCCTGTCAACGCCGGGCAGGATCTGATTTATGATCGCCATAGGGTCTTCAGTTCTCGGATTATCCGAGGTTACAACCACGATATCCGCCAGTCGCGACGCGATCTCGCCCATTATCGGGCGCTTTGTAGCATCACGGTCACCGCCACAGCCGAAAACAACAATAATCCTTCCGCGGGCAAAGCCCTTCACGGTATCCAGTATGTTTTCGAGACCGTCGGGTGAATGTGCGTAATCTATCATAACAGTGTAGTCCGTATCACAGGGTACAACCTCGGCGCGTCCGCAAACGCCGCTTGCTCGTGCAAGGGTCTTGGCGGAGGTCTCAAATGAAATTCCGAGCATTTTTGCGGCCGAAACAACCGCAAGACCGTTATAAACCGAAAATTCGCCCGGGATGCCAAGCTCTATATGTCCACGCTCATCCTTTGCACTAAGGTCAAAGGCTACACCCTTCTCGCCAAGTTCAAGTGCAGATGCTACGATATCCGCATCATTTTTTACGCCGTAGGTGGTATATTGGCAATTAGCGCCTTTCAGCATCGTTTTGGCATATTTATCGTCTGTGTTCACAACGCCGTATTTGCAGTTGTTAAACAACAACGCCTTCGCCTCGGCATAGTTTTCCATAGTGCCGTGGAAGTCAAGATGATCCTGACTTAAATTTGTAAATATACCCACCTCGAAATCAATTCCGTATACCCGGTCTAAGACCAGCGAGTGGGATGAAACCTCCATAACAACATGGCTACAGCCCTTTTCCACCATTTCTGCAAGAAGGCACTGAAGTCCGTTGCCATCGGGGGTTGTTCGCTCTGTATAGAGTGTCTCGTCGCCTATCATATTCTGGTTTGTACCGATAAGGCCGACCTTTTTGCCGCTATCTTCAAGAATTTCTTTTAAAAGATATGTAGTGGTGGTCTTTCCGTTTGTACCGGTGACACCGATCATAGTGAGCTTACTTGCAGGATTGCCGTTGAAATTGGCCGCAACCACCGCAAGGCTCCTGCGGGCGTTTTCCACCTGTATATAGGGAAAGTCATCACTCGGAGTTTCGGTAATGACCGCCACAGCGCCGCTTTGCAGTGCCATAGGCACAAAGTGGTTTCCGTCGGTCTTAAAGCCGGGGATGGCAACAAACAGCGCACCCGCCTGTGCAGTTCGTGAATCGTGACAAACAGAGGATATCTCTATATCCATATCACAATTTGCGGATAAAATCTCTATTCCCTTTAAAACATCACGCAAAAGCATTATGCTACTCCCCTTTCTATCCTACCTCCGAAACCTCCGCTGTAGCATAGAAATCTACAGTTACAACCGTTCCGCGGTCAAGCTGTGTTCCCGGGGCATATTGCTGTCCGCTTGCGGTTGCGGTGGAGGATGCGCGATTAACCGCGCCCTGAGGCTTCATAATAAGACCTGCATTTGTTATTTCACGGTTTGCCTCGGTCATGGTCAGTCCCTTTACATTGGGCATCTGCACCTTGTCCGTAGGTGCCGGCTCGCCACAGTATAGGATTACCTGAGCATTGTTCGGAATCACGCTGCCGCCCGCGGGTATCTGACCGGTAATGGTATCGCCCTCGCCCACGGTTTTTACGGTTAATTCCTTATATGAATTCTGCTTTAGCATATTTTTTGCATCACCCGAGGGATATCCGACAAGCTGCGGCATTACTATATCGCGGCCTACCATTTCCTCTGCCTTATAGACCGGGTTGAGACCCATATAGGGCAGCATTTCAGAGAACACCTTGCCCGCAACCGGTGCGGCAAGCTGACTGCCCTCATAATATGTGCCGTTTGGGTCGTCAAGAATGATAAGGCACGCATACTGTGGATCGTCCATAGGCGCGACGCCCATAAAGGAGGCGATATACTTTTCCTTCTCGCCCTCTACATACTCGTCGATCTTCTCACTGGTACCGGTCTTGCCGCCGATACGGTAGCCTTTGACATATGCATTCTTACCGGTACCCTCCGCCACAACCTTTTCCAGTGACTCGCAAAGGAACTTTGAGGTGGACTCAGAAATGACCTGACGCACCACTTCGGTGTCGTACTTCTTGATGGTTACATTGTTCTCATCCACAATTTCCTTTACAACATGGGGCTTAACAAGCTTTCCGCCGTTTACTACCGCACTGACCGCCGCCATAACCTGAATGGGGGTGACCTTAAAGGTCTGACCGAAGGATGCAACCGCGAGAGAGACCTTATTACCTTTATCGACAAACATATCTTCGCTGAAGAAATAGCCGTTTGCCTCACCCGGAAGATCGATACCGGTTTTCTCAAGAAGTCCGAAGGCTTCAAAATAATTGTAGAATTTTCTGTTACCTACTCTTGCGCCGATTTCCATAAGAGCGCAGTTGCAGGACTTTTCAAGAGCCTGGGATAGATTTATAACGCCGTGACCCTCGCGCTTCCAGCAGTGGATATTTCTATCCGCAACACGGGTCGCACCGGTACAGTTAAAGCTTGAATTTGGGCCTACAACGCCCTCTTCAAGACCCATTGCGATGGTTAAAATCTTAAAGACAGAACCCGGCTCGTAGGAGTCGGAGATGATCTTGTTTCGCCAGGAAGCGTTCAAGGCTTTGTTTCTTGCCTGTGACCGCTCATCTGCAGGAAGCTCGTCTATTTCCGCCTGTTCGGATTCATCCAGCACAAACGGCTCGTTTAAATCAAAGTCGCCCATTGTTGCCATAGCAAGAATCTCACCGGTTTTTACATCCATTACGATGCCTGCACCGCGCTGCAGGATCTGGCCATCGATGACCGCGGTTTCAAGGTGCTTTTCCAATATCTGCTGTACGGTTTCGTCGATGGTGAGAACTATACTGTTGCCGTTTTCAGCATCGTGATATTCCTCATAGTTAAAGGGCATAGCGGTACCGCGGGCATTTTTAGCCGCAATTATACGACCGGGAAGTCCCTTCAATGTGGACTCATACATTGCTTCAATGCCGGCAAGACCGGTGTTCTCATCGCCGCAGAAGCCGATTATGTGCGATGCGAAGTTTGCAAAGGGATAATATCTCTTTGTGTCTTCTACAAAGTGAATGCCTTTGAGCTTATCCTCCTTTATCGCAGTTCGGATCGCCGTTGCCTTCTCTTCGTTGATTTTCTTCTTGATTACCTGGTAATAGCTTTTTGATTTTTCGGTTTTTGCAAGAACAGTCTCATAGTCAAGCTCTAATATCTCGGACAATGTGCGCGCTACCTTTTTTCTGTCCTCGGAGCGATCCTTGCCTTCCTCATCTGCAAGCTCTACCGGCGCAATATATACGGTTTCCACCGTCGCGCTTATTGCAAGCTCCTTCATATTTCTGTCGTAAATCACGCCTCTTTTGGGGGTGATGATGGTATCGCGGGTCTGCTGGTCCGCGGCCTTTGCCTGATAGGACTCGCCATTTATCAGCTGAACATTCACAAGCTTACTAACAACAAGAACTGCAATAAAGCCAAAAATGCACATCATAAATATGATGCGCTTAGCCATTGAACTGTTTGGGCGATTATTTGTCAAGATAATTCCTCCCGTTAAAGTGCACTCGGGGCAAGAAATGCCAAGCAGGAAAGGCTTGTTTCCGCAAATACATTACTTACCCCGATATTTTTTCTTATAATCCGTAGCCAGTATATGACTCTTCTAATTGATATATTCTATAAACGCGTTAAAACCTCTTGCAAGGCCTGCAAGAATGGTGGACTCGTTTGTCTTCATAGTCTTTGTCTGTGCTACCTCGGTATAGTCACCGGTATTTGTATTTACATATGTAATCTGTGATTTCTGGATCTTCTGCATACCAAGCTGATTTACAGCGATCTCCTGAAGCTGCTGTGAGCCGTACTTCTGCTCTTTTTTGATCTCTAACATCTGGGTCTCCTCGCGCATTGCGTCAAGCTGGCTCTGGAGCACGCTTGCGCGGTCAGCGGTCTCGGTAAGCACCATATAACTGTAAAGAATACCCACAAGAAGCACCATGCAAAGCGCCCAGGAAACAAGAGCGAAACCGGACACAATCGGTTTTGCCTTCTGATTAGGTGTCTTTTCCGCCTTTACATCAGCTTTTGCTTTGGTTTCTGTCTTTGTCTCCTTTTCCATACGGGTATCAAAACGGGAAAAGTCGTATGTTGAATCTAAGGTTAATGTCTTCTGCATCCGAGATGCCTCCCCATATATTTAAATTCTTTCCGCCACACGGAGCTTAGCGCTTCGAGCGCGTGGATTGTTTTCAACTTCATCAGCCGTCGGTAATATCGGCTTTCTGCTTACAAGTTTTAATTTCGGTACCCTGCCGCAAGCGCATACCGGAAAATTCGGCGGGCATATGCAGGGATTAACCTGCTCGTTAAAGCTTTTTTTAACTATTCTGTCCTCCAGCGAATGGAAAGTGATTATTGCAATTCTTCCCTCGGGCGACAGGTGATCGATAGCGTCCTCCAGTACCTGGGAAAGAGCACCAAGCTCGTCATTTACCGCAATTCTTATTGCCTGGAAGCATCTTTTTGCAGGATGCTGTTTTTCCCTGAGTGCAGCAGCCGGCATAGATGCGCGGATTATATCAACAAGCTCGAGAGTGGTTTCAATCGGCTTTACTTCACGCGCCTTACATATATTCGCCGCTATTTTGTTTGAATACCGCTCCTCGCCGTATTCAAAGAAAATTCTGCGCAAGCTCGCCTCGTCGTATCCGTTAATTACATCATAGGCACTAAGGTTTGCCGATCTGTCCATTCGCATATCAAGTGGGGCATCCGCCATATAGGAAAAGCCGCGGGATGCATCGTCAAGCTGAGGGGACGACACGCCAAGGTCAAGTAAAATTCCGTCTATCTTCTCAATGCCAAGCTGACCGAGTATCTGCTTTAAATTTCTGAAATCGTTGTGTACAAAGCAAACCTTCTCACCAAATGCCGCAAGCTTTTTTTCAGCCGCGTCAATTGCTACCTGATCACGGTCAATGGCAATCAGTCTGCCTGTGGCAAGTCGCTTTACGATCTCACCGGAATGGCCTGCACGGCCTAAAGTACCGTCAACATAAACGCCGTCGGGTTTTATATCAAGCGCCTCTATACATTCGTAAAGCAGCACCGGATTGTGTGTCATATCCATAATTACATACCCTGCTCAACCAAAATTGCAGCAGCATCGTCGGACGAGGGATCAACACCCTTCCACTTGTCAACATCCCATATCTGGATGTGGTTGCCCATACCGATAACAAATACATTTTTATCGATTCCCGCGTATTCGCGCAATAACTGCGGAATAAGAACACGCCCCTGTACATCAGCGGTGCAATCCTGTGCGGGAGCCATAAAGAAACGGCGAAGAGTAAGCGACTGCATAGTTGGAATGGACATTATCTTTTCCGAAAACTTCTTCCACTCCTCCTCTGGGTAGATGGCGAGTGAATTCTCAAGTCCTTTTGTGAGCACGAAATTAAAGCCAAGCTTCTCACGAAGCTTCGCCGGTATGAACAAACGGCCTTTGGTATCTACCGTATGCAAAAACTGACCGTTCACTTACCTCTCTCCTTCCCCACAAAAGTGTTATCACGATGTTGTCACGCTCCAACTTTCCCCACCGTAGTTTTAATTATAATTCATTACATATTAAATTGCAAGGGTTTTTTAAAATTTTTTTTGCTTATTTTTCAGTTTTTTTATAAGCTTTTTGGGCTTTTGTTCCAAAAAAAGGCAAAAAAAGTTCCCACATTACGAACTGCTGTTCGTAATGTGGGAATAGGTTAAATTTTGTGTTTTACAGGTTGATAAACTGCTTCTTTTCAGCGGATTCGTATGCAGCATACATAACCTTCTGAACCTGAATTGCATCCTCTGCCGGAACCTGGATTTCCTGACCGTCAAGGATGGAGCGACCGAAGGATTCGATCTCTTTGGTGTACATATTACCAAACTCAACATTGACCTCAACCGGCTCAACATCGTTGCGGTTCTGCTGTGCATCGTAACCGGACTCATCGCTTAAGAGAACAGTAAGTGTTCCGCCCTCTACCTGAGAAAGAGTACCCTCTGCTCTCATACTGCCGCGAGTGCCGTAGAACTCAAGACGGCAGATAGCAGCAGCATCCGGAATGTTGAAGTTAACATCAACATAAGCGTATGCGCCGTTCTCAAGCTCCATAAGGGTGGAAGCCTGGTCATCAACCTCGTAGTTGAACACCTTTGTATCGCTCATACCGGCAACAACCTTTGCCTTAGAGCCTGCGATATACTGAATTAAGTCGATAGCGTGAACGCCAAGGTCAACAAGAGCACCGCCGCCGGACTCGCTTTTCTTCTGACGCCATGCACCCGGAATATCCGGATACCAGCAGGTGAACTGACCGCGGATAGAGGTAAGCTGACCGAGTTTACCCTCTTCAACGAACTGTTTCATTACCTGATGATATGCATGATAGCGCATCATAAGACCGGTAGCGATTAAAACGCCCTCTTCCTTACAGATGCGAACGACCTCTTCGCCGTCCTCAACCGTCATACAGATGGGCTTTTCGATTAAGATGTGCTTCTTAGCACGAGCAGCAGCGATAGCCTGATCCTTGTGGTAGTTAACCGGAGAAGCGATATAAACCGCGTCGATTTCCGGATCAGCTAAAAGTGCATCAACATTGTCGTATGCACGCTTTGCATTGTACTTAGCGCGGATCTTCTCAGCAAGCTCCATATTGATTTCCATAACAGCAATAAGCTCTGCATTGTCTGCAAGCATCATACCGGGAATAGTACGGCGATCAGCGATACCGCCTGCAGCGATAACGCCCCATCTAACTTTCTTCATTATATTGTCCTCCAATTTTTATATTAGTTGCACTCTGCAACAAGCGGACCTGCAAGCTCTTCTAAGAAGAAAAGCTTACCTGCGATGGTAGGCATCCAGGAAGAGGTAACCCACATATCCGGACCATAACGGAGAGCCATCCAAAGGCTCATGCCCTGCCACTGCATACCGCGGGAAAGAGCACCGTCGCAGCCGCCGATAATGCGGTCAGACTGTAAAATGATGCCCGGGCCGATGGTGTTAGCACGGCAAGGAACTAAAGTTGTACGGCTCTTGAAGCTGGTAAGAGCATTCTGCTCGATGGTGAGCGGATGGAGGTTTGCACCGATGCGGTACATCTGGCTCTTCCACTCCTCAACAGAGTTAAACTCGCCTGCAAACTGGGGCTCCCAGAATGCGATATGGCACATACGGCCGATACCGAAGGTGGTGATCATACGAGCACCCTCTGCCTTGAGCGCAGCGATCTTCTCGGGGTAAGTGGGAAGATTTTCCTTGGTAGCAAAGTTTCTCTGCTCAACCGGAATGGTCTTGTTGAGCTTGCTGTAGAACTGATCGGTCATAGCATATGTAAATGAACCCGGGTTGGACGGCTCTAAGGTGTTACCCTCAGCGTCACTCCACTCGTCCATATTGAAGCCGTAAACATGTGAGCAGTCGATATCCCACTCATTTAAGAAGTAGGTAGCCCAACGATACATACCCATAGGACCTGCCGGTAAGATCATGATAAGCTTTAAGCCTTCTTCGCGTGCCATCTTGATCTGGTTTGCGATCTCGTGACCCATCATCATATCGAACTCGGACACATTCTTACAGGGGATCGGCTTAAAATCCTTGTGCCAGAAATCCTGACGGTCGCAAATGGTTTCGGGGGCATTGGAGCAGCATGCATCGATCTTGTCGAAGTCCCAGCCTGCCGGGTAGAAGCCCTCTAAGTTTGAACCCTTAACTGTGCTCATAAAATTCATTGTTTTTTCCTCCTAAAAATGTATTTAAGATAAAAATTATTTACGGTAAGAAACGCTTGGTGGTATCGCGAAGATGTGCGTGGCAAGCCTTGAATGCCTCAGCATACTGAACGCCACTCTGAAGTCCGCGGAAGCGTGAGCAGGACTTAACGAACTCTGCAAAGTCGATCTTATCGTGCTCCAGCATCCACTTAAGCTGGCTTTCGTGGCACTCAAGCGCCGCAATCTTCTTGTCGATATAATTGGAAATATCAACATACTGCTCGGGCAGGAAGTTTGCGCCTGCAAGATTGTCCATATAGTAAATCGGAACAACCTTGTATACCGGATACTCCGGGAACATATGTGCAACAGATGCGGTAAAGCTGGTCTCAAAGACAAGCTGTGATACCTGGAGATGATCCTCCATATAATCATCCGGCGAATGAGTGATAATGAAGTCCGGCTGCACCTCACGGATGATGCGAACCATCTCGCGGCGTGCCTCGGTATCGTGTGAGTAGAGGCGGCAATCGCCGATATTTACATTATAAACCTTCTTTGCGCCGAGAATCTCGCCGCCGTTTTCCGCTTCTTTCTCGCGGAGTTTGCCAAGTTCTTCCGGCATAATGACCATATGGCCCATATCACCGTTTGCAACATGACACATATAAACCTCGTGACCCTCATCTGCCATACGGGCAAGAGTACCGCCGCAACAGATTTCAAGGTCATCGGGATGACAACCAATCGCTAATACTTTCATATTAAACGCCTCCTGTTTCCATATATCATTTATTCTAACACGGATTTTCTTTTTTGTACATAATAAAAAGAGGAATTTGTGCAAGAAAACTTGCACAAATTCCATATGTTCTATTTGTTCATAAAGTCAAGAGCCGCGAAGCAATCTATACGGTAGAAAAATGGCTCCGGAGTTTTAGGTTCAATATTGCTCCAGGTGCCGTAATGGATCTCCGGCAAGCCGTCGCCGCATTTAAAAAAGTTGCCGGTTAAATGAAGCTCCTGGCCTCTTTTGAACTCGGGCACATTTTTCTCGAAGAACTCAAGGGGAATTTTAGCAGAAAAATCCCAATACTCACCGTCCTGCACCACTTCGCGTCGCTCAATACCGAAATGGTCGTACTCGTTGGTGTCAAGCAGAATTCTGTTCTCAATTTCCTTAGGGCCGATGGCAAGGTACAGGTTGCCCTTGGGGTTAACCTCAAAATTTATGAAAATATCTCGCACCCCCGGTATGGGATTTACAAAAAACTCCATACAGGAGTCCATATAAATGTCCCCGTTGTCACTTGCATCCGCGTTTCTGTATTTGTCATATGTACGCATATAGACATAGATATTATCCCCGTCCCAGGCAAGAGTGCCAAAGGTTTCCGGACGGTATTCACAGCCCCAGGGGTAGTTGGTTACATAAGCTCTCTCAAGCTCCGGTGCTTTTTTCTTAAAATCCTCATAATCTGCTACTTTCTGCACTTTGTATGTCAGCATTTTTACCTCTCCTTTACTTTGTGCTCTCCGTGCCCGGGAAGGACACTATCTGCTCGCCTTTTAAGTTTATTTTATAAATCGGGTCATCGCCCATAAGCATAGCACGGTTAATGGCATTGTGCCCGTACTTTTCACGGATTTCATCCATTGTGTTCTCCAATGTAGTCTTTTTAAGCTTATCATCCGTATCTTCAAAGAGATTTATCTGCAAATCTCCACTGTCTTCGGATAAATTAGACACACGAACACCTAAACTGTGTACCGAAGTGCCCGAAAATCCCCCGTCAACAAAAAGGGAGAAGGCACATTCCGCAACATTTGCCGAAAGCTTTGTCGCTTCATCAAGTGCACATTGCCGCTCACGCCAGGCAAGTGACGGATCTCGCACCGCAAGGGTTACCGTACGGCATAAAAGGCCTTGAGCGCGCAACCGCTCACAAACGCTCTCGGACAAAATGTACAGTAATCTGCGAATTTCTTCCGCATCATCCACATCTCGTGGAAGGGTTATGCTGTTTCCTATGGATTTTACCGGGTCGCGATGCCCGTAAGCGGATACCGGCGAGTCATCCTCACCACGCGCATACTTTGACAGCATAAGACCACCTTTGCCCAGCAGGTTTTCCAAAAATTCCGGCTCCGCTGCTGCAAGCGCGCCGATAGTGGTAATTCCGCAAGAAGAAAGCCTTTTCTGCGTTGCACGACCTGCATATAAAATCTCGCCGATAGAAAGGGGCCACACTTTTTCTTTGAAATTTTCCCGGGTGATACAGGTGGTGGCATCCGGCTTTTTCATATCCGAGCCGAGCTTTGCAAACACCTTGTTGAAGCTGACGCCAATCGACACGGTAAGTCCAAGCTCACTCTTTACCGCTTCGCGGATTTTGTCCGCAATTTGCTCGCCGTTTCCGAAAAGGCGGGTGGAGCCGGTAACATCAAGCCAAGCCTCGTCCAGACCGAAGGGTTCCACCTTATCGGTAAAGCGATAATAAATCTCCCTGACCTTTTGAGATATTCTTCTGTATTTTTCAAGATCGGGCGGGATCGCCACCAGATCCGGGCATTTCTGCTCTGCCTGCCACACGGTGTCCCCTGTTTTTATACCGAGTTTTTTTGCAAGCTGGTTTTTTGCAACCACAACGCCGCGACGCTGTTTAGCATTTCCGCAGATTATAACCACACGATTTTTAAGTTCAGGGTTTTCCGCGCACTCAACGGACGCGTAAAAATTATTAAGATCGGAATGTAAAATCACGCGCTCCATATAGTGCTCACCGCCCTTTCTCATTTAATTTTAGCATAGTAAAAAACCTATTGCAACGGTTTTAACAAACCCGCGCCCACATTCATATACTGAGCGTGAGAGCTTAAATTTATACAGGAGAAATAGCCTATGACTTTTCTTGATACCCTACCCATCGGCAAGACCTGCAGGGTATCTTCCCTACTGTTCGATGATAGCGCGCGCCGCAGATTTTTTGACTTAGGCCTTGTCAGCGGCACGGAGATAAAAGCGCTTTTTAAAAGCCCTGCAGGAGACCCCCGCGCCTATCTTATACGCGGCGCTGTTATCGCCCTCAGAAATACCGATGCCGCAAAAATCGGCATTGAACTTATATAGGAGGAGATTAATATGACAAGCGAGCACACCCCTCGCGGGGATACATATATAATTGCCCTTGCGGGGAATCCCAATGTGGGAAAAAGTACGGTTTTCAACGCCCTCACCGGTCTTAAGCAGCACACGGGCAACTGGTCGGGCAAGACGGTGGCTTGTGCCGAGGGTTTTTACGAGCACAAAGGCAAGTCCTTTAAAATTATCGACCTGCCCGGCACCTATTCTCTCGTCCCCGCCTCTTTGGAAGAGGAGGTGGCGCGGGATTTTTTGTGTAATGAAAATCCCGACATTACGCTCATCACCGCCGATGCCACCTGTCTCGAGCGAAATTTAAACCTTGTCTTACAGGTTATTGCGTTGGGCAAGCCAACGGTTTTATGTGTAAACCTTATGGACGAGGCGAAAAAGAAGGGAATATACATCGACCTTGAAAGATTGGAAGCCTTTTTGGGCATTCCGGTGATTGGTACCGAGGCGCGGCGAGGCAAAGGGCTTTCCGAACTCAAGGATTTACTCTGTAAAATTGCCGACGGAAAGTCATCCCCTCACCTTGAAATCGACATAACCGATGTCGATACAATATATAAACGGGCAGAAGAGATATGCCGTGGCTGCATTGACATCCTCCCGCTTCCCCGCCGCAATTTGGACTTTAAGATAGATAAAATACTTACCTCCAAAGCATTTGGTATTCCTATAATGCTCTTACTTTTCGGCGGCATTCTGTGGCTCACCGTAGTTGGGGCAGGCTACCCGTCGGAACTTTTATCGAGCCTGCTTTTTACACTTCAGGATAAGCTGAGTGCTGTTTTTATGACGCTGAATCCACCGCTTTGGCTCCACGATATGCTGATCCTTGGAATATATCGCACTGTGGCATGGGTAGTGGCGGTAATGCTTCCGCCTATGGCAATTTTCTTCCCGCTGTTTACCCTGCTTGAGGATTTGGGACTACTTCCCCGCATCGCCTTTAATCTGGATAAATATTTCAGATGTGCAGGTGCACACGGAAAGCAGTCACTCACTATGTGTATGGGCCTTGGCTGTAACGCCTGCGGTGTCACCGGTTGTCGCATAATCGACTCGCCCCGCGAGCGCGCCATTGCGATCTTAACCAATAATTTCGTGCCCTGCAACGGGCGTTTTCCCACCCTCATTGCCATAATTGCTATGTTCTTTTCCTTCGGTGGAAGTTTTACTCAGGCCGCCCTATTGCTTCTGCTTATCGTTTTTAGTGTTTTCATTACCCTGGGTGTCTCAAAAGCGCTGTCAAAAACCATCCTTTCGGGACTTCCCTCCTCATTTACATTAGAGCTTCCGCCCTATCGCGTGCCACAATTTGGCAAGGTTATTGTGCGCTCTGTATTTGACCGCACGCTGTTCGTGTTGGGCCGCGCCCTATCAGTTGCCGTACCTGCCGGTTTTGTTATATGGTGCCTTTCAAATATAAATGTAAGTGGTGTGTCCATTTTTAAAATTTGTACGGATTTTTTAGACCCCGCAGCGCGCATTTTCGGCCTTGACGGCACGATTTTACTGGCTTTCATCTTGGCACTTCCCGCAAATGAGATTTTCTTCCCGATAATTTTAATGGGGTATCTCTCGGGCACATTGCTGGCAGACTTTTCCTCCCTCAGCGCCTTCCGCGAAATTTTAATTGCAAACGGTTGGACATATGTGACCGCTTTGTGTACTCTGATTTTTACACTTGTACACTTCCCCTGTGCCACTACCATCCTTACCATCAAAAAAGAAACAAAGAGTGTTAAATTAACACTCCTTGCGATAATCCTACCCACCCTGTGCGGACTTGTGCTATGCGGTTTTATAAATTTAATATCAAAAATAATATAAAAGAGAGGTGTCCGAGACACCTCTCTTTTAGTGCATTGTAAATGTCATTATCACACAGGCAAGCATTCCCACCGCAAGTACAATTCTTCCTACTTTCTGACCGAAATAATAGAAATCGCTCGGCTCGCCGCCTATCGTGTCAAGTCCGTGCCGGATAAACCAGAAAAGCTGCGGAAATTTAATATCCAAAAACAGAACGACCGCAAAAAGCAGGATTATAAATATCATGGCAGGCTCTCCTCGGGTGTCTAAATCTTCCGCCACCGCCCAATTATACAGCATTGTGCGGTTTGGCAAAAGTTCCTCCTCCGCGGGAGTTGTCCCGTAATGGTTTATTACCACATCAAGAAGTTCTTCACTTTCATCAAGCAGTATCCATCCGTCACCTGAACGGAAAGCATCACCATCAAAGATAATCTCGCCGTTTTGTAAGACCTGTGCCTTACCCTTTCCGTCGTACTTTAGCTGATAGTAAAATTTCTTATCATTCAAAGAAAAATCAATATCCGTGCCGTACTCTTTGGGGGTAATCGTCATTTTATAGTCAGCATAAGCGTCCGAGCCTATAAAACTGCCGTCCTCTTGACGATATAGGAAAGCATCCCCGTGCCACAAGCCGGGTAAGAGCATTGCCCAAAGATAGATTACAAAAAGGCAGACGGCAATTATTGCGCCGCCTGCCGTAAAGACTTTCTTGTATTTCTTAAACACACTTATCATCCCTTACAGACGGTATGTGCCGGGAAGGTCAATTACCTTACGAGTATCAAATACAACCTTTCCGGAAAGTTTCTGCATATTTTCCTTAATCTCGTTGTGATTTACCATAACAACGACCATATCAACATCATTTAAGAACTTATCCAGATCGTGATACTGATTAGGTACGATATCATTCTCAACAAAGGGGTCATAAGTCTTAAGTGGCGGTGCTAAGTGGCGCGCCTGACTCTCAAGAAGTTGAAGTGTGGGTGACTCGCGGCAGTCGTCTACATTTTCCTTATAGGTAAGGCCGTAAAGACCAACGCGGGTAATGTCGGTAATTCCGTTTTCCTTCATAATTTCGTGAATACGGTTGAGCACAAAGTCGGGCATACCGTCGTTTATATGCATTGACTGATTTGTAAGAAGTGCAAGGCTGGGATAGTCACCAACTAAGAACCAGGGGTCAACGCTGATACAATGTCCACCAACGCCGGGGCCGGGCTGGAGAATATTAACACGGGGGTGCATATTACAGATTTTGATTATCTCATATACATCCATATCATCCTGACGGCAAATTTTTGCAAGCTCGTTTGCAAAAGCGATATTTACCGCGCGGAAGGTGTTCTCAACAACCTTGGTCATCTCAGCTGTGCGGATGTCGGTAACAACGATTTCACCTAAGCAGAATGAAGAATAAAGCTCTTTAATCTTCTCGCCAATTGCCTTATCGTCAGCACCGATGGTACGGTTGTTGTGTAAGAGCTCGTACACCATATTGCCGGGAATAATACGCTCCGGCGCGTGTACAAGATTAATATCCTCGCCGATCTTAAAGCCATTTTCCTCGATTACCGGGCGGACAAATTTATCAATTGTGCCCGGAGAAACCGTAGACTCAATAACAACGGTAGCGCCCTTGGGACAAACATCCATAACGCTCTTGACCGCACTCACCACATAGCACGCGTCGATCTTCTTGCTGAACGCATCATAGGGGGTGGGCACGGAAACGATATAAACATCGGTTACCTGATAGTCATTGGTAAACTTAATGCCGCCCTTTAAGGCATCGGCAAAAAGCTCGTCCAGGCCATCCTCCTTAAAGGTGGTCTTGCCTGCATTAAGGGTAGCAACAAGCTCCTTATTATAATCCGTTCCCACAACCTCAACGCCGTGTGATGCCAGCATAAGCGCCGTGGGAAGGCCGATATATCCTAAACCTATTACATTTACCATCTTTATACGCTCTCCTTTTTAAGTTCGTACTTTAATTATAATAGCACAGTAAAATTTCATTGTCAATTATTGCCGCTCTTGACAGAATTCCCGCTTGAAGGTATGATTATATCAATAAATTAAATGGAGGAAAAAACAATGGATAACACACAGGTTACATTTTTAAACGACGAATTTGAAAATTCCGCGACCGGCGAGAAGGTCGAGGGCATCACGGTTATTGTTGACGGTAAATTCCGTGATATTTTATACGATCTGCTCGAGAAAAACAGCGAAAAGTATTCTAATGTCACCGAAATCGTAAAGGACGCTATGGTAATCGGTCTTAAGGAAATGATGAACTAAAAAAATTGTCAAAAAAAGCCTTGACTTTACCGCTCTAAAGTGATAAAATGCAATCAGTAAATGCGTTTGAGCAGGAATGAGTAGGCTTGGCAAGCTCTTCAGAGAGCCGTCGGTTGGTGCAAGACGGTGTGCAACCCAAAACCGAATACCTCTTGCAAGCAGTACACCGAAAGAGTTTTCTTCAGTAGGCTGTACCGGGCGTTCCCGTTATAGAACCGGGGTGTTATTTGACACTCTCAAAGGCCGCACTTGTGAAAGCGCGGTAAATTGAGGTGGTACCACGGGTTTATACTCGTCCTCTGTATTCTTAACCGGAATACGGAGGGCGTTTTTTATTCTCCGATATTCCAAAATTATAAGGAGGAAAAACTCATGAATGACACACAACTTTACACGGTCGTAGCTCTTGCCATTTACGGAATAGTGATGGCGGCTATAGGATGCATCAGCTACGGCAAAGCCAAGTCCCTTGACGGATTTTTGCTTGGCGGCAGAAACATTGGTGCTTGGGCAACCGCTTTTGCATACGGCACTACATATTTCTCTGCCGTTGTATTTGTCGGCTATGCTGGACAGCACGGTTGGAACATCGGTGTGGGCGCTATCTGGATCGGTATCGGAAACGCCGTTCTCGGTTGTCTGCTCTCCTGGATTTTATTCGCTAACCGCACAAGAAAGATGACAAAGAAGCTTGATGCGAAAACTATGCCGGACTTTTTCCACAAGAGATACAATTCAAAGGGAATGAAGATTTTCTCTGCTCTTATCATCTTCATTTTCCTCGTGCCCTACTCCGCTGCGGTTTATAAGGGCCTCGGTTCACTTTTCAATATGATTTTCCCCGGTGTTGAGACTTGGGTATGGATGCTGCTTATCGCAAGCCTTACCGCGGTTTACCTGGTTGCCGGCGGATATGTTGCTACCGCTTACACCGACCTCGTTCAGGGCGTTATTATGATTGTAGGCGTTCTGTTGCTTGTAGGTGCCGTTTTCAGTCACGAGGCCGTTGGTGGATTCTCCGATTTCTTAACGAATCTCAGAAACTTTACTTCACTCCCCGGTGATCCTAACCCAATAACAGGCGACCAGTTGACCAATATTTTTGGTGGCAGTTCATTTAAGTTCTTATGCTTTAACATTATGCTCACCAGCTTTGGTACCTGGGGTCTCCCCCAGATGGTAGGCAAGTTCTATGCAATTAAGGACACCGCGGCAATCAAGCGCGGAACTATCATCTCTACCATATTCTGCGTTATCATCGGTTGTGGCGCATACCTTATCGGTAGCACCTCCCGTCTTATCTTAGGCGGACAGCTTCCCGAAGGCGGTGTTGACTCGGTCATACCCACTCTTCTCAATGTTGTTTTAAGCAACGATGTATTCGGTATGATTCTTCTCGCAATCATCGTTATCCTTCTTCTCTCCGCTTCCATGTCCACACTGCAGTCGGTAGTTCTTACCTCTGCTTCTGCAGTTGCGGTAGATCTTATCCCCACAGTAAGCAAGAAGCCGGTTAAACCGAAACGCCAGGTTCTTCTTACCCGCGCATTCTGCCTTTTATTCGTTGCTTGCTCATTTATCTTCGCAACACAGAACATTCCGATTATCGTAAGCCTTATGTCCTTCTCCTGGGGTGTTGTTTCCGGCTGCTTTATCGGTCCGTACATCTGGGGTCTCTTCTCAAAGAAGATCACCAAAGCAGGTGCTTACGCCGGTATCCTTTCCGGTCTTCTCACCGTTGGTCTCTCGACACTGGTTATCACACTTACTTCAAGCTTTGCCGATGCGGCTAAGTGTTCACCCGAGATGGGTGTTGCTGCAATGGCGGTATCCTTCGTTATCGTTCCTTTAGTAAGTGCATTTACCAAGGTTAAAGACAAAGAGCGCGTTGACGAAATCTTCGAGTGCTTAAAGGAAGAATAAAACAAATAAAAAAACGGATGTGGCAATTGCCACAGCCGTCTTTTTATTTACTCAATGAAAGTGATTACTTAACTAATGCCTTTGCCTTTGCAACTACATTCTCTACTGTGAAGCCGAACTTCTTGAAGAGAAGGCCTGCAGGAGCGGAAGCACCAAAGTGGTCGATGGAGATGATGTCGCCGTCTAAGCCTACATACTTGTCCCAACCGAAGGAGGATGCTGCCTCAATTGCAAGACGAGCACGAACACTCTTCGGAAGAACGCTCTCCTTATACTCAGCACTCTGCATCTCGAAGAGTGACATGGAGGGCATACTTACAACTCTTGCATCAATGCCGTCCTTTGCAAGCTCAGCGTGAGCGTTGTATGCAAGTTCAACCTCACTACCGGAAGCGATAAGGATGATGTCAGGAGTTTTCTTCTTGGAATCGAGGAGAACATATGCACCCTTAAGAGCTTCCTTACTGCTCTCCTTATACTGGGGCAGGTTCTGGCGGGTAAGAGCAAGACCTACCGGGTGACTACCGTTGGTAACAGCATAGTACCAAGCAGCAGCGGTCTCTGTACCGTCAGCCGGACGGAAGTCAACAAAACCGGGGATAGAGCGCATAGCAGCGAGCTGCTCAATGGGCTGATGGGTAGGACCATCTTCACCAACACCGATACTGTCGTGAGTTAAGATGTATGCAACCGGCTGGTTCATAAGAGCGGAAAGACGCATTGCCGGCTTCTCGTAGTCGGAGAACACAAAGAATGTAGCGTTATAAGCCTTGAGGCCTCCGTGAACGGAAATAGCGTTACAGATAGCGCCCATTGCATGCTCACGAACACCGAAGTGTAAGTTATTGCCTGCATAGTTATCCTTGGAGAAGTCGCCCATACCGTTCATATAGCTCTTATTGGAGGGTGCAAGGTCAGCAGAGCCACCGAATAGGTTGGGAACGAATTTTGCAAGGCGGTTAAGAACTTCACCGGAGGTAGCGCGGGTTGCCATGGGCTTATCTTCAAATGCCCAGAACTCATCAGAGTCAAGCTTTGCCATATCAACCTTACCGCTAAACCAAGCATCCCACTCCTTAGCAAGGTCGGGATATGCCTTAGCGTACTCAGCGAATGCCTTGTCCCAAGCGTCAACATTTGCATCAAGTTCAGCTATCTTTGCCTTCATAAAGTCGGAAACTTCAGCGGAAACAAAGAACTCATCAGCAGGCATGCCGAGATTTTTCTTTAAATCAACGATGTTGTCAGCACCTAAAGGCTCACCGTGTGAGGAAGCCTTGCCTGCCTTAGCAGAGCCGTAGCCGATAACAGTAGTAATCTTAATAATGGAAGGACGGGTAGTATCTGCCTTAGCAGCATCAATTGCAGCGTTAATTGCATCTAAGTCATTACCGTCTGCAACCTCAAGGGTCTGCCATCCGTAAGCAGCAAAGCGAGCGTTAACATCCTCGGTAAATGCGATGTCGGTATTACCCTCGATGGTGATGGAGTTGGAATCGTATAAAACGATGAGCTTACCAAGACCTAAAGTGCCGGCTAAAGAAGCTGCCTCAGCGGAAACACCTTCCATAAGACATCCGTCACCGCAGAGTACATATGTAAAGTGGTCAACGACATTGTGACCCTCGCGGTTGAATTTTGCAGCGAGATGTGCCTCTGCCATAGCAAAGCCAACACCGTTTGCAATACCCTGACCTAAAGGACCGGTTGTAATTTCAACACCCTTGGTATGGCCAAACTCGGGATGACCCGGGGTAAGGCTGTCAAGCTGACGGAAGCTCTTGAGATCATCCATAGAGACGCCGTAGCCGAAAAGGTGGAATAAGCTGTAGATAAGTGCGGAACCATGACCTGCGGATAAAATAAAGCGGTCGCGGTTAGCCCAGTTTAAGTTTTTCGGGCTGTGCTTCATCTGATTTGCCCAGATTGCATAAGCAATGGGAGCAGCACCGAGGGGAAGACCCGGATGACCGGAATTAGCCTTCTGAACGGTCTCAGCTGAAAGCACACGAATAGTATTTACTACATTGGTTTCGATTTTATTCATGTTTTTTCACCTCGTAAAAAATATACTTGAGTACATTATACACTATATTTTCTCATTTGTATAATATTTTTTTAATTTTTTTGAAAAAATAAAAAAGTTCTTTACTTTTTTGCAAACCTGTGTTACAATACCTAGGCGTGGGTTTGCGCCCATAGCGTGTCCCTGTTCTATGTTTGGGGATAAAGCCTTGTTAAATCCAGGTTTTTCACCCACCCCATACGCAGATTAGCGGATAAAAATCTATAGAAAGGTGAAGTGCATCATGATTTTAAAAGAGCAGAAGACCGCGGTTATCGAAGCTAACCGCACTCATCCGACCGATACCGGTTCGCCTGAGGTTCAGATCGCAATTTTAACCGAGCGCATTGCTCAGCTCACCGAGCATCTCAAGGTACACCACAAGGATAACCATTCCCGTCGTGGACTCCTGCAGATGGTTGGTAAGCGCCGTAATCTTTTAAACTACCTTGCAAAGAAAGATATCGAGCGCTATCGTGCAATCGTTGCAAAGTTAGGTCTGAGAAAGTAATGACTGTGGGGGTAAGATACAGGCACCTGTATCTTACCCTTCTATTGTCTGAGTGAATTTCGCGTGGTATTTGTTTAGCAGTTGAATTTGTTCCCGACACCTCGGGTGTAAATTCAAATGCTAAACTTACGCTCTTCACTCAGACGAAAATTTGAAAGGAGAGTTTAAAATGATCAAGAAGATGGAATTTAATAAGTTCCGCACATTTGAAACCGAGTATGCAGGCCGCAAACTCGTAGTTGAGACCGGCAAAATGGCAGGTCTTGCTAACGGTTCCTGCCTTCTTCGTTATGGCGAGACCGTTGTTTTAGTTACCGCAACAGCTAGTGAGAAGCCCCGCGCAGGCATTGACTTCTTCCCCTTATCAGTTGATTTCGAGGAGCGTCTTTATGCAGTAGGTCGTATCCCGGGCAGCTTTATGCGCCGTGAGGGTCGTCCCAGCGAGCGTGCAATTCTTGCATCCCGCCTTATCGACCGTCCTACACGCCCGCTCTTCCCCTCTGATATGAGAAACGATGTTGCAATCGCTGCAACCGTTTTATCCGTTGATAACGAGTGCTTACCCGAGATCATCGCTATGATCGGTACCTCAATCGCAATCTCCATCTCCGATATTCCGTGGGGTGGCCCGGTTGGCGGCATCAACATCGGCTATGTAGACGGTCAGTTCGTTATGAATCCGGGCTCCGCTGATCGTGCTAAGAGCAGTCTTAACTTAACCGTTGCAGGTACTGCTGAGAAGGTTGTTATGATCGAAGCAGGCGCTGACCAGATCCCCGATGACACCATGTACGACGCAATTATGTTCGCACACGAGGAGATCAAGAAGTTAGTTGCTTTCATTTCCGAAATCAAGGCTGAAATCGGTCTTCCCAAGTTTGAGTATGCAAAGGCTGCATTTGACTATGACCTCTTTGAGGATGTTAAGGCTTATGCAACCGACAAGGTTCGTTACTGTATGGATACCGATGACAAGCTCGTTCGTGACGAGCGTCTCCGTGTTCTTTCCGAAGAGCTCACCGAGCAGTTTATCGAAAAGTACCCCGAGATGGAGACCTATCTTGGCGAGTGTCTTTACAAGATTCAGAAGATGGTTGTTCGTGAGTGGTTACTCCAGGGCAAGCGTGTAGACGGCCGTTCACTTGATGAGATCCGTCCCCTTGCTGCTGAGGTTTCAGTTCTCCCCAGAACTCACGGTTCCGGTATGTTTACCCGCGGTCAGACCCAGGTACTCACCACCGCTACTCTCGGTACTCTTGCTGATAATCAGCTTCTCGACACAATTTATGAGGAGGAGACCAAGCGTTACCTCCACCACTATAACTTCCCGTCCTACTCTGTAGGCGAAGCTCGTCCCAGCCGCGGCCCCGGCCGTCGTGAAATCGGTCACGGTGCTCTTGCTGAGCGCGCACTGGAGCCGGTTATTCCCTCTGCTGAAGAGTTCCCCTACTCCATCCGTCTTGTTTCTGAGGTATTAAGCTCCAACGGCTCTACCTCTCAGGGTTCTATCTGCGGTTCCACCCTCGCTCTTATGGATGCAGGCGTTCCGATCAAGGCTCCTATTGCAGGTATCTCCTGCGGTCTTGTTACCAAGGATGACCAGTGGCTCACCTTTATCGACATCCAGGGCGTTGAGGACTTCTACGGCGATATGGACTTCAAGGTTGCAGGTAGTAAGGCTGGTATCACCGCTATCCAGATGGACCTTAAGGTTGACGGCTTAACTCCCGAGATTATCCGTTCTGCACTTACCATCACCCGCGATGCTCGTTACCAGATCTTAGATGAGATTATGCTTCCCTGCATCGCTGAGCCGAGAGCACAGCTTTCCAAGTACGCTCCCAAGATGCTCCACATGACCATCGATCCGGACAAGATCCGCGATGTTATCGGTAAGGGCGGCAGCGTTATCCAGAAGATCTGTGCTGACACCGGCGCTAAGGTTGACATTGAGGATGACGGTAATGTTTACATCTCCGGTATTGAGCAGGAAGCTTGCGAGCGCGCAATGGCAATCATCAAGACCATTGTAAGCGATCCCGAGGTTGGCGCTCTCTACTATGGTAAGGTAGTTCGTCTTATGACCTTCGGTGCATTCGTTGAAATCGCACCCGGTAAGGACGGCTTGGTGCACATCTCCAAGCTTGAAAACCGCCGTGTTGAAAAGGTTGAGGATGTACTCAATGTTGGCGATATGACCTGGGTTAAGGTCACCGAGATCGACGACAAGGGTCGCATCAACCTCTCCCGTAAGGATGCCTACAACGAAATGGCAGAAAACGAGGACAAGTAAATAAAACCTTTAAAAGCCGAGGGCAAATGCCCTCGGCTTTTTTTATGTAATTTTCGCAAAATAAACTGAATAAATTAACTTAAAGGGGGGATTTATTTGAAGATTTCCAAAACCTCGGTTTTTTATAATATAATGACGCTTACATTTTCCAATATCGGACTTCACGCTCTCGGCTTTGTTTATCGGATATTTTTGAGCAGGATGACCGGTGCTGATGGTATGGGCGTTTATCAGCTCATACTTCCCGCCTATTCGGTGCTGTCCTCCTTTTGTATAACCGGACTTACAATGGCAACCTCCAGGCTTTGCGCCTATCACCTTTCAAGAGGCGAGCCGAGGGATGCCCATCGGGTGGTAAGCATCTCCCTTAAAATATTTCTTTTCCTTTTCGCAATCACGGCAGGTCTTATTTTATCCTTTTCTTCCTTTATAGCAACGGATATTTTGGGAGATACGCGCACACGGTTATCCCTTATAATAATTCTGCCCTGTCTTCTTTTCACCGGAATTGAAAATATACTTAAAAATTATTTTTTCGGCGCGTCTCAATTAAGACCGCCCATTACCTCAGAGCTTACCGAGCAAATTGTACGCTTCATTGCGGTTATAGCTCTGCTTTTTGTGTTTTCGCCGAAAAACGCGAGTCATTCCTCAGCTCTTATAATCTGCGGTATGGTAATAAGCGAGGTTGTTAGCGTCTGTATTCTGGTGCGCTTTTACGGCGCGAGAAAAAGCAGTAAGACACCGGTGCTCCGCAGCATTGGCGAAATCGCTTTTCCCGTTGCGCTTTCCGCGGTTTTTAATAATTTACTCGCCGCGGCAAATTCTGTGCTTATTCCTCAGCGCCTTGTCACCTTCGGTATGGAGACCGATGTGGCAATATCCCATTTCGGCGTTCTTTTCGGTATGACAATGCCGGTAGTTAATCTTCCTTTCGGCTTAATCGGCGCACTCATCACGGTAATTATTCCGAAAATGTCCGAGGGTTTGGAAAATGCCGCCTATTTGCGCCGTAAGGCAGGTAAAATAATACACACCACAAGCCTTATTGCCCTACCGGCCGTCTGTTTTCTCATTCCATTCGGGCAGGATCTGTGTAAAATTATGTACAATAATCAAAATGCAGGCGCATATATGCTACCCCTCTGTATCGCCGCGCTCTTTTCCTTTTATCATATGAGCCTTACCGCGGTGCTGAATGCCATAGGTAAACAGCGGCGTGCCGCGGTTATTTGCATTTTGGGCGGTCTTATTCAGCTTGCCGGCACATACCTTGTGGGTTATGAGCACATCGGAATTGCCGGATTTTTAGCCGGTGATATAATATCCGCTGTCTTTTGTGCCGCATTTTCGCTTCTTCCCGTGCTAAAAAGTCTAAAACTTCGTGTTTCTTTTAAGAATTGGCTTGTTCGGCCCACTCTTTCCGCAATTTTCGCGGCATTTTCCTCGAATTTTATCTATTTAGTCGCCTTAAATGACAAAATCAGCGCGGTTTACGCGCTGATTTTATCCGGTTTCGCATTTATTTTTGCTTATCTTATCACCCTGCGCCTTCAGGGCACAAGTCTTGTCACTTATTTAAAAAAGCTTCGATCGTAACGGTAAGTATTTTTTCCTCATTGGGCGCAAGGTACATTAAGTTTTCCTTCGTGTTGAGGGCATTAGGGCAAGCGCTCCACGGCTCGGCGCAGGCATATTTCGCGTCCTCGGGTGAGAAGAAGACATAAGCGTTGTAATTCTCATCTGCTTCCACCACTACCGAATGACCCAGCCCGGTATCAAGGGTAACTTTTCTTGAGTTTATATCGTCAACCACAAAATCTGGCTCTTTATCAAACCTGAATTCCCTGCTTCCCATATACGAAACGCAGGTATCTCTGTCCGCGTTAAAATACGGGTGCACCCCGCTGGAAAACGGCATAATTTTATCACTTAAATTCTTGAATTTCTGTGTGACGGTGAGCTTATCACCTTTTAAAGCATAGGTGTATTCGACATAGAAATCAAATGGGTATTTTGTCTTTGTTTCCCCATTGCTCTCAAGACAAATGGTTACAGAAGCGCTACCCTCGGTGTCGGTTTTCACAAGTTTCCAGGGAAGTGTTCTTGCAACGCCGTGGATATCAAGCTCATAGGTTTTGCCATCAAGAGTATACTTGCCATCAATAAGTCTTCCGCAAATGGGGAAAAGTATCGGCATACCGCCGCGGACCTTGGCTGTGGGGTCATTTAATGTATCCCAGTTCATAAAAACAATATCTCGGGAAATCGCAAAAAATGTGGTCAGTATTCCGCCGCGAAGAGTAGCAATGGTAGCACTTGTACCCGCGCTTTCATCAAAAAGCTCTACACTTTCCCACCTATCGTTTTTCTCAATTACGCGATAGCCGGAAAGGTCGGTTTTATAAACGCTTGTTGGTAGATTGTGAGCAGGATCAATGGTGTCGCACACCTTTGTCCAGCCTAATTTTTCGTAATATTTTGATGTGTGCTCGGTTCTGAGATAAAGCGTGTCAAATCCCGCTGTCTTTGCCCTTTTTCTTATATGCAAAATAAGTGCGCGAGCAATGTTTTTGCCCCGCATTTCGGGCAGGACATAGAGAGACCCCATCCAAGGAGTGAAACTTGATCCCTGTAAGTTATTGTCGTAATATGCAATGGTGCCAACCGGTGCGCCATCAATTACCGCAACATAGGTGTGGGGAATTGAGTCCTTGGTCTGGGCACACAGTTTTGCCTTTGTCTGCTCCAAGGTAACCGTCGGACGGTCAACCTTGCAAAACTCATTCCAGGTCCAGTTCGCAACCGTGTCAATATACTCGGGGAAGTCGCAAAGTGAAACTATTTTCATAGCATAATCTCCAGTCTATAAAAATAAGGGGCATCTGCCCCTTATTTTATTGTTTTTCTCCGTTATTTGGCTTCTTTGGGAAATGGCGACGACGGCGACGGTGGAAGTTCGGCTTTTTCGGCTCGCCCTCGGTCTCATCAGCTACGGGCGCTGCCACCGGCTCCTCAATGGGAGCAGGCTCTGTCTCCATCTTTTTGGGACAGCCCTTGCCCTTGGGGCAGACCTCGCACTTGTCATAGACCTTAGGTGCAAGCTCGCCACCCTCGTCAAGGCGCACCTTTAATTTTCCGCGAAGCAGATTTACATCCACAACGGTACCCACACCGTCGGGAGTTTCAACTACCGCGTCCACCTTGGGTGTGGTGCGGTGTAGGTCCTCATATGCCTCCTGCTCGTACTTTAAGCAGCACATAAGACGGCCGCAGGTGCCTGAAATTTTAGTGGGGTTAAGGGAGAGATTTTGCTCCTTCGCCATTTTGATAGACACAGGCTGGAAATCCTCCAAAAAGCTTGAACAGCAGAATGGTCTGCCGCAAATGCCCAAACCGCCAAGTAATTTCGCCTCATCACGAACACCTACCTGGCGAAGCTCTATCCTTGTTTTGAAAACAGAAGCTAAATCGCGGACAAGCTCGCGGAAGTCCACCCTTCCGTCAGCGGTAAAATAGAAAAGTATTTTACTTCTGTCAAAGGTGCACTCAACATCTATTGCCTTCATTTCAAGCTTGTGCTCAAGCACCTTTTCCTGACAAATTTTAAGGGCCTCCGCCTCTTTTTCCTTGTTCTTGGCAAGAGTTTCACGATCCTCGTCGGTAGCGGCGCGGATTACCTTCTTAAGAGGCTCCACCACATCCTCATCAGGTATCTCGTAGTTGCCCTGAGTAACATGACCATACTCAATACCGCGCGAGGTTTCAACGATTACATCTTCGCCCTTTTTATATACTATACCGCATGGGTCGAAGGAATAAACACGACCCAGCTCTTTAAATTGAACTCCGACTATTTCCCTCAAAACATAGTCCTCCTTTTTATATCAATGACGCGTAAATCTCCACAGCGCATTTTGCCACAATATGGGCAACGCCTACATTGCGCGAAATCAGAGTACGGGCATCACTTATAGCGTCTGTTATTTTTAATATTTCATTTACCGAAAGTGCTTTGCCTACGGAATGCCCACACTCCTCACCGCTGAGAAGCTCTCCGCCGCCGGCAGAGATAATCGCTCCGTCACGAAGTATGAGTATGAGGTGGCTTAAAATCCCGCTCATTTCATCTCTCTTTTTCTTTTCGCAAGAGATGAGTGCTTTAAGTATTTCAAGCTCGTTCCTTGTGGAAATCGCCTCTGCGATCGAACGGGCAGGAGAGGCAATTTCCGGTTCAACCGTTTCCTCTGCAATGCTTTGCAGTTTAAGATGAGTAACACGGGACATAACGGTTGTAAGCAGGCTGTTATGATTATAACACAAAAGAATAAAGGTTGTAAATCGTGGCGGCTCCTCCAAAATTTTGAGTAGTGCGTCCTGCGCCTCCTGGGTCATTTTGTCCGCATCGTCTATTATATAGACCTTCTTCTCACCGTCGTTGGGCAGAAGGTATGCATCCTTACGGATAGCGCGGATCTCATCCACCTTTATCGAAGCACTCTCGCACCTTAGCCAGATAATATCGGGATGGTTGTCGCCACTCGCTTTTTTGCAGGCGGCGCAAGTGTCACAAGGCGCATTTTCACCGACACAGACAATCGCACCTGCTAAAATCTTTGCAAGTTTTTCCTTTTCCTCTTCGTCATTGCCGGAAATCAAAAACGCGTGCGGCACGGTCTTACGGGTAAAAATAGCAGTAAGGTAGTCGCGCACCCGGGGATTTCCGCTTATTTTTTCAAAGCCCATTAGAACTTTTCAAACCTTTCAACATCAAGTACGAACACGGTTGCGCCGCCCACATTTACCTCAACGGGCGCTGTGGGGAAGAAGCACATACCGATCTCACTGGTAGAGGGCAGAAGCTGTTTTCTGCTGTGTGAATACTCGTTTATAGTATCAAGCACATCCTGCACCTTTTCCTCGTCAACACCGATAATAACCGTGGTGTTGCCGGTCTTTAAAAAGCCGCCGGTGGTAGCCAGACGGGTAACCGAATAGCTTTTCTTCATAAGCTGGTTGATAACATCATTCGCATCGTCTGCATTGATAATTGCCATTACAAGTTTCATATTTTTATCCTCCTTTTATTACAAGAACCAAGTCCTCTTCTTCAAAACCGTTGTGGTATAAATAGGATAAATATTTATCCTCAATTACCTCACCCATGGCGATTACCGGTATACCCGGCGGATATGGGCTGATATTTGCCGCCGCAACTCGATGAACAGCGTCCTTTAGCATAACGCGCTCCATCTCCATTTTAGCAACCGCCGAGGGTAAATATGCCATTTTCGGCAGAGCACACGCAAGGGTTTTTGCATCGATTGGTGCGGTTTTTCTTTTCTCGAGTGCAATTATGGAGTTTAAGAGCGAGTCAAGCTCATCCTCATCATCTGCCGGTGTTATTATGAAAAGCACCTGCCGCTCGTCAGCCATTTCGCAGACGATCTTGTACTCCTCTTCCAGTATTCGCGCAGCAAGGTATCCGGAAAGTCCCGCTTCGCTGGTCATAACACAAAGGCGAAGCGGATCGCCATCGGATAATTCCAGCGCCGTAAAGACACCTCTTTTATTTATTATATCACGAATTTCCGCCAATTTAACAGCGTGTTTTTCGCAAATTTTCATTCCCTCATTTTCCATAAAATCACGGGCAAGGTCGATGGATGCCATTACCTGATATGAAGGGCTTGAGGTGCCAAATACCGACATTTTCTGTCGTATTTCGTAGTCATTAAAGGTAGTATTTGCCGTAAGTAGTGCCGCCTGGCCCAATGCAGGCAATGTTTTGTGCAGTGAACACACAGCAAGGTCAGCACCAAGTGCCACCGCGCATTTTTTACCCTTTATAAACGGGAAATGAGCACCGTGCGCCTCATCTACAAGCAACAGCACGCCATTTTCATGACAAACCTCGGCGATTTTTTCTATATCCGAGCAAACACCGTAATATGTAGGACAGGTTAAAATAAATGCGCCGATTTCCTTGTCATCTTCAAGTGCCCGCGCCACTCTTTCCGCGTCATATTCTTTTGCAATTCCGTGTTTTTCATCAAGCTCCGGATAAATATACACAGGCGTTATATCCATCATTGCAAGGGCATTGTACACGCTCTTATGTGAGCCGCGATCAATTAACACCTTGCTTGTTCTTGCGCGCACCAATGACAGCATTGTGTGTATTCCCATAGTAGCGCCGCCGGTTAGGAAAAATGCTTGGGGTACGCCCCAGGCGTTGGCACAGAGCGCCTCCGCATCTGCTATCGGGTACACCCCGTCGTAGAGGTTTCCCGTGCCGTAAAGCTCGGTAAAATCTATGGCGCAAGCAGGCCCTAACGGGCTTTCGGGAATGTTTTTCCCCTTATGTCCGGGCATATGGAAACGGATCGCCCCGTCATCCGCCCGCTTTGTAAGAACATTATAAAGGGGTAGATCTCTCTTCATAAAATCCCTCGTTAAATATATTTACGGTCTACATTTGTATTGACATAAAGCGGGTTTACCTTGAATTGTACCGTATCCCCCACCTGGCAGGTGATGTCGGTTATATCAATTACCGTGTGGAGCATACCAATATGACCCAGCACGCGGGCACGCTTGCCCTTAAGGGTAACATATACCTTCTCGCCGCTTAGCGTGCGCTTTATATCCTGAAGTACATAGCGAATTCCATCGCGTATTCTGTAGGTATCGCGGATCTTTTCAACGCCGAAGCCGTGGCTATAGCCTAACGGAACAATGGCAACCTTTCTCGGGTTTTTCGCGCGATACACGCCGCCGTAACCCACGGTTGCGCCCTTTTCCAGCCATTTGATTTCGCAAATTTCGCTTTCCAGATAGCCTATACGCTGAAGACTTGTCTTGCAAGGGAAGGCTATGCGACCGGTAAATGCGGAGCCTATTCTGACCGCGTCACCAAAATCCACATCCGTAAGTTTATAAAATGCGCTTGAATTTGCAAAATGCATTGCTCCGGTTTCATAACCGCGCCTTTTCAGCTCACCTACAAGCGCCTTGAAGCACTCTATCTGCAGAAGAGTAAGCTTTTTCTTTCCGAAGGCGGCATTGAGGTGGGTGTAAATCCCAAGGGGCTTTATGTTGTCCATATAATCATAGACCGCACCGATTTTTTCAATATCATTTAAGGAATAGCCGTATCTGCCCATCCCGGTATCTATCTTGATGTGCACATTGGCGGTTACACCAAGGCGGCTTGCAATACCGTTTATTGCAACCGCGTCTTCATTTGAGCCCACGGTGAGAACCGCATCTCCCCGCAAAAGCTCTTCAATTTCATCGGGCAGTGCGGTTGCGCGGAGCATAAGAATTTCACAACTGATACCGTATGCCCTAAGCTCGCTAACCTCGGAAGGCTCGGTAACGGCAAGGGCGGAAATGCCCTTTTCGACAAGGATCTTTGCATATTCGCAAAGACCGAAGCCGTAGCCGTCACCCTTAATGACCGCGTAAATTTTCTTACTTCCCGCTTTATCGATAATTTGCGCTATATTGTCACAAAGCTTTTTCTTTTCTATGACAAATGCGTTCATCTTTATCCCCTACTTTTTCTTATTCTTTAGCATAAACAGGTTTTTGCGGAGCTTGCGGACAACCTTTTCGCCCTTTGTAACCGCAAAGTCGACAGCAGGCTTGAAAATAAGGTTGAACTCACCCACAAACTCGGTAAAATCGCCGTTAAAGCCTTTTTTGAAACGGTACAGACCGTAAAGCGGATTATCCTCCGAAAGATCTCCGGAAACACCGCGGAAATCATAGATTCTGCAATTATTCTCGATCGCCCACTTGATCATACTCCATTGTAAGAGGTAGTTTGGCATCAGGTTGCGGTGCTCATTTGAGGATGCGCCGTACAGGTACCAGACCTTGTCACCGTATAAAATGGCAAGAGTGCCCGCGATCGCCACACCGTCGGCGTATGCCATATAAAGGCGGGCATGCTCACCTAAATTATCAAGCATATTTGCAAAGTACGCTTCGTTTCGGACGACAAATCCGTCTCTCACGCCGGTTTCAAGCATAATGCGCGAAAAATCCGCCACCGCTTCTTTGCCCATAATTTTAACCTCAACACCCTTGCGCTCAGCAACGCGGATATTGTAACGGGTTTTGGAATGGAAAAGTGCAAAAACCTCGTCCTCGGTCTTGCCCTCAACATTGAGGCGGAAAACAAAGCGCGGCTGGATACCGGAGAAGTTTTTACCTGTATCAAGGTGCTTATAGGAAAGACCCTTCATAATTTCCGCAAATTCGGTGTCCGCGATGAGTACATCCGGGTCGATCTTAAGGCAATATGCCTTGTATTTTTCTGCAAGCTGCTTTGCGCCCTCGGTAAGTTCTGCCAATGTGTCACGGTCGTGAATATCACAGACCGGACCACGACCCGCATACATAAGAGTATAGGGAAGATAGGGCACCTTGCGTATCAAAACGCTCATTGCACCGCGGATGTTACCCTCATCATCTCTGGATAAAATACCCTCCCACTTCCAGTCGGGCTTCTGCTTTGCCCACATGGATGCCTGCATAAAATGTCCCTTGGGATGCGCCTCAACAAAAGCGTCGTAAGCTGCTATATTTTCATTTGTAACGAATTCGATCATGGTAATATATCCCCCATTATTATCTTCTGATTATATAATACCATTTTTTTCTCATTTAGTCAAAATAAAATATGTAAATGAGAGCAATGCTCTCACGAATACCTTTTACGGGGTGTGCTGATGTCGCAAAGTGCGCGGGATGCCTCCATATCAAAGGAGTTTTGGCGAGCGATATCCGCAAGGGATATCATACCCACAACCTTGCCGCCATCCACTACCGGCAGGCGTCGCACCTGCTCCTCGGACATTAAATGTGTCGCGGCGCGAATATCGTCCTCCGGCGACACGCAGGCAATGCCACGGGTCATAATATCCCGCGCCAGGGTCTCTTCTGCCTGATATTCCCCTGCCACACACCTGAGCACGATATCGCGGTCGGTAACAATTCCGCGAAGTCTGCCGTCACTCGCACACACCGGCAATACGCCGATATTGTGTCGTGCTAACAGGCTTGCCGCGTGGCTGACCGTATCGTCGGATTTAATGGTTACCACATTACTGTTCATAAGCTCCGATACCTTCATAGCAAAAACTCCTTTCCTGTAAAAATTAGGATACCCGAGATTGCTTTTTACTATGCAATCTCGGGTATGTTTTATAATTTTATTTTGGTGTCGCCGGAAATCTGCGGGATGTTTTTGAGCTCCTGCTTGATTTCACCGTCGCTTTCGGTGAACACGAAGCATTTTGTAGCCATATCGTTTTTACCGGAAACGGTAAGCTCCAGTTCGCCGTCATAGCTTAAAGCCTCGAATTTCACATCGTGTTTTGCTCTTGCATATTTACAAATTTCATCAACCGTTAAGTACATAGGCTCGTAATTTGAAACGGTTTCGGTAAGGGCCGAGAGAATTTTTTCCCAACGCTGGGGAGTTATTCGCTGAATCCAAGCGGACTCGTGGGTAAGTAAAATTCCAGGGCACATCGAGTCAAAGCAGCGTCTGAGCTGTGTGACGCCGTTATTCACCGTTTCCTCAACTCTCACGGTAGGCGCCCACTCATAGCCGCAAACATCGCGGATTTCGATTGTGCAGTTGAAGAACTTGCCGTCTGCCACATAGCCGCCGTAGTAAACCGGCTTCTTGGTCTGCGGGAGACCGTCGTGATCTTTACGATAAGGGCCACAATGGATCCAGTTAATTGCCTTGCGATAGGGAACATCAAAATCCATATGGATTGAAATAAATTCACAGCCCCAATCCTCAAGATAAGGAATTGCATTTGCACCTGTTTCATAATAGTGTGCACACGCGTATTTCGCAATCGGGATATTATGCTTATCAAACCACGCCTTGGTGCGGGTTGCATTCTCTTTCATTTCCTCATCTGTATACGGACCTACCGCGTGCTCTAAGTATGTGCATTTTTCCGCTCTTTCGTCACATACCCAAGGGCATCCGGAGAGCGCATGGGGGAATGCGGTAGCACCACCCTCTGCTACATATTTGCTTGCTATTTTCGCGATTTCATCGGTCATATCATCGTTAAAGATACCAAGCCAGGGCTTAATGCCGTACTTATTTGCCATTTCAACCCACAAAAGCGGGTTTTCCGGGTTCCATTCACGCCAAGCGCCCCAAACATCGTCAACACGAAGACCGACCATCGGGGGCATACCCTGCATTACGAAAGGCTTTTTTGCCGCCCAGACAATACTGCGCCATAAAAGGTCATCAATACCGTTAATCGGGCCTAAAACTTCATCAGAAAGCTGGCGCATTCCATGCCAGAAAGCGATTTTTCCGTCGCCGTGTGTTCCGGTTTCAAGAAGTATCGCATCCTCTGCTTCCGCGATTATATCACCGTCGAGCTTCTTCTCACCGTTTAAGATCATCGGCATATATAGCTTACGAACCTCTCCCGCGGTGTGAAGTGCATTTATGTAGTGCCCCGAATTTATCTTGATTTCAGTAGCGCATGATGATCCGCCATTTGCAAACAAGACAAGTCCCACACCGTTTTTTACCGCGTCCATAACCGCCGCGTCGCAAAGCACTTGGTCTCCCGCTATAATAAGCGCGCAATCTGAAACCTTGTCGGTCTCCTCATAAGCAAAGCCGAAGAAATCAAGATATGGCTTTAGCAGGTTATAGTCACCACGAAGGGTTTCCTTTAAAACTAAAATATTTCTGCACGACATATTTATCACCTCTTTTCGTATTATACGGAATAAAAAAACCTTTTTCAATTAAAATATATGCCATTTTTCGTTTTTGGCATATTGCACAATTTCTTCACTTTTATTTTATTTTTTATTACGAAATTTACACAGGCATATTGTAAATTCATCCGTTTTATAGTATAATAGTCCAGTACATAAAGTACTAATTTGTAAGGAGGTTTTCTGTTATGGCTAAGGTTAATGTAGGACAAGAGTCCGAAGGCGGCATCACTTCCAGCTATAAGGTTGATGATGGCGTCGTATTAAAGGTTCCCTATTCTTTCTTTGGTAGTATCTATGATGAAGCCGAGGAGCAAGCGGTCCTTAAGGCTATGCATCAGGATTCTCTTACCATGGGTCCCGAGGTTCAGCGTTTCCAGAAGAGATTTGCTGAGCTTTGCGGCACCAAGTACGCTTACGCTGTAAGCAACTGTACCACTGCTATGCACGCTGCAGTTTGCGCTATGGGTATCGGCCCGGGTGATGAGGTCATCACCACCCCCAACACCTTCGTTGCTACCTCTCTTTCCATCTTAAAAGAGGGCGGCACTCCGGTTTATGCCGATATCGACCCCAGAACCTTCAACATCGATCCCAAGTCTATCGAGAAAAAGATCACCAACAAGACCAAGGCTATCTTCGTTGTTCACTACGGCGGTCAGATGTGTGATATGGACCCGATTATGGAGATCGCTAAGAAACACAACCTCCTCGTTTTAGAGGACTGTGCACACGCTCCCGGCGCTGAGTACAAGGGCAGAAAAGCCGGTTCTATCGGTGACTTTGGTTGCTTTAGTTTCCATTCTCTTAAGAACATCACCACTCTCGGTGAGGGCGGTATGATTACCTGTAATAATGACGATTTTGCTTACCGTGTAGATAAGCTCCGTTGTATGGGTAATGTTGACTGGGAGAACCAGGTTGATTACTGGATCCCCTCTCACTTTGACAACCACCTCATCAACGGCAAGTGGAGTAACAACTACCGTATGACCGAGTGTCAGGGTGCTGTCGGTAACTGCCAGCTTGATAAGCTTGATATGATGAACGATCTCCGTATCCAGCACGGCCGTTACTTAAACGAAGGCCTCAAGGGCATCAAGGGTATCACCCCGGTTTATGAGGATCCCAACTGCAAGCACATCTACCATCTCTACACCGTCTGTGTTGAGGAGAAGGAACTCGGTGCTTCCCGCGACGATTTCCTCCGCGTTCTCTACAAAGAGGAAGGCGTTCAGGGTATTCTCCACTATCAGCCCACCTATCATTTCACCTCTCTCAAGAGTTTGGGCTATCCCCAGGATCTTTGCCCGATCGCTGAAGAGTTCTTCTACAAGAGAGAGCTTAACACTCCCCATCATCCGCGTCTTACCAAGACCGATCTCGATAACATTATTCAGGGTGTTAAGAACGCAGCAGAAAAGGTTCGCAAGTAAAAATAAAGTCAAAAAGAGCAAGGCTTTACGCCTTGCTCTTTTTATTTTTTAAGTAAACTAAAAGCCATATAAGCATTATTCCGCAAACAGCACCGGCAAAATCCAGCACCACATCGCTTACCTGAGATGAACGGCCGGCTGGGAAAAGCTGAATTGTTTCATCAATTACCGCCACTAAAAGGGATACAAAAGCAGGTTTTACAATATGGCTTTTGATTTTCTTTGTAAATGCGGCGGTTACCCACAAAAGCGAAGCACCTACTGCAAAAAACTCCACAAAATGCGCGATTTTTCGAAGCATATTATGTGAGAGTTCAAAATCAATGCCTAAATACACAAATATGCCATTGACAATACTCAGTAGTCCGCCGCTTGTTTCCGCAGAGTCATCAGCAGGAAGTGATGAATTTACAAAAATAAAGGCAACCATCAAAATAGAAACAACCAGGCTTGCCACTTGGCATTTGGTTAGTTTTTGCATGCAAAAATTCCCTTTTCTCTTAAAATTTCTTCCATCTGACCCACTCTTGCCTCCCAGGAGCAGGCCTCACCGTAGGCTATTCTGAGTTTTTCCTTTGCGTCGTCTGGCTCGCTGAGTGCCTTTTCACACTCCTCAACCATATTTTCGGTTTTGTGTGCGATATATACCGAGTCCGCATAATCTAAAACTTGGTCGGGCTGAGGTGTGCTGACAACCGGCTTACCGCTTGCCAGATACTCAAAGAATTTAAGAGGGCTTACATCCTTTGACAAATCACCGCTTCTGAACACATTGAGACAAACATCAAATGCGCCGATATATGCAGGCATTTCCCCATAAGGCTTCATACCGAGGAAATGAATGTTGGGATATTTCTTTAAATAGTCTAAATTTACACCCGGCAGTGTGCCGCCAACCAGAACAACCGACCAGTCGGGTCTTTTCTTTGCGATCTCCTCAACCGCATCGTAATCGATACATTCCTGAAGCATACCGGAAAAGCCGATTATCGGGCGGGGTAAATCCTTTACATCCTCGGGAATCGGGAGATTACCGCCCGCCGCTGAATTAAAATGCTCAAACTTAACGCCGTTTGGCAGCATAACCGTGCCGGCGTTATACTTTGAAAGAGTCTCCGCCAGACCGCTTGCGGTTGCAAAAACTTGATTTGCCTTGCTTGCAAGGTCACGCTCCATACCGTCAACCGTGGCTACATCGATCATTCCCTTATATGCGGAATGGCGGTCAACACAGTCATACACCAGCGCCGAATGGTGGATTTTGTCCACCGCGTCACAGCTTGTGGGCGAGTAGCACCAGAGCACCGGATTTTCAAAGCCGTGTTTTTTCATTCTCTTTCGCACATAACGAGCGATCATACTCTGATTTATCTTATTTATAAATCTGAACTTGTTGAAAAAAGGGAGTACCGGCGGCAGAGCATAAACCGTAATATTGTCGGTAACCTTATCGCCTTCCTTGCGCCATGCAAAAAGGCGATGTCTGCACTTTTTGTCCTTGAGAGGCGCGATAATGGTAATGGTTGGGTCAAAATACAAGATCTCCGCGTTGCTCAACCTGCTCATAACATGCTGTTTTCTTGTGGGGAAGGGGTGCCAATTGCTTGTAGAAAGACAAACTACCTTATCCATAGTTAAAGAACTCCTTTACCGCCTCACCGTTTTTGCGCTCATTTTCGCGTATTGTACGGGTGGCATTTTGTAATTTCTCGCTCATATCCTCGCTTAAAGCAAGGTCTACATAGGAAATAAGCTTATCACTTGTAAATTCATCGTACTCCATACACAGCTCGCCGCCGATATAGTGCATAAAATTGGACACCTTTTCATCATAAGAGATGCCCACAACCGGAACGCCCTGCCCTGCGCCAAAGACCAGCGCGTGAAGTCGCATGGCAACAATAAGCTTCATTTTTGATAAAATTCCGATCATAGCATAGACATCGTACTCGCCGCGGAGGATTATAGCCTCGTTTTTCATCTTAGCGGAAATGGCCTCTGCAATGGGCAGGTCGCGCCCGCGCTCCATTGGCACAAGCACCGGCGTAAGTCCGTGTTTTTCGGCTATATAATCGGCAACTTTTGCGATTTCCGGAAGCTTTTTATCAAAATTCTTCCATTTTCGCATTGCAATACACACATAACTTCCCGAAAGCTCCAGCCCCTCGCTGAAAAATGCGCTCTGTATCACCGCATCATCTGCCGGCTGTAAATTGAGTGTGGGATCAGCCGCAAGGTGCATTGCCGGTCTTTTTACGCCCATACGGGAAAGCTCATTGAGTGAGTCAGGCTCACGCAGGGTGATAACACTGGCACACTTGTCGATAATTTTAGCAGATATTTTGCGGTTAAACTTGCCGCTTACCGGTCCTATTCCGCAGCCGTACATCATTACCTTGCAGCCGCAAAGTTTCGCCATTCTGAGCGTAAACAGGTAGAACCAAAGGCTTCTGCTGCTGGTAGAGTCCTGAATAAGGCTTCCGCCTCCGTTTATATAAAGGTGGGATTTTCTAAATGCCGAGATCATTTTAAGAGGGTTGAAGGTGTAGATGCTTCGCACCCTGTAATCAAGCATTGTCTGCTTGGGATCTCTCGACATTACACAAAGGCGGATGTCCGGTGAAATTTCGGAAAGTTCCTTGCTTACCGCCTTTAAAATCGCGTCATCGCCCGCGTTACCCCTGCCGTAAGATCCGCAGATGGTGACCTGTGGTCGTTTCTTTTTATCGCACTCTATACCTCTTAGCACCTTGTGGTAAATGCTTATCTGGTCGGATATCATCTTTTCAAGAGAGTATAATGTGCTTGCCTTGTCGTAGAGTTTTTTTGCCATATCCGCACGGACATCGGGATTTTCGTATAGATACTGCAGATGCTCTGCCAATTTTTCCACATCCTGCGGCTTAAATAGCAGTCCGTTTGCGCCCGAATCGATAAGTAGCGGAAGACTGCCCACCGAGCTTGCGACCATAGTACAATTTGAACGAATAGCCTCCAGCACGCTATAGGGGAAACCCTCACTGAGCGATGAGAGCAGGTTGATGTCGGTTGCGTTGAGGAATGTGTCCATATCGGAGACCCAACCTGCAAAAAATACACGATCGGTCAAATTAAGCTCCTCGGTAAGTGACTTTAAATTTTCCCGCTCCTCCCCGTCGCCGCCGATTATGAAATACAGTTTCGGGCAAACATCTTTTATTTTGGCTATTGCGCGGAGTATTGTGCCAATGTCCTTTACCGGGTGTAGTCTTGCGGCAATTCCGCATACAACGGTGTCCTCATCCGCTGTAACACCGAAGGTGGAAAGATATTCCGCCTTTGTCATTTTCGGCTGACGGGGAGTTTTAAAATCCAGACCGTTATTTAAGACCTGTACCTGGTAGGGGTCAAAGCCGCGGTCGATGAGCATATCGGCAAAAATGTCGGTAACGCCCACATAGCCGTTAAGCCTTCTGAGCGCTAATGCATTCAGCACGCCAAAGGTGTACTGTTTTTTGAAATTTCCCATATAATCGAGGCGCCAATCGCTATGGACGGTGGTAATCACCGGTATCTTACAGCTTTTTTTCACAAGCGCACCCATAACATTTGCCTTTGAACCATGGCAATGCACCAGGTCAAAGCCGCCATCAATGATAAACCTCTTCAGTTCCTTAATATCACGAAGGGGGTTTTTCGTATGTATTACGCGGATATTGATGCCCATTTTTCGCGCATCATCCGCAAACTCACCCTCTCTGAGGCTGATGAGCACCACATCTATCTGCTTTGACATCTCGGCAACAAGAGAGAGCACATGGGTCTTTGCGCCGCCCACATCACCGCCGCCGATTATATGAACTACCTTCATATTACTTCTCCTATCATAAATTTCCAAGGAAAGACTTGTGATATTTTCTTTTATATTATATAATAAGGATTAAAGACGGTCAAGCGACCGAGAAATAATTTGAAGATTTTTGGAGGTAGCTATGAAAATCATAAATGAAAAAGGAAAACTTTTCGGCATTATTAATCCGGTTGATTTAATCGTTATTGTTGCTGTTATCGCGCTTATCGCCGCTGTTGGTGTTAAATTCCTTCGCTCACCGGTTGAGGCGGCTGTTGCTCCCAAGCAGGAGATGGAGGTTGAGCTTCGCATTCGCGGTGCTATGCCCTCTCTCGTCGAGGCAGCTTGTGCAATTGAGCCGGGCACAAAACTTGTTGCAGGTAACGACTATATTGCCGATGCAAGCGTTGTTTCGGTAAATGTTGAGCCATATGTATACACGGTTGCAGACTCCAACGGTATCACCGTTGAGACTACCGACCCGATAAAGAGCGATATTACCATTGTCATCAAGGGCAAAGGCTCTCCCGATGACGCTATTTTAAAAATCGGTAATCAGGAAATCAGAACCGGTCGCGGCTTTATTTTCAAAACAAATACGGTTGAGACCAACGCTATTATTTACGCGGTGAAATTTAATGGATAATGTTATTCTGACCTGTGCCATCGCGCGCCTTTTCGCCTTTTGCAGGGATGTGTATTCAAAAAGCGTTTTGGCGAAGGTTCTGGGAAAGATTAAGGAGTTGTTTTTAAAATCCGCTCTGTATCGTGTGTTTTGTTCCTTTTTATCCATTCCCAGTACACTGCCCTATTCCCGAAGCTATAAACTGCTTTATAAGTTCAACAGCGCACTTTCCCGCTTTGGCGATAAAATATACGGCAGTATAAGCAAAAGTATTTTTTATCGCGCGTTCAAGGCATTTTCAAACAGTAAATTCGTAAATCGGAGTGTGATACTGAGCACCTTCAAAAAACTTGGTGTTCGCGGTCTTATAATCATCGCTTTAGGTATGAACCTGCCTATTGACTGGTTTATACGCGATGTTGCAAAGATCAGCGCTCTCGGCTCTATCTGGGACGAGGCACTTATGATGCTCTGCATCGTGTACATTCTCTGGCGTCTTACCTTTACAAAAGGAAAGCCGCTAAAGCCCCGTATGACCCCGGTGGATGCACCGCTTCTTCTCTTTATGTGTGTGGGAATTCTTGTAATGGTTATGGTTTCCCCTGTTATGAGCGTTGCAATCGCAGGTTATCGTGCGGTTTGCCAGTCTATGATATGGTTCTTCATTTTGACCCGTTTAATTGAGGACGACCGCGACTTAAAGCTTTTCTTCGGCTCCCTTTGTGTTATGAGCCTTGTCATCGGTCTCCACGGTATCTATCAGTATGTTATCGGCGCGCCCATGCCCGAGCAATGGGTTGCCGCGTCTGAGACCACCGATATGCGAACACGCATTTATTCCATTACCGGAAGTCCTAATATTATGGGTGCTCTTATGGTAATGTGTGCTCCCCTATTTGCGGCCCTTGCATATTATGTGAAACCCCTTTGGGCGAAATGTCTTGCCTGGGGCGCTACCGGAATTCTGTGTCTTGCGGTTATCTTTACCTTCTCACGCGGTGCGTGGTTTGGTCTTGCAATCGCGGTTGTTCTTTTCTGCCTTATGGTGGATTTCAAGCTTCTTGCCATTGCAGGTGTTGCGGTTGGCGGTATGATTCTTTTCGTGCCCGCTATCGGCGATCGTATAGGCTTTCTCTTTACCTCCGACTTTGCCCAGGCTAACAGCAACGGCGGCAGAGCCGAGCGTTGGGAAACCGGCTTTAACCTGCTTCGCACAAGTCCCGTATGGGGATTTGGCTTGGGTCGTTTTGGCGGTGCTATCGCTATGCAGAACCAGACAGTTGAGGGTCTGTCCTATTTCTATATGGACAATTATTATATGAAGACCCTTGTGGAAATGGGCTATGTTGGTCTTTCTTTCTATGTCCTGCTCCTGGTTTCAAATGCGGTTTACACCCTGCGTGGCCTTTTCCGCGCCAAGAAAACCAAACTCCGCATATTGGCTGCGGGTATGTTCAGCGGTATGGTGGGTGTCCTTTCCCACTCCTTCTTTGAAAATATTTTTGAAGAGCCGTATATGAACTCATATTTCTGGTGTATGGCGGCGGCAATTATGTATATCTGCTACCTTCGCAAGAGAAAAGCATAGTAAAAAGGGTGCTGCGGCACCCTTTTTTATTTACAAAATATTAACTACTTAAGCCAAATATAGTGTATAATAGGCTTATGGAGGTGTTTTTATGAACACTAAAATTTTAATTGTTGAAGACGACCCGAATATTGCGGAGCTTATCCGCCTTTACCTTGAAAAGGACGGTTTCAGTGTGGCTCACGCCGAAGACGGCCTTAAGGCGGTTGAAATGTTTTCAAGCTTTCAGCCCGACCTTGTGCTTCTGGACATTATGCTTCCGAAGCTTGACGGCTGGGGTGTGTGCCGCGAGATAAGAAAAACAAGCGCTACGCCTATAATTATGCTTACCGCAAAGGATGAGACCATAGACAAGATTATGGGTCTTGATATCGGTGCGGACGATTATATTTCCAAGCCCTTTGATATGAAGGAGGTGCTTGCCAGAATTCGCGCGGTGCTCAGACGCTCTCAGACCGAGGAAAAGGTTTCTCCCTCCAATGTGCTTTCCTTTGAAAACCTTACAATTGATATGTCCGCATATCAGGTTGAAATAAACGGTAAGCGCGTTGACCTTCCACCCAAAGAATTAGAACTTTTAAACTTCCTTGCAAGTCATCCCAACCGCGTTTTTACCCGAAACCAGCTGCTTGACGATGTTTGGGGGTTTGAATATTTCGGCGATTCCCGTACGGTAGATGTTCATGTCAAGCGCCTTCGCGAGAAAATCGACGGTGTAAGTAACCAGTGGTCACTTAAGACCGTTTGGGGCGTTGGCTACAAGTTTGAAGTTATAGAAAAGGCTTAGGTGCTTATATGCGCAAAAATGTTTTATATAAATACTTCACCTTGGGCGCCGCACTGCTTCTTGCCAGCTTTATTATTTTAGGTATCGGTATGTCCGCCCAGGTATATAACTATTCTGTGGCGGAAAAGGAAAAGAGTCTCGGCTATTCCGCTACCCGCATTTCATCTATGACCACCGAGATCTTATCACAGTTCAGTTCAATTCGCCAGCACACATTTCAGATGCTCATCTCCACCACCTTGGCGGACAGCAGTATGAGCGCGGTGCTGTGTGACAAGAACGGGCGCATGATCGTTACCTCCGAAAATGTACCTAATGTAAGAGATGTGCTGATACCCACAGACGCGGTGACAAAAACGATAAAGCACCGTTACTTCTCAAGCTCCGGTGCCCTTCCCGCTATATACAGAGGCGAGCATTATACCGTTGGCGTGCCCTATTATGACCATACCGGTAAGGTTGCCGGTTGTGTTTTCGTCACCTCTATGATATCTGATATGCGCGGGCTTCTTATGGCGATCATCCGCATATTCCTGATCTCTGCGCTGGTGGTTTTCTTCATTATGCTTGTGGCGGCATATATCGGCTCCCGCAGCATTACCCGTCCTATCAAGCGCATTTCAATCGCGGCGCGGCAGTTTGCTCACGGCGATTTTGCCGTTCGCGTGCCGGTCAAGAGTAATGACGAGATAGGCGAGTTGTCGCAGTCCTTCAACTCCATGGCTGATACCATCGAAAAATCCGAGGAATTAAGACGCTCCTTCGTTGCCAATGTATCCCACGAGCTTCGTTCACCTATGACCTCTATCGGCGGCTATGTGGACGGAATTTTAGACGGTACTATCCCCCAGGAAAATGAGAAAAAGTATCTTGAAATAATTTCAAGCGAGGTAAAGCGTCTGTCCCGTCTTGTAAGTCGTATGCTTGACATTACAAGGCTCCAGGCAGAGGATTTCTCACACAGTGCGGTCAAATACGACTTTTGCGAGCAGGTTCGTCGTGTGATCATCGGCTTTGAGCCGAAGATTGCGGAAAAGAACATAAATATAAATGTTTTCTTCTCTCAGGAGCGAATTGACCTTTTTGCCAATGAGGATGCGATTTTCCAAGTGGTTTACAATCTGCTTGAAAACGCGATGAAATTTTCAAATGACAGCTCGGACATAAATATTGATGTCACCACCGGCGGCGGACGGCTTATATTCAGCATTAAAAACTTCGGCAAAGACATACCCGCCGAGGAACTGCCCTATATTTTTGACCGTTTTCACAAGGCGGACAAGTCCCGCGGTAGAGATAAGGTAGGCCTTGGTCTTGGTCTTTACATCGTTAAAACCATCATCAACCAGCACAACGGCGATGTAGGTGCCTCGAGTGAGGATGGTGTGACCGTATTCTATTTTTCATTACCCATATAAACAGCACAAGAGGAAGCAAAGTAACTTTGCTTCCTCTTGATTAATTATTGTTAAAATTCCCTTCCGATAAGCGTTTTATCCATCAGGTGTCATCCATCCTGCGTAATAGCGTGTAAGCACGGTACCTTGCCGCCGCCCGAATAAAATTTACCTTTTGGCACTATCGTTACAAATAAAAGAAGATGATGTGGAATCCTACGACTTTAATAGGATACCACATCATCTTGTGTTTGTCGTTTAAAATTTTATTACATTTAGTATCAAATAGTTACAAACGAGGCGTCTTGACTTTTGCAATGGCGGTAGTTGATGCTGATTTTGAAACCACACCTGCACCAACAAGTTTATCCAGCAGTGTAATTTCACTACCCTTTACATTCGCAAATAGCGCATAGTAGGAGATATACGCCATATGATCGCGCACAAAGCTGTTTTTGGTGAGCATTAAATGCTCGCCCTCGGTTATATTACCGATGCTTTTTGCAAAATTCACCGCCTTGTCCCACTTGAAGTCGCCCTTGGTGTCCTCATAGCCGAGAGCGCGGAGCAGGAAGGTCATATAGTGGTTTGCGGTAGTCATATTTCCCGGACCGAACTTGGTTGCGGATATTCCGTTGGTATAGCCCTTGTAATAGGCATAGGCAACATATCTGTCCACCCATTCGGGCACATCGGTAAAGGGGTGACCACCCTTATACTTAAGAGCCGCGTTCTCCTCGCCCAACAGACGAAGGAGCATAACAAGCGCCTCGGCGCGTGTTGCGCCGCGGTCAAGTTCATAGCCTATATTACTGCCTCTGAAAAGATTCATCGCCTTCAGCGCGTCCGCACGGTCAAAGTATACCGCACGGTAGCGCAGTGAAATAACTCTGTAAACGCCGTCCACCATAAGGGTCGCACGGTCAGAGGTTATTTTAATACCCGCGCCACTGCTTTTTGGTATCATATAGTTGGTGTTCTGTGAAACCGCACTGCCAACCTTTGCATCCGCACCCTTTGTGACATTTACAATAGTGTCATTTGCCACCACGGCGCTACCCTCCTGCATAAAGAAGGTTGTGCCGGTAAGGGCGGAGAAAATATCATCCTTTTTAAGAACGATCTGTTCTCTACCGGTGGTAGAGTACATATAAAGGCCCTTCATCTGCAGTCGCTCCAGCACGCGGCGCGCCACATCCGCGACAGCGCCTGCCTTTGAGAAAACATCGGTATTCGGTGCTGTCGGAGTATTGAATGCCGATAGCACGGCTTGTTCCATACTGTCCTCAAGCTGAGGGCGAAGTGTTTTATTAAGGTAGGAAAGGGATATTACCGTTTCACTTGACGCGATCGCCGCCATACCCATACACGCGATTACGGCAAGTATGAGCGCAATAATTCTTTTTCTCATAGCGCTTATTCCGTAACCTGATAGCACAGGGTCATAAGGCTATCCGTAAAATGCACATCCTCGATTACAATGTGGGGATGTCTTCTCTTAAGATCCACATTTACGAAATTCCAGATGCCTCGAACGCCTAAATTCACAAGACGGTCAGACATTTCCGGTGCCGCCTTTTTAGGAAGTGCCAAAACAGCGATCTCAAAGGGCGTTTCCTTTGCAAATTCCTCAAGCTTGTCGGAATGAAGCACCGGTATATCCGCAATAGTCTTTCCCACAACATCGTCACCTACATCAAATGCACAAACAAGCTCAAAACCACATTTTGCAAAATTGAAATTGTGCAAAAGTGCATGTCCGATATTACCTACACCGATAATAACCGCCTTCTTCATTTTATCCACGCCGAGAATTGTGGCTATCTCGACTATAAGGTTATCCACATTATAGCCGTAGCCCTGCTGACCGAAACCGCCAAAGCTGTTAAAATCCTGTCTGATCTGCGAAGCGGTAAGTCCCATATACTCCGCAAGTGTGCGAGATGAAATTTTGGTAACGCCGTCCTTTGAAAGCTCATTAAGACAGCGATAATATTTCGGCATCCTACGGATTACCGCATTTGAGACCTGTCCTCTTTGCATACTATTCCTCTTCTCAAAAAAGTTTACTGGATTTTGCTCATTACGTAGTCGGCAAACTCAGCACAGGTAGCACCTGTGTCACGGCCGGTGATGACAACCTTCTTTTCCTCGTACATACAAATGTCAAGTGCGCGCTCAAGCTTCTTTGCAAGTTCTACCTCGCCGATATGCTCTAAAAGCATAACGGAAGCTCTGAGCATACTGCAGGGATCAGCGTACTTGTCGCGACCTTCTGCCACCATGCGGGGTGCAGAACCGTGAATAGCCTCAAACATTGCATAGCGCTTACCGATGTTAGCGCTACCTGCGGTACCAACACCGCCCTGGAACTCAGCCGCCTCGTCGGTAAGGATATCGCCGTAGAGGTTGGGAAGAACCATAACCTGGAAATCACGACGACGCTTCTCGTCAACTAATTTCGCGGTCATAATATCAATATACCAATCATCAAATGAAATATGCGGGTACTTTTCAGCAACCTTCTTGCAGATATTTAAGAACTTACCGTCGGTTGTCTTGATAACATTAGCCTTGGTAACAGCGGTTACGCGGCTTCTGCCCATACGGTTAGCATAGTCAAATGCAAGCTCGGCAATACGCTCGCTGCCCTGAGTGGTAGCGATGGTAAAGTCGATTGCAAGATCGTCAGTTACATTAACGCCAAGACTGCCTACAGCGTAGCCGCCCTCGGTATTCTCACGGAAGAACATCCAGTCGATACCCTGATCCGGAACCTTAACGGGGCGCATATTTGCGAAAAGGTCAAGTTCTTTTCTCATTGCAACATTCGCACTTTCAATATTCGGCCAGGGATCACCTGCGCGGGGTGTGGTGGTCGGGCCCTTTAAGAGCACATGGCACTCCTTGATTTCAGCAAGAACATCATCGGGGATAGCCTTGCCTGCAGCCGCGCGGTTCTCAATTGTAAGACCGTCGATAACGCGGAACTCGATCTTGCCTGCCTTTACCTTGTCTGCAAGTAAGGTTTCAAGTACGCGGTGAGACTCCTTAGTAATAGCCGGACCGATGCCGTCGCCGCCAAGAACACCGATAATGAGCTTGGGAAGCTTTGCATAATCGATAAAGTCGTTCTGTGCCTTCATATTTTCAATGCGCTTAAGCTGCATTTCAATAATCTTTTCAAATGATTTGATAGTGTTTTCGTTCATTTTTGACTCCACCTTTTCTTTGTGACAGATTTTTATCCGCGCTCGCTTCAGCAAGCACACGGATATTTTTGAAAAAACTTACCTATATTATATTCTAATGGTTTTCTCCGCATTTGTCAACGGCGATTACAAAATGTATACACCTTTTTAAGGGTGACTTTTAATTATGCAATTATGCACATTTTACATTTTTTTCCATCATCAAAATAGTGCCTCGGTTTTGCAAAAATTGGGGGTTTTGATACCTTTTTTACACCTTAGCCCCCGGTCTTATTTTATGACATTTTCTGTAATTTTATTTTACATAATTTAATTTCATTGCAAGTTCTACGAATAGTTGTGCACATTTTCCACAAGGTTTTTCACAAGGTTCAATCCATTGTAGCGCAAGGGTTTTCGCGTTTTATTTCATTTTTTGACAATTCCGCAACCGATATTTCCACCGGTTTTCCCACAGCGTTATTTGTTTACATAATTCAGTCTATATCGACAGATAAATACCGTGCATAAAAACCTTGCATACTTTAAACATTATAAATCAAAAAAATGACTAAAGAAGCATCACTTCTTTAGTCATTTTAATCATTTATTACCAAAAATCTCGTCAATGGGCATAGTGGCATAGGCGTTTAAGTCAGCGTGTGCGCGCACCCCGTCATTAAATTCAAAGAATGCTTGTGCACCGATCATAGCCGCGTTGTCGCCACACAGTGAAAGAGGCGGCAGATAAAGTTCAAGCTCATATCGCTCTGCCAGTGCATTAAGCTCACGGCGAAGGAAAGCATTTGCCGCAACGCCGCCCGCTACCGCAAGTTTTTTATGGCCGGTCATAAGTATCGCCTTTTCCGTGCGAGGCACCAATGTGTCCGCCACCGCCTGGCTGAAGCTTGCAGCCAAAGACGCGCGATCTATCTCCTCGCCCTTTTGCTCCGCATTATGTACCATGTTGATAACCGCGGTTTTGAGTCCGGAAAAAGACATATCAAGTTCGTTTTCCGCGACCTTTGCCCGTGGCAACTTGTATTTTGCAGTGTCGCCGCCCGCCGCCAATTTATCAATAGCCGCGCCGCCGGGATAAGGAAGTCCCAGAACGCGGGCGCATTTATCAAATGCCTCGCCCGCCGCATCATCTCGGGTAGAGCCTAAAATCTTAAACTGTGTATAATCCTGCACATCCACAAGCAGGGTATGGCCGCCGGACACCACAAGACATAAAAACGGCGGCTCAAGCTCGGGAAATGCGATATAATTTGCCGCAATATGCCCTCTTATGTGGTGAACAGGGATAAGCGGCTTATCAAGGGCCAGGGCGATAGCCTTTGCAAAGCCGACACCCACAAGCAGTGCACCGATAAGTCCCGGCGCGTAGGTTACCGCAACCGCGTCAATATCTTCTTTTTTCATTTTTGCTTCATTCAATGCCTCTTGAGCGAGAACGGTGATGCTTTCGATGTGCTGGCGGGATGCGATTTCCGGCACAACGCCGCCGTAGAGCGCGTGGGTCTCAATTTGCGAGCGCACCACACTTGAAATCACCCGTCTGCCATCCTCTACCACCGCAACCGCGGTTTCGTCGCAGGAGGTTTCTATAGCGAGAATCTTCATTCATATATCTCCTTGTACTTAGTCATCAATAATGCATCCTCATCGGGGTTTGTGTAATAATCGGGTCGCACCGCAACCTGTTCAAAGCCCAAGCCCTCATAAAGTGCGATCGCACCGTGATTTGAAATGCGCACCTCAAGTGTTATAAACGAAAGGTCAGCATTTTCTTCAATCAGTTTTTCAAGCAACGCCCTTGCAATACCGCGCCTGCGATACTCAGGGGATACCGCCACATTTGTTATATACCCCTCGTCCATAATTTTGTACATACCCACATAGCCGCAGACCCTTTCTTCCTCTTCCCATACCAGAAAACTGCTGCAGGGATTTTCAAAGGACTCCCTTATCATTTTCTCGCTCCACGGGTTTGAGAAGCAAGCACTTTCAAGCTGTGCAAGCTGTGGTATGTGGCGTTCTTCCATTTTAATTATATTACTTTTTTGCATCATACCAATTTTCTCCAATAGCGGCTTCGGCAATAAGCGGTACCGATAGTGTGTACGCGCCTTCCATCTCTTCTGTGAGTAACTTTGCTACACGCTCCGCCTCATCACGCGGTGCTTCAACGATAAGCTCGTCGTGGACCTGGAGCACAAGTCGCGCTTTAAGCCCCTCCTTTTCAAGACGGCGTGATACCGCAACCATCGCGATTTTAATAATATCCGCAGCGGTGCCCTGAATAGGTGCGTTGAGTGCAACACGCTCACCAAAGGAGCGCAGGTTAAAGTTTTTAGCGTTTATTTCGGGTATATCGCGGCGTCTGTTTAAAAGTGTGGTTACAAAGCCGTCGCGGTGTGCACGCTCAACAATATCCTTCATATAAGCACTAACCCCCGCGTAATTTGCAAGGTAATTTTCTATATAGCGTTTTGCCTCATATCGGCTTACACCGATATCCTCGGCAAGGGAAAACTCACTTATGCCGTAAACTATGCCGAAATTTACCGCCTTTGCCGTGCGACGCATATCAGCGGTCACATCATCCACCGGAACACCGAACACCTGAGCCGCGGTGACCGTATGGATGTCCACATTATCGCAAAAAGCCTTTTGCATAACGATATCATCGGATATATGGGCTAAAATTCTAAGTTCGATCTGTGAATAGTCCGCATCAACAAAAACATAGCCCTCACGAGGCACGAACATCTTTCTTACCTCGCCGCCGAGTTCGGTCCGCACCGGAATATTCTGCAAATTCGGCTCGGTAGAGCTTATTCTTCCCGTAGCGGTAACCATCTGATTAAAACTTGAGTGAATTCTGCCATCTATAGGAGAGATAACCTTGCTGAGGCCATCACAATAGGTTGATTTAAGTTTGGTATATTGACGGTATTCCAAAATCGGCCCGATGATTTCGTATTTATCCTTAAGTTTAATGAGAACATCCGCGTTGGTGGAATAACCGTTTTTCGTTTTTTTCACCGGTGGGATGCCCATTTTTTCAAAAAGCACCTCACCTAACTGCTTGGGTGACTGGATATTAAACTTTTCCCCTGCAAGGGTGTAGATTTCATCCTCCAGCTCTTTGATACGCTCGGAAAGTCGCACACCGAATTCAACAAGTGCCTCGCGAGACGCCTCCATTCCTATGTGCTGCATATCCGCGAGCACCTTTGCCAAGGGTAGCTCGATCTCATAATAAAGCTTGTCCATATTAAGGCTGTGGAGTTTTTCTCTCATTATAGGTGTTGCAAGGAAAACAGCACGCGCAATTTCGCCAAGGGCGCTTGCCCCCTCTTCCGCACCCATAAGAGGTAAAAATGCGTTTTCGTCCTTCAAGGTTTCCGGTGAAACCCGTACACCCGGCAGATACTCATCGCAAATGTCGCTTATTTCAAATGATTTCGATGTCGGGGATATTACATACGCACCAAGGGCGGTGTCAAACTCAAAACCCGTAGCGTCGATACCCGTTTCGAGAAGTTTTACCCTGAGCGTTTTGCTATCGTGGGCGTATTTCTTGACCTGTGCTGAGAAAAGCGTCTTTAAAAACTCTGTATAGTCCTTATCATCATAATCCTTACTGAGCACAGCCAGTACCCTGCCTTCACAGCAAAGGCCTACGCCCTCGAGATTTTCGCTGACACAAACCGCGCAGTGTTTTTCACAAAGTTTTTCTATAAGGCAATCCAGTGCATCGGTGTAAATTTCGACCGCTACCTTTTCGTATACCACCTCTTCTTTTTCCAAATTGAGGCGGGAAATGAGTTTATTAAACTCAAGCTCGTTAAATAATTTGAGAAGCTCAGGTCTGTTATACTCGCGGATTTCAAAAGAGTTTAAATCAATTTCAAGCGGTACCTGCTGGTTAATGGTTGCAAGCCACTTTGAAAGATATGCATCTTCTCTGCCGTCCTTTAGTTTTGTTTTGACGGAGTCCCGAAGGTCTAAGGTATCGATATTTTCGTAAATATTATCGATCGTGCCAAACCGCGCTATTAAATCGATTGCGGTTTTTTCACCTATGCCGCGGACACCCGGTATATTATCCGATGCATCGCCCATAAGCGCTTTTAAATCTATCATCATTTCGGGCGGAAGTGTATATTTGTCTACAACGCCGTCGGCATCATATCTTACGGTCTCGGTCTTTCCCATACGGCTGGTAACGAGGAGGACATTGGTGCCCTCATTGGCGATAAGCTGGAAGCTGTCGCGGTCTCCCGTAACAATGTCGCAGTTATCTCCCTGCTCCTTGCAAATGCGGCTGATGGTGCCGATAATATCATCGGCCTCATATCCCTCGCACTCAAGGCGGGTTATATTCATAGCGTCCAGTACGCGCTTTAAATAGGGTATCTGCTCCGCCAATTCCTCGGGCATACCCTTACGCTGTGCCTTATAGCCCTCATATTCCTTGTGACGGAAGGTAGGTGCGCGCATATCAAAGGTGATACACACACCGTCGGGTTTTTCCTCCTCAAGTAATTTAAGGTATATGGTAAGAAAACCGTAAATTGCATTGGTGTTAAGCCCCGCACTGTTTGTAAGAGGCCGCACACCGTAGAATGCACGGTTTACCATACTGTTTCCGTCTATTACCATTATTTTCATAACTTACACTTCCCATTATTAAAGAGAGGCGATAATGCCTCTCTTTAAATTAAGCTTTACGCCACTTAACGCCCTGAGGAGTGTCCTCAAGGACAATACCGCGTGCCTTAAGCTCATCACGGATGCGGTCAGCCTCCGCAAAGTCGCGGTTCTTTCTTGCCGCCTGACGCTTCTCGATGAGTGCTTCGATCTCTGCATCTAAATTATCCTCATCATCACTCTGGAGAAGACCTAAAACATCGCAAAGCTCCATAATTTTATCAAGTGAAGCCTTTGCAAATGCAGCAGTGGGAGCACCTTCGTTTACCGCAGAGTTAACATCGCGTACAAGTTCGAAAATAACAGCGATACCGTCTGCAGTATTGAGGTCATCATCCATCGCAGTAATGAATTTCTCACGATAAGTTGCAAATTTCTCAAGCTTTGCGCTCTCCTCAGCGGTAATATCACCCGCCGCACCGTTTTTAGCAAGGAATTCAAGGTTATCCTTTGCGGTGTGGAGTCGTAAAAGCGCCGCCTGAGCCTGCTCAAGAGATTCCTGAGAATAGTTTATCGGACTTCTGTAATGAGCGGAGAGCATAAAGAAACGGATAGGCTCGTAGCCGTATACACCTGCCGCATCTCTTACGGTAAAGAAGTTACCGAGAGATTTTGACATCTTCTTATTGTCGATATTTAAAAATGCATTGTGCATCCAGTAGTTTGCAAAGGTAGCATCATTTGCCGCCTCGGACTGAGCAATCTCGTTCTCGTGGTGGGGGAAGGTTAAGTCCACGCCGCCGCTGTGAATATCGATAGTCTTACCTAAAAAGCGGTTTGCCATAGCGCTGCACTCAATGTGCCAGCCGGGACGGCCCTTGCCCCAGGGTGACTCCCAGTAAGGCTCACCGGGCTTTGCCGCTTTCCAAAGGGCAAAGTCGATGGGGTCTTCCTTGCGCTCGTCGACTCCGATGCGGGCGCCGGACTCAAGCTCCTCTAGCGGTTGGCCGGAAAGCTTGCCGTAGCCTTTAAACTTCTTAGCGCGGTAATACACATCGCCGTCCACCTCATATGCATAGCCTTTTTCAACAAGGGTGCTTACGATTTCGATAATTGCATCGATATTGTCGGTAGCCTTGGGATGGATAGTAGCCGCACGGATACCGAGGCCCTCAGCATCTGTGTAATATTCCTTAATATAGCGGTTTGCAATTTCCTCGTAGGAAACGCCCTCTTCATTGGCCTTATTTATTACCTTATCGTCTATATCAGTGAAATTCTGAACGAATTTTACCTTATAGCCGGTGAATTCAAAATAGCGGCGCAGAACATCGAAAACGATGAACGGGCGCGCATTGCCTATATGGAAAAAGTTATATACGGTCGGGCCGCAGGAATAAATCTTAACCTCACCGGGAGTGATGGGTTTGAATTCTTCCTTACGGCGTGTCATTGAGTTAAATATTTTCATTGTTTTTTGTCCCCCTGGCTTATTATTTTTCCGAAGTTTTTAAAATATTCTATGCCCGATAGCACGGTAACAGCAACCATTATCCACACAAGGATGTCGGTAAGCACGATACCGTAAAAAGTCTTTTCGGTAATTACAATGGGCATAAACAGCAATAGCGCAATAACCACAATCTGTACAACAGTTTTGATTTTGCCGGAAAGTCGCGCAGCAATTACCTGCCCCGCGTCAATGGCAACAATACGAAGCGAGGTAACTATAAATTCCCTTGCTATGATTATCGTAGCCGCCACTGCACTTATAACACCGTTCTGCACAAAGATTAAAATGGCAGCGGTTACAAGCAGTTTATCCGCAAGCGGATCCAAAAACTTACCTAAAGTTGTTACCTGATTGTATTTTCTCGCAATATAACCGTCCACACCGTCAGTGGCACTTGCAAAAATAAAAATAACAAGTGCAACTATATTCCATGCCAGTCCACCGGTAAGTGCCGCAAACATAAAGATGGGAATTAATGCAATTCTCGCAATTGTAATAATATTAGCAGTTGTCATCGCAGATACCTCACTTAATAAGTTTACCTATTAAATCACCGTCTAAAACCTCGGTGTATTCTATATCATAAAGCTCGCCGATGGCGGTGTCATTAGGTGCATCGAAGAACACCTTTCCGTCAATATCCGGAGAATCTGCATAGCTGCGGCCAAAGAAGCATTCCGCATATCTATCAAATCCCTCGCAAAGAACTTTTTCAACCTTGCCAAGCTTACTCTCGTTCCACTCATTCATAATTCTGTCGGTAAGAGAGCAAATAAGCTCAACGCGCCTTTCTTTGACGCTTTCCGAAATCTGATCGGGCATTTCCGCTGCCGGTGTTCCTTCCTGCGGGGAGAATGCGAATGCACCCGCGCGCTCTATTCTGTGCTTTGCAATAAAGTCACAAAGCTCTTCAAATTCCTCGTCAGTCTCACCGGGAAGTCCCACAATAAGGCTTGTTCTTATGACAAGGCCCGGAATTCGCTCACGAAGCTTGGTGAAAAGAGTGTCCAGATATTCGTGATTTCCGCGGCGGTTCATAGTGGTAAGTATTCTGTCATTTACATGCTGGATGGGAATATCTAAATATTTAACGATTTTTTCTTCATTCGCAACGGTTTCGATAAGTTTGTCGTCAATTTCATCGGGATAGAGGTAGTGGAGTCTTATCCACTCTATTCCATCGATTTTGCAAAGCTCTGATAAAAGTTCTGATATTTTCCGCTCGCCATATAAGTCAATGCCGTAGCGTGTGGTGTCCTGAGCGACCACGATAAGCTCGCGCACACCGCTCTCAGCCAGGCCCTTTGCCTCACTTACAATGTCCTCTAACTTACGGCTTCGGAATTTACCGCGCAGGGACGGAATTACACAATATGAGCACCTGTTGTCACAGCCCTCTGCAATTTTTATGTATGCCATATGTACCGGGGTGGTGAGTATTCTACCCTCTTCACGGATGGGCGCATCAATATCGCCGAAAAGTGCAAACTGTCCATTCTCCTCAAAGGCGCGATTCAGAGCACCTGCAATCTCGCCAAAACTTCCGCAGCCTACAAGGGCATCAATTTCCGGCAATATTTTAAATAACTCTTCCCGCTGTCTTTCGGGCAGACAGCCACAAACGATAATTTTTCCAACCTTGCCTTCTGCCTTTAAAAGGCCCGCCTCGCGGATGTTTTCATAAGCCTCCTCGCGAGCTGACTCGATAAAGCCGCAGGTGTTGATTATTACCGCGTCGCAAAATTCAAGTTCGGATGTAAGCTCAAAGCCCGCATCATCCAGAAGGGACAACATCTGCTCACTGTCTACTAAATTTTTGGCGCAGCCAAGTGATATAATTCCAACCTTTTTTGCCATTAGAAACCGTTTCCTCCATTTTTAAGACGGTTAAACGCGCTTTTTATTTCGTCGTAGGAATGTCCCCGACGCACCAGCGCATTTGTTATCTTCCCGCGGAGCTTGTCATCAAGCTCTAACCCACGGGTTTTCTTTTCAATAAATTCTAAAATTTCCTCACTCATATCAGCGTCGTCAATTACCTCGTCGATAATTTCACGACTTATGCCACGGGCGCGCATTTCCTCAACAATTCTGCGGTTGCCAAATCCTCGGGCACGGTAATGGGACAGCAGATTTTTCGCGTACTGCTCATCATCCATAATACCAAGCTCTATGAGCCAATCAAGGGCGTCTTGAGCATCATTTTCATTAATGCCCTTATCTTTGAGCTTTTTTAAAAGGGTTGCACAGGACATATTGCTTCTGCCGATAATCCGTGCCGCGGTAGCGCGGGCGGTATTTCCACTTACCTCATCGGCAAGGGATTTCTTCAGATCATCGTCTATATCCATACCCGCTTTAAGGTCAAGTTCTTTTGCCCGCTCAACCGATACGGTGATATATGACCTGTCCTCAAAATACACTATCACACGGGACAAATCATTTTTATATGCATTTACCTTGCGGATAAGCACGCTTTAATCCTCGTAATCGTCGGCATCTACCTTAATTGCTTTTTTAGCGGTCTTGATAGGTGTCTTTTCTGCCTCCTGTGCAGGAGCTGCTGCCGGAGCTGTCTCCTCAACCGGTGCGCGTCCTGCCGCACGGGCAGCCGCTAACATCTGACCGGAAAGGAGCTTGTGTGAATTTGCGCGGATATCAGCTTCAAGCTGCTGAGCGATGTCCGGGTTCTCTGCAAGGAACTTCTTAGCATTGTCCCTACCCTGACCGATGCGCATATCACCCATACTGAACCACGCGCCGGATTTCTGGATAAGGTCAAGTTTGATACCTACATCTACCATTTCGCCGAGTTTGGAGATACCCTCGCCGTACATAATGTCAAATTCTGCCTCACGGAAGGGAGGTGCTATTTTATTCTTAACTACCTTTGCACGAGTGCGGTTACCGATCATCTCGCCGCCGTTCTTAAGAGTCTCGATACGGCGCACATCAATGCGCACGCTGGAGTAGAACTTAAGGGCACGACCGCCCGGGGTTACCTCGGGGTTACCGTACATAACACCAACCTTCTCACGAAGCTGGTTAATAAAGATAGCCGCACAGTTGCCCTTGCTGATAGCGCCGGAAAGCTTACGCATAGCCTGTGACATAAGACGAGCCTGCAGACCCACAAAGGAATCGCCCATATCGCCCTCAATTTCAACACGGGGTGCAAGCGCCGCAACAGAGTCGACAACAATAATGTCGATTGCGCCACTGCGAACCAGTGCCTCTGCAATTTCGAGAGCCTGCTCACCGGTGTCCGGCTGTGAAACCAAAAGGCTGTCAATATCTACGCCAAGTGCACGGGCATAAACCGGGTCAAGAGCGTGCTCAACATCGATAAATGCCGCCTCGCCACCCATCTTCTGAGCCTCAGCGATAACATGAAGAGAAAGGGTGGTCTTACCGGATGACTCCGGTCCGTAGATCTCGATAATTCTGCCGCGGGGAATACCGCCGATACCAAGAGCTATATCAAGGGTAAGGGAGCCGGTGGGAATAGCGTCAACATTCATTGCTACATTCTCACCAAGGCGCATAATAGAGCCCTTACCGTACTGTTTTTCGATTTGCTCCAATGCTGTTTCCAGCGCTTTTTTCTTATCTGTTGCCATAATTACTCTGTCTCCTTCTTAAAGCCGGATACAACGCGGGCGATACCCTGAGTATCCTCAACTATTTTTATTTTCTCAATTCCTGCATCCTTCATAAGACGCGCAACATCCCGCGCTTGCTGATACCCTACCTCAAAAGCAAGGAATCCGCCATCCTTTAAAAGGTTAAGCCAACCGCTTAAGATAGCGCGGTAAAAGTCCAGGCCGTCCTCTCCTCCGCAAAGCGCGCCTCTCGGCTCAAAATCGCGAACGGAAGCGTCAAGCTGAGTCATCTCCTCCTCGGTAATATAAGGCGGGTTGGATATGATAGCGTCGAATTTTCCAATTCGCTCGTCAGCCTTGTCGAGCATATCGCCCGGCACGCAGAAAAGTCGGTTTAACATACTGTAACGCTTTACATTTTCCTTTGCAAGCTCCACGGCACCCGGTGAAACATCCATAAGCACGCCACGAGCATTGGGGAACTTATGTGCCATAGCAATTCCCACACAGCCGCTGCCGCAGCCTAAGTCTAAAAATCTGAACTCATTTTCCTCAAATTTTTTCTTCAGCACCGCCGCTGACCAGTCAACCAGCACCTCGGTGTCATTTCGCGGAATTAAAACCGCGGAAGATATTGATAGTGTAAGACCGTAAAAGTCCCACTCGCCGAGAATATAGGCAAGGGGCTCACCCTCAATTCGGCGGTCTACCATACGCTCCGCCTTTTGCTGGATTGCAATAGGAGCCGCAAGCTGACGGTCACGGAGGAATACCTCCGCTCTCTTATTGGCCGCCGTACATACTAAATCTCTCGCTTCAAAATCTGCATTTTCGATGCCTGCCGCTTTCATTCTACGGCGCGCATCCAAGTAAATATCCCCATATGTTGCCACTTATATTTCACCTCTTGTCCTTATTTTACCACTTATCTTCGTCGTTTTCCGGAATGACCGGAGTAAGTGCCGCAATCGCGATCTCTATCATAGAGTCGTCTGGCTCGAAGGTGGTAAAGCCCTGGAACCAAACGCCCGGTGCGCGAAGTGCACGGGTAAACCAGTTATCATAACGCCCGATAAGGCGATTTGCTTCATAGCTTAAGGATATTACAACCGGCAGGAGTAAAAGCCGTATCGCAACTCTCAGCCACGGATTTGTCCACTGCACCACCGAGAAAACAAGTATACTTATTATCATTACGCTGAATAAGAAACTTGTTCCGCATCTGGGATGCTCTTTGGGGAATTTGCGGACATTTTCCACGGTCAACTCCTCCCCTGCCTCGTAGCAGAAGATGGTCTTATGCTCTGCGCCGTGGTAAGAGAAGGTGCGTTTTATATCCTTCATACGGGATACAGACAGCATAAACAGTAAAAACGCGGTAATTCGTATCGCGCCCTCGACCAAATTTCTCAGTATGCCGCTTCCGATGTATTCATCGAATATACCCGCTAAAAGGGTCGGCAGGAAGATAAACAAAACTATCGGTATTATAACGCCGATTATGGAGGAGAGGGTCATCAGAACCTTCTGTACCTTATCCCAGCCGAATTTTTTGTCCAGCCATTTGTCAAACTTTGTTTCCTCGACCTCTTCCTCTTCGATAAACTCCGCCGAGTACATAAGGGCGGACATACCGCGCTTCATAGACTCGAACAGCGCAAAAACGCCTCTTATAAAAGGCAGGCCGCATATTTTCCACTTGTTTTTAATGGATTTTGCATCCTCCACTTTAAGGTGTATCTCGCCGTTTGGCTTTCTGATAGCAATGGCATATTTTTTCGGGCCAAGCATCAAAATACCCTCAAGGAGTGCCTGTCCTCCTATGCTGGTTTTTTTACAACTCATTTTTTTCTCCACTCTCCTCATAGGCTACCGGCTCCTCAATCTGCTTTATGAGCGGTAATATGACATAAACACAGGTGCCTTCGCCGAAGGTGCTTTCTACATTAAGCTCGCCGCCGTGAAGTTTTACAATTTCATCACTTACCGCAAGGCCTATGCCGCTACCCTTCATTTTTGAGGTGCCCTTATAGAATTTAAGTTTTACATAAGGAAGCTCCTCTTCAGGAATTCCCTCGCCAAAATCGCGTATTGAGATTATCGCACTGTCGTCCTTAATATGTGCGCCGATCTCGAGTTTTTCGCCCTTTTCACCGTGTTTTACCGCATTGTCCAGGATGTTGAAGAACACCTGCTTTAAGCGCTCTCTGTCGCCGTTTATTATGATGTCCTCGTCGCACTGGCTATAGGCGATCTTCATATTTTTCTTTTTAAAGGTCTCGTTGTACATAAAGAGGGTTTCCTCAAGCTCTACCTTAAGGTCCATCTCCTCCATACAAAGGGTGAAACGGCCGGATTCCATACGGGCAAAGTCCAGTAGCTCCTCCACCATTTTGGACAGACGGCGGGTTTCCTTTAAGATTATGCCGATACCCTTCTGTGTTTCCTCGTAATTGTCCTTACCCACCGCGGTAAGGGTCTCACCCCATCCGATAATGGCGGTAAGCGGTGTTCTCAGCTCGTGGGATACCGAGGAGATAAACTCGTTTTTCATTTTTTCCGCCTTGGATATCTCCACCGACATTTCGTTTATGGTGTCACAGAGCTCGCCTATTTCATCGTCGTACTTCTTCTCGATTTTAACACCGTAGCTTCCCTTTGTGATCTGCTTAGTGGTTTCGATAATTTCATTTAGCGGATTTACGATTGAGCGGACAAAATATCTGTTTGATATAAATACCAAAAGGATAATAATAAGTCCGATAAGGGTTGCAAATATACTTTTTATGATAATGTCCTTGTCAATTTCCCTAAGGCTGGTAACATAGCGGATGGCGCCGATGACCTGGTCATTACCCGCCACAAGAGGGCCGGTAACGCTGAGTATGCGCTCACCTGTCATAGGATCGGTGCCGATATAATCACAGAGCGTGTTCTGCAGGATCGCCTGGTCTATCTCCGGTGTGCCGGGAATGGTTCCGGTAGGAAGACCCGAGGTTGAGAACATAACCCTGCCGTCGGTATATAATATCTGACGCTCTAATTTATCACGCTCGGTAAAGTCAAGAGTCTGACGGCGGGCGTTATGGTAAAAAGAGCTGAAGTTTACATTTACATTGTCGTTAAAATAACGGGCGGCCATAAGTGTGCGGTTTGACAGATTATCTCTTGCACTTGAATATGCGAAATTCATACTCGCCACCGAGTATATGATAATTGCAAGCACTACAATGAGTACTACATAAACCAGATTATTTAAAATCCACCGCTTTTTTATACCACGCGCGGCTTTATAAGACGCCACTTTACCTTCACCTGCCTATTTACAAATACCTCAGTCTATTAATTGCCCCATTTATAGCCGTAACCCCACACGGTCTGAATGTATGTGGGGAATGCGGGGTCATCCTCAATTTTAAGACGCAGACGACGAATATTTACATCTACGATTTTAAGCTCGCCGAAATAATCACTGCTCCATACAGCGGCAAGCATATCCTCACGGGAAATTGCCTTGCCGGGATTGTCCATAAAGAACTTCATTATGGTGTATTCCACCTGAGTAAGCTTTATTCTCACACCGTTTTTGTCCACGGTGCGATTACGGGTGTTAAGCACAAAAGGCCCGCTTACTATGTGTGATGTATCCTCAGAAACCACATCGCCTATTCTGCGGAAAAGCGCATCAATTCGTGCGATAAGCTCTGTGGGCGAGAAGGGCTTTGTAACATAATCATCCGCACCGGTCATAAGTCCGGTTACACGGTCAACCTCCTGTGTGCGGGAGGTAAGCATAATTATACCGATTTTAGATCCGTTACCGCGAATTCTGCGGCACACTTCAAAACCGTCGATATCCGGCAGCATAATGTCAAGCAGCGCGACGCCGATATCCTTCTGCTCCTGCAGTAACTCAAGCGCCTGCTCACCGCATTCTGCTTCTACTACCTCATAGCCAACGCGCTCTAAATTTATAACTACAAAGCTTCTGATGCTCGCCTCGTCCTCTAAAACCAGAACCTTTTTCTTCATTGCAACTAACCTCCGTTAATATTCGGATTAAAATACAACCTCACCGGTGGACCATTCGCTCTCACGGTATGAGAAGCGCTCTATAAGCATTTCCGGAGTTATGTCATATCCTAAATAGCGTTTTTTCTTGATCTCAACCGCATACAGAGTCCCGTTGCGGTCAAGCAGCTTATGAAGCCCCAATTTTTCCATATTGCTCTCACGGTTGTCGCCGGTAATCGCAACTATGCTGAAAAGCTCTTCACTCACACCGTCCTGACGGTAGCTGTAGAATGTGGTCAAATTGGTGGTTGCCTTTTTATGATAGATCGCACTGCACTTTCCTTCCCAGTCGAGTGGCAGGCTCATACTCCATTTTTCAGCTGCAAGGCGGAATGTGTACGCCCTACGCTCATACGCGTTACCGTTAATACCATACCAGATCGTACCCTGGAGCGGCTCGCCCTGCACCGGTTGACCTACGGTATTCATCAACTGTGGCATCGGCACCTCAAGAGTTCCGTCAGCATCCACATCCTCACAGTAAAGCTCATATATTCTCGCGGTTTTCTCGCTCTCAAGAGCGGTATCGGAATATGTTATGTTCTTTAAAAAGTCCTTATTCCAGATGATAACATCGGTTATCACGCCGGCAGAATGGTATCTTTTCTCCACGAATATTGCAGGCTGCATATCGCCCACATATGATGCCCGAATTCTGAGTATCGTGTCACTTTTCGAGGATAATGGCGCGCTTGCGCGGAACAGGACACTGCCATCATACTCTGAATACAGGGCGATCTTCTGCGCACCGTCTGTGGGATCCTCATAAACCACACATAAATCACTTATCATATCGTAGTTTAAGTCGTAAACAATATGGTAAAGGCTCGCCACCTCGCACAACTTTGTCGCAGCGCCATCGGCAACCGAATACGCGCCTACCGACTTAGCACCGCTTTCCGACATACCCCAGCCGATAATGACCTCGTTATTTCCGTTGCCCAGAAGATCTGCATAGGTTACATTTTCCACCGTATCACCGGAGCCTTCTATCATAGCCTCAATGCCATAACCCTCGTCGGTCTTTTTGAAAAAGTAAGTATAAACCTTATAGCTGTTGCCAAGTTCTCTGAAAAATGCGATACCCTCGTCGACACCGTCGCCGTCAAGGTCAGCAAGCTGTACCGACTGACGGTTAGTGCCGCCGTTGGGGGTTATAAGTTCGAAACCTGCATTTTTAATTTTGTCGATCTCGTCATTAAACTCCACAAACTCGGCAGGCAGCACCGGCACTCTCAGTGAGTTTTCCACAGAGTCATCGCCACAGCCGCAGAGTAGGAGCAGGGACATTATAATCAATGCAATTTTTATTCGCATAAAACTTCCTCTTTTAAGCATATTTTGCTTCCTATATTTGTGTACCGTCAAATGGGCACAGTTACCCGAGGATATTATACCACACTTTTTTCTCCTTGCATATATTTATTTTTGCTTTTTTTATCTTTTTTTAATTTGAAAATTGACGAATAGTTAAGAATCCATTATAATGTGTCATATAAATATTTTTTGAAATGGAATGGATTATTATGGCTATTACTGAAATTTGCACGATTTTGGCTTTAAAACAGCTCAGCGACACTCATTTTGATATGATTTTAGACGCTCCCAAACTCTCCGAAATGGCAAAGCCCGGTCAGTTTGTGTCCATCCTTTGCGGTCATTCCCGCACACTGCGCCGCCCCATCAGCATTTGTGATGCTCTTGACGGCACACTTCGCCTTGTTTTTGAGGTAAGGGGTGAGGGTACCGAGTATCTTTCAAAGCGCAAGGTTGGCTCTACTCTTGATGTGCTCGGCACATTGGGTTGCGGCACCTTCCCCATTATTGATGACGACCGTCCCGTACTTCTTATCGGCGGCGGTATCGGCGCACCTCCTCTTCTCTATGCTGCAAAAGCACAGAAAAAGGCTCACGCGGTACTTGGTTTCAGAAACGAAGCGGCAATTGTCCTTAAAAACGACTTTTACAACGCTTGTGAGAATTTAATGATTGCTACCGATGACGGCTCCTTTGGCGCTAAAGGTACAATCGAAGCGCCCGCAAGATTATTGCTTTCAAAGAATGAATACAGCGCAATTCTCGCCTGCGGTCCTAAGCCTATGCTCCGTGCAGCGCAGAAATTGGCGGAGGAGGCAGGTATTCCCTGCTGGCTGTCAATGGAAGAGCGCATGGGCTGCGGTATCGGCGCTTGTCTGGTATGCGCCTGCAAGACAAAAGATGAAAACGGCGAGGAAAAGTTCTCCCATGTGTGCAAGGACGGTCCTGTTTTCCCCGCAGAGTATATGGTTTGGTAAGGAGGAAGTGTCATGAATTTATCTGTAAATATTGCAGGGGTTGAGCTTAAGAACCCGGTTGTCACCGCCTCCGGCACCTTCGGCTTCGGCCACGAATACAACGAATTTTACGATTTATCCGAGCTTGGCGGTATTGCCGTTAAAGGTCTTACCTTAAAGCCACGCTTGGGTAATCCCCCGCCCAGAATTGCAGAGACTCCCATGGGTATTTTAAACTCGGTTGGTCTTCAGAACCCGGGTATTGAAAAGTTTATTGAGGAGGAAATTCCCTTCCTTCGCAAATTTGACACAAAGATTATTGCAAACATCTCCGGCTCTACCGTTGAGGATTACATTGCAATCGCTGAAATTGCGGGTAATTCCGATGTAGATCTTTTAGAGCTTAATATCTCCTGCCCCAATGTAAAGGCGGGTGGTATGGCATTCGGCACCTGTCCGAAATCCGTTGAAGAGCTTGTTAAAAAAGTAAAGGCGGTTGCTAATCGCCCCCTTATCGTAAAGCTCTCACCCAATGTAACCGATATTACCGAGATAGCACGAGCTGCAGAGGCAAGCGGTGCAGACGCACTCAGCCTTATCAACACGCTCCTGGGTATGCGAATTGATATAAAGACCCGCCGTCCCATTCTCAAAAACAATATGGGCGGTATGTCCGGTCGCGCGGTGTTCCCGGTTGCTGTTCGTATGATAAATCAGGTTTATCGCGCTGTTAAGCTGCCCCTTATCGGTATGGGTGGCGTTGCAAGCGGCAATGACGCTATTGAGATGATGCTGGCAGGTGCGACCGCTGTTGCGGTTGGTACCGCCTGCTTTACAGACCCGATGGCACCGGTTAAGGTGCGCGACGGCATCATAGATTATCTCAAGGCAAATAATATTGAAAATGTATCCGACCTTGTCGGTCAGGTGATTTTACATGACTAAAATTTATGTGGTACGCCACGCGGAAGCTGACGGAAACATATACCGCCGTTCCCACGGCCATTATGACGGGTATGTTACCAAAAACGGCTGCCGCCAGATAGAAGCACTTAGGGCGCGTTTTGCCGATGTTCATATCGACGCGGTATATGCAAGCGACCTTTTCCGTACCTGCAAAACCGCCGAGGCGATTTACGGCGGTCGTGATATTCCCTTTACCAAGGTGCCGGAATTTAGGGAAATCAACCTTGGCGTGTGGGAGGACCTCACCTGGGGCGAGCTTATGCGTACATATCCCGAGGGTTATGACGCCTGGACATACCATCCGGAGGATTTTAAAATCGAGGGTTCGGAGTCTTATGCCGAGGTTTATGCCCGTTTCAAGGCAAAGCTTGATGAAATCGTGAAAGAAAACGCCAACAAGACTATCGCCATTGCCAGCCACGGCTCGGCTATCCGCGCGCTTCTTTGCGGACTTTCCTTTGGCGGTGATATGAACTATCTCGGCGACATTTCCTGGTGCGACAACACCGGTGTTGCCTGCATTGAGGCGGATGAGAATTTAAATTATAAAATCCTTTACCAAAACGACAATTCCCATCTTGCGGAGTTAAGCACATTGAACCGTCAGAAATGGTGGCGCGCAGGGGATAAACAATCCCTCTATAACCTCTGGTTTTCAAAAGCAAGTTTCCCTGATGATTGTCAGAAGGCTTGCGACTATCACAGAGATGCCTGGTTTACCATTTTCGGTGCCGGCGGTTTCTCGCCGCTCTGTTCCAAAATGTTTGTGGAAAAGCTTTACGACTCTTGCCCCGGCGCTATCGCCTTCGGCTATCGCGAGGATGAAGAGGTCGGCGCAATAATGCTCGACGGAAGTGCATATCTTGTGCCCGATGGCGGACACATTTCCCTTCTGTACCTCAATGAGGATTTCCGCTCCATGGGCTTTGGAATACAGTTTTTAGGCTATGCAGTAAGCGTGTACCGCAAAATGGGCAGAAAATTTCTTACCATTCGTGTGGCAGAGCACAACGAGCACGCTATCGCATTCTATAAAAAATACGGTTTTGAGGAGTTTGATCGCGAAAACGACGGCGAATCCACTCAAATACTTATGAAATTCCCCATTTATTATGAGTTGTAAAAAGGACTTGATTTAATTGACCAAGAAGCAAAGCAATACCTTTATAAAAGGTGCACTTATTCTTGCAATATCCAATATTTTAATTAAAATTATCGGCGCGGTGTTCAAGATTCCGCTGACTCGTATCGTGGGCGACTATGCAATGGGTCTGTACAACACAGCCTACACCTACTATACAATTTTACTTACCATTGCTACGGCAGGTCTTCCCATTGCAATATCAAAAATGATTTCCGAGAGCCGCGCGCTGGGCAAATATTCCTTAGCCAAGCGGATATTTAAAATGGCGCTTCTTACCTGCGCCTCTCTCGGACTTTTCGGTACGGTGGTTATGCTTGTGGCACCCAGCGTGCTGGAGGCGTTCTTTCCTTCAGCCTATGCGGTTTTATTCAATAACCCCGATACCATAGCAAGCTTCTGGACTCTTGCCCCTGCGGTGCTTTTCATTTCTGTCACCGCCGCATTCCGCGGATATTTCCAAGGACACAACGATATGCTTCCCACCGCTCTTTCCCAGCTGACCGAGGCGCTGTGTCGTCTGTTTGTGGGTCTGGCGCTGGCATCTGTTTTCATCAATATAGGCCTTGCACAGAAGTTTGTTGCGGCAGGTGCTATTTTCGGCATAACCGTTGGTACGCTTCTCGCCGGGGTCCTGCTGTTTAGCATCTATCTGCACAGAAAAAAGAAAAACCCCGCAGATGTTGATTTAAGTGATGATACCACCGGCAATAAGGGTATTTTCAAAAACCTTATGTCCATTGCAATTCCGGTTACCATCGGTGCTTTGGTTATTAATCTTACCAATTTCATTGATACGATTATGATTCCCTCGCGTCTTTCCTCAATCGGTGTTTACGACCTTGAGCGCGTTACCGAGCTTTTTGGTATCTACACAAGCTATGCGGTGTCCCTGTTTAACCTTGTGCCAAATGTTTTGATTTCCATAAATGCCAGCATTACCCCGGTTGTTGCCGCGGCTTATGCAAGGGGCGATAAAGAGGAACTTCACAAAACTCTTACATCTGCACTTCGTCTTGTAATTATCATTTCCGCACCGGCGGCTATCGGTATTTCGGTATTGGCCGAGCCGATTTTATCCCTTCTTTTTGGCGCGGGTGAAAGCGCAAGTATTGCGGCGGGCGCACTTACAATTCTGTCTCTCGGCTCGCTTTTCCTCTGTATTTCATCTCTTGTTTCCACAATTTTACAATCCCTTGGCAAGGCAAACATCCCGGTTTATAATATGCTCATCGGCGCAGGCTTTAAACTGATTGCAAACTTCTTCCTGATAGCCATCCCCGGTGTTGAATTGCTGGGTGCCGCTACCGGTACGGTGGCCTGCTATGCAATTATTTCGATTTTAAACCTTATATACCTTGCGCGATTTATCGATTTCAAGCCCAGCTTCACCCGTACTTATCTTCGCCCAATCATCGCAACCGCGGTTATGGGCGTGATCGCATACCTTATAAACAGTGTGCTTGGCGGCGGTTTTATTTCCCTTGTTGTTTCCATCGGCGCCGGTGCTGTTTCCTATGGCGTTGTTCTTCTCGCTATTGGCGGTATTACCCGCGAGGATGCCCTGCTCCTGCCAAAGGGTGAAAAAATCGCAAATATTTTACGACTTAAATAAATAAAAAAGCCTGCTCCCAAGGAGCAGGCTTTTTTATTTATCTTAAAGAGTAGAGCCAAAGTCGGTAACGATTGTCTGTCCGGTAATTGCGCGGGATTCATCACTTGCGAAGAAGAGAAGCATATTTGCCACATCATCGGGCATACAGGGCTGAACCTTTAAGTCGTTGTGCTTCATCATCTGGCCGAAGATGTCCATATCCATATTTTCCGGTGCCATACCTGCAACCATAGGAGTAACGATTGTTCCCGGGCAGATAGCATTACAGCGGATATTAGTGCCCGCAAAACGGAGAGCAGTATGACGGGTAACGCCGATAACAGCCGCCTTGGATGCTACATATGCAGCGCCGCCGCAACCCATTACACCTGCAACAGATGCAACATTAACGATGGAGCCGTAGCCGGTCTTTGCCATCTCAGCACTTACCTCACGGATCATACACATTGTGCCCTTGGTGTTGATGTTAAGTACCTTATCAACATCTTCATCAGCATACTTGTCAATTGCCTTAAGGCCGTTGTCAAGAACACCTGCATTGTTGATAAGGATGTCGATTTTGCCAAAGGCTTCCATAGTCTTTGCCGCTACCATCTTAGCGTCCTCAGCCTTGGAAATGTCGCTGACAACGGGAAGCACCTCGCCTCCTGCAGCGCGGATCTTCTCTGCCACCTCGAGAAGCGGAGCTTCACGGCGAGCTGTGATTACAACCTTTGCACCCTCGGATGCAAACTTAATTGCGGTTGCGGCACCTACACCGGAGTTACCACCGGTAATAATTGCTACTTTTCCTTCCAAACGATTCATAATTTTTTCCTCCTTTTATCTTTTTGCGGTTTCATTTATAAATTCCGGTCGGAATTTAGAATACATAATCTTTTGCTTGCTGTAAAGGCTGGTATAACCGGAGAGCATATAACTCACCGCACAAGCGATAAGTAAAAATGCTGCGATTTCCATACCAAAAAGCTCAATACCTATTAAAAATGATGTTATCGGGCAGTTTGTAACGCCACAGAACACCGCAACCATTGAAACAGCCGCACAAAATGACGGGTCAAGTCCCAGTATTGGGCCGATAAACGCGCCGAATGTAGCGCCGACAAAGAATGTGGGCACAATTTCACCGCCTTTGAATGCGGCGGCAAGGGTTATTGCGGTAAAAATTATCTTAAGTACAAAAGCAACGGGCGAAACCTCACCGCTGAGTGCCTTTTGTATGACATCCATACCCGCACCCAAGTAATCACGCGTGCCAAGTAGCAAAGTAAGCGCGATTACGAGAATCGCGCCGATAATAGCGCGCAAATACTCGTTTTTAACGAATTTTTCAGCTAATTTATCGGTTTTGCTCAGGCTTTTGCAGAAAATATAACTGATTATGGCACAAAGTCCGCCTAAAATCGCAACCTGCACCATAGGAAGCGCAGAAATCGTCGGAATTCCCACCACCGCGCTCCAAATATGGTCGATATTCGCTGCATTTGACACTAAAATCGCAGTAAAAGCCGACACGGTACAAGGTACCAGCGCCGCATAGTACATAACGCCAACACTTACAACCTCAAGTGAGAATACCGCGGCGGCGATAGGTGTGCCGAAGACCGCAGCAAAGCAAGCGCTCATACCGCACATTGTGATAATGTGCATATCCTTGTTATCAAGCTTAAAAAGCTTGCCGAATACCTGACCCAAGCTTCCGCCGATCTGAAGTGCCGCGCCCTCACGACCTGCAGAGCCGCCGAACAAATGGGTAATCAGCGTACTTATGAAAATAAGGGGCGCCATGCGTAGGGGCACATTTTCCTCGCTTCTGACCGCAAGAAGCACAAGGTTTGTGTCGTGCCGTCCCTCTTTCGCGCAGAATTTATATAAAAATACAATCAGAATACCCGCTACGGGAAGGAGATACAAAAGCCAGGTGTATGTCTTACGAACATTCTCCACAACGCCGAGTAGCCCGTAAAAGGCGCAACCTACCGCACCTATTACAGCACCTAAAAGCACCGCGATTGCCACCCATTTTATAAAAATTATTCCGTTTTGGCATATTTCTTTAAGCCGTGCCATAAAATTTACACCTCGAAGTAAAGCCATAGGGCATAACCTGCCCTATGGCTTATTGTTTAGAAATAGATCTCAAGGTCTTTTTTCATTGCAAGGGCAGCATTTCTTGCCGCTTCCTTGTAATCTGCGCCGGTTTTCTTCCAAGCGTAGATAATTCCGCGGGAAGAATTGATGATAGCGCCGAGACCGTCTTTGTCAAATGCGCCTGCAAGGTCAGCCGCGGTTGCGCCCTGAGCGCCGTAACCGGGAACTAAGAAAAAGCTCTTGGGACAAGCTGCGCGAAGTTCAGAAAGCTCCTTGGGATGTGTTGCGCCCACAACAAAACCTACTGATGAATAGCCGTGCTCACCAACCACATCCTCGCCAAGCTTGGAAACCGCCTCTGCCATTGTGCGATAAATTGTCTTATCGCCAACAATAAGGTCCTGAAGCTCGCTGGAGGAGGGGTTAGATGTTTTAACAAGAACGAACATACTCTTATCGTATTCCTTACAGAGAGAAATGAAAGGATTAAGTCCGTCAGAGCCGAGATAACCGTTTACAGTTACACAATCTGCGCCAAAGGGTGCAATTTTTGTACCGCCAAACTCGACCTCGCCAAGATATGCCTTTGCATATGCGGTTGCGGTAGAGCCGATGTCATTTCTCTTGACATCCGCGATTACATAAAGACCCTTATCCTTAGCATACTGCATTGTGCGCTTTAAGACCTCAACGCCCTCGGGACCGTACATTTCATAATATGCAGACTGGGGCTTAACCGCGGGGATAATGTCGCAAACAGCGTCGATAAGGCCAGTATTGAACTCATAAATAGCCTCTGCCGCCGCCTTTAAGTTAGCGCCGTATTTCTCTACATTTTTTGCAATAAGCTCCGGCGGCATGGAGTCTAAGTTGGGATCTAAGCCCACAACCGTCGGGTTCTTTTTCTCGATAATTTTTTTGATAAGTAAATCCATTGACATATTACATTTCCCCCTAATTTATTTTTCCGTTTTCTAAAACAATTTTTCCTGAAACTATGGTATATTCAGCGGCACCGTAAAGTGTTGCGCCGATGTAAGGCGTGTTCTTCGCCTTTGATACGATTTCCTCTTCCTTAACGGTGAAGCTCTTTTCACAATCAAAAATTACGATGTCAGCGGTACCGCCCTCGGCAATATAGCCCGCGTCTATTCCAATAATCTCAGCCGGACGATATGTCATACAAGCGATAATATCGGAAAGTGACATTCTGCCCTTACGATAAAGCTCGGTTATTGCAAGAGGCAGTGATGTTTCAAAGCCTAAAATGCCGTTTGGTGCCGCCTCAAAACTCTTTGCCTTTTCATCTGCATGATGGGGCGCATGGTCGGTAACAATAGCATCAATCGTGCCGTCAGCAAGGCCTTCGATAATAGCCTCTAAATCATCTTCCGTTCTCAGCGGCGGGTTCATTTTTGCCATTGTTCCCAGTCGCTCGCAGGCCTCTTCGGTAAGCGAGAAGTAGTGAGGACAGGTTTCGCAAGTTACCTTTATGCCGCGTTTTTTTGCATCCCGTACTAAGGCTACCGAGCCGCGCGTGCTCACATGGGCAATATGAATATGAGAATCAACAGTATAGCCTAAAACTATATCACGGGCAGCCATAGCTTCCTCAGCGGCGGTGGAAATCTCGGAAACGCCCATTCGCTTTGCAACAGCGCCCTCGTTCATAGCACCGTTTTTGGCAAGGTTTAAATCCTCACAATGGGATATGACCGGCATACCCAAGGCATCTGCATAAATAAGCGCTTGCTTCATTGTTTCAGCATTCATAACCGGTCTGCCATCATCACTAACCGCAACCGCACCTGCTTCCTTGAGGGCTTTAAAATCTGTCATTTCCTCACCGAGAAGCCCTTTTGTAATTGCGCCGATGGGGTAAACATGGACATAGCCTACCTCGCCCACTCTGCGATTAATATACTCGATTACCTTTTTACTGTCGGTAGCGGGGCTGGTATTGGGCATACAAGCGATAGATGTAATACCGCCGCGAGCGGCAGAGCGTGTACCGGTTTCGATATCCTCTTTGTATTCAAAGCCCGGTTCACGAAGGTGTGTGTGGATATCCACAATGCCGGGGGCGACGATTTTACCGCTTGCATCGATGACCTTATCACCTGCATCGGGAGTAATCTCCTCAGCAATAAGAGTGATTTTGTCATCGCAAATTTTAATGTCAAATTTACCGTTTATATTATTTTTCGGGCTTATTACCCGACCGTTTTTTATGATTATGCTCATATTCTTACTCCTTCTCGTTTAATACCATCTGCTTGATTATGTCGTTATCGGTATAAAGCTGAAGGCTTGAACCGTCTGCATTAAACCAGGAATAGATTTTAGAGAAGTTGTTGGGGTTATTGGCGCTGTATTCGCAGGAAAGTTCGATACCCTCGCCCAAAATTTCCTTCACATTTTTCATAAGCTGGTCCTGATCCAACTTCGCAAGATCTTCCTCGGTAAAAGGTTTGCAGAATTTAACAAGCTCGGAAGCGTTGTTGTAATACAAAATTTTAGCGGAAACCGTGTCATCAAAGGAATAAATGACCGAAACGCCGGCGCTCTTTTTGTCGTTTTTGTATGTGGTGTAGGTCTTTGCGCCGTCCTGGTCAAAGCTGTCCTCACCAATACCGAAGAGCGCCTCGATCTGCTGACGGGTCGTGCCGCGCTTTATCTGATTATAATAGGAATAAAGCTCCTCAATTGTTTCCGGCGGAATTGCAGTGGGATCAATGGTTGTATCCACCACTTCCCCATCGTCAAACAGCGAGCAAGAGGTAAGGCTTAAAACTAAAAGCGCGCTTAAAATTATCATCAGAATTTTTTTCATTTTTCTTCTCCTTTTGCCACAACATACCTCACAATTTCTTATTAAATCCGGTGATACTAAAAACGGATAAAAAAGAAATGAGGTAGAAAATATAATGAAAACTTTTTTAAAGGGTATGGCCGCCGGTCTCGCGGTGGGTGCGACAACAGCGGTTGTTCTTATGCCCAAAACACACAAGAGCAAAAAAATGATGAAAACCACCACCGGCCGTGCCTTAAAGGCGGTCGGCACTATGATCGACAATTTTCAGGCGATGGTCGATTAAGCTTGCGGGCAATCGCGCCCGCTACATATTTTATTTTACCACACTTTTTCAACTTATGGTAGTATTTTTATAATTTAATAAAAATTTTAAAAATTTCTCTTGCATTTCTTTTTTTGTTGTGATATTATATATTGGCATCGTGAAAAGCGATACGCGCTCGTAGCTCAGCTGGATAGAGTACTTGACTACGAATCAAGGGGTCACAGGTTCGAATCCTGTCGGGCGTGCCAAACACACCGATATCACTTTTGTGATATCGGTGTGTTTTTTATGTTCTGCGGGATTCGAAAGGCGGCCCTTGGCGACAGTCCGGTGGACTGTCTCAACCGCCGTGGCTTTTCCGCAGAAAAGCGAATCCTGTCGGGCGTGCCAAAATCGCGGTATACAGGCTGTTTGTTTACACCTGTTTATGTCCCGCGATTTTTTCATAGGGGGCTTTTCCCCCTCTTGACATAGATTTTCTCCGCTAAGCTCTGAAAATCTACTGTCACCCCCTTAGATGTAAGCAGTTTATGCCATTCGGCAACCCGCTTTCCTGTCGGGTAATATTTATTCGCAATTTCATAATAAAAAGCGGTGGCGAACGCCACCGCTTTTTAAAATACTCCGCTTATAAAAATTTCAATTCCTATTGCGATAAGGATTATTCCACCTAAAATGCTTGCTTTCCCCGCAAGGTGGGTTCCCGCTTTTCTGCCAATGATAACACCCGCCATACAAATTACAAATGTAACCGCGGCAATAATAAGAGAAGCGGAAATTGCGGAAAGCAGATTATAATGAGCGATGGCAAAACCCACCGACAGCGCATCAATTGAGGTGGCAATGCCCTGGACAAAAAGCTCACCCATACCAAGCCTTCCCTCACACTCTTCTTCCTCGCCACGGATGCCCTCTATAAGCATCTTACCGCCGATGAAGCCTAAAAGAACAAGGGCTATCCAGGGGATAAATTTTTGAAATCCTTCAAAAACGCTCACAATCGTATGTACACAAATCCAGCCGAGCATAGGCATCAGCGCCTGGAAAAATGCAAAAACTCCTGCGATAAGGCACATTTTTCTCTTTTTCATACAAGGCGCGTTAAGTCCATTTGCAAGGGATACGGAAAAGGCGTCCATGGCAAGTCCAACACCCAATATAATATTGGTCAATATAAAAGTCACGCTAAAAACACTCCGTACTGTAAAGTATACGAGCTATTCTATCACATATGCAATATTTTGTCAAAAAAGTATTTAGATAAATTTCTAAATAGTTATTGACAAGAGCTGTTGGGTGTGATATATTCTATTTAGAAAGCTTTCTAAATAGGTTTCAAGGGAGGAATAATTATGGGTATTAATGAGACCTTAAAGGCCATATCCGATCCGGTGCGCCGTGATATTCTGGCGCTTCTTAAGAACGGGCAGATGTCCGCGGGTGAAATAAGCGATAAATTCAATTTAACCGGCGCAACCGTTTCCTATCATCTGTCAAAGCTTAAAGCGGCGGATCTGATTTGTGAGGAGAAGAGCAAGAATTTCATATATTATCGGTTAAATTCTTCTATTTTTGAAGAGGTACTTACCTGGATTTACAGTTTAGGAGGTAAAGAAAATGAAAAAGATTAAATGGAAAACTCTTATAATAACCTGTCTTGTTTGTATCGCGCCAATTCTTTTGGGACTTACGGTGTACGACAAGTTGCCTGAGCAGGTGGCAATTCATTTTGATATGAACAACAACCCTGATAATTTCGCATCAAGACCCTTTGCGGTGTTTGTGATCCCCCTGCTTATGTTGCCGCTACAGATTTATTGCTGCGTACTCAATGACCTGCTTGCCGCAAAATACGGTGAACGCAAGAAATTTTCCCTTGTCACTAAGTGGATTATCCCTATGCTGTCCGTAATTCTATATACAACCACAATTCTCTTTGCATTGGGCAGCGCTTTGGACATCCGCAGAATTGCGATATTCATTGTCGGCATGATCTTCATTGTTATCGGAAATTATATGCCGAAGTTTGATCACATTCAGGTTATGGGAAAAACTAAAAAGGTTGAGGGCGACAAGGCTCGGAAAATCCACCGTTTTATCGGTTATCTTACGGTGATTATGGGAGCAATTCACCTGATTACCCTTTTCTTCCCGCCCATTGCCAGCATAATTTCCCTTTTTCTTATGATACCCTATGCTATTCTGTGTGTGGTATACGGAATTAAAATAGGAAAAAGTAAATAAAAAAGACGCTAAGTGATAACTCACTTAGCGTCTTTTATTTGCTTTATAAGCCAGTGTTTGGCTTCTTGTGCTTGAGCATTGTCGGGGGTTATTTGCAGTATGTAATTTGCCCGGCCGAGCAGTTTCAAAAGATACTGTTTCGGGGAAATATCAAGGCCAAGTCGCGCTATATGCTCCTCAACGCCGTATTTTTTACAATAATAAACTTCCTGGCGTAATTTTCGCTTATAGAATGCGGGAGCATTTAATTTTTCATTTACGACGATGCCTGTAACCTGCTTCTTCTGGCCGCGTCTTAGCACCACGGTTTTCTTGTCATTCAAGAAAAAGCCCATCTTTCTAAGCTCTACCCGCACGAAGAAAATAACATCCCGCGGGTTGAATTTGCCGGAGAAGGTCATATCGTCGCAATAGCGTGTGTATTTTATATCCTTGCTCGCGCACCATTTTCCAACCGTGTTGTCAAAATCACGCATTATGATATTTGAAATTACCGGCGAGGTAGGTGCTCCTTGCGGAAGGCTGTCGCGATACATACAAAGAAGTGTCAGCAGGATGCGATTAGGCTCGGAATATTTTTGGGCAGGAAATGCCTTATCCTTGACCTGCGGATAAATGATATTATCAAAGAAATGTCGTATATCAAGCTTTAATATCACCGGTGCACCGATATGGGGTCGCGCGTTTGCAATCGTGCTGCCGCAGAGGCGATATGCGGTGGCATATGGTGAAATCTCCTCATAAGCTAAAAGCTTATCCGCAATTCTTCGCTGGATAGTCTTCAGGAAATTATCCGGCACACATAGTTCTCTGTACTCACCATTGCCTTTTGGTACCTTCACATTGTGATAATGTCTGTACCAATGATGGGTCGCACCATACAGCGCCCTTGCGGGCATACCAAGGTCTTTGGTAAGGGAGGAAAGCTCTTTATGTACTATCATATTTTTAAACTCTCCTCCCTTTCTTATTACGGAACAAAACAATGCGAATCACGAAGCTGCAAGCTGTATTTTTATGCCCACGAAGTGGGCCATTATACAGCGGCGCACGCTTCGGCTGAACGAAGTGAATCTCTCATAATTCTGCATCCCGAACGCGACTCGCGGCCGGTGCCAATGTAAATGGACTTGCTCTAATGCTCCGTTTTCCAAAGATTTTGCTTGTGTGATGGATTATCGCAAAAATATATTCCGAAGAGTTTTGCAATTTCACTTCCTCGGGTTTTAAATTCTATCACATATAATTTGAAAATGCAATAGGAAAAAGCGGGGTGTCCCCCGCTTTTTTTATTCTAAAATATAAACCTTTGCGCGACGACGGCCGAAGTTGTTACATTCCCTTACTGTATTGAAGTAAAGGTCGATCTTGTTGCCCTTGATCGCGCCGCCGGTATCAGCCGCAACAGCATAGCCGTAAACCCAGCTCTTGCCGTCAGCGGATGTAATATACATTCTTGTGCCCAACGGAATTACCCGGGGGTCAACCGCAATAAGACCCACACGCGCTCTTGCACCGCTTGCTGTCCACTGATTTGTATAATGCTCCTCAGCAGAATATGCGGTAGCCACAACATCAATTACCTTGGTATATCTGAGCGCACCGTCACGACTTGTGATGGTTCCGCTGCCGCCGATTACATTAGCGGCAACCTTTGTACCGTGCTCAACGATCTTTGTTACCGGCTGGGTAATAACGGTTTCCTTCATAACGGTTTCCGAAACCACTACGCCGTCGCGGGTCTTGGTCTCGACAACCTGTTCCTTTTTACCGTTTACACCCTTCTGAATAACCTTTTTGTAGCCGACATATTGGCTGTTATTCTTCTTAACCTTATCCTCGTAGGGGATTTCTACAGTCTTTGTACTCTCAGTAACGGTAATTCTTGCAACGGTGATGTTACTGCCGTACTGAACAGCGGAGTCCTGAGGCTGAGATACCTCGTCAATTTCGCCAACTGTTACCTGCGCACGCTCTAAAGCCTTTGCAACCGTGTCATCGTGGCGAACCTCAACGGTGGTGGTATTACCGTCAGCGGTAACACTTACCGTACCCGAGCGCATAACCGTAAGCTCGATCTCGCCCTTTTCATTTTCGACGGCGTAGGTAGCATCAAGCTCACCTAAATCCTTGCCGATGCTTTGTAAGAGCGCCTCGGTATCCTTCACATAGCTCATATGTGTTATTGTTTCAGCACCGTCACGGATTATATATGTCTCCACAGAGAAGGCGGAAACACCGATACACAACGCGGTGACCAAAACAAGTGCGGGTGCAATGAAAGCGCGGCGGGAGACGAGTCTTCCTGCGCGGCTTAACCACTGCATAATGTTCGTAATCATATTTTACCTCCTTGATCGGGCATTACTTTCATTCTGCCCAACCTTTTACCAACTTATGCTAAAAGCGCCGTAATATTCCTTAAATTTGGCACCTTGTTTTTTGCATAGTCGGCGATTGAGTTTTGGTCTTTCTCAATCATCTGTGAAGGATTGTAACATATTGTAACTTTTTTGTCAAGGCTTTTTGACAATTTATTGCATAAGTTTCCTTAAATTAACAGGTATTTTAATGGTTTTTTAGTAACTTTTTGGCGATTTTTGCGTTTTTGTGCGACCGCAAAATGATGTATTTTTTTGTAATTTTTGTCCACAATAAACACAAGGTGGTGTGGTTTGCTATGAAACGGGTTTTTAAATATTTTTTATTATTTCTTGCCGCTTTTATTTTTTCCTTTGGTTTCAATGTTTTTTTGCGTCCGGCGGGCATTGCGCCCGGTGGTCTTACCGGTTTATCACTCATTATCAACTACTTATTGCCCGCGCTTCCCGTGGGCACACTATCCCTTATTTTTAACCTTCCGCTCTTTTGGATCGGATTTAAAAATATAGGTGGCGAATTTGTGCTAAGCTCGGTTATTACTTCGGTTTTAATTTCGATTATGCTTGATCTGTATCCGTTTTTTCCTCGGGTGCAGGCGGAGCCGCTTTTATGTGCCATTTTCGGCGGCGTTATTATGGGAGGCGGTATGGGCCTTGCTTTTCTGGCAGGAGGCAGTACCGGTGGTGTGGATATTTTAATCCGCGTGCTGAGGAAAAAGTACCCGCAGCTCTCTATCGGTCAGCTGCTTCTTATTTTTGATGTTCTTATCGTCATTACCGCGGGACTCATCTATAAAAATATAAATAACGCGCTTTACGCTATGGCTACAATGTATGTAGCGTCTATTGCCCTGGATGCCATTCTCTACGGACTGAATTATGCTAAGTGCGCCCTTGTGATAACCGATCAGGCAAAGCGGGTGAATGATTCCCTGCACCGTTCGCTGACCCGCGGAACGACCCTTATCCCCTGCTACGGCGGCTATGGCAACAACACAAAGTACATCGTGCTGTGCGCTGTCAAACGAGGGCAGCTTACCGCGCTTAAAGAGGCGGTATGGGCGGCGGATAAAAACGCCTTTGTGATTATGTGCGAGGCGACCGAGGTTCTGGGTCTTGGTTTTAAATCCCACAGTAAAAATTCACTTTAAAAAGTTTTTGTGCTGTAATACTTGCAAAAGTAATATAAAAAAGTTATAATAATTTCAAGGCGGATGCCCTGCTTTGAAATTGTTTTTCAAAGGGGTTATCTGTTATATGATTAAAATTTCCAATATGTCGAAAATCTACCACACCGCCGACAGTAAAGTCTGCGCGCTTAACAATGTTTCACTTAATATAAATGAAGGTGAGCTTGTGGCCATTGTGGGCAAGTCCGGTTCCGGCAAGACCACCCTTATGAATATCTTGGGTTGTCTTGATAAGCCAAGTTGCGGCTCCTATTTTCTTTTCGGGCGCGATGTGGGCTCTCTCTCCCATGATGAACGGTCACTTTTTCGGCGCAAGGAGATAGGCTTTGTTTTTCAGGGTTTTAACCTGCTTTCAAAAATGTCCGCTCTTGAAAATGTGGCACTGCCCCTTATGTTTGCAAAGGTGCCGTATCACGAGCGGATGGAACGGGCAAAAGCCGCTCTGTGCGAGGTGGGATTGGGCAAGCGATTATCTCACCGCCCCTCACAGATGTCCGGCGGTCAACAGCAACGCGTGGCTATCGCCCGCGCGCTGGTGGGTAATCCCCGCCTTATTCTGGCAGATGAGCCGACCGGCAATCTGGACTCTAAGTCCGGCGAGGAGATCCTGAGCCTGCTTATGTCCGTAAACGATGCGGGACATACGGTTATTTTAATCACACATGATGAGAAAATTGCCCGTCGTGCCGGGCGCGCAATCTGCATAGCCGACGGTAAAATTATTTCAGATATTATACAGTAAGGAGAATAAAGATATGGAACGCCGTGATAAATTTAATTATTATTTAGACATAGCGGAGACCGTGTTGGAGCGCAGCACCTGCCTGCGCCGCAAATTCGGTGCTATTATCGTCCGCAATGACTCGATTATTTCAACAGGTTACAACGGTGCGCCGCGTGGTCGCAAGAACTGCACGGATTTAGGCTGCTGTATACGCGAAGAGTTAGGCATCCCCCGTGGCGAGCGTTATGAGCTTTGCCGAAGCGTACACGCGGAGATGAACGCAATTATCGCCGCCTCTCGCGAAGAAATGCTTGGTGCTACCCTCTATCTTGTTTGCCGCGATGGTCAGACCGATGAGCTAGTCGGTGGCGTTAATTCCTGCTCTATGTGCAAGCGCCACATAATCAACGCCGGCATTGAGCGTGTTGTCATTCGTGAAACGAAAGATACATATAAGATAATTTTAGTAAATGACTGGGTTCGTGATGATGATTCGCTTACCGGTAAATTCGGATATTAAACGGGAGGTACATACTATGAATAAAACACTTAAGGTTATTCTCGGCATTTTAGCCGTTGTGGCAATCGCTGCAACCGTTTCCTACGCTGTTTACCGCCTGCTCAACAAGGAAGGCAAGAAACCCCTTGCGGTTTTCAAGAGCAAGTTTAATGACGACGGCTCGGTTGAGGCTGTTGAGGTAAGTGAGGAAGAGCTTATAACAGAGGATGCCGTCAAGGAGGCTCCCGCTACTCCCTGCAACGATGCTGTTTGCGCCGTTGATATGTGTATGCCGTACTAAACTAAATAAAAAACACCCAGATGCGAAACGCCACAGCCAGATAAGGAAGCATTGGTTTTGATACCATATTTTCCGTAAATAGTGCATCAAAAATTCCGGTAATACGCCAGTATTACCGGAATTTTATTCTTTCTCTTTACAAAAAATCTTGCTTTCAAAACTGCCTT
>JAZNNQ010000036.1:0-88579 GCA_045580305.1 Eubacteriales bacterium
TGAGGCGTCGACTTAGTGGTGCACGTGACCGTGCAAAGCTTTGAGCACGGCATGAATAATGAAGCTACCAAAACCGGAAGCCCGACTATTGGCGGCCGGTAGCGGGAAATTTAAACATTAGTCTGCGCTCGGAGAAGTTTATGTGAATTTGTTTTCGGACGGGGGTTCAACTCCCCCCGCCTCCACCATTTAGTCTCTCGAAAAGAGTAAAATTAAAGAAAAACACCGCATGGTAAACATTAGTTACCATGCGGTGTTTTGTTTATTATTGAGTTTTTCCGAATAATAATGTATAATGTAGGAAAAGTCGCGTGAATTAAAATTTAGGAGAATAACAATGAGAGATACGGAACAGAGAACTGCAGCAAAAAATTTCGCCGAATATTGGTCAGGTAAAGGATATGAAAAGGGTGAAAGTCAGCCGTTTTGGCTGTCTTTACTTCGTGATGTCTTTGGCATCGAGCATCCTGAACAGTATATTCTTTTCGAGGAGCAAGTGCATCTCGACCACACAAGTTTTATAGACGGTTTTATTCCTGCAACTCACGTTTTAATCGAACAAAAGGGTGCGGGCAAAGATTTAAGAAAAGCCATAAAACAGTCTGACGGCTCTTTTCTTACTCCCTTTCAGCAAGCACAGCGTTATTCTGCACATCTCCCCTATTCTCAAAGACCGCGTTGGATAATCACTTGCAACTTTGCGGAATTTCTTATTTATGATATGGAAAAACCCACAGGCGAGCCCGAAAGCATTTTACTCAAGGATTTAGAAAAAGAATATTATCGCCTGCAATTTCTTGTAGATGCTAATGACGAAAATATTAAAAAGGAAATGGAAATTTCCATCCAAGCCGGAAACATTGTCGGCGCTCTATATGATGAACTGTTAAAGCAGTACATAAATCCCGAAAGCGAAGAAACTCTTAAAAGTTTAAATCAGCTTTGCGTTCGTCTTGTATTTTGTCTTTACGCAGAAGATGCCGGCGTTTTTGGTGGTCACAACAAATTCCATAACTATATTCAGTCTTTTTCAGCGCGTGACACAAGACGCGCCCTTATCGACCTGTTCAAAATTCTTGATACTAAGCCGGAAGACCGTGACCCATACGAGGACGAAGCACTCGCCTCTTTCCCCTACGTGAACGGCGGTCTCTTTGCCGATGAAAATATTGAAATTCCCCAAATAACCGATTCTATTCGAGAACTGCTTTTGCAAAAAGCAAGCGAAGATTTTGACTGGAGCGGAATCAGCCCCACCATTTTCGGCGCCGTTTTCGAAAGTACATTAAATCCCGAAACCCGCAGAAGCGGCGGTATGCACTACACTTCTATCGAGAATATTCACAAAGTTATTGACCCTCTGTTTTTAGATGAACTTCGTGACGAATTGGCTGAAATTAAGGAAATTAAAGTAGAGAAAACAAAGCTTAATAAACTCGATGAGTTCACAAATAAACTTGCAAGTCTAACTTTTCTTGATCCCGCTTGTGGCTCGGGCAATTTTCTTACCGAAACATATATGTCTCTGCGCAAGCTTGAAAACGAGGCTCTTCTTATAAAAACAAAAGGTCAGATGCTTTTTGATATGGATAATGTTATCAAGGTATCTATCGGTCAGTTCTACGGAATTGAAATAAACGATTTTGCGGTAACCGTTGCAAAAACCGCCCTTTGGATTGCAGAAAGCCAAATGCTAAAGCAAACCGAAGATATTATCCATATGAATCTGGATTTTCTTCCCCTTAAATCCTATGCTAATATCGTAGAAGCCAACGCACTGCGCATAGATTGGGAAGATGTTGTACCAAAGCATAAGTTAAATTACATAATGGGCAACCCACCGTTTGTGGGTATGAAAGAACAAACTGAAAGCAACAAAGAAGATATGAAACTTGTTGTTCCATTAAAAAAATTTAAGCAACTTGATTATGTTGCTTGTTGGTATTTCAAAGCAGCAGATTACATTAAGGGCACAAAAATAGAAGTCGCTTTCGTTTCCAGTAATTCAATTACTCAAGGTGAGCAAGCGCTTACTATCTGGAAACACTTATTTGAAATTGAACATGTTGTAATTAATTTTGCTCATCAAACATTCAAATGGGAAAGCGAAGCGCTATCGAAAGCTGCCGTTCACTGTGTAATTATTGGTTTCGCAAAAATTCATAGAAATAAAAAATACCTCTATGATGGTTCTAAGACATTGATATGTGATAATATAAATCAATATCTAACACCATTTGATAATGTTTTCATAGAGAAAACAGGCAAACCCATATGCAATGTTCAAATAATGACGAAGGGTGCCCAGTTGATTGACGATGGTCATTTTATCATTGGTGGCAAGACTGAATATGAAGAATTACTTGCAAATGAACCCAATATTAAAAAACACATCAGAAAATATTATAACGCAAGAGAGTTACTAAACAACGGCGAAGACAAGTTTGTTTTATATTTAGAGGAATGTTCACCATTTGAAATTCAAAATAGCAAGTTTATAAAAAGTCGAGTTGAAGCAGTATATAACTTCAGAGCAAACAACTCTAGTCCGTCCACAAATGTATTAAAGGACATCCCTTCAAAATATTTTCAATCACAAGTTCCTGCGAAAGAAAGTGTTGTTATTCCCGTCGTATCATCAGAAAATAGAAAATATATTCCTATTTGTTTTATGCCCCAAGGAATGGTTTATACAAATGCTTTATTCTTTGTTGATAATGCGTCATTATATACATTTGCAATTCTTACTTCAAATGTTCATATGGCGTGGATGCGCACTGTTTGTGGTAGGATGAAGAGTGATTATCGATACTCTAATACAATGGCTTACAACACTTTCCCGTGGCCGAATCCTACGGATGAACAAAAAACGAAAATCGAACGAACTGCACAGGCGATACTGGATGCTCGGGCACTATATCCCGATTCCTCTCTTGCCGACTTATATGACGAACTGACTATGCCACCCGAACTCCGCCGTGCGCATCAGGCAAACGACAAAGCGGTTATGGAAGCCTACGGCTTCTGGGGCAAATTAAACACAGAGTCCGAATGCGTTGCAGAACTTATGAAAATGTACAAGGCATTAACGGAAAAATAGTTTTAACGCAAAAAGCGTGGCATCCCTGCCACGCTTTTTACTTTATTGCAGCAACCAAGAACGCCCACACTCGACTAATATCGCCCTATATCGCCCATAATTTGTGTTTCACTATTTCCCTCATACACAATATATTGTGTTAGTTTTGGAAAACATATTGCAATTTTCCTTTTTTTATGATATAATGAATAAACAAACAAATTTTCGTTTTTAATTATATTCTCTACACGGACAACTTTTAGTAGAGTCAATATAAAATTTCATATATACGAGGTGATGAATCTTGATTGTCCTTACAAAAAGAGAAAGCATCCTATAAGTTGTTGCAGCAACTTATAGAACGCTTTGCTGGAACTGGATATGTTATACCAATTCTACACACTCAAAGTATATCATATTCCTTTCTAGCTCGTCCATCAGCACTTTACCCAAAAATAAAGGCAAAAAAATGTTATTTTTACTAGAAAGGATCTGTTAATATGCAGCAGTATTATGTAAACAATGACCAGACTCGAAATCCCGGACTTCACCACGAAGTTCACACCTGGTATCACGCAACTCTTTTAGGAATTACCAATAAGACCTATCTTGGTTTCTTTAATAATGAATACGAAGCAGTTGCAAAAGCGAGAACAATTTATTCAGACGCCGATGGTTGTGCTACTTGTTGTCCAGCAGCACATAGAGGCTAACTCTGTTTTAAACAAACACTTTCAGCAAAGGAGGTGTTTATTATATGGCAGTTCACAAAAGCAAAAAATTAAGCGGTGCAGCTAAAACATTAGCTTCTAAGAAATCTTCAAAAAAAGCCAAAAGTACTGCCGGCAAAATCCTTGCTGACCATAAAGCAAAAGAACACTAAATAAACTATCAAGCCTACAGATCATTCGCGTGGTTTGTAGGCTTTTTTATCCTCCACTGTTTGATAACACCAATTTTAGATGTTTTTTGTAAAATAGGCTTATGGATTTCCTAGCCATTCCCTTCTTCACACCCGAGATAGCAAGTCAATCCATATAGTATTTTTTGTGAAATAGAACGGTCACGCGCCGCCTCCACCAATCAATCTCACAAAAAATGGTATATAGCAAGTTCGGTCCACTTAGGCAAGCTTTACTGTTTAAGTGGACCTTGCGTTTGTCCTACGCTTAGTTTTTTGAGCTATTATATGCTGATTTTTTGTGAAAATAGTTGGTGTCGCTGACACAGATTAACAAACATATACACAAAAACTACTCTTTTTGAGCGGTTGCATTTTTAATGTGTATATTATATAATACAATTGCTTATTGGCAGAACGAATGATTTTAAAGTTTACTATCGAAATCATCGATGTGGGGAGAGTTATAATGGAGATCAGAAATTTAATCACATTTATCCATGTTGCAGAGCTTGGAAGTTTTACAAAAGCAGCTGAGCAACTCGGCTATTCACAATCTACCGTCTCGTTCCAGATAAAGCAATTGGAAGAAGAACTGGGTTGTCTCCTTTTCGATAGAATCAATCATACCATCGCACTCACCGAGCGCGGACACGAACTGGTTTCTTACGCTCACGGGGTTCGGGCTCTTATGGATGAATTTAAGGAAAGTTTAACCAAAGAAGACCTTTCCGGCTCTATCCACATTGTCACTCCCGATTCAATATGCGATGATATGATCAATTCCCATTACATAGATTTTCACGAAAAATATCCGTCAATATCTATTCGCTTCACCACCGGCGACTCCGGCGTAATGCTTGATATGCTTGATCACAACGAAGCGGACTTTATCATAACACTGGATAGTCGCTTGTACAATAAAGATTACATAATTGCCAAAGAGCAACCTCTTTCCATGCACTTTGTGGCAAGTACAACCTCAAAGTTTGCCGGTGTTAAAAATTTATCCGTTAGAGATATTATAAACGAGCCTTTTATTCTGACCGAATACGGTCAAGGCTATAGACGAGTGTTAGATCGGGAACTTGCTAAAATGTCACTGGAAATAACACCCGTTCTTGAGATCGGGCGAACCGACATCATTACCACAATGATTGCAGAAAATAACATGATTTCCTTTCTGCCTGATTTCGTTACAAAAGACTTGGTTGATTCCGGTGTCCTCTGCTATCTTGACATTTGCGACATACACATAGATATTTGGAAACAACTTATTTATCATAAAAACAAGTGGATATCAAAAAGCATGAAAACCTTTATGGATTATGTAAAAGAGCAAGAATTTTCAAATTGAATCAAAAAACAGGAATCTTTCTAGATTCCTGTTTTTTGTTACTTTGATAGTAATCCGTCAATGAACTGTCGTGCAAGACGCGCAGACCTGCCACCTCGTTCTAAGGCAAAGCGCTCGGCGAGCAAATTAAGTTCATCAAATGGCATAGTGATTTTACTTTCCTCTGCCAAGTGGTGCACAATATGCAAAAATGTTTCCTTATTGGGTTTTGAGAAAGTAATGTGAATTCCAAACCGCTCAGATAGTGAAATAAGTTCCTGCATCGTATCATTGCGGTGCACATCGTCTCCTTCTCGATCAGAGAACTTCTCTTTGATGATGTGTCTGCGGTTGCTGGTGGCATAGATAACCACATTCGAGGATTTCGCCGTAACCGAGCCTTCCAGTACCGCTTTCAGTGCGTTAAAATTATCGTCATCTTTAAGGAATGAAAGATCATCGATAAACAATATGAACTTTAGCGGATTACTTGACAGTTCATCCAGTATCTTCGGAATGCTGCGAAGTTGATCCTTGCGCACCTCAATAACACGAAGTCCCTCACAGTACAAGGCATTTGCTACCGCTTTCACGGTAGAAGATTTACCTGTACCGGCATCGCCCGTAAGCAAAATATTTGCTGCCGGTTTCCCACACAGTAAAGCCCTGGTGTTGTCAATAATGACATTTCTTTCCCGCTCATAATCCACAAGATTTGACAGTTCTATTTTATCAGGGTGCAGAACGGGTGTGATATTGTCCTGGTCGTCCACATAAAACATATGATTTTTAGCATAAATACCATAACCGTATTTGCAGATATTTTCCGCTCTGTGCAAGTAAATATCTTTAAGTCTTATGCTTGTGGTTGTAAATTCCGGTAAGAATCCGCCATATTCCAGTTCGGTGCAAAGTTTTTCCTTATTTAATTCGGCTACCTCTTGCAGAACATTAAGTTCCGATTCAAGCGCCGACAACATATATTTGGGAACGCTTTTTCCAATACCTATTGTTTTTACGTATACATTTTCACTGTTGGAACATATCTCCTTGATATATTCACCAAGATTTCCGCCGTTTGCCTCATAAAGCGCCGCCACGAACTGGGCATATGTAGAATTCGTAGGGTTTTCGAGATATGTGGAAAGTACGGAAACAACCTTGTCCTCCAGCAGGTCTCTAAAGACACATAAAGTGTTCAGTTTTTCTTTTAAATTCTTCATATCAGTTTAAAATCGCCCCTGTCGCACCGCCGGAAACCAACGCCGCATAGCGTTTCAAGTAGCCTGAGAGTTCTTTTTGCTTTGGAACAAAGTTTTTCATGCGCTCGGCGAGCACTGCCTCCTCAACTTTTAGTTCGATGGTATTCTCTGGAATATTGATGCTTATGATGTCGCCATCTTCCACAACACCAATCAAACCTCCCGAAGCCGCCTCTGGTGTAACATGTCCTATACAAGCGCCACGGGTAGCGCCGCTAAATCGTCCGTCGGTAATAAGCGCTACGCTGTTACCGAGCCCCATTCCCATAATAGATGATGTTGGACCCAGCATTTCTCGCATTCCCGGGCCGCCTTTGGGCCCTTCGTAGCGGATAACCACCACATCGCCTGCTACAATTTTACCCGCATTAATTGCCCTTTGTGCCTCTTCCTCGGAGTCAAATACCTTTGCAGGTCCTTCGTGCGTCAGCATCTCGGGCAGAACGGCGGAGCGTTTAACAACGCTTCCTTCCGGCGCAAGATTACCTTTAAGTACTGCAATACCGCCTGTTTCACTATATGGATTATCAACCGGGCGGATGACATCGTGGTCAAGATTTATACAATCTGCGATATTCTCACCGATTGTTTTGCTTGTTACGGTCATGCACTCTGTATTAAGCAATCCCTTTTTGGTAAGTTCATTCATTACAGCATAAACGCCGCCCGCTTCGTTTAAATCTTCCATATAGGTACGACCTGCAGGGGCTAAATGGCAAAGATTTGGGGTTTTCGCGCTGATCTCATTGGCAATATCCAAATTCAGTTCCACGCCGCACTCGTGCGCAATTGCGGGAAGGTGCAGCATACTGTTGGTGGAGCAGCCAAGTGCCATATCTACCGTAAGCGCGTTCATAAGCGCCTCTTTTGTCATAATATCGCGTGGGCAAATGTTCTTTTTCACCAGTTCCATTACCGCCATACCTGCGTGTTTTGCAAGTTCAATACGGGCAGAATAAACGGCCGGAATGGTGCCGTTACCTTTTAATCCCATACCTAGCGCTTCAGTCAGACAATTCATAGAGTTGGCGGTATACATACCGCTGCAGGAACCACAGGTCGGACAGGTCTTACACTCGTATTCATAGAGCTTTTCCTCGTCTATCTTACCGGCATTGTAAGCGCCTACCGCCTCGAACATAGAGGAAAGACTTGTTTTTTTACCCTCTACTTTGCCTGCGAGCATGGGTCCGCCACTGACAAATACCGTAGGAATATTGACTCTTGCGGCTGCCATTAAAAGTCCCGGCACATTCTTATCACAGTTGGGTACCATTACAAGACCGTCAAAACCGTGAGCGAGAGCCATAGCCTCGGTAGAATCGGCAATTAAATCACGGGTCACAAGGGAGTATTTCATTCCCCTGTGTCCCATAGCGATACCATCACAAACGGCAATCGCAGGAAAGACGATAGGTGTACCGCCCGACATTGCAACACCAAGTTTTACGGCATCAACGATTTTGTCTATGTTCATATGTCCCGGTACGATTTCGTTATAGGAGCTGACAATTCCTATAAGCGGTCGTTTTTGTTCTTCTTCTGTAAGTCCCAAAGCGTGAAATAAACTGCGGTGCGGTGCATTCTGCACGCCGTCCACAACATTTTCTTTACGCATAAGTGCACCTCCCGTTAGTTGTTGATAAGTTTGTCCTCGTCACTCCAACTATAGAGTTTGCGGATGTCGGCACCAACCACCTCAGAAGGATGTTCTGCCGCGAGTTTTCTCATAGCATTGAAATGTATCTGTGCACCTGCGCTTGACATATCTAAAAGAAAGTCTTTAGCGAAGGTACCGTCCTGAATATCGGACAAAATCTTTCGCATTGCCTTTTTAGTGTCTTCAGTGATAATCTTGGGTCCGGTAGTATAATCGCCATATTCAGCGGTATTAGAAATAGAGTATCTCATGCCGGCAAAACCGCTTTGATAAATAAGATCAACAATCAACTTCATTTCGTGGATACACTCAAAATAAGCATTTCTCGGATCATAGCCAGCTTCCACTAAAGTTTCATAACCTGCCTGCATCAGAGCACAAACACCGCCGCAAAGCACTGCCTGTTCGCCGAATAAGTCGGTTTCAGTCTCGGTGCGGAAGTTTGTTTCAAGAACACCTGCGCGAGCACCACCGATACCGAGTGCATAGGCAAGTCCTAAATCCCAAGCGTCACCGGTAGCATCCTGCTCCACAGCAATCAAACAAGGAACGCCTTTGCCTACCTGGTATTCGCTACGGACTGTATGTCCCGGTCCTTTTGGCGCGATCATAATAACATTGACATTCTTCGGCGGCTTGATGCAACCGAAATGAATATTAAATCCGTGCGCAAATGCCAATGTCTTACCCTCTGTGAGATTTGGCTCAATAGACTCTTTATAAAGAGCTGCCTGCTTTTCATCGTTGATAAGAATCATAATGATATCTGCCGCCTTTGTTGCTTCGGCACTTGTCATAACGCGAAGCCCCTGCGCCTCTGCCTTTGCCCAGCTTTTAGAACCATCGTAAAGACCAACAACGACATCCACACCGCTGTCTTTAAGATTCAATGCGTGTGCGTGTCCCTGAGAGCCGTAACCGATTATGGCAACGGTTTTACCGCTAAGTTTTTGAAGATCGCAATCCTGTTGATAAAAAATTCTGTTTGTCATTTTAATTACCTCTTTCCAATTTATAAATTTATAGTGTGACGAATGGTTGTACTGCCTTTTTCAAGGGAAACACTGCCTGTTCGGCAGATTTCAAGTATTGTAAAGTCGCGCATCAAATTGATAAAATCATCAATTCTTCTCGTGGTATCTGTCAAGCGGAACATAATGTAGTCTTTTGAATAATCCACCGTATCAGCACCGAATGCATCAGCTGCCCCTCGTATATCTTCACGGGTTTTTGCCTCATTTTTCATTTTGATGAGCAGCAATTCACAGCTGACTGAATTGTCATCGTTAAATTCCTTGATAGAGCATACATCGGGAAGTTTATACAGCTGATTGACCAACTGTTGTTTTGCGGTTTCCTCGCCGTCGAAAACCACTGTAACACGAGAAAACTCCCCGGTTTCCGTTTCACTTACCGTGAGCGCACTGATATTAAACTGACGGCGGCGGAACATGCTGGTTACACGGTTTAATACACCGAACTGATTGTTGACCAACACGGCAACGGTATATCTGTTCATTGTACTGCCTCCAGTCTTGTTATAATATCGTCCATACTGCCGCCCGGCGGGAGCATGGGAAGCACAAATTCATCTTTATCGATTTTACAGTCGATAACATACGGTCCTTCTGTCTTAAATGCCTTTTCAAGGGCCGCATCAAGTTTCTCAGGGGTTTCAGCCGCTTCGCCGTCAGCGCCAAATGCTTTAGCCAAGGCTGAAAAATCGGTTTTACGCTCTAAAATCGAATTAGAATAGTGTTTATCATAGAAGAGTGTCTGCCACTGTCTTACCATTCCGAGAACACCATTGTTCATAATGATTACCACAATGGGAATATTGTATCGAACTGCGGTGGCAAGTTCGTTAAGGTTCATTCCAAAACTGCCGTCACCCGTAATAAGAACACTTCGCTCGCCCGTTCCGTATGCTGCACCGATCGCCGCACCCAAGCCATAACCCATCGTTCCAAGACCTCCGCTTGAAGCAAAGCGACGAGAGGTTTTGAAATTAAGGCTTTGTGCCGACCACATCTGATGTTGACCTACATCTGTGCACACCGCTGTGTTTTCTCCCAAATACTTATTGAGAGTAAGTATTGCTCTGCGTGGGGTAAGTCCTTCACGGTTATCAAGACAGTTTTCTTCTTCCGACCTAAATACATCCACCTTTGCCATCCACTCCGGTTTTCTTTCTTCGTTTAGAAGTGGAAGAAGTTTTTTTAATGTGAGTTTTACATCTCCTCTGAGTCCGCATATCGAATTTACTGTTTTGTTGAGTTCTGAGCCATCTACATCAATATGAACAATCTTTGCACCTGTTGCAAATTTCAAGCGATTGCCTGTAACACGGTCATTAAATCGTACACCAAGAGAAACAATCACATCGGCGTTATGCATTGACATAGAAGATGCATAGTGCCCGTGCATGCCTTGCATTCCTAAAAATCTCGGATGGTCGGTAGGAATAGCGGAAAGTCCCATTAAAGAGCAACCGATGGGTGCATCTATTTTCTCGGCAAGAGTGAGAACCTCCTCCTGCGCATCTGCTGTAATCACACCGCCGCCAAAGTAGATAAAAGGATGTTTGGCTGAATTGATAATGTCAGCTGCTTCGTGAATACGAATGTCCTTTGCAGCAAAAGGTTCGTTCTTTTCCACTGTAGATGCTGCTTCGTATTCGCACTTTGCGATCTGGACATCTTTTGGCACATCAATTAGTACAGGTCCGGGTCTTCCGGACTTGGCAAGTTTAAATGCTTCGCGAATAGTATCAGCAAGGTCCTCCACCGAACCCACAAAATAGTTGTGTTTGGTAATGGGAAGAGTTACGCCTGTGATGTCAATTTCCTGAAAACTATCAGTACCTATTTGAGTTGACGGTACATTTCCGCAAATAGCCACCATCGGTATTGAATCAAGATATGCCGTTGCGATGCCTGTTACAAGATTGGTAGCGCCCGGTCCCGAAGTGGAGATCACAACGCCTACTTTACCGGTAGTTCGTGCATAGCCATCGGCTGCGTGTGCCGCACCTTGCTCGTGTGCGGTCAACACATGATTGATTTCATTCTGATATTTATAGAGGCTGTCGTATACGTTTAGAATCTGTCCGCCCGGGTAACCGAAGACGGTGTCAACCCCTTGTTCAATCAGGGTTTTAACTAAGATATCGGAGCCTGAAAGTTGCATCAAAAATCACTCCTTTGTTAAGTAATCGCAAATCAGGTCACCGCACCTACTACAGCTGACAAGAGTCATTCCTTCGCTCATAATGTCGTCGGTGCGATAGCCTTCATCAAGGTATTTGGAAACGGCGTTCTCGATAGAATCTGCCTCATCCGGCATATCGAAACTGAAGCGAAGCATCATCGCCACCGATAGTATTGTACCGACAGGGTTTGCCATATCCTTTCCGGCAATATCGGGAGCAGAACCGTGAATCGGCTCATACAATCCGCAAGAAGTTGCACCTAAACTGGATGAGGGAATCATACCGATAGAACCGGTAATCATAGACGCCTCATCAGATAAAATGTCACCAAACATATTCTCGGTTACGATAACATCAAACTGAGCGGGATTTTTAACAATCTGCATCGCACAGTTATCAACCAGCATATCGGTCAACTCTACATCAGGATATTCTTCAGCTAATCGGTGCATAACCTTTTTCCAAAGACGGCTGCTGTCAAGCACATTGCTTTTTTCAACCGAGCAGAGTTTTTTATTTCTCTTCCTTGCGGTTTCAAAACCAATTCTGCCAATTCTTTCAATCTCTGCTTCAGAATATTGCAAAACATCTGTGGCAACATCACCAACCGTCTTATGCTCGCCAAAGTAAATGCCGCCAATAAGTTCACGAACAATGATAAAGTCAATGCCTGCATCCACAATAGATTTTTTAAGTGGAGATGCATCCGAAAGCTGCGGCCATATCTTTGCAGGGCGATTGTTTGAATAAACGCCCATACCTGCTCTAAGTTTGAGAAGCCCCTTTTCCGGTCGCAAGTGTCCCGGAACATCATTCCACTTATCACCGCCTACCGCACCGAGAAGTACGCTATCGGAAGCAAGGCATTTGTCAAGTTCGCTTTTAGGGAGCGGTTCACCATATTTATCAATGGCACAACCACCCATATCTACATCGGTATAGTGGAAGGTGTGTCCGTAAAGTTTAGAAACCTTGTCCATTACTTTTAAAGCCTCGTTTACGATCTCGGGTCCGATGCCGTCGCCTCTGATCACCGCTATGTTTTTAACCATTGTTTTCGCCTTCTTTCAGGGACTTTAAAAGTCCGCCACATTTGATAATATTTTGAATAAACGGCGGAAACGGTTGTGCTTTATAGGTTTTACCGGTTGTAATATCGGTAATGACACCTGTATCAAAATCCACCTTGACCTCATCGTCTGCATTGATTTCTTCCGCCGCCTCTTCACATTCCAAAATAGGAAGTCCGATGTTAATGGCGTTACGGTAAAAAATTCGCGCAAAACTTTTTGCAATAACACATCCCGTTCCGCAGGTTTTAATTACGAGAGGCGCGTGTTCGCGGGAAGATCCGCAGCCGAAATTCCAGCCGGCAACCATCACATCGCCTGCCTTTACTTTTTTAACAAATTCCGCGTCGATATCCTCCATACAGTGAGTGCTAAGTTCCTTTGCATCGGGAGTATTCAAATAACGGGCAGGAATTATAACATCTGTATCCACATTGTCGGGATATTTAAAAACTTTTCCTTGTGTATTCATCATCTACGCCTCCTTGTACTCTGTGATATAGCCTGTCAGCGCACTTGCCGCGGCGGTATGGGGGGACGCAAGATAAACTTCACTTTCAACATGTCCCATACGGCCCACAAAGTTGCGGTTTGTGGTAGCGATACATCTCTCCCCTGCGGCAAGGATACCCATATATCCGCCAAGGCACGGGCCGCAAGTAGGTGTGGAAACAACCGCACCCGCATCAATAAATGCGGTATACCAGCCACGCTCTACACATTCACGAAGGATCTGCATCGTACCTGGGATAATAATAACTCGGATTCCGTCAGCCACTTTTTTGCCCTTCAGTATGTTGTAAGCAGCTTCCATATCCTCCATCCTGCCGTTAGTGCAAGAACCAATCACAACCTGATCTATCTTAATATCATTTAACTCACGCGCAGGGTGTGTGTTTTCGGGGAGATGCGGACAAGCAACGGTGGGGACGATTTTTGATAAGTCAATATCAATTACTTTTTCGTATTCCGCATCATTATCAGCCTCATAAACTACAGGCTCTCGCTCACTTCTGCCGTTGAGATATCCTAGAGTAATATCATCAACAGGGAAAATACCGTTTTTAGCACCCGCCTCTATTGCCATATTGCAAATGCAAAGGCGATCATCCATTGAGAGGCGGTGTGCACCGTCGCCTGTAAACTCCATACTCTTATACAGAGCACCGTCCACACCGATCATACCGATAATGGTAAGAATTACGTCCTTACCGCTGCAATTCTTTGGCAATTTACCGGTTAAATTGAATTTAATTGCGGAAGGCACTTTAAACCAAGCCATACCCGTTGCCATTCCTGCCGCCATATCCGTACTTCCCACGCCGGTAGAGAAAGCGCCCAGTGCGCCGTAAGTACAGGTATGTGAATCGGCGCCGATGATGCAGTCGCCTGCAGTTACAACGCCTTGCTCCGGGAGCAGAGCGTGCTCGATTCCCATTTTTCCTACATCGTAAAAATGGCTGACGCAATGAGAACAAGCAAATTCACGACAGGTTTTGGATTGTTCCGCCGCCTTGATGTCCTTGTTAGGTACAAAGTGGTCAAGTACAATCGCAACCTTGTCTTTATCAAATACAGAATCAAATCCTGCTTTTTTAAACTCATTCACCGCAACGGGTGTAGTGATATCGTTGCCCAGCACGATATCCAGTTTTGCGGAAATAAGTTGTCCGGCTTCTACCTTTTCAAGCCCTGCGTGCGCGGCAAGGATTTTTTGGGTCATCGTCATTCCCATTATTTTGCATCTCCTTTGGTCATATTGTAAAATGCACTGAGAAGTGCTTTTGTGCTGGCTTCAATCACATCGGTATCAGTACCTGCACCCCAGTACATTGTGCCATCTGCTTTTTCCAGTCCGATATAGGAAGCAGCCACACTGTGAGAACCGTCACCCTGCATGCTGTGCTGTGTAAATACCTGCAAGGTGTATTCTTCACCGGTAAACTCACAAAGGGCGTTATTCACAGCACTCAAGGTACCGTTGCCCACCGCTTCCACTTCGGTTTCTTCACCATTTTTCAAGAAGGTAATATTGATTTTCACAGTATCGTTTTCGCGTTCAAAGTCAAAATCAGTCACTTCAATACCACTGTTGAGATTTAAGTAATTGGCGGTGAAGATATCAAGCACCTCGTCGGGCTTTAATTCCTTGTGCTCGTGGTCGGAAATCTCCTTGCACATATAACTGAAATGCTCACGCATCTTTGCAGGGAGGTTATAACCGAAGGTCTGCTCTAAAAGATAACCTATTCCGCCTTTACCACTTTGAGAATTGACGCGGATCACATCTGCATCGTATGTACGGCCGATATCCTTAGGGTCAATCGGAATATACGGAACGCTCCATTCGTGGAACTTATTTTTCGTTCTGTATTTCATACCTTTTGCAATAGCGTCCTGATGTGAGCCCGAGAAAGCTGCAAACACAAGTGCGCCTGCATACGGGGCCCTTTCATAAACATGCATACGGGTGCAACGTTCGTATACTTCAACAAGTTCGTTCATATTTGAAAGGTCAAGTTTCGGATCTACGCCGTGGGAATACATATTCATCGCAAGGGTGATGATATCTACGTTACCCGTGCGCTCTCCATTGCCGAACAGTGTTCCTTCCACACGATCAGCACCTGCAAGAAGTGCAAGTTCTGTATCGGCAACGCCCGTACCTCTGTCATTGTGGGGATGAAGAGAGAGGGTTACGAATTCACGGTATTTGAGGTTTTCACTCATATATTCAACCTGACTTGCGTACACGTGAGGCAAACTCATTTCTACCGTTACGGGAAGATTGATAATCACATTGTTGTCAGCACTGGGCTCTAATACATCAAGAACTGCATTGCAAACTTCAAGCGCGTATTCAGGCTCGGTTCCGGTAAATGATTCAGGTGAATATTCAAAACGGAAATTGCCTTCATATTCACTCGCCAACCTTTTGACGAGTTTTGCACCGTCAAGTGCAATCTTCTTGATTTCTTCTTTTGATTTCTTAAACACCTGCTCACGCTGCGCTACACTTACGGAATTGTAAAAATGAATAATGGCACTCGGCGCACCTTTACAAGCATCAAAGGTCTTACGAATAATATGCTCACGACACTGAGTAAGAACCTGCACCGTCACGTCATCGGGTATCATATCGTTATCGATAAGGGTGCGAAGGAACTCGTATTCGGTTTCACTGGCTGCAGGAAAACCAACCTCAATTTCCTTAAACCCCACTCTTAAAAGCGTTCGATAGTATTCTAATTTTTCCTCCAAACTCATCGGTATAACAAGACTTTGATTACCGTCTCGCATATCAACGCTGCACCATACGGGCGGTTTTTCGATATGGTCTTTTTCTGCCCATTTGTTATATTTTTTATCCACAGGGAAATATCCCACTCGGTATTTGCTTGAATCCATCATTTTCGTCTACTCCTTCTCCGCAACAACTTCTACTTCTACAAGCGCTCCTCGAGGAAGTTCTTTGACCGCAACACAACTTCTCGCAGGCTTTTCTGTAAAATACTCGGCATACACTTCGTTGAATGCGGCAAAATCCGCAATATTGGCAAGGAAACAAACGGTTTTAACGGCACTTTTAAGACTAGCGCCTGCAGCATTTAACACGGCTTCTAAATTTTTGCAAACTTGATGGGTCTGCTCGGAAATATTTTCACCCACCAAAACTCCCGTTTCGGGATTTAGCGGAATTTGACCTGATGTAAAAATTAGATTACCTACAACTACCGCCTGTGAATAGGGGCCGATTGCCGCCGGTGCTTTATTTGTCATAACTTTACTGCTCATAACTTTATCTCCTTTATACTAATTTAAATCCTTCATTGCGAAGTGTTTTTGTAATTAGGTTCACGTGTTCAAAATCCCTCGTTTCCATTTCAATACGCAAGAAACATCCGTTAACGCTTTCGGTATTTCCCTTTTCATAGTGAACACCGGTTACGTTTCCGCCACAATCGGCAATAATGCGGGAGATTTCTTTAAGCTGTCCCGGCTTGTCAATTAACTCGATTAGCAAACTGGAGGAACGACCGGAATTGAGAAGACCTCGATCAATAACACGGGAAAGGCTGGTAACATCAATATTACCACCTGATACGACTGCAACTACTCGTTTACCCTTTAAATCAAATTTGCCGGTCATTACAGCAGCAACTGCGGTAGCCCCTGCTCCTTCGGCAATCATCTTCTGCTTTTCGATGAGCGCAAGAATAGCGCCGGAAACTTCATCGTCGGTAACAAGCGCGATTTCATCCACATATTCGCTGACATAGCGGAATGTGTTTTCTCCGGGCTGTTTTACCGCAATGCCGTCTGCAATGGTGGAAACGGAAGGTAGGCATTCAATCTCACCGTCCTTCACCGAGTTGTACATACTTGCGGCACCCTTAACCTGAACACCGTAAACCTTAACGGATGGTCTGATTTGCTTTGCAGTATAGGCAATACCCGAAATGAGTCCACCACCTCCAATAGGAACGACAATGGCATCAATATTGTCAAGATCGCTTAGAATTTCAAGAGCAATCGTGCCTTGACCGGCAATCACATTTTCATCGTCAAAGGGATGAACAAATGTGTATCCTTCACTTTCTTTCAGTTCTAACGCTTTTTGATATGCATCGTCATAACAACCTTCCACCAAACACACCTCTGCGCCAAATCCTTTGGTTGCTTCTACCTTTGAAATGGGAGCTGTATCCGGTAAGCATATTAAAGATTTAATTCCGTTCTTAGTTGCTGCAAGTGCCACGCCCTGTGCGTGATTACCCGCCGAGCAAGCAATAACACCCTTTTTCTTTTCTTCGTCACTAAGGCACGCTATTTTATATGCCGAGCCTCTGACCTTGAACGAGCCTGTAATTTGTAGGTTCTCAGGTTTTAGATATAGTTCGCAGTCCTCTGCAATACCATAAGCCCTGACTACATTTGTTTCTCGAATAATGTTTTTCAGCACCGCCTGAGCACTGAATACTTTGTCTAGAGTCAACATTTTCATTCCGCCTTTCTTTTTTTAAGTGTATGCGCTTTACATTCGCTTTAAGGCAAAACAAAAACCCGCCTCAAAGCCTTTACTTGCTTTGAGACGGGTGTAAATTACTTTATCACTCGCGGTACCACTCAAATTGCGGATATACTATCCGCCACCTCTTCGAAGTCAACCAACTTCTATGCACTAACGTAACATACACGGGAAACGCCTACTAGGTGATTGTCCTTTGGGGCTTCCGGCTCAGAAGGGATAAGAAGTCTACAGTCCTTTACCGGGATCACACCATCCCCGGCTCTCTGAAAAATTCGTTGCAGGTTCCGTCTTCATCAACGCCTTTGTTTTATCGAAGTCTACTAACCTCTATGCACTGACGTAGCATACACGGGGTCCCCTACACACTCACGCTTCAGGTTCCCGGCTCGGAAGGGAGAGGACAAGGATAATAAACACACTGATTCGCACCAATCATCAGTTCTCTGCACTGTTTTTCTCAATGACCATTCTTCGTCATAGCCTTTAGCAATATTTAGTTTTGTCACATTCTACTCTCCAAATGAAGAGAAGTCAAGGGGTTTACGAGGATTAGTAACACGAATCTTTTCGAATGTTGTCATCGATTTTTTCGATGACAACTAAGATTATATCAATAAATCACGATGAGAATCTTGTTTTAATCGAGAATTTTGTGGTCTTATCATAAATTTGCGGATACCATTAAAAAGCCGATAGCGATCCTTGCCATTTCAGGTGTTGCGAGGCGTAATACATATTACTCACCTTTTCATTGTCTTTCTGCTTTCTTGTCTAATTTAGCAATGTGTGATATTATACAACTATAAAGAAACGAGGTGAACACAATGTCATCATACAGTGAACTTATAAAGAATTTTGAAAAAATCCGCAGTTATATGCGTGAATTCTATGTATACGGCTTTAAGAGTCGCGAGGAATATGATAAGAAAAGCGCGCGTTCCTATGATGACGAGCGCCGCAGGATGGAAAGTTGGCTTGGCGATCATATGAGCTTTGTCCGCACACCCGAGGGCAAGAATGTGTTTATCTCCATCGATAGCAGAATATCACAGCACAACCCCTTTTACAAAGCATTAAAAGCAAAAAGCTTCACCGATGGCGATATTACCTTGCACTTTATTTTATTTGATATTTTACATTCCCCGGATATCGTTATGTCTTTACCTGAAATACTTGATAAAATTGATGAATACTTAGCAAATTTTGAACCACCAATGACCTTTGACGAGTCAACAGTTCGAAAAAAACTTAAAGAATACACCCAGCAAGGTATTATTGTTTCGGAAAAAGTCGGCAAAAAAATGATGTACCGAAGAGCTGCTGATATTATTCTGCCCGATATAACAGATGCGCTTAACTTTTATTCCGAAGTTGCTCCCTGCGGCGTTATAGGCTCATTTTTGCTTGATAAACAAAATGATGCATATGACAATTTCAGTTTCAAACACCACTACATTACCTCTGCAATGGACAGCGGTGTGCTTGCTATGTTATTCAGAGCAATGCGCGAGAAAAGTATCATTACCGTAAAGAACCTAAGTCGCAGATCAGCCGAGCCGAAAGAAAACAGAATTATCCCGCTCCGCATTTTCATTAGTGTTCAGAACGGCAGGCAGCACCTTCTCGCCTATCAGCCGGACTTCAATGCAATCAAATCCTTCAGGATAGATTACTTATCCGATGTTAAAATCGAAGGGCCCTCTCTTCGATTTGATGAGCTACGCCACGAGCTTGATGAGATGCAGAACAACATGTGGGGTGTTACTGCGAAGAAAAATCGTTATCACTCTCTTGAGCATGTTGATTTTATCGTGAAAATTACAGATAAAGAAGAACATATCATCCGTCGTTTAGAGCGCGAAAAGCGCGTAGGTCAAATTGAGAAAATCGATGACAATACATATCGTTTTTCTGCCGATGTATGCGATACCAGCGAAATGATTCCCTGGATACGAACATTTATCTGCAGAATTGTCGAACTTAATTTTTCAAATAAAGCCCTTGAAAAACAGTTCAAGGATGACATCATCGAAATGTATCGTATGTATGGTATTGAGGAGGTGGAAGTATGATTTTTAACGAAATATATTCCGTCTATTATAACACAGTCGCAAAAATCATATCTGCCATTATCAATGAAAATGCAGATGAAAAAACACTTAATAAAATCGTAGCCGCACATGCATTCGGGGAAAGTATGTTCTCCATTCTTCCCTCCTTAAAGAGTGGAAAGTGGCAACTTGTCAACGCAGATTTGACTACCCCGCTCGGTCACATCCCCACAATGCCGCTTACACTTATGCAAAAGCAATGGCTAAAGGCACTATCACTTGATCCCCGCATAAAACTATTCGATGTAAATTTCGATGGCCTTGAGGATATAGAGCCGCTATTTACACCTGAAGACTATTGCATTTACGACAAGTACGATGATGGTGATCCCTATGATGATCCCAAATATATAGCGCATTTTAGAACAATTCTTTCTGCTATAAAAAACAAGCAGAATATCAAAATTGAAATGGTTAACCGCCGTGGCAACACTGTGTACTCAAGATGTGTCCCCATCAGAATCGAGTATTCTGAAAAGGATGATAAGTTCAGACTGGTTACAAGCGGATGCCAATTCATAAAAACCGTCAATATCGCACGAATTACAAAATGCAAGCTTTACAATGGCGACGATATTATCGAATCATCTCCACCCGAGCCGCCATATGAAACCATAACCTTGAAAGTCAGCGAAGCCAGAAACAGTCTTGAGCGTTGCCTTATGCATTTTGCCCATTTTGAAAAAAGGGCCGAAAAGCTTGACGACCATTATCTGCTCCATATTAAATTTCAAAGTGATGATGAGCCTGAGATGGTAATTCGCGTTTTATCATTCGGTCCAACCGTTGAAGTACTTGGATCTGAAGGGTTTAAGGCGCTTGTGATTGATAAACTGAAAAAACAAAAAAGCTGTGAACTTTTATAAGTTCGCAGCTTTTTTTCCGTGATAAAGGAAAGTTTTGTCAGTAAAATGAAATCACAAAAGGCGCAAGCAGCAATGCAACGAATTATGGTTAATGTAATTATAACATCTCACCCTAAACTCAGCGCCTTGTAAAAGCGCATACAGCAAACCACAGCATGCGTTTGAGGTGCGTAGATAGCGACGGGAACATCCCCCGTAAAATGCGCTTTGTTTTATGATCAAAGGCACGAACAGCAATACATTACAGACCGGACTTTTAACCCGGGAGCTGACACGATGTATTATACCTCGTGAAACAGTGCCTTGAGATTAAGATCAGGTCGCCAATCACTTATGCAGTTGGCGATCGATAAAAAAGACTCTCACAGCGATTGTACATAGTTAATGCCGACTAGCGTGAGCCATCGGAGGTCATGTACTAAGGAATGAGTCTTGTTTCAATAAAGACGCTAACAGCGAAACTCGAACAGTAATTGCCCTTTTTGAAGGGGTCTGCCTCATAAGCAGAAGTTCGTAGGGTTCAATTCCCTGCATTGCTGAAAAATGCGTCTTGAAACCCAAGGTGCAAGCAGCAACACTTTTTAGTCACTGAATGGGCTAGGGGCCGTAAGGTTACTGAACTCTATCAAAATTAAATGCACCTTGTACACTGCCCCGGTGTTCATTGACGGGCGGGCGTCGATCGGCTCTGTAAGAAGTGTCCGTGTTTCCCGCAGGGGCAAAAAGGCACGAACAGCAAATGTTTATTACTAACGGATAAGACTTCTAATCTTACTACCGACAATTAGCTTTATGCTTCTTTCAAGTGTGCCTTGACAAATTAAAAAGACGCAGACAGCAAACTTAATTAATATACGGAAATTATTAACTGCGTCTTGTAACCTAAAGGTGCCGCCAGCAAATCACTGCTCTATGACCAAAAACTATGTCGGCTGCATACCGACAAGGCACCTTGTACATATGCCCGTAGCTCAGCGGTTGAGTGGGGACCTCGAAATCCCCGTGACGGTGGGTTCGACTCCCACCCGGGTTCAAAAGAGAGGCACGAACAGCAAATTAAAATGATTAGCTACTTAAAGCAGAGTACTGAAAATACTCATTTTGAGTTTTTCTCAAATCAAATGTGCCTCGTAACTTTGTTATTTATTATGAAAAGGAGTGAGTTTCATGTTACAATATTTGAAACAGGAATCAAACAAGACACTAACCGAAAACGGTGCGATGACACTTAAAAGCACCCAGTCTGATTGTCTTGATCTTTTCGCTACCATCGGTGCCCTTCGTCGTGAAAGTGACGAAGAAATTATAAACCGTTTCATCCGCGCTTTTTTAGAAGATAAGGATATTGCCATGAAGCTTCTGTTTTTCGCGCGTGATATTCGCGGTGGCTTAGGCGAGCGCAGGGTGTTCCGCGTTATCCTTAAGTGGCTTGCGCATTACGCGCCGAATACCGTGATTAAAAACATTTCCTACATATCCGAATTCGGTCGTTATGACGATCTGTTGGTACTTATGGATACCCCGGTGGAAAGTGACGCCATTAACTTCATCTGCAATGAATTAAACCGCGACATCGAAGCGATGGGCAACGGCGCTACCGTTTCGCTGCTTGGTAAATGGTTACCTTCTGTCAATGCATCAAGCAAGGAAACCGTACGACTTGCAAAGAAGATTGCAAGAAAAATCGGTATGACCGAGCGTGAATACCGCAAAACTCTTGTTCGTCTTCGCGCACAGATCCGCATCATTGAGAATAATCTTCGAGAGCGTGACTATTCCTTTGATTACGAAAATCAGCCTTCCAGGGCGCTATTTAAGTACCGTGCCGCATTTATCAGAAATGACGGCGAGCGCTATGGTGAATTTTTAGATAAGGCTTCTCGCGGTGAGGCAAAACTTAACACCTCTACTCTTGCACCTTATGAAATCATAGCACCATTTTTCGATCGACAGGTATCCGATGCAGAACGCACCTCCATTAATGCAACTTGGAATTCTCAAGAAAATTACAGCGGTAATGAAAATGCCATCGTTGTAGTCGACGGTTCCGGCTCTATGCATGCCCGATTATCCCCTAAGCCTATAACCGTTGCGCTTTCTCTCGGTATGTATTTCGCCGAAAGAAACACAGGTGCGTTTAAAAATCACTTCATCACCTTCTCTGAAAATCCGCAGCTTGTGGAAATCAAAGGTGAAGATATTTTTGATAAACTGATATACTGCTGCAAGTACGACGAGGTTGCAAACACCAATATTCAAAAGGTTTTTGAGTTAATTCTCAGCACCGCAAAGAAACACAATGTACCGCAAGAAGAACTTCCCTCTCGCATATACATTATCTCTGATATGGAGTTCGACTACTGTACTGACGATGCAAACCTCACTAACTTTGAGTACGCTAAAAAACTTTTTGAGGATGCAGGCTACAAACTTCCCGATGTTGTTTTCTGGAATGTTGCAAGCAGAAACCGCCAGCAGCCGGTAACAATGAACGAGCAAGGCGTTGCTCTTGTATCCGGTTGCACACCAAAGCTTTTCTCTTTGGCGGCAAACGGCTCTATTTCTGCAGAAACTCCTTATGAGCTAATGCTTGAAACCTTAAACTCTGAACGATATGAAAAAATAGTAGCTTAACGGGAGAGAAAATCCACTCTCCTGTGTGAAAGGAATGATAATTATGATAGAAATAAAAGGCACATTCAATACCGCCTTATGTTATACGGGTGAAGTGGAACCCTCCGCTTATGAGCAGATACAAGCCGTTTGTAACGAGGAGGCATTCGCAGATTGTAAGATCCGCATTATGCCCGATGTGCACGCCGGTGCCGGCTGCACAATCGGCACTACAATGACTATTACGGACAAGGTTGTGCCCAATATGGTTGGTGTGGATATCGGTTGCGGTATGCTCACTATCAATTTGGGTAAAATTGATATCGATCTGCAAAAGTTTGATGAAGCTGCGCACAAAATCCCCTGCGGCCGAGAAACCTGGAAAAGTAGAAAAGAGCCCTTCGACTTAACCCGTCTGCGCTGTTATCGATATTTAAAAGATGCTCGTCGCCTGCAACGAAGTTTAGGTACATTAGGCGGCGGTAATCACTTTATAGAAATCGATGTCGATGAAGAAGGCAATAAATACTTGATAATCCACTCCGGCAGTCGAAACTTAGGCACTCAGGTAGCAAAACACTATCAAAATATTGCAATTGACTTAAATATGGGCAAAGAGGATTATTACAAGATGCGTGATGAGATCATCCACACCTACAAGGAGCAGGGTCGCAAAACTGAAATCCAGAAAACGCTTAAGAAATTAGATCGTGAATGGGCGAAAAAGCAACCTTCCATGCCACGGGATTTGTGTTTCCTCTACGGTTCTTTTATGGAAGACTACTTGCACGATATCAATATCTGTCAGGAATTTGCCGCTCGCAATCGAGAAATAATGGCGAAAGTGCTGTTGGAAGAAAGCGGCATCATCGGTTATGAATCTTTCCAAACCATACATAATTACATATCCGTTGAGGAAAAGATTTTACGAAAAGGTTCCGTTTCCGCAAAAGCCGGTGAAAAACTGTTAATCCCCATCAATATGCGTGACGGTAGTTTAATATGCATCGGTAAAGGCAATGCTGAATGGAACAACTCCGCACCACATGGTGCCGGTCGTTTAATGTCCCGCTCCACCGCTTTGGAACGACTGACAATGGAGGAATATGAAAAGCAGATGGAAGGCATCTACACCACCTGTATAAGCAGTGAAACGCTGGACGAATCCCCCATGGCATATAAGAATATGGATGAAATCATTACGAATATCGAGCCTACAGCAGAAATCATCGCACACATTAAACCAATATACAACTTCAAGGCAGCAGAGTAAATCTCTGCTGCCTTTTCCTTATCGCATTTGTAACCATTGGGGAATTAAATCCCTTCGCAAAAAGCTACAACGGCCTTAGCAGCTCTGACATATCTATCGCCGGCAACCTGATTGACATTGGCGCAATTATTTTATATAATTATTCTACAATTATTATTTCGTCAAGACGAAATTTTTCGTTATAACGAAATTATCGAAGAAAGGTTTTTTTATGATTTATGAAACCGCGGCACAAATGGCAGAAAGATTAGGCGTTACACCAAGACGCGTTCAGCTTTGGGCAAAAGAGGGAAAACTTCCCGGTGCAATTAAACAAGGGCGTGACTGGATGATCCCCTTTGGTATGGATAAGCCGAAAAAGGGGCTGGTGATACACACAACTTGCGATGTTTCCCTTCCCCTTCTGGCAGGCTCTATGGATCCGGGCACCATAGCCGATACGATAGCGGCAATGGAAGACGGCGATGAAAAGCTTTTATCCTTAGCTGAATACTACTATTTTACCGGCAATGCAGAAAAAGCGATTGCCGAAACCGAGCTGTTTTTTAACCATAAGGATGTTGTTACCAAGGTTTCTGCTTGCCTTATCTACTCCTTTGCAAGCATTGCCCTTGGTCAAAGAAACCACGCTGCCATTGGCTTTGCCTGCATTGAGGAATCTCTTAAAACAGAGGTTGATTTAGAGCATGTCACACCGCGCCAGAAAGCAATGTGCAAGCTTATCGGCGCAACGGTAGATGTGCTTGTGCACAGAAAGTCACCCGATGCGGAGCTTACCGAATATATGAAATACCTACCCCGTGGTCTTCAGGTCTGGGCCTGCTGTATAATGGCTCATATTGCATTCCTGGACAGTGATTACAATCGTGCACTGGGCATAACCGACACTATCGTTTCGATAAGCACCAGAACTTATCCGGTGGTAATGACATATTTGAACATAACAAACGCTATGTGTTATATGGAGTTAAAGCAAATTGAAAAGGCAAAGCTTTACCTTAAAAAAGCCTGGGAGTTAGCGCAAAAAGACCGTATTTTCCAGCCCTTTGCCGAGCACCACAGCTTGCTTTGCGGTTTGGTTGAAACCTGCCTTAAAAGGCCATATCCCAATGAATACAATGAAATCGCAAAGCTTGCTCAAAGCTTCACATCAAACTGGCGCAAACTATATAATGCACAAGGCAAAGGTGAAATCGCCACCAGCCTTACAACCACGGAGTTTGCAATATCAATGCTTGCATGTCGCGGCTGGTCAAATCAGGAAATCGCAGATTATATGGAGTTATCCCTCCACACTGTAAAGCGATATATTTCTATCGTTTACCAAAAGCTTTCGATTACAAGTCGAGCTGAGCTTAAGCAGCATATGCACTAAATACATAAAAAATGGCTATTCCCCAAAAAGGAATAGCCATTTTTTTCTTTTTAAGAGGATTACGCCAAGGAATGCTTTTACTTTATGATGAATACAGTTAAACGAAACAGAAAGGAGCGTAGTAGGTGATAAAATATCGTAAATATATTTTTGAAGGGACTGTTCTCGATGTAGTATCCGAGTACGACAAGCATACCGACAAATACATTGACAACATTCCCGATTTTGAAGAAAACCCGCTATTCACTCCCACAGGGAAGCCGATTGTATCTGCAATCCAGGATCGATGCATACATTATGATTCCGACGAAGACGAAACCGATTGCGGCTCCTGCAAATTCTACACACCAAATGATCCCAGGGATTTGATCGGGATTTGCAACAATCCCAAAAAGCAGAAAGAAGGTATCAATAATGAAGTTTAAAAAAATCATCTCTACCATACTTACTCTTACAATGCTTATGACATTTATACCGAGTATTGGTTCCACTGCAAGTGCTGCGGACACAGGAAAAGCCATTCAACTTAAAGCCGGCGGGATTAGTGATCCGACTGCCACACAGGACAGTAGCGGAAAATATTATACGCCCGGTGACTATGTTTATTTCGGCGTAAAGGACAGCGATCCGATCATGTGGCGTGTACTGGATGCAGACAAGGCAAACGACAAAGCAACAAGCGGAATGTTCCTGTTATCCGAGTATTTGTTTTATGACGATGTCAAGTTCAAAGGCTCAACATCCAGCGACGATGGTGAGGGGCAGACAAATCCCAATGAGTGGCAATACAGCGATGCGCAAAAATGGTGCAGTACTTTTGCGACAAACAGCTTTACAGCCGCAGAGAAGATGTCTTTGCTGGGCATTGCAAAAACCGATAGTGACGAGATTTTTTACTCATTACCTTGGGGTGCAAGCAGCCTTACGGAAAATGACAAAGTATTTTTCCTGTCTGTGAGAGAACTTGCAGACTATGTAGGCAATTATGATAAAGCGCCGGGACTGATAGCATATACTGACTCGTCGCAGTCGAACGCGGAGAATTGGTGGCTCCGTTCTCCTTGTGCAGACGGCGCACACGATGTGGGGGTGGTGTTCGCCAACGGTGCCGTGATGTATAGCAACACAGGCTATGGCTGGGCGGCTCGCCCTGCATTTAACTTAGATTTAAACGCCGTTCTTTTCACATCTGCTGCCGACAACAGCGGCAGAAACAGCGACTTTTCCGAACCTGCAGACTACGACGGGAATGAGTGGAAAGTAACTTTAAAAGATAACAATGATTTTTCAGATGGTGCATCACTTTCAGGCACGACTGATTTGGAAGAGGGTTATGAGGAAACTGATTTAACCATTACTCATAAAGAGCTTTCAACGCTGTCAAGCGACTATACCAATGTTACCGCAGTGCTTACCGATGCAAGCGGAAAAATTCTCTATTACGGCTCAATCAATGACGATGTATCGGCGACAGAAAGCACCGTTACAATTCCGTCGGGCCTATCTGAAGGTGAATACACCCTCTCGGTCTATGGCGAAGATTGGAACGATGAAAAGTTGACCGACTACGCAACCGGTACACCATACAAGGTAAAAATCACGGTTGCGCCACCATCCTATGAGGTTACCGTAAATGACACAGTGACAAACGGCACGGCAACGGGCGCCGGAAAATACAAGTCGGGCGAGACGGTAACCATAACCTTTACACCCGACACGAGCTATTTCCTCTACACAGTATTTGTTGACGGTGTAGAAGATCAATCCGCATTTGGAAAGACCGAGTATACATTTACTATGCCGGAAAACGATGTGGAAATAACACCGGATTTTGTCGCGGGAAAACCGATTTATTTTGACAATTCTACCTCCGGCTGGTCACACATATATGCTAATCATTTAGACGGCGCGCATAGCATTTACGGCAATAGTGTGGATCTTGGCTCTGAAATATATGGTTTTTCAATCTCACCAAGTGCCGACACGGTGCGCTTTACAAACTACAAACCGGGTATGCCCTTAAGTGAAATTCCCGAGGGATATTTTGTTTCCGAGGAAATTGAACACGAGGCGGGCGAAACCTACACCTATGTCGGCTATGATATTGATGTTGATAGCGGAATTGACCACGGCACTGTTGAAGTAAAAACCGATAACTTTACAATCAGTAAAGCGTCCTTCGGTCAACAGGTAACCCTGCACATTAAACTGGATACGGGATACAGCTTTAAATCCCTTACCGTAGACAGCAGTAATGTTACCAATCAGGTATCAGATGGAAAATACACCTTCTCAATGCCGAGAAAGGATATTGCCGTTGATGCAGAGTTCATTATTCCCAGAGGCATTACTCTGGTTGCAAATAACGGAACAGATCAGAAGGTAACATATGATGTTGCAGAAGGAAGCAAGTATACACTTACCGACGATGCTTTCACTTACGGCAAGTATGAAATAATGAGTTGGAACACAGAGGCTGACGGTAGCGGGATTCCCTATTACAACGACGAGGAATTTACCATATACGATGATCTGGTTCTCTATGCTCAGTGGGTGCTTCCGCTCAATAAACTCGCTGCTTTCAGTGATGGCGACCTTGAGTGGTCCGGAAACAGCGCATCGCCCTATAGCCTTAAAATTAAAAACGGCGGAACGATCAACGGCAGCATTATGTTACCGGCTAAAACCAATGATGATAAGACGACTATCACGGTAGATGGCGATAGCGAGATAAAGGGCTCTGTGTATATTGAAAAGGAAGTAGATAATTACAGAGGCAACATTACAATTGACGGGAACGGCACTCTAAAAGTATATAATATCAAGGCAAGCGGTTCGGGTGATACTCTTACCGTAAAGGCTGATACAACCATTATTTCCGATTACTTCTTCCTCGGTGCAAGCGGCGGTGTGGACAGTAAAATCGTTGTTAATAATGCGACTTTAACGATAAACGATTTAACACTTCTCCAATATATCACTCTGGAGGGAAATGCGAAACTTAATGTTAACGGAAAGGCATCCTTCCATAGTGCGCCCGAAATCAATTTGAGTGATAAGTCCGAAATTTATCTTGCAGGCAACGGAATCGATTGCACTTTATATAAGGAAGGTACAAGCGATAACACATCATTTGATGCGCTGCAGACAGGTGGATATTTGCCCAACGGTTACAATTTCAAAGAGTACAACTACGGCTATTACCTGTATGATAACACCAATAATCTGGTGACCGGTGCAGTAACCATCAAGAAGCCCGGCACCGGCGGAAACGGCGGCGGTGGCGGTGGCATTAGCGGCACAACAAGCTACACCGTAAAGTTTAACACAAACGGCGGAAGTCAAGTCGCAAATCAGTCAGTTGACAGAAACGACAAGGTTGAAATGCCCGATTCCCCCACAAAGGACGGATATATTTTTGACGGCTGGTACACAAATGATGCGCTTACAACTGCTTATAATTTTGAGTCACCGGTAGTAAAGGGCTTTACTCTTTATGCGAAGTGGAAAGAAGATTCAAGCAGTTCCGCAAATAACCATAAGGATTGTCCGTCACTTGCCTTCAGAGACCTTGATATTACAAGCTGGTATCACTATGACACCGACTTCGTAATTGAAAACGATATTTTCAAAGGTGTGGGAACAAATACATTCGCACCCAACGGCAATATCACAAGAGGGATGATGATTACCGTACTTTATCGTGCAGAGAATGAACCGGAAGTTGACAAGGATTTTACTTTCACTGATGTTGATAAAGATGCATACTACGCAAAAGCGGTTGCATGGGGTCAGAAGAACGGAATTATAAAGGGATATTCCGAAACAAAGTACGCGCCCGAGCAGGATATAACCCGTGAGCAAATAGCGGCTATTATGCACCGTTATGCACAGTATAAGGGCTATAATGTATCGGTTGGCGAAAATACAAATATCCTCTCTTATGACGATTTCGAGAACATTTCCGAGTATGCAATACCCGCTATGCAGTGGGCGGTTGGAAGCGGAATGATCAAGGGCAGAACCGCAAGCACCCTTAATCCGAAAGATAATGCAATACGCGTGGAAATTGCGGCTATGCTACACAGATTTATTAGAGGAAATCAATAAAAATCTAAAACATTAAGAACATCCCCCTAATGCTGAAAGGCTAAGCGGCGCAGAGCCACCTGCCCCTGCTCCGCTTTATTTAACCTATATTTATTTTCCGTAGGCATTCGCTTCCTCAATGGCTTTGGTAATCATTTCTTCAACGCCATTGTTTTGTTCAAGATATTTTTCAAATAGCTTCTCTGCAAGTTCTGGGGTGATTTCAACCTCGGTGCTTTCTTCTTCACTTGCATTTTTTACCGCTTCGGTCAGCTTTTTATTCAAGCTGTTTAAATTCTTAAGCATATCATTTGCTTCCCGATATAATATAACTTGATTTTTATTAATATCTTCAAGTTTACGATAAAATGTTGCGGCAACATCGCTGCGGCGCTCTGATTCGTAAAGGTTGTACGCTCCATCAGGGCCTTCAAGTCCATAGCAACGCTCCGAACTAAAATATTCGTAAAATGAAGAAAGAGCAAAAACATCCCGATAGTTAGGATATATTATATTGATGCTGAACAGTCGGTTTTCCGCTTCCCACAGACTCTTAAGCAACTTAACATATTCATTTCTTTCACTTTTTAAAATTGCCTCAACCGCTGTTTCGTCGTCATTATCTCCGGACGGATTATTAACTTCTTCAATTTTCTTGTTGATTTCTTCGATTTTTCTATCCAATTCTTCTTTTCCGCGTGCTTTAGCTTCCGCAACCTCTTGATCGAAAACTTTCTTCGCCTGTTTAGCTGTGGCGTTATACTCGTTCATTTCTTTTTCATACTGAGCACGCATAACCGCATTTTGTTTTTTTGCTTCTTCAGCCTTTTTTATGTCCTGTTCGTATTTTTCCATTGCCTGATTGTACTCATTTTCAAGGCGCTCATTTTCTGCCAGAACCTTAGTCTTATTGAAAAATCTCGGCTGTTTCATAACCGGTTTTATAGGTTTAACCGGATCCGCTTCAGAATAGTATTCAGGCACACTCGGCGCAGTAATTTTATTGCTTTTTACATTTTTGCTCCAATCGGTTTCTTTGAATTCCTTTTTAAGTTGAGAAATTTCCCCAAGCAACTCTCGCTCCTTTTGCTTTGCTTGCCCTTTTGCATCATTGGAATTCTGGCTTTTTTTATGCACTTTTTCTCGCGTTACATCTACATTTTTCTCATTTAAGAAAACTATATGTTCCTCTAAAAGCTGAGCCCATATTTCTAAATCTATCAATTGCTTTATGTATGCTTTAAGAAGCCCCGTGTCTTTTTTAACATTTTGAGCAATATCGTTATCTGTAGACATATCCGGGTACTTCTTGGACTTGCTTTTCATTTTTTCTATTTCTTGTCTATACTTTTCACCTTCAATTTGCGCTATCTTCTCGTACAGTTTTGTTTTCAGCGCGGCTGTACTCGTTTTCTTATCTACATCCCAAACGGCATAATCTTCTCGCGTCATAATTTTCTTCCCGCATATGTGACATTTGGAATTTTCAAGGCGAGCGGTTTGCGCCAATTCTGTCCATGTTGGGCTGATTGACCAGATTTTCCATGAGGTTATCTGTCCACAGTTAGGACACATGTGTAGCAATTTAATGTCTATCTCTCCGCCATACAGATATGCATTATAAGTTTTTATTCTCATTGTTATCACCCTTCTGTTTGCTTTTTATCGGTCCTGTCGATTGCCGCTGCTTAAAATCGCCTTAGTCCGCACACCTAAAACTTATACTGTTGCCACCGAGAGTTGCAAGATACTCCTCTTTACAAGTGAGGAATATTACCTGATGGCGGGTTGCACAATCACGGAGCAGCTCGCACGCCTGGGCGGTACGCTCCGCATCCATATCGGTAAAGGGATCGTCAAAAACAATAACTCCGCCTCCCTCCGGGAACAAGTGATCCAGCACCGCAAGTCGGAACGCGAGGGATACCGTATCCTTTGTACCCTCGGATAGTTTGCCGTAATCCACCGGGCGCTTGTCACTGTAGATATTCATATTCAGCTTGTCCGCCTCCGGGAATTCCGAGGAAACCTTGCCGCATGAAATCACACTTAAGTAATTTTTAAATCCATCAACAATGTCCTGCATAGGATTGTCACTGACATTTTCCTTTTGCTTTTTAAAGACCTCCGCAATATGCAGCCAATGGGAGAGTAATGATTTTTGCTCATTGAAAATCTGTTCTGCCCGCTGTACGCTCTCTTCAGGGTCTACAGATATATTTTCTCTGTATCCTTCCAGCTTACTTACAGCAGCCGTTTTTGAGGTGAGCGCTGTCTCACGATATGAGCGAGCAAGTTTCAACGCTTCTTGCAGGCTATTGAGGTGTGCATCCGGGTCGGATATTTTCAGGAATTCCGCAGGAATGTCTTGCTCCGATGAAATTGACTCTTTTGCCTTTTTGAGCTCCTCTTCCAGGTCAAATGCCTTGGCCTTTAGGTCGGTAACACTTCCGTGCTCGCGTATGTATCCTTCCATTATGGTTTCCTTAGCAGTTATAAACCTTGAAACATCGCCACTTCCGCAAAGAACAATAATATCCCTGTCTACTTCTTCTTTGCCGCGAACAGCACCGGCAATCGCCTTCGCCGCGGTCTCAACCTCTTCAAAAGTGCTTGCACCAAGTATCATTTTCAAGCGGTTATTTGCAACATCCGCCTTTGCCTTTGCATCGGTAATTTTTCTTGCAAGATCTTCAAGTTCGTCTACAGAATCAACACCGTACTTGCCAAAAATCGCGGATATTATCTGCTTCTGTTCTGCTATCTGTGCCTCAATAGCATCAGCATCCACATTGGCCGGTAACAACTGCATCTCCATAACTCCGGGCACGGCGATTTTAACCGCCTCTGTAATAGCTGCCGCTCCATTTGAAATGTCAACGCTCTCTCCCGTACGAAGGGATGTGATCTCAAGCGTATTTCCGTCAAAAAGCTTTATCGCAGCACTCAAATTCATACCGCAAAGTTTATTTTCAAGGGATGTAACATCGCGCTGTGCAACACGCACTTTCATAATTTCGCTGTCATCTGGGCAAAGCTTTTTGTCCACGCCCGTCTCCAGCTCTTTCAATTCATCGGCGATCGCCTTTGCAGCTTCATATTTGTCGATAATCTCGCGATTGAGTTTTTCGTTCTGCAGACACTTTGCCTTTTCGAGTTTTTCAGCAAGTACCGGCCAATCCACAAGTACTTCTGCAATTTTCAGTTGCTCATTCTTTAATCTTTCAACCGTTTTTCTGCGCTCGCTCTGTACCGCAAGACGGCCTGCGAATGCATTGAATTTTGCGTATTCATCCTCAGCGGTTTTCGTAGCGTTGTCCTTTTTGTTATACTCCTCCGATGCGCGGGAAGCCTCAGCCTCCAGTCGAGATATCTCATCCAGCACGGACTTCGCATCTTCCAAAGCGTAGTAAGCCTTCAAAATCTCACCAAGACCATTTGCCCAACGGCCGGTCTTTCTCATCGGCATATCCCGCTCAAAATCCCAATGCTTGCCTGCGATCTCGTCAATTTTTGCATTGATCGCCTGTTCAATTGCGTCAATGGACACGCCATCACTTTCAGCAAATGCCTTTGACACCGCATCGGCTATTTCTTGCTTGGCATCACTTTTCTTGGATGCATCCAATATCGTCTGCAGTGCCATATCGCTGTTTTTCTGTGACGAAAAAAGCATCTCCGAATAAACGCCCTCGCCGTACAGCAGGGTTTCCTTTAAAATGCCGTCAATTGTCGCTTGATTGCGAATCTTCATACCATCGGGTGTAGAAAGAATGCATCCGGAATCCGCACCCCACACTTTGGAAAGAGTATATACACCGCTTTCTGTTTCAAAAGAGACCTTACCATCGACAGAATCTCCCGCTATGCTCCCTTTACGGGCGCTCGGGAAATACAAATCAATGAAGTCCTTGTCGCTTCTTCCGTCCAGACGAGCGCTCTGAAAAAGTGTTCTGGATAGAAGATTAACCAATGTGCTTTTTCCGCTTTCATTTTTACCGTAAATTACATTGATACCGTCCTCGAAGGAAACGCTCTGTTCACGAACGCCGGCAAATTGTTCGCAGGATATGTTTCTAATTTTCATTTTATTTGCCCTCCTTCAAAGATTTGAGAAGCTCGTATGCAAGCTGTGCTTCCTTCGGCTCATCAAGAAGCTCGGTCAAAAGCCCCGCTGAAAATGATGTTTCCGGAAATTCTGCCTCAATCAGCTGCTTTGATATCAATTTACTAAGCCCGTAATCGTTGTATGTGCCTTCAATAAAGCGGGACAGCACACCTTCGATGATGCTTGTCCGTTTTTCGTATTCCTCGGCTGTAACCGCACCGGTCAGGATAATGTCCACAACGCTGTTGTCGTCTATATTGCCCAATTCACGAGCCAATATATTCTCCATTTCACCCGCGGTGAGGGCGATATTTTTTCTGTAAAAGCGCAGATTTCCCGACACGATCTTTTTGGCCCGAAGACTTTTGTCGTCGTTTATTTCGATAACAAAGCACTGACCCTCTGTGTTGCATGCCACATCGGTCTGCACATGGGTTCCTGCATTGAATATCCGCTCACAAGGTGCAAAATTCTCGGTTAGGTTTCGGGGGAACGGAACATGTGTATGTCCGATAAGCCACGCGTCAACTGGAATGGCCTCAAGCTCTGCCCTTTTCATCAGAAAATATTGTCCTTCATTGTCAATGGTTTCGCCTTCAACCGCGCCGTGAGCAATTCCAATATGATAAGCGCTACTATCTGCAAAGTTTTCCTCTTTAATCCAACCCAAATTGTTCTGTCCCGATGCAGAATGAAGAGATGTGCAAAGCGCCGGATAAAGAACGACCTCCTCATCACCGACGGCAATTACATAAGGACGATAGCTGTTAAGCAGCATAATGTTGTCATACTCTGCCATAACCGCCTCAAACCACTGCCACAGTTTGGTGTCTCTGTCATAATAGTCATGGTTTCCCGGGAGTACCGCAACCGTACCTTTGAATGAAGAGAGCATATCCAAAAGCGACTTTATGTCCTTTTTTGATATGCTGTATGTGTTTTCAAATAAATCACCGGTAATCACAAAAAGAGCGCATTCTTCCCTATTGGCCGCTTCAACCATACCTTCAAAAGCAGATATTCTGCTTGCGATAAGAGTGGTTGCCTGCTCGTGACTTGCATATTTAAGACCAATATGATTATCTCCGGTTACGAATATCTTTAACATAGTACTCCTCCACGCCTTTAATAAAACAAAAGCCATAGCGTCGAAGTCGGTCCGATTCTATGACTTTTTTTATTGCTATTCTATACGGTTTAAATTGTACCATTTGCCGCACTTTTTGTCAACGAGACTCTCTACTACTGTTTATTTTTCTACTCGCTTTTCTATGCTCATTAATGTCTCAAGTTCCTTTTTACATTTTTTCAGCTTATCCTTTGCATCATCAGGCAGAGAAAGTGCGGTTTTCAATTCACTAATTTCACGCTTTAAGTTTGCCATACGGTTGTTTTCGTTCTTTACCGTTTTGTCGAAACGCTTTAAAAAACTAACCACTCTTTTTATATTATTCTCAGCCGTTTTTCCCATTTCAACAGAATATTCTGCATCGAAACGCTTTAATATGATGCACCCGCACCCTTCTGTGAAAATGTCGAATTTCAAAAAGGTGCCGATTTTTTTGGAGATATCCCCTGCAAGCGCATCTTCTGTCAGTAACTCCTTTGAGGCGCGCATTGCCGCAAGGTATTTATCATTGGTAATAGTTTTCAGATATCTTGCGTTTTTCAGGGTGTTCTGATACCTCGCCTCGGCTATCGGGAGCGCGTCCTCCGCTTTTTTAAGTTGCTCTTCAAGTCTGCGACGGGTTTCCGCCTGTTTGTTACATAGAATTTGCAGGATACTTGCCTCACGCTCCTTTTGGGCGATTTGCTTCATTATCGGATTTGCCAGCGCAATTGCCTTGACCTCAGCATAAGTCAGCACATTGTTTTCCAGATCCTCGATGCTGCGCTGATACGGACTGCCGCTTAAAAATTGTGAAATAAACCTTTGCTTTGTTTCTAAAATCTGCCAGGAGTAAGAGTCGAAGCTACCCTTGGTAATGTAGCGAAAAATCATTATCTTTTCATTTTCGTTGCCCCGCCGCAAAATTCTGCCCTCACGCTGAGTCATATCCGCGGGTCGCCACGGCACATCCAAATGATGCACCGCCTTTAATTTTGTCTGCACATTGGCACCAATCCCCAGCTTAAAGGTAGAACCGATAAGCACCTTAATCGTCCCACGGTTTACATCCTCGTAGAGTTTTAGTCGTCTTGCCTCAGATCCGTAGCTGTGAATAAAGGCTATCTCATGAGGCGCAAGGCCTTCGGCTATAAGTAATGCCTTCAGTTTTTCATATACACAAAATCCCTCTGCCTTTGGTGTAGAATAATCACAAAAAACAAGCTGTGAGCATTCGGGGTGCATTTTATGTATCTCTATCACCTGTTCTGCACAGCGTACAAGCTTTGAGTAATCGTCATATGTCTGCTTCTCTCCTACCAATGTAAGGTCAATTGCCGCCTTCCTCCCGTCTGTGCTGACCTTGAGCATATTATCGTATTTTGGATTTATTACGCCCGACCGTATATCCTCGGTGCGGCGGACTATTTTTTGCATATAGTCACTGAGAGCGATGCTCTTTTCAATTTGTATATTTTTATACTCTCTGTGCCTTGGCAGGCAACTCTCATCGCCTACCGAATAGAAGTCGGCTATTCCGGAGAACATTTTCGCAAGCTCGGGGAGATTGAAAAAACGCGTAAACCGTGTCACAAGTCGATATCCCGCCGCGGTTACATCAATTTCACAATTTTGTTCAGCAACAGCAAAGGTTTTTACCCAGTTATCGAACTTGTCCAATTGCCGCTCCCTTAAGTCGTCATATTGCAGATACATCTGCATCGTATAAGCATCCGAAATGGAATTACTGAGCGGTGTACCGGTGGCAAAAACCGCGCCTCTGCCGTTATTGGCCCGCTGTACACACCTTATTTTTTGCAGCATGGCAAGACAACTTTTAGAGCCGCGTGTATTAATACCGCGAAGATTTTTCATCCTTGTCTGTATGGGTATGTTTTTGAAATTATGTGCCTCATCAAGGAAAATGGTACCTATCTCCAACTCATCAAAAGTGATACAGTTCTCACGGTTTTGCGCATCATCAAGAAGTTCCTCGGTGAGTTTTCTGATGTTTCTTATTTCCCTATTGACCGCGCCCTTCCCTTTAGCTACTGCCATTATTTCGTTTATCCTCTTGTTCATATTCTGTGTAAGGTATTCAACCGATATGGGAATAAGCTCAAAGGAGCTGTAGGCAATTATAATTCCGTCGTAATCTCCGTTTTTAATCTGAGCCAAAATTTTTTGGCGCATTTCAGCCCTAAAACTTTTCGGCTCCACGGTAAGTATGCGCGCTTTTGGGTAAAAGGTGGTGAAAATCATTTCCCATTGGCCCACAATATTGTTGGGAACAACGAACATATTTTTTCTCGAAATACCCATTTCGCGCATTTTCATAGCCGCGGCAATCATAATATATGTCTTTCCCGCACCCACATCAAAAGCGAGTAATGTGTTTGGGGTGGAAATAATTCGCTCAACCGCCGCCCTCTGATAGTCATACAATTCAAAATCAGAATTCATCTCGGGAAATTCCATACCTTTTCCGTCAAATTTTAAAGCACTGTATTTTGCGAACATCTTATTGTAAGCTTCTTCAATCTCCCAAATTCTATCCCTGTCCGACCACACCCAGTGCTTGAATTCCTTTTCAATGACCTCTTTTTTATCCAGTGCGGCTATAGTCTCCGCCTCGTCAAACTCACCGTTTTTGTCATAGATTTTAATTTCCCGCAAATTCAGTATTGCCTCAAGAATAAAAAGCGCACTATACCGCTCTGTGCCGTATTTTGCATTGATTTCAGCGTTTGAATACCTCCGTTTTCCATTTATAAACCAGGTTCCGGAAATCGGCTCATACTCCACAAAGTTCTGCTTTTCGCCTGAAATGTGCACTGCAAAATCGTTAATAATTTCCCGGCTTACCCATGGCACACCCAAGGATACCTCAATTTGTTCATAGGTAATGTCATGGGGCGTATATTCCGTCTTCGCACACCTTCCCTCTTTTTCACCCTTGATTTGCTTTGCGGTTTGGTAAATTTCTATCCACTTGTCAAGGGTCACATCGTCGAGATTTTCTTCTGACAAAGTATCCGCAATGTCGCAAACCGACAAATTTTCAAAAAACTCATCATTGCGAAAAAAAGAACTGTAATCGCGCCGTAATAGCTCCTCCGCAATTTGCTTACCCAATAGTTTTGGATCTATCTTTTCCGCAATTTTATCCGCAATAAAGCCTTTGCCTTTTTGAGGATAACACGGCATACCGTTTTGCTGAAGCAGATTTTTAAGTTCTAACTTCCACAGCAGGGACAACTGATTACGGCGGGACACTTTTTTATTTTGCCCCGCCGCCCTTACTATCTTTACCGTTTGCTCATCGACATAAACAATTCCCCAGTAATACGGCACCTTCCCCTCAGCGCTTTTTATATGCTTACTGCTGACAACAATGTAATTTTCGTCGAACATTTTATCGTAAAACCGCACCTGTCTGTCAAGTCGACTGTAATTGTCACTGTCGCTCTTGATTTCATAACCGATGAGTCTATCGGTGACCTGCATAATATCGCAAATTGCCGAGCCGATAGTCTTCTCCTGGTAAATCCTACACTCCTGCCGCGCCTCGAGATACGCGATCAAAATTTTTCTTATTTCCTTATCTTTCATACTTCACCTCAGGAAATCGTCCACCAAAAATCAAACACCTTTTTACACCAATCACCTTTTGGTATGTAGGATTTATTGTACTTTCTGATTTTTTTCATTGGAAAGATTCTTATATTTTTTAATTACACCAGACCCGCCATAGCTCTTTTTTAAGTAATATTCGGCGTCGCCTTTGACTCGCAGGCGAATAGACATTCTCTTGCAGTTTGGGTAAAGCTGTTTTAAACGACAGCTATGCTTCTTGCTATTTGCCCGACGACGGCATCTGCTTTTATCCTTCATACCAAGTTTACCGTAATCCCGCTAAGCATTCTGTTGTTTTCCCTTTATTTCAAAATTAAACTGTCAAGATTTTCTTCGTTCATCCCATTGCATTTATAAAATTTCAGGCATTTATGCCATAAATGCGGTTCCGCCCGGATCCTCTCACTTGCTCTTATAATCTTTTCATTATTGCAGTTTTTCACCCACTTGCTCATAATGAGCGGGCTGTGTTCAAAAAGTGCATAATCTGTAAAGCCGCTATCCGCTATGGAATCTATCCACAGTCCCCTTCTGTCTTCAGATTCATAGATGCACAGGTGTGCATCACCTCCATATACAACATAAATCGGCTTTTCAAATGGTGTTGGATCAATTTCAATAATGTCGCCCTTTTTGTACGACACCGTCACTGATTTGGGGCGTTTCATAAGCTCCGAATGTCGTAACATCATTGAATTGCTCACTCCACGCAAAGCCGCGGCTAAGTTTACGCTGAGCAGTTTTGCATTTATTGAAAAACAGCAGGTTATGTCCTCTTTAAATTCCCCTCCCATCAATTTGTATTTTGTAACCGACCAATATGCCCGTTCTCCCATTGTACAGTCGTCACAAAAAAAGCTTCGTGCCTTTAAAATGTATTTCTCTACGGATGCAAAGGACTTTAATACACTATTCAATGTGCCGTAAGAAATTAAATCCTCACTATCCCTAAAATGTAAAATCACTTCATAAACCGAAGTTTCTTCTGCGGTTTTGAATATTTCGAAATACATCTGTTGCAGTTTTTCAACCTCAGTCTTGTAATCTTCAAGTTTCATATCAGCATACCTTCTTTAATTCTTTTTAACACCACTCACTATATATATTCGTATAATTTTTGCAAATCACTCCTTTTTTCCTTGAAATCTATCAAAAAGTTCTGAAAATCGCATCATTTTGCCCTATCGTAAAAACCTGCGATTTCCCTCCTTTTTGCAGAAGCTGTCACTGTTTGACATTTTCCGCATTGGTATGGTAAAATTATGTAGTATATAATTGTGGTTTTAAAGGGGGATGGAAAATGCAGGATGCAAGCACAATGTATGGGTCAACCGGAAATTTTTCTGTTTGTCAGCACTGTGGTACCAAGGTAAATTCAGATGCTAAATTCTGTCCTTATTGCGGTGAGTCGGTGATTATCACACCTCCAAAAGCCTTTTGTCCGAGTTGTGGTGCCGAGCTTGACAGTAGTGGTGTATGCACCGTGTGTGCCGCACCTATGCAAAACATTGCAGCCTATAACCAGGCAATGGAAGCAGGCAGGAACAAAAAAAGAAAGGGTCGGTTTATTTTAAAAATCGCCCTTATCACATTATTGGTTTTGGCTGTTCTTGCTGCCGTTACTTTTGTATATATTCTGCCCGCCGTTCACTATCATAAGGCGGAAAATCTTTTAAAGGACGACAACTATTTTATCGCCTACACTATGTATCACGACCTTGGGGATTACAAAGACAGTGAGGAAAAAGCTGAGAATTGCGCATATATGTGGGCGGACTATATTTTGAAACAAAAAAGTGTTGTTCAGGCAAACTACTTCAAAAACAATGTTTCTTTAAACTCTGCAATCCAAGACCATATATACGCAAGCATTTGGGCTGAAATTGAAACAAATACGAAAATAGACTACTGGACAAAAAATAATGCCGAAGCTGTTTATATAATGCTACAGACCCTGCCCTCCTCCTACGGTGACACTACCACACTGTCAAAACTCTTTAAGGCAATGTCATCTGGTGAAACATACCTAGCATCAAGCTACATAAGAGATAATAAATCCTTTTTGGAATCCATCTGGTCAATAGAATTCATTCAGGATTATTTGACCTGCGATGATAATATGGCGGTTTTTCTCGAAGATCACTGGACAACCTCCGGCGGGGGATATTATCTCACTTTCACTGAAGATGATGACGGCTCAACCTACAGCAACTATGACTTGCCATGGGTTGCGCAGCCCGCGGGAACCGAGTTTTTTGACATAAAAAACAGCACTTATGTGTGGATTGATAAAAATCACAAGGAACTGGCAAAGGTTTTTAGATTTACAGTAAATGACTTTAATACCATTACCGTTTTCTGCTATAAAAATAACCGCTCATACAAGTTGTATCGTTAAAATAAGTATCACATAAAAGGGGGATTTTTTGTGGATAACGAAACCAAGGTCGTTCGTGACACGACAAACGAAGAAATTACCGGTTCAGCACAGATTGAAGGAAGTTCTGTTCCTCCGGTAAACACTGTTACTCCGCCACCTGCTGGAAAAAGATGTCCGAGATGTCAGGCATTAGTCACCGCCGAGCAAGCCTTTTGTCCGGATTGCGGTGCTCCACTCAAGAAGTTCTGCGCTAACTGCAATGCGGAATTGCATGATGGTCAGGCCTTTTGCCCTACTTGCGGACACAGTACCGCTCCGCAGACAGTTGCACCCGCCGCTATCAACAACTACAATGCGGCCGTTGCCGTAGCTCAGAAAAAACCTAATACCGCAAAAATCGTTTTAGGTGTTATTGCGGCAATACTCATTTGTGTCGGACTTGTTTTTATGTTCGGATCAAGCAGTAAGGACGCACTGCACGACACGCTTATGTCCGGTGAATGGACCGGTCTTGACGACGAGGGCGATACCTTACTTTACTTAAACTTCTCCGAAGATGAAATCGATTACAGCGGTTACTTCGGCGTTTTAGGCAGAAGAACCGTTGGCGAAATGGAATATGAGGTGGTAGACGGCGACACAATTATCGTTCACGGCCGTGAGATAAATGTAGTGGTCAGCAAAAATGGAAATTCCGTCACCTTCTCACCTTCATTTATTGACAGCAGAAGCTCAAACACCTGGACAAAATAAAATTTTTAAGGAGTAGATATTATGGGTAAATTAAATGTAATCATCGTTGATGCAACAGGAAACAAGGAACAGAGAGTCGGTTTACCCGATGACATCAAAGTAGGCATCATTATGGTCAAGTTGGTTGAGAAAATAAAGCTTCCCTCAACCGGTCCCGACGGTAATCCCATCAGCTATAAGTTTATACACAAGGTTAGCGGTAGACAGCTTCTCGAAACTCAGACTCTTGCCGAAGCGCAGATCAAAGATGGTGATGTATTAAGACTTCAGCCGGAAATTACCGCAGGCGCACCACGCCTCTGATCCCCGGTGGCAGATTATGAATGACAATATAGAATTGAACAAAGAGGACTTTGAGGAAACCAGATATTCGCGTCTTGAACTTATTCCCTGGTGGAATCAGGAACTTTTGCACGGTTCTACGGTTATGGTTGTGGGTGCCGGCGCCATAGGCAACGAGCTTATTAAAAATCTGGCACTCCTTGGCATCGGCAAAATCCTTATTGTGGATATGGATAAGATTGAACAGACAAACCTTACCCGTTCAATTCTCTACCGTATGAAGGATGTCGGCAAATATAAATCTCAGGCTGCGGCAGAAGCGGCAATGGAGATCAACCCTGATGTAAAGGCGGTTTGTCTTAATCAGAACATCGTTACCGATATCGGTCTTGGCGTATTCCGCTGTATGGACATCGTCCTTGGCGGTCTTGACAACCGTGAGGCACGACTTGCCATTAACCAGTCCTGCTATAAGGTGAACAAGCCTTGGATAGACGGTGCCATCGAGGTTTTAAACGGCTTTGCCCGTGTATTTGTTCCGCCCGGTCCCTGCTATGAGTGCACGATGACCGAAACCGACTGGCGACTTATCAATAAGCGCAAGTCCTGCGCGCTGCTCACCCATGACGAGATGCTGGAGGGCAAGACTCCCACAACGCCCACCTCCTCTTCAATCATTGCCGGTGTTCAGGTGCAGGAAATGTTAAAACTTCTCCATAACGACAGAAATCTTCCCACACTGGCAGGTAAGGGCTATGTTTTCAACGGCCTTACTCACGACTCCTTTGTTGTGGAATACCAGCTTAAAGAGGATTGTATGAGTCACGATCTATACGACAATATTATTGAAACGGACTGGTCAGCTCGTACCGTGTCCCTGAAAGAAATTTTAACACGGGCAGAGCGTGAGCTTGGCGAGGGTGCGATAATCGAATTTGACCGTGACATCGCCACAAGAGCAACCTGCGCTTGCGGGCACAAGAAGGACATCTTCAACACGGTAAACCGTCTTCGCGGCAAGGATATTGTCTGTGAAAAGTGCGGAAAATCAATGCAATTTGAGACTGTACATACAATTAATGGTGAGGAAGATTTCCTCGACAAAAAGCTTTATGATATCGGCATACCCTTGTTCCACATTATTGCGGTGCGAAAGGGTATGAAATATGCTTATTACGAATTATCCAAAGATAAAAACGAGGTTTTAGGGGGGTTGTTTGAATGAATGCAAGAATGAGGCGTATTGCTTCCGACTGTGAGCAGATAAAGAAAAATTTTTCAAATCACAAAAACATCGTTGTTGAACCTATTGGCGCAGAGCCTGCTGTAAAATACAGGGTTACATACTACTTAAATGGTATCTATCTGCAGGATGATGGCAGAATTGAAACCCTTGGCAAGCACATTGTAATCATCACCCTGCACGCTGAGTATCCCAGATACAAGCCGATCTGCACCATTGCCACTCCTATCTGGCACCCCAACTTCAGGGATGGACAGATTTGTATCGGTGACATTTGGGGCGCAGGCGAGTCGCTTTCCGACATTATTATCAATATCGGTGATATGATTCAGTATAAATCCTGGAACGCTTCCAGTCCCCTTTCCGCTGATGCTGCGGAATGGGCTATCGAGAACAAGCATCTGTTCCCGGTAGGAAATATCAATCTCTGGACCGGCGAGGAAGAGGACGGTACGCCGAAAAAGGACTTCGACATCGACCTTTTCGATGATGAAGATGCTGATTCTGTTGAGGAGACACCTGCGGAGGTCGTAGAAGAAACTCCTGCCGAAGTCGCGGAAGAAGTCCCCGTGGTTGTTGCCAATGACATTCCTGCAGCGCCGGAGCCCATCACTCCCCCACAGATTGTGGAGGATGTAAACGACTTTGAAATCACTGCAGACGAGCTTGTGGGCATCGACTTTGTGCCCACTGCGGTAAGAATGCAGGGCGGTAATCAGTATGGCCAGACCGCAAAAGGCGGAAAGGTAAACTTTAAAACCGTCTTTATGAAGGGAATTTTATACGGCCTTATCGGCGGTATCATCGCTTGGCTGCTACAGGAATTCCTGTTTGATGTGGATTCATTTACCATCTTTACCGATTGGCTCGGTAAATCCATATACGGTGCGTCCGACTCGGACATTGCTCTTGCTGTAAGATTAAGCTCCGCAATTAGCTTCTGCGGCGTTGGTCTTGCCATCGGTGCGGTTATGGGTCTTGGCGAGGGTATATATTACGGTTCTGCTGAGAATACCGCAAAATATGCGGGTATCGGCGCGGGTTTGGGTCTTCTTCTGGGCTTTGTGAGCGGTTTTATTGCACAGATGCTCTATTCCGCACTTCTCAGCGATACATCCGAGTACACCTCTGAGATATATCTTGCAATAGTAAGAGCTTTAGGCTGGGCTATTTTAGGCGCAGGTATCGGTGTTTCCATCGGTCTTATAAAGCCTGAGAAGATGCGCATTATTAACTGTACGCTCGGCGGTCTTGCAGGCGGATTTGTAGGCGGATTTTTATTCAACTTCATCAGTTCGGTCAGCGTAAGCGACAATGACACCGGTATAATCCCCCGTTTGGTCGGTATCGTGCTTATGGGTGCTTTGATCGGTCTTGGCATCGGTCTTTTGGAGCAGTTTGCTAAATCCGCTTGGCTCAAGGTTATACGAGGCGAATTTGAAGGTAAGGAATATCTTGTATTTGCCGGCCAGACCACTATCGGTAACAGCGGCAAAAATACCATCGTTCTCTTTAAGGATAAGCTTGTTGCGCCCTATCATTGCGAGATTGTCCAGGAGGGTAACAAGTATGTGCTTGTGGACAAAGGATCTCCCATGGGTACCGTTGTAAACGGAATGCGTGTTACCCGCCATGTTTTAAAGCAGGGCGATGCCATAGCAATAGGTAATTCCGTATTGATATTCAATACAAAATAACAAAGGAGAGATAAGTAGTATGAAATACAGATTTTTAAGTGTACTTCTTTTATCAATACTGCTTGTCTCTCTTCCTGCATATGCAATAAATTTCACAGCTGAGGATACATACAATTCGGTAGTGGTTGTATATACAGGATCCGGGGTTGGTAGCGGTTTTGCCATTGAGGAGAATATTATAGTAACCAACGCCCATGTTGTTGAGGACAGCAAAAATGTGGCGGTCACTCTGTATAACGGAGATACAATAGAGGGACTTGTCATTAAGACAGACGAAACACAAGACCTTGCGCTGATACAAGTTGACGAAACGCTTGTACCGCTAAAGGTCAGCGAAGAAAAGCCCGCTATCGGGCAGGAGGTTTACGCTATCGGTGCGCCGCGGGATATGCCCTATACGATGACAAAGGGCATTATATCCGCCCTTGACAGAAAATTAGGCAAAAATTCCTACATACAAATTGACGCTTCGATAAATTCCGGAAACAGCGGCGGCCCGCTTGTCGATGAAAACGGCAATGTAATAGGCATTATTACATTAAAGGCCACCGATGCGGAGGGTATCGGCTTTGCAATAGCCGCGTCCGAGATGCTGTCCTTTACAAAGGATGCGGAGGAAGTACCCTTCACCCCATCAACCGAAGCGCCCCCGCAAGATGATACAACACAAGCTGACGACACGGATTTAGAAAAACTTACACGAGAAAACGAAGCTTTAAAAATAGCGGTAATTGTTTTATCTGTATTTCTCATCGCGTGTATTTTAGTAATTTTAAAACTTCGCGCTAAACCCGCGAGAAAAGACGAATTTGATTTTGAAATTGAAATTGAGGAGTAATGAATATGAAAAAGAAGAAAAGTAAATCCAAGGCTTCTGATAAGCATATAACTCCCGACTTACCACAAAATATTGTTCCCGTAGGCGAGCGAGTTTTTGATGAGAAAAACATCTACATTCATCAGAAGGTCTACGCACAAATACATAAATTTGCCGCCAATAAAACCGAAAATGAGCATGGTGGTATCTTAGTTGGCAGAGTTTTAAATGAAATGGGCAAGGAAAACACGATTATAGAAGGGTTTATTGAGGCTAAATACAACGCCGCAACTCCCACTACCCTCACCTTCACCCACGAAACCTGGGAATATTTCCACAAGGAAATGGACAAGAGGTATAAAGACAAAAAAATTGTGGGTTGGATCCACACCCACCCTAATTTTGGAATTTTCTTGTCTGAAAACGACAGATTTATACAGCAAAACTTCTTTAGTGATGTAAATCAAGTAGCATATGTGGTCGATCCCATACAAAACGAAGAGGGCTTCTTCTTCTGGGTAGATGAAAAATTAGAGCGTTGCCCGGGTTTTTACTTATTTGACAAAAACGGCATTAAAATACGCCAGAAGGCATGGAGTACGGAGGAAACCGCCGAATACGAGGAGAAAAAATCCTCATCCGGTATCCTTTTACCCATTCTTATGGCACTTGTAATCATCCTGAATCTGATATTTATGATGAGTCAGAATTCCAAAATAAACAGATTGGAAAAAGAACTTTCCGATGTTAAATATGTTCTTAATAACTATGGCCTTGCGATACAAGATATCCTTACTAACCAGGCACAGTTTGTATTGCCGGAGCAGCAGCCGACTGATGTATTGCCGGAACAGCAAGATCAACAGCCCGCAACTGAACCTGTTCCACCCATTCAATAAATAAATACGGAGGTATTTGACTATGAATTTTATTGGTAAAGTTTGCCCTTATTGCCAGACCGAATTCAAAGAGGGCGATGACATAGTGGTGTGTAGTGTCTGTGAAATGCCGCATCACAAGGAATGCTGGATAGAAAACAAGGCCTGCACCACCTTTGGTTGCACCGGTACCATCGTAGGCGCTGATCAATATGCTGAGTCCACCGAAAAAGGTAACTACTGTTCAAAATGCGGCGCCGCAATGGAGGAAGACCAGAAGTTCTGTTCCGCTTGCGGATCTCCCGTTGGTGCTTCCGGCGAGCCGCATTTCAAGCCTTCCGGTAGCAGTGTGTCCACGGCCGCAGGCACTCCCCAAAGCAATGTGCCGCCCGTGTATACCCCTCCCCAGTACACACGCCCGCCCCAGTACAATAACAGTTACAGCGGCGGTTATACAGCAAGCTCATCCCAGAATTCAGCTCAGAATTCAACCCAGGATGATCCGGATCTCTCCGCTTTCATCGGCTCTAATCAGCCCACATATATTGACAAGTTTAATAGAATGAGCATTGCGAATTCTGCTACCTCCTGGAACTGGTGTGCTTTCTTGTTTGGTACAAACTGGTTTGTTTACAGAAAAATGTACGGCATCGCCGCTGCATATTACGGAATCTCCTTTGTACTCAGCTTTATACCTCACCTTGGTCGTTTATTATCGATTGCGCTGAGCATCTGTGCAGGAATTTTCGGTAATTATTTCTACAAACAGCATGTAGACAGCGAGCTTCGCGTCGCAAAAAGTATGGACGATTATAATAAAGCCGCTTATATTGCAAAAAAAGGCGGAACAAGCGTCCCTGCTCTTATTATCGTCTTGGTAATTATTTTTATAATCAATATGATTTTACAAGGTTTATAAAGGATGTTCCTTATGGAAGATACCAATATTGAAATTTTAGATACCGAAAATGTAATCGGCAACGGCACGGCTGCCCTACCGGTGAATTTTGTCCCCGTGGGAAATATCAAGAAGGACAATGTGCAGGTGTACATCAAGCAGGATGTCTATAAGCAGATTGAGAAATTCTCCAAGGAAGACACGAAAAATGAGGTCGGCAGTATTTTAATCGGCAAATATATCGCCGAAGAATACAGATATACGGTTATTATCTCGGATTTTATCGAAGCAAAGTATACTGATGCTTCTGCTGCCACCCTTACCTTTACTCACGAGACCTGGAATTATGTGTGGAATGAAAAGGACGCTGAGTATCCCGATAAAACAATTGTAGGATGGCAGCATACCCATCCGGATTATGGAATTTTCCTATCTGAATACGATCTTTTTATTCAGAAAAATTTCTTTAATTTTCCTTGGCAGATAGCCTATGTAGTGGATCCACTTGCTGATACCCGCGGTTTTTTCCAATGGAAGAACGGAGAAATTTCAGAACTAAACGGTTTCTATGTTTACGACGAGGTGGGCGAGGAAATAAAAATCGCAAAGGGTACGAAGCCGGCCAAAAAGCGAATTTCCTTTTTGACTATTCTTTTGGCCTTTTTGCTTATTGCCTCCGCATTTCTCGCGGTTTCATTCGGTATAGAAAAAAATTCTGTGGCAGAACGGCTTGAAGAGGCCCTCGATTTTATCGAGCAGCAGAATAAGATCCCTCCGGATGCACCAACTATAACTCAACCTGTCCTTCCCGACGATGTTGAGACCTTTAAGGTGTATATTATCAAGCCGGGCGATAGTTTAGAGGGTATATGCAAAAAGCACAGTTTAAATTATGCCGAAAATATACAGACGATTCTGCAGATCAACAGCATAATCGATGCAAACAAAATATATGCGGGTCAAAAGCTGTACCTACCTATGGGAAAATAAAAAAAGGGGTGTTTTTATGACAATATGTTCGCGTTGTGGAACAGAAAATGATGTAGATGTAAAATTTTGCAGGGAATGTGGTAACAATTTGACAATTAATGTCAACGAGCCCACGCAAGAAGATTTAAAAAGTTTAGCCGATACTTTAAATGCGAACGCCGCTACTAATGAAAAACAGCCTTTCAATCTGAATAAAATCCTCTCCGACTTACCCAAAAATATATGGAACAAAGTAAGGGAAAGTATATTTTTCAGAAAAAAGAAAAATGCGATTATTACGCTTTCCTCAATTTTACTGATTGCCATTTTAACCTTCGGTGTATTGAACAGCGGATATATAGCATTTACCACGGCGTACAATATGGGCAACTATGATGCGGCAAAATCTATACAAGAATGGGCTATCAATAGTGACGCAGTTAAAGCGGATATAAAAGACTTTGTAATTGCCCAAATGAACGATTATTATGAGGATTTTCGTACCGGAAAAATCACTTATGATGAAGCTAACGAGAAATTCGATATTGCCATTCCTTTTTGCAATGATCGCGATGCCAAGATCAAAGCAACCAACTTAAAAAACTCGCAGGACTCTTTTTCCAAAGCAGGTGAATACGAGAAAAAAGGCGATGTTTACAATGCGACTTTGGAATATCTTAATGTAATTGAAGATGATGAGAATTACGCTGCTGCCCAGGAGAAAATTAAAACGCACAAACCCACTGTAAAGCAGCAGGCTATCACTCAGATGCAAAAATGCGTTGCCGCTAACGACTTCAATACCGGTTTGAAACTGGTTGAGAATATGGAAAAGATATTCTCAAATGACACTCAAATCAACAATTACAAGAAAGATTTTGAAGCTCGCAAAGAAGCGCACAGAGTTCAGCAGTTGAAAAACAACCAAAAAGTTAAAGTTATTAAGGCTTATGCCTATAATGACGGGTATTACACCATTTTCAGAAAAGCTACTGTTATTGTGCAGAATTGTTCAAATCAAGTAATCAAGGAATACACTGTCGGAATCTTACAGTTTGACAATAATGGCTATCCTGTTGATGTAGAGTATTCCTATCAGGGTGATGATAACTGTTTTATGGGCAAAGGCCAATCTGCAAATGTTCAACCCGGAAGTACATACGGTGGAAATCGATATTGGAATATAGCAGACAAAGCCACAAAATTAAAAGCGTGTGTAAAATCTGCTGAATTCTACGATGGTACAGTATGGACAAATCCGTACTATGCATATTGGCTCGAGGCCGAAAAAGACCGCTATTAAACAAAAGTGTACATTGCATTTTAAAATAAACGGTGCTATAATGTAAAAAACGCCACGATAAAGGAGCGATAAATATGAAAATGACTTTCCGCTGGTACGGCGAAGGCAACGATAAGATAAGCCTTTCCGATATCAAGCAGATTCCGGGTGTCGACGGTATTGTATGGGCACTGCACCACAAAATGCCGGGCGAAATCTGGGAAGAGGAAGAGATCGCTGAGGTTAAGCGTCAGTTAGACGAGTATGGCTTCAATATGGATGTTATCGAATCTATCAATGTTCACGACGACATCAAGATCGGCCTTCCCACAAGAGATATGTACATTGAAAACTACAAGCAGTGTATCCGCAATGTAGCAAAGTTTGGTGTTAAGGTTATCTGCTATAACTTTATGCCGATCTTCGACTGGACAAGAAGTAACCTTTTCCACGAAGTAGGTGACGGTTCTACCGCGCTTTTCTATGAAAAGGGTATGATTCAGGACGATTATAAGGCTATGGCTGACTATATCTTGGGCTTTACCGAGAAGTACAATATGTCCTTCCCAGGTTGGGAGCCTGAGCGTATGGCAAAATTAGACGAGCTCTTCAAGGCATATGAGGGTGTTACCCATGAAAAGCTCTGGGCAAACCTCAAGTACTTCCTTGAGGCAATTATGCCCACCTGCCACGAGTGCGATGTCAAAATGGCTATCCATATGGACGATCCGCCATGGGATATTTTCGGTATTCCCCGCCTTCTCATCAATGAGGAGAATATCGACCGCTTCTTAAAAATGGTTGACGATCCGTACAACTGTCTTACCCTTTGCTCCGGCTCCCTCGGTGCAAACCCCGATAACGATGTTGCTGCTATCGTTCGCAAGCATTGCGACCGTATTGCATTTGCTCACATCAGAAATGTTAAAAACTTCCCCAATGGTGACTTCTCCGAGGCCTCCCACCGTGACTGTGACGGCGATACCGGTATTCTTGAAATCGTAAAGGCATATCACGACTGCGGTTTTGAGGGTTATATCCGCCCCGACCACGGCAGACATCTTTGGGATGAAGGTCCGGGTAATGTTCGCCCCGGCTACGGTCTTTACGACCGCGCTCTCGGTATTATGTATATGCATGGTATCTGGGATACCCTTGACAGAATTAAAGGCATTAAGTAATTTTAAAGCCAAGGTCATATGACCTTGGCTTTATTTTTTCAAAAAATTCTTGACTTCACTGTACTAAAGGAGTAAAATATAACCATAAAATGCGTTTGAGCAGGAATAAGTAAGTTTTGATATTATCTTCAGAGAGTTGTCGTATGGTGCAAGGCAATGGTAGTGTCTAAGCCGAATTCCTCCTGCGAGCAGTGCACCGAACAAATTTTAAGTAGGCTGCAACGGGAGTTCCCGTAACAGAACAAGGGTGTTATTTGACACTCTCAAAGGCCGGGCTTGTGAGAGCGCGGTAAACTGAGGTGGTACCACGGGTTATACTCGTCCTCTGTATTCTTAAACAGGAATACGGAGGACTTTTTTATTCTCCGACATTCCTGAAATTACAGAAAGGAAGATAAACTATGGCGCAGAATTATTACCAGAAAGAAATCGAGACCATGCCGGTTGAAGAAATGAAAAAACTTCAGTCCGAGAAATTGGTCAAGCAGGTCAAGCATGTTTATGAAAATGTTGAGTACTATCGTAAACTAATGGATGAGAAGGGCGTTAAACCCGAGGACATCAAAGGCATTGAAGACCTGCACAAGCTCCCCTTCCTCACAAAGGCTGACCTTCGTGATGCTTATCCCTATGGTCTTCTTGCAAAGCCTCTTGAGGAGTGTGTTCGTATTCAGTCAACCTCCGGTACAACCGGCCGTCGTGTAGTTGCTTTCTACACACAGAACGATATTAATTTATGGGAAGACTGCTGTGCTCGCGCAATCGTTGCTGCAGGCGGTACCAACAAGGATGTATGTCAGGTTGCATACGGCTACGGCCTCTTTACGGGTGGCCCGGGCCTTAACGGCGGTTCACACAAGGTTGGATGTCTTACACTTCCCATGTCCTCCGGTAACACCGAGCGACAGATTCAGTTTATGACAGACCTTAGCGCTACCATTCTCTGCTGTACTCCGTCATATGCTGCATACATTGGCGAGTCCTTGAAGGAGCAAGGATACAAGCCCGAGGACATTCCGCTGAAAGCCGGTATTTTCGGTGCAGAGCCCTGGACCGAAGAAATGCGTCGCGGCATTGAGGCAACCCTCGGCATTAAGGCTTATGATATTTACGGTCTCACCGAGACCTCCGGACCCGGAGTTTCCTTTGAATGTGAAGAACAGACCGGTATGCACATCAATGAGGACCACTTCTTGGCAGAAATCATCGATCCTGACACCGGCGAGGTTCTTCCTGAGGGCGAAAAGGGTGAACTTGTATTCACCTCACTCGATAAGGAAGCGTTCCCGCTTCTCCGTTACCGTACCCGTGATATTTGTGTTCTCTCCCGCAAGAAATGCTCCTGTGGCAGAACTCTTATCAAGATGGCAAAGCCCATGGGTCGTACCGATGATATGCTTATTATCCGCGGTGTCAATGTGTTCCCCAGCCAGATTGAAACCGTTCTTCTCAACGAGGGTTATCAGCCCAACTACCAGATCGTGGTTGACCGCGTAAACAATAACGACACCTTCGAGGTTAATGTTGAAATGAATCCCGAGCAGTTTACCGATAAGGTAAGCGAAATTCTCTCCATGGAGAAGGCTTTAGCCGGTGCAATGAAGACAATGCTTGGTATCAACCCCTCCGTTCACCTTGTTGCGCCTAAGTCCATCGCGCGTAGTGAGGGCAAGGCTGTTCGCGTTATTGATAAGCGTAAGTTAATATAAGAGAGGAGTTTTTGTAATGGCAATCAAGCAGTTAACAATTTTCCTTGAAAACAAACAGGGCACTGTTGTTTCGGTTACCGATACACTAGCTGCAAACAACATTAATATCCGCGCTCTTTCAATCGCAGAAACCCAGGATTTCGGTATTCTCCGTCTTATTGTAAATGACGAGAAAACCGCGGTTGCAAAGCTTTCCGAGGAAGGCTTCCTCATCAAGATTACCGATGTCGTCGGTGTTAAAATCGGCGATGAACCCGGCAAGCTCTCCGCAGCACTTGGTGTTCTCACCAAAGCCGGCATCAATGTTGAGTACTTGTATGCATTTATGGCTCGTACCGAAAAGCACGCATATGTTGTTTTACGCGTAGAGGACAACGCTGCTGCTGAAAAGGTTCTTGAAGATGCAGGTTTCCACCTTATTACAGACGCTGACATCGCTAAACTTTAAAGTTAAATAAAAAAGAAGCAGGTTTCGTATCATTACGAAACCTGCTTCTTTTTTATTATTTATTTGCGTCTTTGTTTCGGATCTCAACACGGCGTACCTTACCGCTGATGGTCTTGGGAAGCTCATCAACAAATTCCACAATTCGCGGATATTTGTACGGCGCGGTATGAGTTTTAACATATTCCTGGATTTCCTTCTTAAGCTCATCAGTGCCAACCGTGCCCTTGGTAAGAACAATGGTGGCCTTTACGATCTGACCACGAACCTCGTCGGGAACAGGAGTGATCGCACACTCAAGAACATAGGGAAGCTCCATAATAACGCTTTCGATCTCAAACGGTCCGATGCGGTAGCCGGATGACTTGATAACATCATCAATTCGGCCTACATACCAAAGGTAGCCGTCCTCGTCCATTGTAGCCTGGTCACCGGTATGATAATAGCCGTCGTGCCATACCTCGTTTGTCTTTTCCTCATCAAGATAGTAGCCGATAAAGAGACCGCAGGGAGCTCCGTCCTTTGTACGGATACAGATTTCGCCGGTATCACCTGTCTTGCAGGGGTTACCGTCCGGATCGAGTACAACAACATCATATAACGGACTTGCTTTACCCATAGAACCGATTTTCGGAGTTGAACCTACAAAGTTTGCGATGGAAAGGGTTGTTTCGGTCTGACCGAAGCCTTCCATAATGGTAAGTCCGGTTGCCTTCTTAAACTGGTTGAACACCTCAGGATTAAGTGCCTCACCTGCTGTGGTTGCATATTTAATTGACGAAAGATCATATTTTGATAAATCTTCCTTAATGAAGAAGCGATACATTGTAGGCGGTGCACAGAATGTTGTGATGTTGTATTTAGCAAACATCGGAAGAATATCATCGGAATGGAAGCGGTCAAAGTCGTAAGTAAATACACCCGCCTCGCACAGCCACTGACCGTAAAGCTTACCCCAAAGTGCCTTACCCCAACCGGTATCGGAAATGGTGAAGTGGAGGCCGTTAGGATCCACATTGTGCCAATGCTTTGCTGTGGGATAGTGTCCGAGAGCATATTTATATGAATGTGTCGCAATTCGCGGGTATCCGGTAGTACCGGAGGTGAAGAGCATAAGCATCGGATCGTTGCCACAGGGAGTGTTCTCGGTACGGGGGTAGTCTGTGCTGAAGCGCTCCATCTCAACATTAAAGTCGTTCCAGCCGTCTTTCTTACCGCCGACCAATACCTTGATCATATCCGGGAATTCGTTTGCAGCCTTTTCTGCTTCGGCTGATACATCACCGTCTGCAGTACAAACGATAGCCTTTACCTTAGCTGCCTTATATCTGTAAGTGAAATCGTGCTCAACGAGCTGATTTGTTGCCGGAATTGCGATAGCACCGATTTTGTGGAGTGCAAGCATACAGAACCAGAACTGGAAGTGACGCTTTAATACCAGCATAACGGTGTCGCCTTTTTTAATGCCCAAAGACTCGAAGTAGTTTGCAGTCTTTGCAGAGTACTTTTTCATATCAGCAAATGTGAATCGACGGTCGGTCTTATCGTTTGCAACCCACATCATAGCAAGCTTATCGGGATCCTTTTCTGCAATCGCATCAACACAGTCGAATGCAAAGTTGAATTTATCGTCATTCTTGAAGGTAATGCCGTTGAATACACCCTTCTCATCATAACTGGACTCGATAAACTTATCAGCAACGGTAGTTACCGCCTCTTTTTTGCCCACCTTTGCAGTGATAAACGGCGCCTCAGGGTATTCGTCGCTGAAGTGTCCATCCTTGGGGTTAAGCACTACCGCGTGGAACTCACAACCACCCTCACTTACCGCAATCATACCGTGAGGGATAATGCTGTTATAGAAAATGGAGTCACCCTCATTTAAAACCTCAATGTGGTTTCCTACCTGAACTTTAAGAGAGCCCTTAACGATAACATCAAATTCCTGACCGTTATGTGAGCTTAATTTAATGGGTTCGTTCTGCTCCTCCGCAATATAGGGGAACTTAACCAAAAACGGCTCGGCAAGTTTCTCACTAAACTTCGGCGCTAAGTTGTTGTATACAAAGCCCTGCTTCTTGAGAATCTTCATTCCTTCGCCGCGGCGGGTTACTTCATAGGATTTAAGGGTTGAGCTTGTTCCCTCAAGAATATCAATTACCTCGACATCGCATGCTTTTGCACACTTGTAAATGAAGGTAAAGCTAAAATCGCTCTCGCCCGCTTCAAGCAGTTTGTAATCTGCGAGGGTAACACCTGTAAGACGCGCAAGTTCTTCAGGTGTGTAACCTTTTGCCTCACGCAGGCCCTTGATTCTGCCTGCAACCTCTTTCAAATTGTAGTCCATTGTTTTTGCTCCTTTCATATCCGAATTTCGGTTTTGAATAAAACAAAAAAACTCGTCTCAAAGTTTTTCTTTGAGACGAGTTACTAAACCCGCGGTACCACTCAAATTGCGAAATATACTTTCGCCACTTACCGGACTCTAACAAGTCCTTTGCTTTCACGCAGCATTACGGAAGGAGTCTACTTGCAAAAAATTTACTTTCGGTCCTCCGACTCGGAAGTGATGGGTCATTGGAAAGATCCGCCATTGCCTCGCACCACCCGGCAACTCTCTCAAGGCCTCACAATCCGACCGTCTTCGTCACAGTCGTTTTTTTGTGATATTCAAATTTGTCTGTATTATACTCCCGCTATTTTTACTTGTCAAGAGTTTTTTAAAATTTTTTTAGTTAACTTTAATGCTTATAATTTCGCTGTCCGTACCTACGCGCATAGGTAGCCCCCAATAGCCAACGCCCGATGTTACAATTACATTTGGAGAATCTTCGTCCTTTCTGTAATATCCGTGGTCTACCGTGTACATAAGATCAGTTGCTATACTGAATGGAAAAATCTGCCCCTTATGTGTATGTCCGGATAGTATTAAATCAACTTCATTTGTATATGTGTCTATATTAATCGGATTGTGGTCCATTACAACAACCGGCAAACTTTTATCGTAATCCTTTAAAAATTCCGATAGTTCCTTTCTTTTCATATTGCCGTATCCGCCGATGGGTGTGCCGTCAAGACGGCCTGCAAGCACCAAGCGATTATCTATTACAACATATTCATCATTCAGCAGAGTGATACCTGCCCGCTTGGCAAAATCTATCATTTTATCCAGTGTATCACCCGCGTCGTGATTGCCTAAACACATATATACGCCAAAGGTTGAGGAAATTTTCTGTATTTCCGCAAGTGCTTTTTCAGGATCCTTAATTCCATTGAAATCAGTATCAAAAAAGTCACCCGCAATGCAAACTACATCGGGTTTTAAATCGTTTATCCTACTTACAATTTCCGCAGTTCTGCTCTCCGAGCCCTCTGCGCCCAGATGAACATCGCTTATCATAACAATGTTCATATCTGATATATCCGCTTTATCTACCTGTATTTCATAGTATATATTATCTATCTGTCTCGCATTGTATATTCCATAGCCAACCGTTAAAATAGTAGCCGCAATTACCGCAATGCTCGCAATAAACCAATATCTTTTCTTATCCACTTTAAATAATTTTGCCACAAGCGCAATAATTTCCGCGAGGAAAAAGAACAGCATAAGATACACGAAAGCACCCATCCAATATGCGGAAACCGTGTCCATAAACTGCACTCCCGCTTTACCGACACTCCATATCGTCATAAGGGTAAAAATAATAAATATTTCAAATACGATACTTGTCTTTACCTTCGCAAGTACACCGCAATGTAGTCTCCACGCTATGTAATAATCGGTTGCTCCGAGCAGTACAAGTATAATAAGAGCAATTGGCATATATCTCACTCCTCATTTATATTATATCTTGTTTTTTTACATTTGTAAATTAACTAAAACCAATTGACATTTAAGTCCTAAGTGTTATAATTTAATGTAGTATGTTTTCTTTTTTTGACAATATTTTTAGGGGGTAAAAACCATGGCTATGAAAGCAATGCGCTGTCCGCAGTGCGGTTCCGAACTTGAGCTTGACGATACCAAGGAATTTGGCTTCTGCTCCAGCTGCGGAACAAAAATTATGTTACACGAAAAGGTAGAGATGAAGCACACCGGTTCTGTTCAGTTTAAAATGGACAATTCCGACCAGGGTCACAACAGAATTACTTTAGGTAACCGTGCATACTCTGCCGGAAATTATAGCGAAGCTTACGATTATTTTACAAAGGGTCTTGAGGATGTTCCCAATGACTTCTATGCGCTCTACCGCAAAGGTATTTCCGCGGCTTGCCTCGGTTCTGAGGACAATCTCCGTTTAGGCGAGCTTCAGTCAGGCCTTATCGCTGCTCGCGAGGTTTTAGATAATACTTATGGCGCTGCTGAAGAAGGCTCTCCCGAGTTTACACATTACTGTGAAATGGCGTCTCAATTTGACAGCGATCTTGAGGATGTTTGTCTTGCTCAGCTTCAGGTCAGTGATGAGTATTATTCCAAGCTTGCAAATTTAGACAATGCTAATCATCAGGCCGCTTGCTGGTGCGAATCCGCGGTTCTTTTTGATATTATTTCCACCTTTATTATCAGTGAAGATGTTAAAGAAAATGTCTTAAACCAGAGTATCCAGCGTCTGGATTTCTGGCTTGGTCTTGAAAACAAGGGCTCTATCTCCTACTACACCCACACAACTACCGACAAGAACGGTAAAGCTACCGATCATTACAGTGCATTCCATATGGGCGACACCCGCAAGGAGCGCATTATGAAGTGCCGTGCAGCAATGGCTGACCGTTATAACAACCTTTCTTCCCGTCTTGAGCGTGAGCGTGAGATGAACGACGCTCTTAGTGGTCTTCGGGCAGAAAGCGATCAGTTAAAATCCATTCTGGATGGCGCACAGGAAAAATACGACGATGCAAAGGCTGCATTCTGGAATGCTAACCCCGAGTATGCTGCACAGCGTGATAAGCAGAAAAATCTCACCTGGATTGCCGTCGGTGTCGGTGGCCTGCTCTTCATTGTGGGCATTATCCTTAAGATCTGTGATCTTTCGACCATCTATCCGATTTTAGGTACTGCATCTCTCGTTGGTTCCTTCTTCATCCGTAATTCTATCGCAAAGAATCTCCTTGCAAAGCTTGAGGACCAGGTATTCCCCGGCGATGTAAAGGCTCTCGGTACCGCTTTGGAGACCGCGAAAAAGAACTGGTTTGATAAAGAAAGTGAGCGCAGAAATAAGCAGAGCGAGCTTTCAGCATTTGAATCCAGCAAAAAGTAATTAGGAGGTCAGATGTAATGGCTATTTTTGATGTAATCAAATACGAGGGCGATAATGATGTCTTGGTGTGGAAAGCCCCCCAGGAAGATTTCAATACCAAAACCCAGCTTATCGTACACGAATCTCAGGAAGCGATCTTCTTTAAAGACGGCCAGGCTCTTGACTTATTTGGCCCGGGCCGCCACACATTAAATACTCAGAGCATTCCCCTTTTAAGCAAGCTTATCAACCTGCCCTTTGGCGGTGAAAGCCCATTCCACAGTGAGGTCTACTTTATTAATAAGACCCACTCTATGGACATTCGTTGGGGCACCAGCAACCACATTCCGATTCAGGATCCGGTATATGGTGTAATTTTGCCCATCGGTGCTAATGGTCAGTTTGCTGTTCAGGTTGAGGACAGCCGCAAACTTTTAATAAAGCTTGTTGGCACAATTCCCGAGTTTACTCAGGTAGAGCTTGTTAAGTACTTCCGCGGTCTTCTTATGACCAACATCAAGGATTTCATCGCTAAGAAGATGACTCACGATAAGCTCACATTCCTTGAGATTCACGCTAATCTTAAGGCTCTTTCCGAAGGTATTGGTGCTGATCTTCAGGCCGTATTTGCGGATTATGGTATCAAGCTTGTTAACTTCTTTGTTTCCTCTGTTATCGTTCCCGAGGACGACCCCTCATACAAGCAGCTTCGTGACGCTCTTGCTCGCAAGGCTGAGATGGGCGTTTTAGGCTATACATACCAGCAGCAGAGAACCTTCGATGTGCTTGAAGGCGCTGCTAAAAACGAAGGTGGCGGTTCTCAGGTTATGGGCGCAGGCCTTGGTCTTGGTATGGGCGTTAACTTAGGTAACATTATGGGCCAGGCAATGGGTCAGAACATTAATACCGGTGATGCTCCTGCCGCAACCGTTCCTTGTGTCCGTTGCGGTGCACAGCTTAAGTCCGGCGCTCGCTTCTGTCATGAATGCGGTGCCGAGCAGGTTGCTCCCGCTCCCGCTACCGTTGTATGTCCCTCCTGCAAGGCGAATGTTCCCGCCGGCAAGTTCTGCGTAGCTTGCGGTGCGGCGTTAAGCAGAAACTGTCCCGACTGCGGTACCGCTGTTCCCAGCGGAAACTTCTGCCCGAATTGCGGCAAGAAATTGGGGGTATAGAAAATGAATAAAGGTTCAAAATATCTTTTACTTTCCTGTATTGTGGCCTTCGTTGCCGCATCTGCAATTGCTTTCATCTTAGTTGAAGAGAAAAATGCTCAGTTCTGGATATCATATGTAATGGGAACTCTGGCTTTGGGCGCTGTGTTTGCAGGTGGTTTCTTCACCTCCAAGGATACAGACACCCCCTCCTCTTACAGCTTTACAGCTATTTCCGGTGCATATCTTGTTGCTGTAGTTCTTGCAATTATCATCGGTCATGCACTTAGCTTCTCCGTTGGTCTTTATATTGCGGTGCATATCGCGCTCCTCGCAATTTTTGTAATCGTCGGTATCGCTACACACGGTGGCGACTCATACATTAAAAATCAGGGCGCTGAGACCCGCCGTCAGGTTATCAAGGCTAAGATGGATACCGAGCGTGTAGTTGCTTTAGTTTCCGCTATTTCCGACTTACCAGCCGATGTTCAAACTGACGCTAAGACTGCACTTTCTGAAGTTGAGGATAAACTCCGTTATTCCGACCCGATGCAGAGCGAAGAGACTATGCAGCAGGCGCTCGAGGTTGAAACCGCACTTGATACTCTTGAATTTGCATTCGATGAATTATCTGCCGGCAGAGGCAGCATTGCTGAGCTTCAGCAGGCGGCTAAGATTGCTATCAGAAAGATCGACGCTTATAATCGCGCAAAAATGATAAGTAAATAACCAAAAAGCAGGTGGTTTCGCCACCTGCTTTCTTATTTAATTTTTTTAAAAAAACTCTTGACAACAACAATAAAAGGCTGTAGAATATGTAGTAATTAAATGCGGTGAAGATATTAAGCTTCAGGATAAAACCTTTCTCAGAGAGTCGTCGGCTGCTGTAAGACGATAGAGGTTCCTAAGGCTGTCTCGTATCGGAGCAGAGCTTGTGAAAAGTTACAGTAATGAGCTACGGGGGTGCCCGTCACAGCACAGAGGCTTGCTTGAGCCTTGCAGAGAGGTCGTTATTCAACGGCAACACGGGTGGTACCGTGGTCAATTTATGTAATTGATCATCCCGCGAAAGCTATATGCTTTTGCGGGATTTTTTATTTTCCCACTTTGCTTAAATCAAGTGCAATCTATAAAGAGGAGTGTATCCACTATGAAAAAAATCTTTATTGCAGACTACTCACTTAGAAAAATGGGCGAAGACAGAAACCCGCTTCTTTTCCGCGAAAAGAACGCTATTGCCGCAAGCATTGCAAATTATGGTGCTGATATTATTGAACTCGACGCGGTTAAAAAGGTAAAAGAAGACACTATTATTTACCAGACTATTTCATCCAATATTAAGGGCGCTGCTCTCGCTCTGCCTGCAGGTACTACCACCGATGAAATCGATGTCGCGTGGGAATGCATCAAGGATGCAGAAAAGCCTATTCTTCAGATCATTCTCCCCGTATCCACCGTACAGATGGAGTACATCTACCACGCAAAGGATGCAAAAATGCTTCCGAAAATCGTTGAGCTTTGCAAATATGCGGCAGGAAAGTGCAAGAATGTTGAGTTTGTTGCCCTTGACGCTACCCGTGCTGACCGTGATTTCTTAATCAAGGTCTGTGCCGAAGCAGCCGCTTCCGGTGCTACCGCAATTACTATTTGCGACGACGCGGGCACAATTATGCCAGAGGATATAGCTGACCTTATCAAGGCTGTTAAGTCCTGTTGTAAGGCTTCTGTTTTCGTTAAGTTAAACAACGGTGTTAATATGGCTACCGCTTGTGCGCTTGCCGCAATCTCTGCAGGTGCAGACGGCGTGAAGTGTGCAATTTCCGGCAGTGACACTATCGAAACCCACAAGTTCGCTCAAACCATTCGTATGCTGGGTGAAAAGTTGGGCATCTACACCGACCTTAAGGAAACCGAAATCGCCACCGATGTGTACAAGCTCAAGAAAGAAACCGACGCTACAAAGGCATCCGGTATCGCTACAAGTGACAGCGATATTATTTTAGATGCTACCAGCACTTTAACCGAGGTCGTTGATGCAGCAAAGAGCTTAGGCTATGACCTTTCCATTGAGGATAACGGCAAGATTTTTGAAGCGCTGAAGGTCGTATGTGAGAAAAAGAACTCTGTTGGCGCGAAAGAGCTTGAGGCGATTATAGCAAGTACTGCTATGCAGGTACCCTCAACATATCATCTTGATAATTTCGTCACTAACTGCGGAAACCAGACTCTCTCCATGACACAGGTAGTCCTTTCTAAAGCAGGCGAGCCTCTTTACGGCGTTTCTACCGGTGACGGCCCGGTTGACTCTGCATTCAAGGCGATTGACCAGGCTATCGGCTTCCACTATGACCTGGACGATTTCCAGATTCAGTCGGTTACTCAGGGCAAGGAAGCTCTCGGCTCTGCTGTTGTAAAGCTTTCCAAAAACGGTAAGATCTATTCGGGCACCGGTCTTTCTTCCGACATTGTAGGTGCAAGTATCAGAGCATATGTGAACGCTCTCAACAAAATTGTTTACGAGGAGATGCAATAAATGAAAAAAGTTTTTTCCACCCGTTATGTAGACAGAAAATCCTTTTTGGATATCTGTTGCATAGCGCACGATTACGGCTTCTCCGGTTTCGAGATTTATGACGCTGAAAACGAGCGTCGTATCCATCGCGACAGTATTTTACGAGGCGATAATTTATCCGACGCAAGAAGAAAACTTAACAATCGCTCTCTTAACATTTCCGCACTCACCTATCCCATTGCGATTGACTCTAAAAATGCAAGCGAAACCGCTATTCTTCAGTATGTTGATATGGCGGCAATCGCCGGTATATCAACTGTTATTGTTAAATTCAATGATGTGGCAAACCTTGATGCGGTAAAGGAAAAACTCTCTCCCGCTATAAAGAAGGCCGAGGCACACCAGATCGACATTCTTATTGAAACCGTCGGCCCCTTCGCATCTACAAAGGAGCTTGCGGGCATAATCACAAGCTTCAGAAGCCGCGCTGTCGGTGCCGCATGGAATATCCGCGAGACCTACTTTAATGGTAACGAGAGTGCTGAGGACACCATTGTTAACTTAGGCGCGTATATCGGCTATGTTTACATCGGCGACCGCAAGGACGGTGTAAATGTTATGATCGGCGAAGGTGAGCTTCCGGTCGAGGATTTTATCAACGCCCTTTCCTCACTTAACTACGAAGGTTATGTTTGCGCGGACTGGAACGATGAGATTGTTGATGCTGACATCGTTTTAACCCATTTCGCAAACTATATGTCAAAATTCCAGAAGACCAAGGCGGCTGAGCGCAAGTTGCAGTATAACCGTGATCGTAGCGGTACATTCCTCTGGAAAAAGTACGACACGGTTGACCTTACCTTCTCTCAGGTGCTGGATGCAATTGCCGATACTTATCCGGATCAGTATGCATTCAAATATACTACACTTGACTATATCCGTACCTATTCACAGTTCAGACGCGATGTCGACGATACCGCGGCAGCACTTATATCACTCGGTGTAAAGCCGGGACACCATGTTGCACTTTGGGCCACCAATGTGCCCCAGTGGTATATCACCTTCTGGGCTACTGTAAAGATCGGCGCGGTTCTGGTAACCGTTAACACCGCATATAAGATCCACGAGATTGAGTACCTTTTAAAGCAGTCCGACTCTCATACACTGGTTATGATTGAAAGTTCCAAGGATGCAAACTATAAGAAAATTATGGAAGAGCTTTGCCCCGAGCTAAAAAACACAACTCCCGGCGAGCCGCTCTATTCCGAGCGTCTGCCCTTCCTTCGCAATGTTGTTACCGTCGGCTTTAATATGGACGGCTGTCTTACCTGGGAGGAAATGATCGACCGCAAGGATATGGTTCCCTACGAAGAGGTTTGCCGTCGTGCATCCCTTGTTAAGCCCGACGATGTTTGTAATATGCAGTACACCTCAGGTACAACCGGCTTCCCTAAGGGTGTTATGCTTACACACAGAAATATTGTCAATAACGGTAAGGTTATCGGCGACAGAATGGATCTTTCCACCGCTGACCGTATGATGATTCAGGTTCCTATGTTCCATTGCTTCGGTATGGTACTTTCTATGACCTCATCTATGACTCACGGCACTACTATGTCTCCTATCCCCTATTTCTCACCGAAAAGCTCGCTTGCCTGCGTAAATGCTGAAAAGATCACCTGCTTTAACGGCGTTCCCACAATGTTTATCGCGATGTTTGGTCACGAGGACTTTGCGAAGACCGACTTTTCACATATGCGAACCGGTATTATGGCAGGTGCTAACTGCCCGCCCGAGCTTATGAGAAAAGCTGCTGATGAAATGAATATGCGCGAGATTATAAGCGTTTACGGTCAGACCGAGGCTTCCCCCGGCTGTACAATGGGCGAAGTAAATGAGGATATCGACCACCGTGTTGAAACCGTTGGTACAGCGTTCCCGGGTGTTGAGTGTAAGATCATTGATCCGGAGACCGGTCTTGATTTACCCGACGGCGAAAACGGTGAGTTTGTTGCCCGCGGCTTTAACATTATGAAGGGCTACTATAAGATGCCCCGCGCTACAGCCGAAGCAATTGATGCTGACGGTTGGCTCCATTCCGGTGATATTTGCTGTCGTACACCCGACGGCTATTATAAGGTTACCGGCCGATTAAAAGATATGATTATCCGCGGCGGCGAGAATATTTATCCCCGCGAGATTGAGGAATTCTATCTGGAGAACCCCAAGGTCCGCGATGTTCAGGTTATCGGCGTTCCCGATGAGCGCTACGGTGAAGAAGCTTGCGCTTGGATAATCTTAAATGAGGGTGAACAGGCTGATGAGGAATATATGCGCGAATACGGCAATGCTCATATTGCGCGCCATAAAGTGCCACGCTACTTCCTCTTTGTAGATGCACTTCCCATGAACGCGGCAGGTAAAATCCTCAAATACAAGATGCGCGAGCAGTCTATTGAAATTTTAGGTCTTAAAAAGTAATTCAAAAAGAAGTTAAACCGCAAAAGCGGTTTAACTTCTTGCATCATAAGGTGATTTTATGAAAATACTCGAAAAAGATTTGGAAATGCTATACGGCAAGGAGGCTGTTGATTTCCAAAAAATTCGATACAAAAATGCAATAAAAGAATTTTCCGCCATATATCCCAACCACAACGAGTTGCGGCTCTTCTCTGCCTCCGGCAGAACCGAAATCGGCGGAAATCATACCGACCATCAGCACGGTTGTGTGCTGGCGGCGGCGATAAATCTGGATATTGCGGCCGTTGTATCACTTAATAGTAGTGATATAATTCGCATAAAAAGCGAAGGATATCCTGCATTTTCCGTCTCGCTAAATGATTTATCGGTAAATGATAGCGACTCAAGCACCGCAGCTATCGTCCGCGGTGTTGCCTTTAAATTTGCCGAGATGGGCGTTAAGCTCTCGGGCTTTGATATGTACTGCACATCAGATATCCCAAGCGGTGGCGGTGTATCCTCATCTGCGGCTTTTGAAACACTTATCGGAACGATTTTTGATGTTTGCTTTAACGCCGGTGGTGCCGGTGCTGTGGAAATTGCAAAAATCGGCCAGTTTGCGGAAAATGTGTATTTCGGCAAAAACAGCGGCCTTATGGATCAGATGGCATCTTCTGTCGGTGGCTTGGTTTCTATCGATTTTTATGACGAAAACAATCCGAAAATAAGTAAATATGACTTTGATTTTGAAAAAGCAGGCTATGCGCTGTGCCTTACAGATACAAAGGGCAGCCACGCGGATTTGACCCCCGATTATGATGCTATCCGCGCGGAGATGGAGCAAATTGCAAGTTATTTTGAAGAGCCCTATCTCCGTTTAGTTGATGAAGCTGCTTTTTATAAGGAAATCCCCACACTGCGCGAAAAGTTTTCAGAGCGTGCCGTACTTCGCGCAATGCACTTTTTTGATGATAACCGCCGCGCTGTTAAAGAGGCAGATGCTCTTGAGAAGGGCGATATTGATGCTTTTTTAAGCCTTGTTTCCGATTCCGGCTATTCATCTCAAAATCTTTTGCAGAATATTTATTCCACCTCTAAACCCACTCGCCAGGAAGTATCCCTCGCTATTGAACTGAGTAAAAAGATCCTTAACGGTCGCGGTGCTGTCCGTGTCCACGGTGGTGGCTTTGCAGGTACTGTTCAGGCTTTTGTACCGCTTGATCTGCTCGATGAATACGGAACTAAAATGGACTTGCTTTTTGGAAAAGGCGCGTGTATGAAATTAAGAATTCGTCCCTTTGGCGGATATGAAATAAAGGGTTGATGTTTAATCATCAACCCTTTATTTTTTTAATATATTGCATTGGCGTAATTCCCATTTGCGCTTTAAAAAGCCGCGAGAAAACCTGTGGCTCATATCCGATGGATGCACCTACACTTGCAACTGTGGAGTTGGGATTTGCGAAAAACTGGCAAGCCTTGTTCATTTTATAATCCATAAGATACTGGTGTGGTGTCTGCTTCATATGTTCCTTGAATATGGTGGAGAAATATGTTCGATTAAGGCCTACATAATCGGCAATTTCATCCACCGTTATTGACCTGTTATAGTTATATTCGATAAATCGCAGGGCACGATTGATGTATTCAGACTGCTTCTGGCGCGGCGTTTGTTTTGTATCATATTCACGGCACAAACTGAGCAAAAGTTTGAATAGTCTGTTTGCGCAGATATTTCTGTTGAATTCGTCAAATTCCCCCTGTGGCTTAAGCTCTTCTATTATGTGATGAATCTCATCTAAAGCCTTTGAGCAGTTGTCCCAGGGGAATATGGGGTGCTCCTCATTAATCCCCATTAAATCCAGAAAATATCTTACTCGAGTACCGGTAATACACACCCAGGATTTTCCCCATGGCACATTTTCATCTGTCATAAGGGACACGACCGCACCCGGGAAGGTGAAAAATCCTTGTCCTGCGGAAATATCGAAGGAATTGTTATTTATAACAACCTTACCCTTACCCGTGTGGCAATATTCAAAAATATAGCAATCCCGTATTATGGGTCCGGAAACATATCCCGGCGGCAACGGTTCTTCGGTGCCTGCGTAGAAAGCGATCAAATCAGATATTCTCTCAGGCTTTTCCGCATAATTTACATATTTAATTGCCATTCAATCTCACCTCAATAAAACAAACAAATTGCTAACTTATTCTAACATTTTATTATTTACATTGCAATATTTTGTAGTATAATAAAGATAACGAAATGGTAAAGGATGATATTACTATGACTATTAAAGAACGGGTTAAAGCTTTAAGTGTTGAAGAAAAAGTAGCATATATGATTATCGTTCGCGGCGAGAATTATGTTCCCCGCCTTCACGAAATGGCAAAAGCCGGTCAACTCGGCGGTGTAGGTGCTGTTGCAATCCCCAAGGAAGATCGTACGCCCGAAAAGCTTGTTGAAATCATGAACTCTCTCCGTGAGGAATCCTCGCTTCCCATAACTTTCTATGTAGATGCGGAGCACGGCCTTGCGGTTTCCGTTCCTTTTGCTACTCGCTTCCCCTCTTGTATGGCACTTGGTGCATCAGGCGATTTAGAGCTTGCTCGTCTTAATGCTGAGGTTATCGGTCGCGAGGCACGCGTTTTAGGTTTTAATATTGTTGCAAGCCCGCCTCTCGATGTAAATATTGAGCCAGAAAACCCGATTATCTGTACCCGCGCTTTCAGTGACGATACCGATGAGGTTATTAAGTTTGGCAGAGCTTATCTTGAGGGCTTACAGTCCGAGGGTCGTATTACCTGCGGAAAGCACTTCCCCGGTCACGGTGCAACCGCTTCTGACTCTCATATGACTATGCCGGTTGTTGAGAGAACAAGAGAAGAACTCAACGAGGTTGAGCTTCGTCCCTACTACGAAATCTGCAATGATATGTGGGGCGTTATGACCGCACACATCTTCTTCCCTGCACTTGCAGCCGAAGATGAGGTAAATGTTCCCGCTACAATGTCCCGCACAATGCTCTATAAAACACTTCGCGAGGACATCGGTTTTGACAATCTTATTGTCTCCGATAGCCTTACTATGAAGGGTATTAAGGATAAATATGGTCTGGATGCTTCCGTTGGTGCAATCTTAGCCGGCCACGATATGATTTTACAGGATTATTCCGATGACCCGATCATTACATATAACCATGTTGTAAAGGCGGTTAAGGACGGCAGAATTCCTATGGAATGGATCGATGCATCTGTTGAGCGTATTCTTAAATTCCAGGAGAAGTCCGGTGCAACCGTTGACTTCAGAGCTGATATCGACGAGGTAAAGAGAGTTGTAGGTTGTCCCGAACACATCAAGGTTGCCGAGACCGTTGCGGCTCGTGGCGTTACCTTTATCGAGGGCGAAAATATTCCTGCAAAGCCTGAATTATTCGGCAAGACCCTTGTCATTGCAACCGTCGGTCCCGAGGAAATCCACGGTATTACCGATATCGGTGCTGCAGGTGGTTTCTCCTCAACCAATATTGGTGTCAGCGTTAACCGCTACCATAATGCAGACCTTGAGCGTATTTCCGAAACTCCCGAGGCAAGTGAGGTTGATCGCGTGCTGGAAAAAGCAAAGAATTATGATACTGTTATCTTCTCTCCCTTTGTCCGCACGGTTTCCTACAAGGTAAACGGTGGTAAGGTTCATCCGGAAATCCTCCGTCTTGCAGAAACTCTTAACTCAAGCAAGGTTGATCTTGTTACCCTTGTATTCGGAAATCCCTATTCTCTTGCCGTATTCCCGCAGTTTAAGAACTGTATTCTTTCTTACGGTGATGATTTATATTCCATTAACGCGTCAGTTGATGCGCTCTTCGGTAAAGAGGAAATGACCGCAAAGCTTCCCGTACAGGTAAGTGATAAGTATCCTCGCGGATATTCATACAAGAAATAATATAAAAAACGCTTGCTCCGGCAAGCGTTTTTTGTTATGATTAACCCGAGGTGAGTGCAATGGATTTTGAAAAGATTTTAAACCTTAATGAGTATGCAACCAAACCGTCCTATGATATTGAGTCGGCTAAATTTACTTCCGTCTGGCTTCAGGCATACAGTGACAAATACGATAATTTAGTCAGAGAAAACACCGACTACCCATACCGCGGCAATTTAGCTGAAACTAAAGGTCATATTTTCATATTAAACTATCCTCTCCACGATGTAAATGAAATCTTTATCGTGCTTGCACCCGATTGTGTCGAACCCACATTTTCTATCATTGATGGTGAAATCAAAATCACATCCCACGGTTATCCGATTATACGAGGTATCGCGGAAGATGCTGCAAAGTTCTGCCGCGATTGGTACAAAACCGAATACAAAACAGAAGGCTTACATACCATGTCAAATACCTGGGCAGATTTCCGCGACAGAAATCGTGTTCGCGCAGATTTTCTGTTAAAAGAAATTGATGCGGCTGCAAAGCTCGGCATCGATGTTGTACAAATTGATGACGGCTGGCAAAAAGGTACCACCCCTCCGCCACAAGCGGATGATAATTCCTGGCTTTTCGGTGACGGTTTTTGGGATCTGAATGAGGAAGTCTTCCCTAACGGAATGGAAGAGGTTCGCGATTATGCTAAAGAAAAGGGCGTTAAACTTGGACTTTGGTTTGCTCCTCAATCCATCGGCCCGTTCGCGCATTTTGACCGTGATCTTGCGGTTTTAAAAAAGGCGTATGACGAGTGGAATATCCGTTACTTTAAGCTTGATTTTCTGCAGTTGTGGGACAAGGCAAGGGCCGATAAAATGGCGGAATTTGTAAAGGCTGTACTTAATTTTGGCCCGGATGCAAATGTTGAACTTGATGTTACAGCGGACAAACGCTTAGGCTATGTGAACTCCGCGCCATTTGGTACAATCTTTGTTGAAAACAGATATACCTCCTGGGGTAATTACTATCCCCATCGCACACTGCGAAACCTTTGGAAACTATCAAAATATCTCCCCGCAAGCAAGCTTCAGTTTGAGTTTATGAACACGGATCTATACCGTGATTCCTATAAGGAGAGCGACAGTTTGCGCCCTGAACTTTACGATATTGATTATCTTTTTGCATCGGTTATGGTATCAAATCCTCTTTACTGGATGGAAACCCAGTTTTTAAGCGACGATAAGTGCAAAAAATTAATCCCCTTAACCGAAAAATGGAAAGATTACAGAGCGGAGCTATCGGAAGCCGATATCCATCCTATTGGCGATGAGCCTGATGGTACTTCTATTACGGGTTTTGCGGTTGTCGGTGATGATTATACCCACCTGATTCTCCTCCGTGAACTGTGCGAGGATGATACCATTACGATGGATATTCCATATGATGTGTGCAGACATATTTATTCCAACGGTGCAAAATTCGACTTTTCGGGCAGCGTACTCACGGTCACTTTTGAAAAAGAGTTTTCTTACATTTGGCTTCGTTTTCTGCCATAAATCATAACTGACCCCCTTGGCTAAGTTTAGTCAAGGGGGTTTTTGCATAAAAAACGAGACGAGCTGGGAAGGCTCGTCTCTAAAAAAAGGGGGGGTATGTAAATTAGGACTTTGCACAATCCCAATTTGCAATTTTATTATAGCACCGCGTTTTTTGAAATGTGTTAATAATCTGTAAATAAATAATTAACGAATAAATTTCCTTCTTTTGTCAAAAATTATAAGAAAGGAAGTGAGTTCAGATGACATTTACAGGGCAGTTAAGCAAGGATATGAGTATGGTAAAAGATCTGTTAAAGAACGATAACACGGTAGTTTATCGAACTTTTGAGAATAAAACCGCCCAAAATTTAAAGGGTTGTGTGATTTTTACCGAAGTCCTTACCAACACTCAGGTTATTGACCACCATATTATCTCACCGCTCATTAATGCTGAGCTTAAAAACATAAGGCAGCTGCCCTATCTTATCGATACGGTGACCGAAAAAATTTTAGAGGCCAACGAAATAAAGCGCTTTTCCGATGTAGAGGAGGCGCTGTCCTCACTTTTAATTGGCGATACACTTATTTTAATTGACGGTATCCCTCTGGCTTGCGCCGCCAATACCAAGGGCTATCCTGCAAGAAGTATCAGTATGCCCGAGACCGAAAACACTGTAAGCGGCCCTAAAGAGGCTTTTTGCGAAGTGCTGGTCTTTAATATGGGGCTTTTGCGCCGTAAGGTTAAAAATCCGAAACTTAAATTTAAGACCATTGAGGTCGGCAAGGTTACAAAGACACGAGTGTGCTTAAGTTACATTGAGGGCCTTTGTACTGAGTCGTTAATCGAAAAAATTGAGGCGCGTATAAATCGATATGAAATAGACTCAGCCCTTGACTCAAATTACCTTGCGGAGTTATGCGGTGACAGTCGTTATTCCCCCTTCAAAACCGTGGGCACAACCGAACGACCGGATGTGGTTGTAGGTAAATTGCTCGAGGGACGGGTTGCAATTCTTTGCGACGGAAGTCCCTTTGCACTTACCGTTCCATTTTTATTTGTCGAAAATTTCCAGTCAAATGAGGACTATTATTCAAACTTCTATTTTGCGGGTTTTACCCGTATTTTGCGGTATCTTTCGTTCTTTTTGAGTATAAGCCTGCCCGGACTTTATGTCGCTCTCATTTCGTATCACAAGGAAATGATACCCCTTAATTTGCTTTTAAGCATTGTTAATTCACGGGACGCAGTACCCTTCCCCGCTGCCCTGGAGATGGTAATTCTCCTGCTTTTATTTGACCTGTTGCGCGAGGCGGGGCTTAGGTTGCCAAAACCCATCGGCGGCACTATCGGCACGGTGGGCGGCATTGTTTTGGGGCAGAGCATTGTTTCTGCGCGTATTGTTTCCGCGGAGATGATAATTATCGTGGCAGTTTGCGCTATTACCTCATTTTTAACTCCAAAGCTGGATATTGAAACTATCATTTACCGATTTGTCATTCTGATTTTGTGCTCTACCCTCGGAATTTACGGCTATTCACTTGGTGTTATCGCACTGCTCGTGCATTTATCCGCCTTAAAATCCTTTGATGTGCCCTATTTAAGCTACATTTCAGCTTTAAAACCCCAGGAGATTAAGGATGTATATATCCGCTCGCCCTGGTGGGTAATGCGCCGTCGACCCGCCGCTATTCAGCGAAGAAATCTCACACGCCTAAGGAGAAAGAACTGATTTATGAAACGGATCTTACTTTTCATCCCGCTTATCTTTTGCCTTTGCTCCTGCTGGGATTATACCGAGCTTAATATGCAAAACTATGTGCTGGGTATGGGAGTGGATTATATTGACGGTAAATACACTGTGTGCATAGAAACCGTCAAAATAACCGGCGAGCCGGCATCCCTCTCCGCAAGTGAAGGTGTAATTATAGAAAGCAGCGGTGCTACCATATTCGACGCTGTGCGAGACGCTATTATGTCAGCGGGCAAAAAACTTTATTGGGGACACACCGAGGTAATTATAATAAGCGAAACCGTAGCTCGAGAACACCTTTTCGCCGTAATGGATGTAGTGTCCCGCGCGCAGGATATATATTCAAATGTAAATCTACTGGTGTCGCAGGGCGTATCTGCTCGTGAAATATTGAACTCCAAAACGCCGCGGGATATTATGGTCAGCGTGCATTTATCCAACATTCTGGAAAATGAAGAGCCGTCCCGTCGCTTTAAACGCTGTGAGTTATGGCAGCTGCAGAGGGATTTTCCGTATACCTTGATCCCTGCTGTGCACCTATCCGAACATCCCGTTATAGAGGGTAGCGCTGTTATTAAAAGTCGCGCTCTTGCGGGGTATATTAGCGGTACGGAGACACAGATTTTTTCTCTTCTTGAAGATCCTTCATCCGGTGGCTATCTGCCCGATGTTACGGTGGATGATTCCACTCTTTCCTTAGAGATTTTGCGTACCAAGCTCACCCGGGTAAATAGCACATATCGCGTGGATATCACCCTCTCCCTTTCAAGTTCAAGCAAACCCTTTGACGGTATGGACAGCGAGAACAGAAAAAAGGTTGAGGAGGCGGCGAAAGCCCTTGTGTCGGAACAGATACGGTCATTGATGGCAAAGCCTTTCGGTAATCCCCTTTCATACAACGATTACAAGGTGCACACAGCACTTAACAGTACCGGACTTATAAAGAGGTGATGCTATGACACTTTTTATTCTCCCCGCTATTTACGGCGCTCTGTTATTCTTTGAAAGAACCGATTTCACCGGCAAAAGAGAGCGATACCTTTACCGTGTGCTTGTGATTATTGCACTTGTTCTATCACTTCCTGCGTCCTACGCCTTGAGTCTTGACCATGTGGGCGCTTCTCTTTCCGGACTTGTGTCCGTATTTTCCCGTTAGGAGGATAAAATGGAGACCATATCAACAAAGCAGGGCATCTCACTTGTTATAACATTTATTCTCTGCAATTCCTATTCACTGCTTTTTGGAGCCGACTGCGGAAAAGATGTGTGGCTCGCATATATTTTTGCATCTGTCTTAGCTGCTCTCATCTGGTGGCTTTTAAGCGCGGTTTTGGACAAACACGACTTTAATTCTTTTTTCGAGATGATGGATTTCGCTTTTGGCAGGGTGACAGGTAAGGTATTAAGTGCGATTTTATTGCTTTACGCCCTGCTCTCCTGCACCACATCAATGGCGCTTTTCGGAAGATTCACACAGCTTACCGCCCTTACAAAAACACCGCAGATCGTGCTCCCCCTTGCGATTTTAGTGCTTGCGGCGTGGGGACTTAAATCCGGATTACGGATTTTATCGCAGGGAAACACCCTTCTTTTTTATTTCGCGCTTTTTACATTTGTTTGTTTTATATTTTTCGGTCTGCCCCAGCTTGATGTGAAAAATATAACTCCGATTTTGGAAAACGGTATCCTTCCCACCGCGAAAAGTGCGCTTACCGTTTTTACAAATCAATTTGGTGACGCGCTTTTGCTGTTTTGCATTTATCCTCATATCCGCAAAAGTGCAAAGCGGCGTAAAGCGATGCTTATTGCACTGATTTCCGCTACCGCAATGGTATCGGTCATCGCCGCTTTTACCGTTCTCACCCTTGGCGGTGTCCAGGTAGCGAATGAATTTTTCCCGGTATTTACTATTTTATCCATTCGCAATGTGGGTGCTTATATTCAGCATATGGAAATTTTGACCTCAGTTGCAATGACATTTTTCATATTTGTTCGCCAGACCGTAAGTTTATATTTTGCCGCCACCGCAATAGCGCATATTTTCAAAACCCGATCATTTAGCGCCTATCTCTTGCCCCTTGCTCTCATTATATCCAGCGGAACACAACTTTTATATTGGAATATGATGAGTCTGCGCTCACGAATTGAGGGTAATCTTAATCTGTATATTCTTCTGCCACTGCAACTGCTATTACCCTGCATTATGGGCGTTATTCTTACAATAAAGCGAAAAAAGGAGAAGTGATCATCACTTCTCCTTTATTTTCTTAGATGTGAGCAAGTCTATAAGCCGAGTTCTGTATTTGACAGTCATCTATCTAAACCGTGCGTTGCCACACGGCTTCAGCCACCTCTGAGAAACGGCCAGGGCGGGCCTCTCCCGGGAGTGATAAGCTCCCTCGGTTTCCACTCACGGTGTTGCTCCGGATAGAGTTTGCATGACCGGACAGTCTCCAGCCGGCCGGTGAGCTCTTACCTCACCTTTCCACCCTTACCACGGTAATCCGTGGCGGTATCTCTCTGTTGCACTTTTCCTGAAGTCGCCTTCGGCGGGCGTTACCCGTTATCCTTGCCCTGTGGAGCTCGGACTTTCCTCGTGTGCTACCTTTCGGTATGCACCCGCGACTGTCTGGCTTACTCACCTTGCAATTATACTATTTTTATTTGCTTTTTGTCAATCGTCGATAAGGCTTCCTTTGCGGGTATTATCGTCAACGATCTCCATAGATCTATCCCAAATTTCAGAGGCACATAATTTTGCATATTCCTGGCGCTTTATAACCTGGCTTTTTCTTACCCCGTGCGACTTCCAATCGTTTCCGTTATTCGCATCGTTGAGAAGTAACGGTTGGAAGCAATCCATTGCTCGCGCAAAGCGCGCCTCAGGGCTTATTCCCGCCTCAAATTCCTCAAATAAACTTTTAAGGGTGTATTTTTGGTCCTCGGGTAAAATGCCGAAAATTCGTTCAGCAGCCTTTTCTTCACGCTCCTTTTGGGTCTTCTTATTCTCCGCGTCATATGCATAGGTGTCCCCCGCATCTATTTCAACAATATCGTGAATAAGCCCCATCATCATCGCCTTACCTACATCGAACTCTTCGCTTGCATATTCGCGTAAAAGGTAAATCATTATTGCCATATGCCATGCGTGCTCAGCGTCATTTTCCCGCCTATGTTCGCCGATAAGATGCGCCTGTCGTATTATATTTTTCTCCTTATCGATTTCGAGAATAAAATCAATTTGTTTTTTAAGTCTTTCGTTCATAATACCATCTCCATATGATATTAAAACAAGGGTGGCCGTGACCACCCTTGTTTATTTAATTACTGTGCGTCGTCGGGAACAACTACTTCTTCAAAATCGTGATAGCGTGCCATACCTGAACCGGCAGGGATAAGCTTACCGATAATGACATTCTCCTTAAGACCGAGAAGCGGGTCAATTTTACCCTTGATAGCCGCCTCGGTAAGAACACGAGTTGTCTCCTGGAAGGATGCTGCAGAGAGGAAGGAATCGGTTGCAAGAGAAGCCTTGGTAATACCTAAAAGGACAGGTATAATTGTAGCTTCAACAAGGTTTTCACCATTTGCAACACGCTCACGGATCTTCTCGTTTGCTTCCTCAACCTCAAGAACATCTACCATTGCACCGGAGAGAAGCTCGGTATCGCCCGGCTCATCAACGCGAACCTTGCGGAGCATCTGACGAACAATAACCTCGATATGGCGGTCATTGATATCAACACCCTGCTGACGGTAAACACGCTGTACCTCGCGGATAAGGTAGTTCTGTACAGCGGAAACGCCGAGAATTCTGAGTACATCATGGGGGTTGAGTGCACCCTCTGTAAGCTCGTCACCGGCAACAATTTCCTGACCGTCCTTGACCTTGATAGTTGCACCAAAGGGGATCGGATAGTTTGCAGCCTCACCGGTCTTATCGTTGGTGACAACAACGGTACGAGGAGCATTCTTCTTGATCTCATCGAAGCTGACCTTACCTGAAATCTCAGCAAGTATAGCCATCTTCTTGGGCTTTCTGCCCTCGAAAAGTTCTTCAACTCGGGGAAGACCCTGGGTAATATCGTCACCTGCGACACCACCGGTATGGAAGGTACGCATTGTAAGCTGGGTACCCGGCTCACCGATAGACTGTGCAGCGATGATACCAACGGATTCACCGATATTAACCGGACCGGAGGAAGCAAGGTTTGCACCATAACACTTGGAGCAGACACCATACTTCGCACGGCACTTGAGGGTAGAACGAATTTTAATGCGCTCGATACCTGCGCCGATAATCTTAGCAGCGTCCTCGCCATCCATAAGCTTATCATTGGAAACAAGAACCTCGCCGGTCTTGGGGTCAATAGCATCTTCAACAAGATAGCGGCCGATTAAGCGATCCTTGAAGGGCTCGATAACCTGGTTGCCGTCCTTGATCTCGTAAACCTCGATACCGTCGTGTGCACCACAGTCATGCTCACGAATGATGACATCCTGGGATACATCAACAAGACGACGGGTAAGGTAACCTGAGTCCGCAGTACGGAGCGCGGTATCAGCAAGACCCTTACGCGCACCACGGGATGAAATGAAGTATTCAAGAACTGAAAGGCCTTCACGGAAGTTAGCCTTGATCGGAATCTCGATTGTCTTACCTGCAGTGTTAGCCATAAGACCACGCATACCTGCAAGCTGACGGATCTGGTTCATAGAACCACGCGCACCGGAGTGAGCCATCATATAGATCGGGTTGAAGCGGTCAAGAGAATTCTCAAGGGCGTTTGTAACATCCTTGGTTGTCTTTGTCCATTCATCGATAACTAAGTTATAACGCTCGTCATCGGTAATGAAGCCCATCTTGAACTGCTGCTCGATCTTGGTGATGTTGTCCTCAGATGCCTTGATATATTCGTACTTCTCCTTCGGGATAACCATATCGGAAACCGAGATGGTAATAGCACCCTGGGTGGAGTACTTATAGCCTAAAGCCTTTAAGCGGTCAAGAAGCTCTGCGGTCTGGGTAAAGCCGTGCTTCTCGATGGACTTGGCAATGATCTTACCGAGCTCTTTCTTGGTAACAAGGAAGTTAACCTCAAGGTCAAGCTCGTGTGCGGGGTCACTTCTGTCAACAAAGCCTAAATCCTGGGGGATCGGCTCGTTGAAGATAAGACGACCTGCGGTACAATCTACAATTCCGCTCTTCATAACGCCGTTAACCTCGCGGGTTATACGCATCTTGATAGGAGCGTGGAGGCCGATTACCTTCTCATTAAGAGCAAGAATAACCTCGTCCATATTTGCAAATATCTTGCCTGTACCCGGCTCCTCACGCTCGATTGTGAGGTAGTAGGAACCGAGAACCATATCCTGAGACGGAACGGTAACAGGATTACCATCCTGAGGCTTTAACAGGTTGTTAGCGGAGAGCATAAGGAAGCGAGCTTCAGCCTGCGCCTCAGCAGAAAGCGGTACATGGACCGCCATCTGGTCACCGTCGAAGTCCGCATTGTACGCGGTACAAACCAGCGGATGTAAGCGGATTGCGCGACCTTCAACAAGTACCGGCTCGAACGCCTGGATACCAAGTCTGTGAAGTGTAGGTGCACGGTTAAGAAGAACCGGATGGTCCTTGATAACCGACTCTAAAGCGTCCCAAACCTCGTGTTTCTGGCGCTCTACCATCTTCTTTGCACTCTTGATATTATTTGCGTGACCGTCCTCAACAAGCTTCTTCATAACGAAGGGCTTGAACAGCTCGAGAGCCATTTCCTTCGGAAGACCACACTGGTAGATCTTAAGATCAGGGCCGACAACGATAACAGAACGGCCTGAATAGTCAACACGCTTACCGAGAAGGTTCTGACGGAAACGACCCTGCTTACCCTTAAGCATATCGGAAAGAGACTTGAGGGCGCGGTTATTAGGACCGGTGACCGGTCTGCCGCGACGACCATTGTCGATAAGAGCATCCACCGCTTCCTGAAGCATACGCTTCTCGTTGCGGACGATGATATCAGGTGCCTTGAGGTCAAGTAATCTCTTTAAGCGGTTGTTACGGTTGATTACACGACGATAAAGGTCATTTAAGTCACTTGTAGCGAAGCGACCACCGTCAAGCTGAACCATCGGGCGAATTTCCGGCGGAATAACCGGAAGAATTGTCATAATCATCCACTCAGGACGGTTGCCGGATAAGCGGAACGCTTCAACAACCTCTAAGCGCTTTACAATTCTGACTTTCTTCTGACCGGTAGCATCGCGCAGCTCGTCACGAAGTTCCTTGGAAAGTGCATCTAAATCCATCTCAGCAAGAAGCTCATAAACAGCTTCTGCACCCATACCTGCACGGAAATCATCCTCGTACTTAACCTTGTAATCGCGATACTCTTTTTCAGAGAGAATTTGCTTCTTTGTAAGCGGAGTATTGCCCGGATCAATTACGATATAGGATGCGAAATAGAGCACCTTTTCCAAAAGACGGGGTGACATATCAAGGATAAGGCCCATACGGGACGGAATACCCTTAAAATACCAGATATGTGATACCGGTGTTGCAAGATCGATATGACCCATACGCTCACGGCGAACCTTAGCCTTGGTAACCTCAACGCCGCAGCGGTCACAAATCTTGCCTTTATAACGAATTTTCTTATACTTACCGCAATGACACTCCCAGTCCTTCATCGGGCCAAAGATGCGCTCGCAGAAAAGGCCGTCCTTTTCAGGCTTGAGTGTTCTATAATTTATGGTCTCCGGCTTTTTTACTTCGCCGTGGCTCCACTCGCGGATCATATCCGGAGATGCCAGACCGATTTTAATTGCTTCGAAGGTAGTATAACTCATAATCTGCAAAATCCTTCCTTCTTAAATTTTGTATCCAAACTGATTAGTCATCAGAATCCTGGAAAATATCCGCATCGTCTTCGCCAAATGCATCATCACCGAACTCGCTATCATCTGCGAAGCCGTCATCTACCGGCTCAACCTCGTCATCGGCATCATCCATAGTATAGCCTGCGCTATCAAGGTCAGTGTCCATAACATAGGTCTCTTCATCGCGATGGAATTTAGCAAATACATCTTCATCATCTTCGTCACGAAGTTCGATCTCTTCCATATTCTTATCAAGAACACGGACATCAAGACAGAGTGACTGAAGTTCTTTGACAAGTACCTTAAAGGATTCCGGAACACCCGGCTTGGGAACATTGTGGCCCTTAACGATTGCCTCATAGGTCTTGACACGACCCACAACATCGTCAGACTTAACGGTGAGGATTTCCTGTAAGGTGTACGCTGCACCATAAGCCTCAAGAGCCCAAACCTCCATCTCACCAAAACGCTGACCGCCGAACTGTGCCTTACCACCCAGCGGCTGCTGTGTAACAAGTGAGTAAGGACCGGTTGAACGGGCGTGCATCTTGTCGTCAACCAAGTGATGGAGCTTTAAGAAGTATACATAACCAACAGTAACCTTGTTGTCAAACGGGAGACCTGTTCGTCCGTCACGGAGCCAGCTCTTACCGTCCTTTTCAAGGCCTGCCTTAATAAGTGTCTGCTCGATATCCTCCTCGTTTGCACCGTCGAATACCGGGGTTGCAACCTTCCAGCCGAGAGCTTTTGCTGCATATCCTAGATGCACCTCTAAAACCTGGCCTATGTTCATTCGAGAAGGTACGCCAAGGGGGTTAAGAACGATATCAAGAGGAGTACCATCAGGTAAGTACGGCATATCCTCCTGAGGCAGAATACGGGAAACGACACCCTTGTTACCGTGGCGACCCGCCATCTTATCACCGACAGAAATCTTACGCTTTCTTGCGATGTAGCAGCGAACAACCATATTAACGCCCGGGCTTAACTCGTCACCATTCTGACGGGTAAATACCTTAACATCAACGATGATACCGCTCTCACCATGGGGTACACGGAGAGAGGTGTCGCGAACCTCGCGTGCCTTTTCACCGAAGATCGCACGAAGTAAGCGCTCTTCAGCGGTAAGCTCGGTCTCACCCTTAGGTGTAACCTTACCGACAAGGATATCGCCGGCTCTTACCTCAGCACCGATGCGGATAATACCGCGCTCGTCAAGGTCACGAAGCGCATCGTCGCCAACATTGGGGATATCACGGGTAATTTCTTCACAACCGAGCTTTGTATCACGAGCTTCGGTCTCATATTCTTCAATGTGGATTGAGGAGAAAACATCATCCTTGACAAGGCGCTCATTCAAGAGGATAGCATCCTCGTAGTTATAACCTTCCCAGGTCATAAAGCCGATGAGAACATTCTTACCTAAGGAAATTTCACCGTTGCAAGTGGACGGGCCGTCTGCAAGTACAGAATCCTTGGTAACTCTCTCACCAACCTTAACGATCGGGTGCTGGTTGATACAAGTGCCCTGGTTGGAGCGCATAAACTTGGTAATCTTATGGTCGCGGATCTCGCCATCGTCGTACTTGACGGTGACAACATCAGCGCTGACTCTGGTAACGACACCGTCACCGTCAGCAAGCTCACAAACGCCGGAGTCAACAGCAGCCTTGTACTCCATACCGGTAGCAACGATCGGCTGCTCAGGCTTAACAAGCGGTACAGCCTGACGCTGCATGTTAGAGCCCATGAGTGCACGGTTCGCGTCATCGTTCTCAAGGAACGGGATCATCGCGGTAGCAATGGAAACCATCATTCGGGGAGAAACATCGATATAGTCAACGCGAGCGCGATCAACCTCGATAATTTCAGCTCGCATACGGCAGGTAATACGCTCATTCTTGAGGCATCCGTTCTCGTCGAGCGGCTCACTTGCCTGAGCGACGATATACTGATCCTCAATATCTGCTGTCATATACTCGACAATATCAGTTACCTTACCGGTCTCCTTGTCGATCTTTCTGTAAGGTGCTTCAATGAAGCCATACTCATTGATCTGACCGAAGGATGCAAGGTACGAAATAAGACCAATGTTCGGACCTTCAGGGGTCTCGATCGGGCAGAGACGGCCATAATGGCTGTAGTGAACATCTCGCACCTCAAAGGATGCACGCTCACGGGAAAGACCGCCCGGACCAAGAGCTGACATACGACGCTTGTGTGTAAGCTCAGCTAAGGGGTTGGTCTGATCCATAAACTGAGAAAGGGGTGATGAGCCGAAGAACTCCTTGATTGCAGCGGTAACCGGGCGGATATTGATAAGGGACTGCGGAGTAACCACATCAAGATCCTGGATGGTCATACGCTCGCGGATAACGCGCTCCATACGGGCAAAACCGATACGGAACTGGTTCTGTAAAAGCTCACCTACACAACGGAGACGACGGTTGCCGAGATGGTCGATATCATCATCGGTACCCACACCGTGTGCAAGACAATTTAAGTAGTTAATAGATGCAAAAATATCATCTATAATGATGTGCTTGGGGATAAGCTCGTCAATGCGGAGAGCCATCTGCTCTAAAAGCTCCTCACCCTCGTAGGAGGATAAAAGCTCATTTAAAACGCTGAAACGAACCTTTTCGGTAATGCCAAGCTTTTCCTTGGGGTCAAAGTCAACGAAATCAGCCATATCAACCATTCCGTTGCCGAACACCTTGACAGCCTGACCGTCAATGTCTAAAACAACCTCATTTACGCCCAGACGAGCAAGCTCCTGCGCGCGCTCACGAGTGAGGATTTCACCCGGCTCGGCAATAATCTCACCTGTGCGGGGGTCAACAACCGGATTTAAAAGCTGCTTTCCGGCAATTCTGGTTGCGATGTTTAATTTCTTATTATATTTATAGCGACCTACATTGGAAAGGTCATAACGACGCGCATCAAAGAACAAGTTATTGATAAGGGTGCGAGCACCGTCGACGGTAGCCGGTTCACCCGGACGGAGACGCTTGTAGATCTCGATGAGTGCACTGTCCTGATCGGTAGAAGTGTCCTTTTCGAGGGTTGCGACAATGCGCTCGTCCTCACCAAATAACTCCTTGATTTGCTCATTGGTAGCAACACCGAGAGCACGGATAAAGGTGGTTACCGGTAACTTTCTGTTTTTATCAATACGGATATAGAAAATATCACTTAAATCGGTCTCGTACTCAAGCCATGCACCGCGGTACGGAATAACAGTTGCCGCATATATAGCAGAGCCGGACTTATCTCTTCTTGCTTCATAATAAATGCCCGGAGAACGAACGAGCTGAGAAACAATAACACGCTCAGCACCGTTAATGATAAAGGTGCCTGTCTTTGTCATTATGGGGAAATCACCCATAAAGATTTCCTGCTCTTTAATCTCCTCGGTTTCCTTATTGCGGAGGCGAACCTTGACCTTTAAGGGCGCAGCATATGTTGCATCTCTTTCCTTACATTCCTTAACGGTGTATTTCGGAGTTTCCTCCAAAACATAGTCCATAAAGGAAAGCTCCAGATTTCCGGAGTAGTCGGAAATAGTGTCAACATCATTGAAGACCTCTTTCAGACCTGTTTCGAGGAACCACTTGTAAGAATCCTTTTGGACCTTAATAAGATTCGGCATCTCCAAAATCTCATTCAGTCTGGCAAAGCTCTTACGCACGGTTCTTCCGTATTGGACATCTCTTACCATTAGATTATCACTCCCGTATCGTAGTAGTATGTGCCGTGTCGTTTTCTGACACGCCCGGGTCTGTTGGCTTTTTTACTTGGTGTTTTCTTGCCTTTTCTGCGCAACTCATGTTATAATGAATTGCAAAAATAGCGCTACGAAGGCACTATAATTTAGACTATCATTGTAACATTTTAAGCTTCGCTTGTCAAGGCGAAGCTTTTATTTTGTTAATTTTAGCCAATAACAAACGCTCGTTTTTATGTATACTGCATAAAAATGAGCGTTTTTTTATATTAAATATGCATTTTCTCTCTCCTTTTCCCGCCCTAAATCTCGCATATCCTTGTCCCCCGGCGCATAAATATCTAAGTATCTAAAGGGAAAGGAAAAGATACGATGCATAAAGGATTATCCGAGGTTGATGCGCGCCGACTTTTAAAGGAGTATGGTGAGAACAGAATAAAAAACAAGAAAAAAAGCAGTGCCTTCAAATTGTTCGTGGGACAATTTCAGGATGCGCTTATTATAATCTTACTTATTTCAACGCTGATTTCCCTTACAATGGGTGAATTCGTTGAGGCGATAACCATTTCTTCGATAGTTGTTCTAAATGCTCTCTTAGGCTTTATTCAAGAATTCAAGACCGAGAAGACCCTTGAAAAATTAGGCGCACTTGTTTCCCCTTCGGCAACGGTTGTCCGTGACGGTGCAACTCGCGAAATAGAAGTCACCCTAATCGTTCCCGGTGATATTGTAAAGTTAGAGGCTGGTGATAGCATCCCCGCAGACGGCGAGGTGCTCACCTGTGCTTCCCTATCAGTGGATGAGTCTATGCTGAGCGGCGAGTCACTTGGCGTTGATAAAAAAATAGGCGATGCAGTATATATGGGCACTTGTGTATCAGCAGGTGTGGCAACCATTAGTATTACAAGAACCGGCGAGGCGACGGAAATGGGTAAAATCGCCGGACTTATTGACGGAATCGAGGTTTCAGCCACACCTCTGCAAAAACGCCTTGCACAGCTCAGCAAATATATCGGCATCGGCGCGCTCCTCATTTGCGCGGTTGTTGCCATCACCGGCATTTTGCGTGGTGAGGAAATTTTAGATATGCTGCTCACGGGAATTTCGCTGTCGGTTGCCGCGGTACCCGAGGGACTGCCTGCCATTGTTACCATTGCCCTCGCCCTCTCGATAAACCGTATGGTAAAGCGCTGCGCACTGTGTCGCAAACTTCACGCGGTGGAAACCTTGGGCTGCGCTGATATTATTTGCTCCGACAAGACCGGAACTCTAACCGAAAACAAAATGACCGTGTTATCCCTGGCTCTGCCCGAAAAAATAATCGATACAGACAACATTAAAAGCGCCAAGAATATGCAAACTCAGCTTATTTTGAACGCGGCGGTGCTTTGCAATAACGCCACCTTGTCGTATAAACGAAAAAAACCGGTTGTCCTTGGCGAGGCGACCGAGTGTGCACTTCTGTTATTTGCGGAAAAAGCAGGTGTCTTGCGAAAAAATCTGCCACACACCATATGCGGTGAACTGCCCTTCGACTCACAGCGGAAAATGATGTCGGTACTGACACAAAAAGACGGGTCATACCGCACCTATTCAAAAGGCGCGCCCGATGTACTTCTCTCAAAATGCACACATTTTATGTCGGCGGGCGGTGTTCGCGAGTTAACCGACACGGTAAGACGAAGAATACTCTCTCAAAACGAAAAAATGGCGCGGGATGCGCTCAGAGTTTTAGCTTTTGCTTACCGCGAGGATGTGCTCGAGGAAAATGGCCTTATTTTCTTGGGTCTTATGGGACTTCTCGACCCGCCGCGGCGAGAGGCATACAATGCTGTCAAAAAATGCAAAAGTGCGGGAATTCGCCCGATTATGATTACCGGTGACCACGGACTTACCGCTCGCGCAATCGCTGAAAAGGTGGGTATTTTCAGCATGGGCGACCGTGTGGTTACGGGTAGTGAGCTTGACAAATTAGATGACGATGCACTTTCCCGTCTGCTACCGAGCATTTCGGTCTTTGCCCGCGTTACACCTGCTCACAAGTTGAGGATCGTTCGCGCCCTTAAGGCGCAGGGTCATATTGTGGCTATGACCGGCGACGGCGTGAATGACGCGCCCGCAATCAAGGAGGCGGATATCGGCGTTTCAATGGGAATTACCGGTACGGATGTGACAAAGTCCGCCGCGGATGTAATATTACTGGACGATAATTTCGCAACCTTGGTCAGTGCGGTCGAGGAGGGCCGCGTTATTTACCAAAATATACGAAAATTCATACGCTACCTGCTCTCCTGCAATATCGGCGAGGTGGTGACTATGTTTTTCGCTATGCTGTTAGGTCTGCCCGTACCCTTAATACCAATACAGATTTTACTTATTAATCTCGTTACCGATGGACTGCCTGCAATTGCTCTTAGCTTAGAGCCGGCAGATGGCGGTGTTATGAAAACGCCACCGAGGGGTGCAAATGAGTCTGTATTTTCAAACGGGCTGCTTGCAACTATTTGTGTGCGAGGACTTCTTATTGGGCTTACCACTCTTGCGGTCTTCTATATTCTGTATGTAAAACACGGCGATTTATCACTCGCCCGTACCGGCGCTCTTTTAACTCTTACCTTGACACAACTTATACATGTTTTTGAATGTAAAAGTGAGCGCAAAAGTTTATTCTCCGTTTCCTTCTTTAATAATAAGTCCCTTCTGCTTTCAGCGCTGGCCTCGGTATTTTTTATGTATTTAGTGGTTTACACACCATTTTTCTCTAAAATTTTCCAGGCTGTCCCCTTGGGCGGTGCTGATATTTTGGTTGTTTTCGGCTTTTGTTTGCTCGTGCCGGTTGTATCGGGAATATTTTTACATTTTAAAAGGCAGAGAGGTTAATCCTCTCTGCCTATTCCTACATATCCGGTTTCTTCAACTATGCTCTGCCCTTCGTCCGACAGTATCCAGTCAAGAAGTTTTGCCACATTTTCATTGGTATTTTCTTCATATGTCACCGCATAAATCGGGGTGACAATTGGATATGTTCCATTTTTGATGTTTTCGGTAGTTGGTGCAATACCATCAATTGAGATCATCTTAATATCCGGGTTTTTAATAATACCTTCAACATAATACCTGAAGGAAAATCCCATTGAATTAGTCTTGTTCTTGTATTTTGATACCTTTTCAATAATACCAGCCATCATATCATTGACAAGCTCTTTTGGCGCTTCCATTATGGGCGTGTCACCCATAAAGCGCTCTAACATACTTTGGCTTCCACTGCCTTTATTCCGCTGAAAGGGTGCGATCTCCTCATTCTTGCCGCCTATCTGCGCCCAATTTGTAATCTCGCCCGAGTATATTTTTTTAATTTGTTCGGTGGTAAGATCTTCTATGGGGTTATCCTTATGAACGAAGAAAACAAATGCCTCTGTACCGATAGGGGTATACACAAATGTGGTGTTGTTATTTTCTGCGAACTCCTTCTGCTCTTCTGACGGGTAAACGCCGATAAATATATCAGTTTCTTTTTGCGCTAACAACTGGTAACCAAAAGGTGTATTGTTATATGAAAATACTCCGTCACCTATTTTAGTGTCGGAAGGATATGTGGCATTTACGAATGCCGAGTACACTGGGAATAGCGCCGCCGCGCCGTCAATTTTAGGTAGTGGCGCGGTAAACTTGGTTTGGCTGTCAAGTTTTACTATTTTCGAGTCTTCTTCAAAGGGCATATACTGAGAAATGTCAATATTAGGCGCTGTATCTATGGTTATGCTCTCTTCATATTTAATAATTCCATAGTTAACACCCAGTACCGCGCTGTAAACAAGCGCGGCAATAATCCAAATTATAATGAACTTTTTCCTCTTTTTAAGCCAGATCAGCGGCAGAGTAAGGGTGGGGACTGCAAAAAAGCTTATACCGGCAATAATATCATTAATTCCTTCGCCCGATAACATCATTAAAAGCAGAATACCCACATACATACTGATAAACACAGCAATAAAGCTTAAAGAAATTTTAAGAAAGGCAATAGCAATTTCTTTATTGGAAACATTGATTGTACCCCGAACCCTACACAGATAACATCCGTATACTATATAGAAAATAACAAGCACAATTCCCACAATAAGGTTTATATTGCTTGTGCCCGAATGCTCCGCCACACCCATATAAATAAGGTGGAGAGCCGGCAACAATCCCGGAAGTACGCCCCAAAAGAAGCCTTTATGCAGAAGTACACCGGATATTGCAAAAAGAAACAGCCATAAAAATCCGATGCTCACCACTTGAGAAAACCCTGCGAAAGTATAAAGAAGTCCGAATACAACAAGCGGTAGATAGCCAATGATCTTTCTCATAATATCGCTCCTTTCAAGTATATAATACTACCACATGAAAATATAGTCAACAAAAGCGTCATTGCCTTTGCCTCTAAAATCGTGCGAGTTATTTGACAAGGTCAAATAACTCTGTTATGCTAATTGCAGAGCTCGTTCCATCCATAATGGGCATGTGGTTTAAACCTATTCCCACGGATGTAGCGGGTTCTCTTTTTATTGCCATTTATTTGGGCAGTATTTCAAACTTTGCGCCGTTAATGGCATCAGTGAGTTTTGATTTTCTTGCGTGGATCGTTGCCAAAACTTGGCGAAGGCTTGTTGTTGACGGTTGGGTCGGGCTGTGGTATATTTTTATTGGAAGAGGGTAAATCTTCGAAAGTGTTGGGATGTTTCTCCCCGGTGGCACTTTCGTTGGGTTGCCCTCTTTCCCTTTTCCGGTTGACATTATACCTGAAATGTGTTACAAACTTTTCGCTCATAGGATATTCCCCCTAATTCCTGCCGCCCGTAATTCCCTGATCAGATTTTTTCGTTCAGCTTCCAAACCCACCTCTACGGCTAGGGTATTTCAGCCGCATTGTCAATTACGCCTCAACTACGAATATGTCTGTGCCTTTTTAAATAAAAAACAGGTAGAGCATTTGCTCTACCTGTTTAATACTATTTAGAATAATTCTAATTATTCGTTGATAGCGATAACAACGCCGGAACCTACGGTACGGCCACCCTCACGGATAGCGAAGCGGAGACCCTCTTCGATAGCGATCGGGGTGATGAGCTCAACGTCCATATCTACGTTATCGCCGGGCATGCACATTTCAGTGCCTTCCGGAAGGGTGATAACACCGGTAACGTCGGTAGTACGGAAGTAGAACTGCGGACGATAGTTGGAGAAGAAGGGCTTATGACGGCCACCCTCTTCTTTGGTTAATACGTAAACCTGGCCCTTGAACTTGGTGTGGGGGTTGATTGTGCCGGGTTTAGCAAGAACCTGACCACGCTCGATATCGGTCTTAGCGATACCACGGAGAAGAGCACCGATGTTGTCGCCAGCTTCAGCGTAATCAAGGATCTTACGGAACATTTCGATACCGGTAACAACGGTCTTCTTGCTCTCGTCAGCAAGACCAACGATTTCAACTTCTTCACCGGAGTTGAGCTGTCCACGCTCTACACGGCCGGTAGCAACGGTACCACGACCGGTAATGGTGAATACGTCCTCAACCGGCATAAGGAACGGAAGGTCAGCCTTACGCTCAGGAGTCGGGATATAGGTGTCAACCTGGTTCATGAGCTCAAGGATCGGAGCATATGCCGGATCACTGATGTCATCGCCAGCTTCGAGAGCTGCAAGAGCAGAACCCTTTACAACCGGAATGTCATCGCCCGGGAAGTCGTAAGAGGAGAGAAGATCACGGATCTCCATCTCTACGAGCTCTAAGAGCTCCTCATCGTCAACCTGGTCAACCTTGTTCATGAATACAACGATGTTCGGAACGCCTACCTGACGAGCGAGAAGGATGTGCTCACGGGTCTGGGGCATCGGACCATCTGCAGAAGAAACTACGAGGATAGCACCGTCCATCTGAGCAGCACCGGTGATCATGTTCTTAACGTAGTCAGCATGTCCGGGGCAGTCAACGTGAGCATAGTGACGAGCGTCAGTCTCATACTCAACGTGAGCGGTGTTAATGGTGATACCACGCTCTCTCTCTTCCGGAGCCTTGTCGATCATATCATATGCCTCGTACTTAGCCTTACCCTGGAATGCAAGAGTCTTGGTGATAGCAGCAGTAAGAGT